>JBGASX010000039.1:0-42662 GCA_044229445.1 Gemmatimonadales bacterium | reverse complement strand
AGGAGCTGCCACCGCTGGAGACCGGCAGGAAGCGGCGGGCTGGAGCCGGGAGGATGAGGGGATGTCATGCCATGGACAGGGTTGGGCGCCGCGGAAGATCGGACGGCGGGCCGGACGGGTCAAGGTACGGCGCGGGTCGCCGGGAGGCGACCCCCACCGCCCAGGTGGCGCTACTTGCCGGGGCTGCCCAGGGCGTTGAGCACCAGCGCCGTCATCGCCCGCATCGCCACCGGAATCGCCTGGTCGTCGGCGTAGAAGGTCGGCGTGTGGTGCCCCCCTGAGACCTTGCCATCCGGCACGACGCCAACGAAGAAGAAGAATCCGGGGACCACGTTGGCGAAGTAGGAGAAGTCCTCCGCGCCGGTAAGCGGCGGCGCCTGGCGGATGTGGTCGGCGCCGACGACCCGCGCGAGCACCGGCGCGAACCGGGTGGTGAGCGCGCTGTCGTTCACGGTCACCGGATAGGCCTCGCTGAAATCGATGGTGTAGCTCGCGCCGGCCGACTTCGTGACCCCGTCGAAGACCTCGCGTATCCGCTGCTCGTAGAAGCGCATGAGGCTGTCGCTGAAGGTCCGGATCGTCCCCTCCAGATAGGCATCGCCGCTGATGATGTTGTTGCGCTCGCCGGCGCGGAAGATCCCGACGGTGAGCACGCTCGGATCGAAGGGGGAGACGTTCCGCGAATGGATCGTCTGCAGGCCGAGCACGATCTGGGACGCGGTGACGATCGCATCGATGCTGAGCTGCGGGGTAGAGCCGTGCGCCTGGCGGCCGGTCACATGCGCGGTCCACTTGGCGGCGGAGGCGAGTGCCGGTCCCATCGAATAGGAGAGCCGGCCGAGCTGCTCGTCGTTGCCCGGACCGTCGGGTGGTGCCCCGTTGGTGTGGAAGCCGAGGATCAGGTCCGGCCGCGGATTCTCGAGCGCCCCCTCCTGCACCATCAGCTTGGCGCCGCCGGTCTCGCCGTCGGGGGCTCCCTCTTCGGCCGGCTGGAAGATGAACACCACGGTGCCGGCGAGCTTCTGCTTCATCCCCGCGAGGATGTTGGCGACGCCGAGTTCCGAGGCGACGTGAATGTCGTGGCCGCAGGCGTGGGAGACCCCGACCTCCCGGCCGAGATAGGTCGCCTTGGCGACCGACCGGAAGGGGAGATCGGTCTGCTCCGTCACCGGCAGCGCATCCATGTCGGCGCGCACCGCGACGACCCGTCCCGGCTTCCCGCCGCGCAGGATCCCGATCACCCCGGTGTGCGCGACGCCGGTCCGCACCTCGAAGCCGAGCCGGGTGAGTTCGGCGGCCACCAGCGCCGCGGTGCGGGTCTCCCGATTGCTCAGCTCCGGGTTCCGGTGGATGTCCTCGCGGATCTCGATCATCCGCGGCGCCACTTTCTGCACTGCGGCGGCGATCTCGGCATCGGTCTGCGCGGCGAGCGGTGCCGCCACCAGGAGGGCGGGAAGAGCCACCAGGGCAATCGAACGCATCGGGATTCCTGTTGAGGGTGACCTACGATAGAGGGAGCGGCAGAAAGGCGAAAGGGCGACCCCGCGCGGGGTCGCCCCATCACACCTCATGGAGTTGGTCGATGACTACTGCTGCACGGTGAAATCCACCGCGGCCACGGTGTGATCCCACACGAAGTGGATCTGGCCGCCCTTCTCGTCGGGGGCGATGTGGATGGTGAACTGCTCCGTCAGCGACGGGTTGTTCTCCACCGTCATCGGAATCCGGTAGAGATCCTTCGCCGGATCGTGCTCGGTACCCCACTGCCCCGTCTGCGAGTTGATGAGCAGAGTCCAGCCCGTCTTCGTCGGCAGGGTCCAGAGGGTATACATGCCGGCGGGCACGACGATGCTGCCGAAGGCGAGCGGCTTGTCGGTCTTGAACTGGGTCGCGGCGTTGGCGCCGGTGCGCCACACCTCACCCCAGGGCACGACCCCACCGAAGATGGTGCGGCCCCGCACCTGCGGCCGGCCGTAGTCGACCCAGAGCGTGGCGCCGGCGGCGGGCGTGGTCACGGTGTCGCGCGTGGAGAGCTGTCCGGCGGGACCGCCCGTCTGTTCCTTGAGCGCGAAGGCCGCCGCGAACGTGTTCACATCGAGCGAAGGCTGGCGCTCGATGGAGAACTGCTGGGTGCCACGGATGGGACGGGCGCCCTGAATGCGCCCCTCGCGGTCAATCTTCGCGTGATAGCGGTCGTTCTCGTTCTCGATGTCGATCGAATCCTTGCCGAGCCGGCGGATCGCGACCCAGCTCAGGCTGGGCGCACCGAGATAGTACATCGGGATGTGCAGGGAGTCGGCGCCGCTCTTCACTCGGCGGATCGAGAGCATGTCGTACATCGTCCAGCCGGAAATGACCGGGATCCCCGCCCCCGGCGGCACCGCCGCGCTCATCTTGCGGGTGTTGGTGTCGACCTTGACCTGGATGAAGGCGGAATCACTGGTGAAGGTGGCCATCACATGCTGTACCGGCGGCGCATCCGCGGGTGCACCCACCTTGCTGACCACGACATCCGCCGACTGCATTGCCCCGCCCGGCGCAAAGGTGATGGTCGCGTGCCGACGCAGGGTGCGCGGCACTCGGCCCGCCTGATCGATCTCGAGCCCGGACGGCGTGAGGGTGAACCGTTCGACACTGGTGGTGTCCTTGCCGAGCCGGACCAGGAAGGCGCCACTGTCCTGCGCGTGGGCAGCACCGGCGATCACGCCGGTCAGAGCGAGGACCAGCATTCCGAGTCGTCGAGCGCGAAGCATGAGGGTCTCCAGCCTGAGGGTGAGGAAGGTGCCCCGTCGTACGTCCGGTGCCCGCCCAGGGTTCCATCCTGGCGCACCGGGGCGCCTCACCGTCGCAGGTTGAACCAGCGGAGCGATCGGGGCAGGCCGGATTCAGTGCACCGTCAACACGGTCCGCTGCCGGATGTCCCGCGCCGAGGCTCCGACCATGACCTCGATCTCGCCGGGCTCCACCGCTGGCCGGAGTGACGCATCGAGCGTGGCGAGATCCCACGGCCGAAGCCAGAAGCGCACCGCGCGCGCTTCCCCAGCCCCGAGATGCACCCGCACGAATCCCTTGAGCGCCATCACCGGCTGCGCGAGGGACGAGACTCTCCGGTGCAGGTAGAGCTGCACGACCTCATCCCCCGCGCGGGCGCCGGTGTTTCGCACCTGGACTTCCACCAGCGTGGAATCGCCCGGAGCAATCGAATCCTTCGAGAGTACGAGACCGGAGTATTCAAAGCTGGTGTAGCCGAGCCCGTAGCCGAACGGGAAGAGCGGCTCGCCACTCTCGTCCAGGTAGTCGTCCCCGCGCCCCGTCGGCTTGTGATCGTAGACCAGCGGGAGCTGCCCCACCGAGCGCGGAAAGGTGATCGGCAGTCGCCCCCCGGGCTCCGCCTCGCCGAAGAGCAGGGCCGCGATCGCCTCGCCCCCCTGCTCCCCGGGATACCAGACATCCAGCACGGCAGCGGTCCGCTCGAGCCAGGGCTGCATCGTCACCGCGCCCCCGCCAACGATCACCACGACGACCGGCTTCCCCGTCGCGGCGACGCGCCGGATCAGCTCCTCCTGTCGCCCCGGGAGCGCGAGCGACGACCGGTCGCGGAATTCCCCCTCCTCGAGTCCGGCCACAACCACCACGACATCCGCGCCCCGCGCAGCAGCGACCGACTCCGCGATCCGCCGCTCGGCGTCATCGGTGCGGCCCACATCCCAGAAGAGCCGCACCCGGCCATTGCCGGTCGTCTCGCGGAACTCGAGGCGGAGCGCGTAGCGGCGTCCCCGCACGAGCGGCAGCACCGCGCTCTCCGAGGAGTAGCTCCGCTTCTCCCAGCGATCGACAACGAGGCGCCCATCGACGTACAGCCGGAAGCCGTCGTTCCCCTCGACGCCGATCCGTACCGCGCCGCTCACCGGCGCGACCAGGCGCCCACGCCAGCGCACCGAATACCAGTGTGCATCGAGTCCCTCCACCGGCGGGACGATGGTCCAGTGGAAATCGACCCCGGGATCGCGCCGCACCGTCGCGGGTGCACCCTCGAGGCCGATCCCCGAGAAGTACTCCGCGACCATCCCGTGACCCTGCCCCGTGTCAGGCAGCAGCGCCTCGGCGGGGATCGTGGGGAACGCCACGGCGACCCTTCCCGGCCCCGGACGATGGACGACTCGCGCCGCACCGAGGCGCCCGCGTAGCGCGGCGAGCAGACTCACCGGCGCTCTCCCCGGCCCGGCGTAGCCACCGAGCCGGGCTTCCTCGGCATCCACACCGATCAGCGCGACGGAGCGGAGCCGCGACGGATCGAGCGGCAGGGTGTTGCGCTCGTTCCGGAGCAGCACCGCGGAGCGTTCCGCGACGCGGCGTGCGAGTGGGCGCCAGGCGGTATCGGCATCCACGGCGAGCGCCGCGGCGGTGTCGGCGTAGGGATGTTCGAAGAGGCCGAGCCGGAACTTGAGTGCGAGCACCCGCGACACCGCGGCGTCGAGCACCGCATCGGGCACGAGTCCGCGACGGACCGCCTCCTCGAAGAGCGGCGCGCTCTCGACGCTGCTCTGGAAGATGACGTCGAGTCCGCTGCCGAGCGCCCGCGCCGTCGCATCGGCGTAACCCGAGGCGGTGCCGTGCAGCACGTTGGCGCCGCCGACGCCGCCGGCATCGGAGATCGCGACCCCGCGGAAGCGCCAGGCCTGGCGGAGCAGCGTGTCGAGCAGCCAGGGACTCGCGGAGGCGGGGCGCCCGTCCACCGAGTTGTACGCGGCCATGACGGCCTGCGCTCCACCGCTCCGGATTGCGGCGTCGAACGGCGGCAGGAACTCGTCCAGCAGTCGGCGCTGGCTCCAGTCGATGGGGTAGCTGTCTCGTCCCCCCTCGCCCACGTTCGCGACGAGATGCTTCGGGGTCGCGACGACGCCGGCACGCTCGAGCGCCGCGACGAAGGCGAGCCCCGTCGCGGAGACGAGGCGCCGATCCTCACCGTAGGTTTCTTCCACCCGGCCCCAGCGCGCATCGCTCGCGATGTTGAGCACCGGCGACAGGAGCAGCCGAATCCCTCGGGCCCGCGCCTCCCGCGCGACGGCCGAGGCAACCTCACCGACGAGCGCCGTGTCCCAGCTCGCCGCGAGGGCGATCGCCTGCGGGTAGCTCACCGCGCCCGGTTCGGTGAGGCCGTGCAGCCCCTCGTCCACCAGCACGACCGGAATGCCGAGCCGGGTGCCCTCGACGAAGCGGCGCTGCACCCGGTTGAGCTGTCGCGCCGCGTCGAGCGTCGACCCGGTCGTCCGCGCCTGGATCCCGAACCTGCCCAGGCCCGGCGTCACTGCGCCGGCGGAATCGGCGGGGTGCAGATAGAGCTGCCAGAACTTCTCCTCGCGCGTCATCTGGCCGAGCAGGGCGGCGACCCGCTGCCCGGTGGGGAGGGTCGCGTCGCGCCACGCGGCGGTCTGCGCCGCCCCTGCGGTAACGGCGAGCAGCGAGAGCGTGAGGGTCAGAGGTGCGACACGCATGCGACTCACCTCGGAAAGGGAAAAGCACGCAGGGGGCGACCGATCGCTCGGCCACCCCCCGTGCGGGCGCCCCGAAGGGCGCCCGCGGCGTACCAGCAGCGGGGCGGCTGCCCCTGCATCACGCCTTCTGTTCGATCCGCATTCCGTAGAACGAGCGGTAGACGAAGAACAGCGCGACCACCAGGAAGACCGCGGCCAGGGTGTGGCTGAGGCCGGGCTCGAGGCTCACCGCCAGCTCGACCGCGAGCAGGCCGAACAGCGTGGTGAACTTGATGATCGGGTTGAGCGCGACCGACGAGGTGTCCTTGAACGGATCGCCGACGATGTCGCCGACGACGCAGGCCTCGTGCAGCGGCGTGCCTTTCTGCTTGAGCTCGACTTCGACGATCTTCTTCGCGTTGTCCCAGGCGCCGCCGGCGTTGGCCATGAAGATGGCCTGATACAGACCGAACAGCGCGATCGAGATCAGGTAGCCGATGAAGAAGTATGGCTCGGCGCAGGCGAAGGCCAGCGTCGCGAAGAAGACGGTGAGGAAGATGTTGAACATGCCCTTCTGGGCGTACTTGGTGCAGATCTCGACGACCTTCTTGCTGTCTTCCATCGAGGCCTTGGTCGCGCCCTCGAGCTTCATGTTGTTCTTGATGAACTCCACCGCGCGGTAGGCGCCGGTGGTCACGGCCTGGATCGAGGCGCCGGTGAACCAGTAGATGATGGCGCCGCCGGTGATGAGGCCGAGCAGGAACGGCGGGTGCAGGATCGAGAGGTTCGAGAGCAGCGCCGGCTGGAGGCCGTTGGTGAGCGCCACGATGATCGAGAAGATCATGGTGGTCGCGCCGACGACGGCGGTGCCGATGAGCACCGGCTTGGCGGTTGCCTTGAAGGTGTTGCCGGCGCCGTCGTTCTCCTCGAGGAAGTGCTTGCCCTTGTCGAAGTCGGCGTCGAAGCCGAAGTCCTTCTTGAGCTCGGCCTTGATGTTCGGGACGTTCTCGATGAGCGAGAGCTCGTAGACCGACTGCGCGTTGTCGGTCACCGGGCCGTAGCTGTCCACCGCGATCGTCACCGGGCCCATGCCGAGGAAGCCGAAGGCCACGAGGCCGAAGGCGAAGACGGCCGGGGCGAGCATCAGGCTCGCCATGCCGGTGGCGCCGCCGAGGGTGCTGACGAAGTAGGCGATCGTCATCAGCATCAGCATCGCCATGCCGACCCAGAAGGCGCTGAAGTTGCCCGCCACGAGGCCGGACAGGATGTTGAGCGCCGGGCCGCCCTCACGCGAGGAGCTCACGACCTCGCGCACGTGGCGCGACTCGGTGGAGGTGAAGACCTTCACCAGCTCCGGGATGATGGCGCCGGCGAGGGTGCCGCAGGTGATGACTGTCGAGAGCTTCCACCAGAGCGAGCCGTCGCCGAGATCGGCAATCAGCATGTGGGAGACGACGTAGGTCAGCACCACCGAGACGATCGAGGTGAGCCACACCAGGACGGTGAGCGGCGCCTCGAAGTTCATCTTGTCGGCCTGGGCGTACTTGGCCTTGGCGACCGCCTCGTTGATGAAGTACGAGAGCGCGGAGGCCACGACCATCATGATGCGCATCGAGAAGATCCAGACGAGGAGCTGGACCTGGGTGGTCGGGTCCTTCACCGCGAGCAGGATGAAGGAGATCAGCGCGACGCCGGTGACGCCGTAGGTCTCGAAGCCATCCGCCGAGGGGCCGACCGAGTCGCCGGCGTTGTCGCCGACGCAGTCCGCGATGACGCCGGGGTTGCGCGCGTCATCTTCCTTCACGTTGAAGACGATCTTCATCAGGTCGGCGCCGATGTCGGCGATCTTGGTGAAGATGCCGCCCGCGATACGCAGCGCCGCCGCGCCCAGCGACTCGCCGATGGCGAAGCCGATGAAGCAGGGCCCGGCGTAGTCCGCCGGCACGAAGAGCAGGATGAAGAGCATCAGCAGCAGCTCGACGCTGATGAGCAGCATGCCGATGCTCATGCCCGCCTTGAGCGGGATGGCGTAGCAGGGATAGGGCTTGCCGCGGAGGCTCGCGAAGGCGGTGCGCGAGTTGGCGAAGGTGTTGACCCGGATGCCGAACCAGGCGACGCCGTAGCTGCCGACGATGCCGATGATGCTGAAGGCCAGGATGACCGCCACCTTCACGCCGGCGAAGTGCTGCAGGAAGCCGAAGTAGAAGGTGATGATGGCGCCGATGAAGAGCCACAGGATCATCAGGAACTTGCCCTGGGTCACCAGGTAGGTCTTGCAGGTCTCGTAGATCAGCTCGGAGACCTCACGCATGGTGCGGTGCACCGGCATGTTCTTGAGCTGCGTGTAGATCAGCAGCCCGAAGCCGAGGCCGAGGGCGCAGACCACGAGGCCGAGCATCAGCAGCGTGCGGCCGCTGGTCCCGCCGAGGAAGTTGACCGAGCCCAGGTCGGGCAGCACCAGGTTGGCTTCACCGCCGGCGTGCACCGTCTCGCCGCCGGTCGCGACGGCGGCCGAATCCTGGGCGAAGACGGGATGGGTGGTGAGCGCCAGAGTGCACATGACGGCCAGGGCGATGAGCCAGGGCAACGTCTTCTTCATGGGGGGCCTTCTCCTCGGTATCGTGAATGAATGACGGGCCGCGCAACCGAAGGGCGGGTCCTCGACCCGCCCTCGTGCCGCAAACAACCCGGAGTGCTCAGTACGCGCCGCGTGCCTCGTGCGACGGGTCGGCCTTGGTGTGGACGACCGTCAGGAACCGCTTGGCGAGCTTGTCGGCCTCGCTCTCGCCCGGCTGATTGGTCTCGACGGTGATGAGGGTGTAGTGCCCCCCCTCCGCCTGGACCTCCACCGCGATCTGGCCGAGGGTGCCGGAGAAGCGCCGGCGCCGCGGCGCCTCCTCGGTCGGCGCGAGCTTCGGACCGAAGAAGGCGTTGGCCTCGGACATCACGGTGTCGGGCGTGATGTGGGTGCGGTGGAAGTATTTCATCCTACTTCTCGCCGTACTCGTAGTACTCGACGCCGAGGTGGGTGATCGACGCCTCACCCATCAGCCAGCGCAGCGTGTTCTTCATCTTGGTCTGCTGGATGAAGAGGTCGTGCTCCGGATACAGGCCCGGCGCCACCTGCGGGCTCTTGAAGTAGAACGAGAGCCACTCCTGGATCCCCGAGAGGTTGGCGCGCTGCGCCAGGTCGAAGAAGATCGCCAGGTCGAGCACCAGCGGGGCGGCGAGGATGGAGTCGCGGCAGAGGAAGTCCACCTTGATCTGCATCGGATAGCCGCACCACCCGAAGATGTCGATGTTGTCCCACCCCTCCTTGTTGTCCCCACGCGGCGGGTAGTAGTTGATCCGCACCTTGTGGAACAGGTTCCCGTAGAGGTCGGGATAGATCTTCGGCTGCAGGATGTCCTCGAGCACGCCGAGCTTCGACTCTTCCTTGGTCTTGAAGCTCTCCGGATCGTCGAGCACTTCGCCGTCGCGGTTGCCGAGGATGTTGGTCGAGTACCAGCCGGCCACACCGAGCATGCGCGCCTTGAACATCGGCGAGAGCACGGTCTTGAGCATCGTCTGGCCGGTCTTGAAGTCCTTGCCGCCGATCGCCACGCCCTTGTCCTTGGCGAGCTGCTCGATGGCCGGGATGTCGCAGCAGAGGTTCGGCGCGCCGTTGGCGAACGGCACCCCCTCCATGATCGACGCGTAGGCGTACAGCATCGACGGCGCGATCGAGGGGTCGTTGGTCTCCATCGCCTTCTCGAACGCCGCCAGCGTCTGGTGCGCGGGGCCGGGCGAGATGAAGATCTCGGTCGAGGCGCACCACACGATCACCAGCCGGTCGCAGCCATGCTTCGCCTTGAAGTCCCGGATGTCCTTCCGGAGCGCCTCGGCCAGTTCCTTCTTGTTCTTCGCGACCTTGGCATTCTTCCCCTCGAGCCGCTTCACGTAGTGCTGGTCGAACGCGGCCGGCATCGGGGTGATGGCCTGCAGGAAGTCCTTGATCGGCTCGACATGCTCGTGCTTGTCGAGCACGCCGCAGTGGAGGCAGGACTGGTAGGCGTTGTCCGGCACCGGATCCCACGCCCCGAAGACGAGATCGTTCAGGTCGGCGAGCGGAACGAATTCCTTGATCAGCGGGGAGCGGCCCTCGGTGCGCTTGCCGAGACGGATGGTGCCCATCTGGGTGAGCGAACCGATCGGCTTCGCCTTGCCACGGCGGATCAGCTCGACGCCGGCGATGAAGGTGGTCGCGACTGCGCCGAGTCCGACGCAGAGAACACCGAGCTTGCCCTTGGCCGGCGCGATGGGCCGGGGAGTACCGTTTGCCACTAGGACTGTCCTTTCGGAGCGTTGGACGCGAGTGCGCCCTCGGTCACCTGGTAGACGTACACGAAGCGCTGCACGACGGTGATGACCGAGGCAAGCGCGAGAATCGTCACGATCCAGAACAACACCAGCCCGTGGGGGCCGGCCCCGACGATCACGGTCGGGACCCCGAGTCCCACGATCCGCTCGGCCCGCTGCACGATGCCGACCTTGCAGTCGATGCCGAGGCCCTCGGCGCGGGCTCTCGCGTAGGAGACCAGCAGCGAGGCGATGATCGCCGCCATGCTGATCATGATCGCCCACTCCCGGTTGGCCACCGTGCCCTCCGGCGCCAGCAGGTAGTAGACCCCGATCCCCATGAAGGTGGCCCCGTCCCCGACCCGGTCGAGCGTCGAGTCGTAGAAGGCCCCGAACTTGGTGACCTGGGCATTGGCCCGCGCCACCGCGCCGTCGAGCGTGTCCACGATGCCGCTGACCAGATACAGCAGCCCGCCGAGGCGCACCGACCCCAGTCCGAACGCCACCGCCGAAGCGACCACCAGCAGGGTCCCGACAGTGGTGATGGTGTTCGGCCGGATCCCGGCCCGAATGAGGCCATCGACGAACGGCCGGGTGACGGCGTAGAACACCCGTTCCACCGGCTTGGTGATCAGTTTCACCTGGCGCCTGTCCCTCGGGGATGCCACGGGTGGGAGACCGGCCTCGCGGGCCCCCGAAAACCGCGCAAACGATAACCGGCGGAACGGTTTAGGGGAAGGCGTGACCCTCGGCGCACCCGGCTATTCGGGGTAGAGGAGGAAGGGCGTACGGCGGGCGAGGAACTCCCGCCGCGGGATGCCCCAGTCCACCGCCTGACCCGCGGTGACCGCCCGTCGGAGGGCGCCATCGTCTCCGGCAAGCCGGTCAAACTGACGCGGCGTGAAGCCGAGCTGCGGTTGGAGAAGCCCGAGCAGGGTGACCGCCGTGCGGGTCGGGTCGTACCTCGCCCGGTCGGTGACCCGGAATCGGATGCCGGCGAGGAGGGTGTCGGCATACTTGCCGTCCCCGGGATGGCTCGGCGTGAACTGCACCGCGCTGAAGGCCACGCCGGGCAGCCGCGCGGCGGCGAGTGCCGCGAGCACCGCCGTGGTGTCGAGCCAGGGGGCCCCGAGCTGCTCGAACGGATGATCGGTGCCCCGCCCCACCGAGAGGTTGGTGCCTTCGAAGAGACAGAGCCCGGGATAGTGGATCAGCGCCTCGAGGCTCCGCAGATTGGGCGACGGTGGGACAAACGGCAGTCCGGTTGCGTCGAAGTATTGGGAGCGCCGCCAGCCGGAGACCGGGATAACATGCAGATCCGCCGTGAGCCCCAGATCGTGCTTCGCGAGCCGCGCGAGTTCGCCGAGCGTCATGCCATGGCGCATCGGCATGGCGAGCAGCCCGACCGGAGAGCTGAAGGCGGTATCGAGCACGTTGCCCTCGACCGCGCCGCCGATCGGATTGGGCCGGTCGAGCACCACGACGGGGATCCCCTTCGCCGCGGCCGAGCGCATCACGCCGGTCGTGGTCCAGAGGTAGGTGAAGTAGCGGGCGCCCGCATCCTGCAGGTCGACGAGCAGCAGGTCGATCCCGGCGAGCATGCTGTCGGTCGGTGCCCACGTCTTGCCATAGAGGCTGTAGATTGGAAGCCCGGTGGCGGAGTCGGTGGTCGACGCGACGCCCGCACCGGGATCGGCGTTCCCGCGGAAGCCATGCTCGGGGCTGAAGAGCGCCACGAGCGTGACCCCCGCGCCGAGCAGCCGGTCGACATCGCTCACCCCGGCGCGATCGATGCTCGACTGATTCGCGACCAGCCCGACCCGGCGACCGCGGACGAGCGACAGACTGTCCCGAAGCAGCACATCGATGCCGGGGAGCACGACGCTCTCCATGGAGGACGCCGCCGCCGGCGCGACTCCACCCACACGCACACCCCGGCCGCAGCTGATCCACGGCGCGGCCATCAGACAGAATCCGAGCGCCCAGTGGCCCGTTCTCATAGCATCATGTTCTCCGCAGGTCTCCTGCTGTGCGGCGCCGTCGCGTCCGTCTCGGCGCAACAGCAGACGGTCGGGCGCTTCGGCCTCGGGCCGCCGGCTCCGCACGATTCCCTCGTGATCCAGCGGGTGCTCGACTCCATGCCGCTCCGCGACCGGGTCGCCCAGGTCATCATGCCCTGGATCCCCGGCGCCTACGCCGCCTTCGACGACAGCGCCTTCGCGGTGATGCAGGGCTGGGTGGATTCGCTCCACGTCGGCGGCATCATCGTCTCGGTCGGCTCGCCGCTCGATGTGGCGATGAAGCTCAACCGGCTGCAGCTCCGCTCCGGACTCCCGCTCCTCATCGGCGCCGACCTCGAGAGCGGCGCCAGCTTCCGGCTCACCGGCGCCACGCCCTTCCCCCCCAATATGGGTGTGGCCGCGGCGGGCAGCGAGCAGGATGCCTACGAGGTCGGCCGGGTGACCGCGCTCGAAGGGCGCGCGGTCGGCATTCACATCACCTTCTCGCCGGACGCCGACGTCAACAACAATCCGGCGAACCCGATCATCAACACCCGCTCCTTCGGCAGCGATCCGTACCTCGTGGGGCGGCTGGTCGCGGCGGCGGTGCGCGGCATCCAGGACAACGGCATGCTCGCGACCGCGAAGCACTTCCCGGGGCACGGCGACACCTCGACCGACTCGCATCTCGGGCTCCCGGTGATCAGCACGCCGTGGAAGCACCTGAGCAGCGTCGAGCTGGTGCCGTTCCGCGCCGCGATCGAGGCCGACGTGAGCCTGGTGATGTCGGCGCACATCACGATGCCGGCGATCGCGAGCGACCGGAAGCGCCCCGCGACCCTCGACCCGCAGATCCTCACCGGGGTGCTCCGCGACTCGCTCGGCTTCCACGGGCTGGTCGTCACCGATGCGCTCGACATGGGCGCCATCGTCAACACCTACGGCGCCGGCGAGGCGACGGTGCTCGCCTTCCTTGCCGGCGCCGACCTGCTGCTGCAGCCCGCCGATCCGAAGACCGCGATCGACGCCCTCACCGAGGCGGTCGAGTCGGGGCGGATCTCGTACGAACGGCTCGACCACTCGGTGCGCCGGCTGCTGCTGGTGAAGCAGCATCTCGGCCTCTTCAACCGCCGCACCGTGCCGCTCGACAGCGTGCCGGTCACGGTCGGGAGCACCCGCTTCCTGGCGACCGCGCGGGACATCGCGCAGCGCTCGGTGGTGCTGGTCTCCGACAGCAGCGGCACGGTGGACAGCATCCGGAAGCGGCCCCGCCCGATCACCCTGGTCACCTACGGCGAGGAGAACGCCGGCACCGTCGGCAACGTGCTCGCCCGGCGGCTCCGCGACGCGGGGTACAAGGTGACGAGCTTCCGGCTCTGGCCGGCGAGCGGCGCGGCGAGCCTCGACTCCGCCCGCGCCATCATCCGCAAGAACGGCTACGCCGTCTTCGCCGCGTCGGTGAAGGTGAGCGCCTGGAAGGGCACGGTCGGCCTGCCCGACGCGGTGGCGCACCTCATCTCGGAGACGAGCCTCCGCCGGCGCACCGTGCTGATTTCGTTCGGCAGTCCCTACATCGGCATGCAGGTGCCGCACCTCCGCTCCTACCTGATCGGCTGGAACGGCACCGGGCTCTCCGAATGGGCCATCGCCCGGGCCCTCACCGGCGAGGCGCCGATCACCGGCCACATGCCGGTCGATCTGCCGCCCGCCTATCCGCTCGGCACCGGCATCGAACTCGGCGTGCCGAGCGGCGTGGGCCCGGGGAGCCAGCGCTGAGCCGCCCTGCGCGTCTCCCGGCCCTGCTCGCGCTGCTCGGCGCGGCCTGTACCCCGAGGGCCATGACGCCGGCGCCACGGAGCGAGTGGAGCCAGGTCGCGCACTATCTCGACTCGATGGTCGCCGACGGCGCCGCACCCGGTGCGGCCCTCGGCATCAGTCACCGCGGCACGCACTACTTCCACGGTACCGGGCGGCTCGGCCTCGACGACGCGACCCGCCCCGACAGCAGCACGATCTACGACCTCGCCTCGCTCACCAAGGTCATCGGGCTCACCACCGCGACGATGATGGCGGTGGATGAGGGACGGCTCGCCCTCGACAGCAGCGTCAGCCGCTACGTTCCCGCCTTCGGCATGCAGGACAGCCTCCGCCGACGCGTGACACTCCGCCACCTGCTCACCCACTCGAGCGGGCTCCCCGCCTGGCGCGCCATCTACAAGGAGGCGAACGGCCGGAGCGACGGGCTCGCCCTGGCCGACTCGACGCCGCTCGACACCCTGCCAGGCACCCGCTTCCTCTACTCCGATCTCGGCGCGATGGTGCTCACCCAGGCAGTCGAGGCGGCGTACGGCACACGACTCGACTCGCTGCTCGCGCAGCGGATCTTCGGCCCGCTCCAACTCCACGACACGCGCTATCTCCCTCCCGCGAGCTGGCTCCCGCGCATCGCGCCGACGGAGAACGATCCCTGGCGCGGGCACATGATCCGCGGCGAAGTCCACGACGAGAACGCCGCGCGACTGGGCGGAGTGTCGGGACATGCGGGACTCTTCTCCTCCGCGCGCGACCTGGTGCAGTTCGGTGACTGGCTGCTCGGCCGGCTCGCAGCCGCCGACTCGACCGTCCACTGCCCTCTCGCTCCGACCGACCAGACCGCACCACCGCTCCGTGAGATCGCCGAGTTCGTCACCCGGCAGGAGATCCCGCCGGGGTCGAGCCGGGCGCTGGGCTGGGACACTCCCTCCGACGGGAGCAGCGCCGGGCACCTGCTTTCGACGCGAAGCTTCGGGCATACCGGATTCACCGGCACCTCGATCTGGATCGATCCCTCGCGCTGCCTGGTCATCGTCCTGCTCAGCAACCGGGTGCACCCCACGCGCGCCAACAGCCGCTGGGGCGCGGTGCGGGTCGGGGTGGCGGACCGGGTGGTGTCGGCACTCGGCGATTCGGCGGTTACTCCTTGACTGACTGTGAGTTAGCCGTTCGCGCCCGGGCTCAGAGAAATTGACAGGGGAGGGGCAAACCCCTACCTTGAATCACAGTAATAAACAGCGCCGGAGCGTATGCCCGGCGCTTTCGCATCATCGAATGGGGAGCACGGACATGGAAAGCACTGAACAGCAGGTAAGCGCCCCGGGTTTCACCCTCGTCCTGACCGATCGCGCCTCGGAAGAGGTGCAGAAGTTCATCGCCGCCGAAGCCGTCCCGGTCGAGACCGCCGGCCTCCGGGTGAGCGTGCTTCCGGGTGGATGCTCCGGATTCAAGTACAGCCTCAACATCGAAGAGCGCGCCCTCGAGGACGACGTGGTGATGGAGATCAACCGCGTCCGGGTCTTCATGGACGGGTTCAGCATGCAGTATCTGAACGGCGTGACGGTGGACTACACCAGCTCGATGCAGGGCTCGGGCTTCACCTTCACGAACCCGAACGCCACGGGTGGCTGCGGCTGCGGATCGTCGTTCACCGCCTGAGCAGTCCCATGCATAACTCGAGGGGGCGGGTCTAAGACCCGCCCCCTCCGTGTATCCAGCCCTGGCGACACTCGACCTAGCCGTCATCCTCGGCTACTTCGCCCTGACGCTGGGCGTCGGAATGTGGGTCTCCCGCCGGCAGCAGACGGCGGGCGACTACTTCCTCGGCGCGCGCGACCTCCCCTCCTGGGCCATCCTGCTCTCCATCGTCGCAACCGAGACCTCCGCCCTCACCGTCATCTCGGTTCCGTCGATCGCCGCGCAGGGCGATCTCACCTTCCTGCAGCTCCCGATCGGCTACCTCATCGGCCGGCTGGTCGTGGCCTGGTGGCTCCTCCCTGGCTACTTCCAGGGGGAACAGGAGACGGCCTACGTCCGGCTCGAGTCGCGCTTCGGGCCGACGACGCGGCGGCTCACTTCGCTGATCTTCCTGGTCACCCGCATGCTGGCCGACGGGGTGCGGGTGTATGCGAGCGCGGTGCCGCTGGCACTCATCACCGGGTGGAGCATCCCGCTCTCGATCCTGGTGATGAGCGTCGTGACCATGGTGTACACCTGGCACGGCGGGCTCAAGGCGGTGGTGTGGACCGACGTGGTGCAGTGGTGCGTCTACGTCGCCGCGGGGTTCGCCGCGCTGGCGATCGCCTTTTCGCTCGCAGGTGGCGCCGGCCCTGCCCTCGCGATGGCGGGCGCCGCGGGGAAGCTCAAGCTCATCGATCTGGGGCTCAACTTCACCGTTCCCTACACCCTCTTCGGCGGGATCATCGGCGGCGGAATGCTCACCGCCGCCTCACACGGCACCGACCATGTGATCGTGCAGCGACTGCTCGCGAGCGGCTCGCTTCGCGACGCGCGGCGGGCGCTGGTCGGCTCGGGCGTGGTGGTGCTGCTCCAGTTCACCCTCTTCATGCTGATCGGCACCGCGATCTGGGCCGGCGGCTTCTCACCGGCGGAGCTGCCGGCCGACCAGATCTTCCCCCGCTTCATCGTGGATCACCTGCCGTCGGGCCTCTCGGGTCTCCTGATCGCGGCGATCCTCGCGGCGACCATGGGCACCCACAGCTCGGCCATCAGCGCGCTCGCCTCCTCGATGACCCACGACCTCTACGCGTCGTACACCGGGGAGCGCGATCCCGCGAAGCTGTTGAGAATCGGCAAGCTGCTTTCGATCTTCTGGGGGGTGCTGGTCACCGCCGCGGCGCTCGGCTTCTACGCGATCGCGGGTGGGGGCAAGACGCCGGTGGTGGTCTTTGCGCTGCAGATCGCCTCGATCACCTACGGCGGACTGCTGGGCGCCTACCTGCTGGCAGGGAGGTCGGCGCGGGTGGCGGGGCGGCATGTCATCACCGGCATCGCGGTGGCGGTAGCCGTGATGCTGACGCTCTTCCTGACCAAGTCGAAGCTCGCCTGGCCGTGGTATGTTCCGCTGGGGAGCGCCATTACTGTCGCGACCGGACTGGGCCTGAGCCTGGTCTGGCGGAAGCGTGAGGACGCAGCATGAGCCGCATCATCGTGGGGATCGACGCCGGAGGCACCAAGACCGTCGCCATCGTGGCGGAGGACGACACCATCCGCTCCCGCGCGACCGGGGGCAGCGCCAAGATGCGGAGCAGCCGGGGGATCGCCTGCGCCACCACGATCGGCGAGGTGAGCCGCCGGGCGCTGGGAGAGATCGGGAAGCTCCGCGCCGATGTGATCGTCGCCGGCGTCGCAGGGGCGGGGCGGGAGGAGGAGCGGACCGAACTGCGCGAGGCGCTCCGGGCCGAGGCGATCGCGGAGCGGATCATCGTGGTCGGCGACACCGAGATCGCGATCGCGGCCGCCTTCGGCGACCAGCCGGGGATCGTGGTGACTGCGGGGACGGGCAGCGTCGGCATCGCGCGCGATCCGCATGGCCGGATTCATCGTACCGGCGGCTTCGGGTGGCAGATGGGCGACGAGGGGAGCGGCTATGCGATCGGGCGGGCCGCACTCGGTGCGGTGGGTCGCGCGGCCGATGGCAGGAGTCCACGCACCGAACTGACCGCTTTGCTGCTCAAGGTGACGCGAGGACAGAATATCGACGGGCTGGTGCGCTGGGCCGCGGCGGCGGGCGTCCCGGAGGTCGCGGCGCTCGCGCCCTCGGTCTTCGAGGCCGCCGCCCAGGGCGACACGGTGGCCGCAGGCATCATGGACTACGCCTCGCGGGAACTCGCGTCACTCGTGACCCGGCTGCTGCCGCACTTCGGCGCCGACGAGCGCGCCCAGGTCGACGTCGCCACCAACGGCGGTCTCCTCTACCACGACGGCCCGCTCCACAAGATGCTCCGCGCCAAGCTCAGCGAGGAACCGAGGATCCGGATGCGGGATATTCCTCTCGACCCGGCGACGGGCGCGATTCATCTCGCGGGGAAAGTCTAGGGGGGGGGGGCGGCAAAAATGAGGGCCGAAGCCTCCCCTACCCCTCCCAACACACCACACACCGCCACTCAGCGTCAGGCCGGGTTCCGCAGTCGGCTGTGCTTCGAGCCGTACATGAAGTACAGCACCAATCCCACCAGCAGCCAGATGCCGAACCGGATCCAGGTGATCCCGGGCAGCTTGTACATCAGATAAAAGCAGGCGAAGACCGAGATCATCGGCGTGAACGGCACCCACGGTACCCGGAAGGGCCGGGGCCGGTCGGGATCGGTGCGCCGCAGCACGATCACGCCCACCGACACGAGGATGAACGCGAACAGCGTCCCGATGTTGGTCAGGTCCACCACCTCGGCGATGTTCGCAAAGGCGGCGAAGGTGGCGACGAAGATGCCGGTGATGATGGTGCCGATGTAGGGCGTCTTGTACTTCGGGTGCACCTTGGCGAAGAACGGCGGCAGCAGGCCGTCGCGCGCCATCGACATGAAGATGCGGGGCTGACCGAGCTGGAAGACCAGCAGCACGCTGCCCATCGCGATGACGGCGCCGATGGCGATGATGAGTCGCGAGGCATGCAGGATGGCCGGCGGTCCGTCGGCGAACTGCAGCGCGGTGATCATCGGCTCGGGCGTGCCGAGCTGCTGCCACGGCGCGAGACCGGTCATCACGATCGAGAGCGCAATGTAGAGCACCGTGGTCACCGCGAGACTCATGATGATGCCGAAGGGCATGTCCTTCGCCGGATTGATCGCCTCTTCGGCCGCGGTGGAGACGGCGTCGAATCCGATGTAGCTGAAGAAGATGATCGCCGCCGCCGCGCTGATGCCGCCGAAGCCGTTCGGGGCGAAGCCGCCGGTCGCGGGATTGTTCCAGTTGATCGGCTTGATGAAGAAGGCGCCGACCGCGAGGAAGAAGAGGATGATCGCGATCTTGAGCAGCACCATCGCGTTGTTCGAGTTCGCCGACTCCTTGACGCCCTTCACCAGGATCACGGTGATCGCGGCGACGACCAGGAAGGCCGGCAGGTTCGCGACGACCGGGATGCCGAAGATGTGCGGCGCAGTGGTGACGGCGGAGGCGAGGTAGAGGCTGAGCGGATCGGTGGCGCCGGCGGCGACGGCCTTCACGGCGTCGTGCGCGGAGCGGATATCGGTCGCGAGCCAGGCCGGCAGGTCGAGCCCGAGGTGACTCAGCAGTTCCCGGAAGTACCCCGACCAGCCGATGGCGACGCCGATGTTGCCGACGGCGTACTCGACGATCAGGTCCCAGCCGATGATCCAGGCGACGAACTCGCCGAGTGCGGCGTAGGCGTAGGTGTAGGCCGACCCCGCGATCGGCACCATCGCGGCGAACTCGGCGTAGCAGAGCGCCGCGAAGCCGCAGGCCACCGCCGTGAGGATGAAGGAGAAGATGATCGCCGGTCCGGCGCCGGGCCGGGCCAGGTCACCGGCGATGGCGGTGCCGGTGGTGGCGAAGATACCGGCGCCGATCGTGGCCCCCACGCCGAGCGCGGTGAGGTGCCACTTGTTGAGCGAGCGCTTGAGGCCGCCGCGCTCCGAGAGATCGTGCTCACAATCAGCGACGGACTTACGGACGAAAAGACCGGGCATGTGGTTTTGAGCGAGGGGAATGACGCGTGAGGGCTAGAAGATCGTGACGACCGTCTCGAAGGTGCTGGCGATGGCGTGCCTCTGGGCATCCGTCGCCGGTTTAAAGCGGTAGTTGAGCATCGCCTCGCGGAGGCGGCGCGCATAGCCGCCATCGCTGATCTCGGGGTGGAACTCCACCCGTTCGACTTTGCCGTTGGCGTCGATGTAGGAGGTCACCCGGATCTCCTTGCCGCGCAGCTCCTTCGGGGCATCCTGCGGGGGAATGATGTACTGCCGCGGTATCGGCGGCGTCCCGGTTCCCCCTTCACCCACGCCGGTGCCGGTGCCGGGACCGCTCCCCGCACCGTTCCCCGGACCAATGCCACCGCCGTTGCCGCCACCGGCGCCCCCGCCCGTACCGGGTCCCACGCCGGCAACGGAGTCCGGCGACGCCGCGGTGGCTGGCGCGGCGGGAACGGGAACAGCGGGACTCTTCTCCTCTGGGACCGGCGGCGGAATGACCGTGGGAGGAACTGGCGTCGGGGTCACCGTCACCGGGGGCGTGGGCTTGGGCGGAGTGACCTCGACGGCCACTCGCGCGGAAGCCGCAGGCGCGGGGAGGGTAATATACGCCACCCGCCCTCCCCCGCCACCACCGCCACCGGCCGTTCCGGGACGATTCGGCCCGACCAGGAGCACCCGCTCGAAGTCGTGCCGGAGCGGCACCAGGATGAGGAGCCCGAGCAGGAGGTGCAGCGCGATCGACAACACGACCCCGACGGACCGTGACCGGGCCGGCGGGGGTCGGGTACCGAAATCGTACTGAGCGGGCAGAGCTACCTCACGTGAAATCAGGCCGGCCTCGGGACGGGTGTACACGGGGGACGCCGGGACGCAGGCGATCCACACCGAAACATACGAACGGGGGGCCGTCGTGGTGACGGCCCCCCGCGTTGTGGTGCAAACCGTATGGGCTGTGCTGCAAACCGTGTGGGCGACCGGCCGGTCGCCCCTACATCTCGCCCCTACGTCACGACGCCGGCCGGGGGGTGAATCCGATGACCTGGACTCCCGCACCGCGGGCGATGTCCATCGCGTCGATGACGTCCTGGTAGATCCGGTCCGGCGAGGACTTGATGAAGAGCAGCTTCGCCGGGCGGGTGTCGAAGATCGCGTGAATCTGGGTGTCCAGCTGGTCCTTGGGGACCGGCTGGGTGTTGATCGCGTAGCCGCCGTCCGCCGTGAGCTCGAGGACGATCTGGTTCGAGGCCGCGGTGGACTTGGTGGCCGTTTCCTGCGGCGGGACCTGGATGTCCAGGGCCATCCGCGAGAGCGGCTGCGAGACCATGAAGATGATCAGCATCACGAGCATGATGTCGATCATCGGAATCACGTTCGGCTCGGACGAGACGTCGCCAGGAGCCGCGGAAGATCCGCCCGCCATATCAGTTCTCCTTCACGGCCGCATCGAACAGGCCGCCGGTGACCTTGGGCTCGGTGATCGCCGCCATCACGCGGGCGCCGGAACGGCGCGCCAGCTCCACGGCATCCTGGATCCGCACGAAGCGCAGCTGATTGTCCGCCTTGAAGTAGAGGATCTTGTCCTCCGTCCGCGCGGCGTACATCGCCTTCAGCTGCTCCTCGAGCACCACCGGATCGACGGGGCCCTTGCCGTTCAGGAAATAGTTACCGCTCGCATCGACGCCGAGGATGATCTCGCCCTCGCCCTCGGGCCGCTTGTCGAGGTTCTTCCCCTTCGGCATCGTCGCCTTGAAGCCGGCGGCGATGAGCGGCGTGACGATCATGAAGATGATGAGCAGCACCAGCATGATGTCGATCATCGGAATGACGTTCGGTTCCGCCCGGACGCCACTGCGGCCTGCACTACCCGCCGATATGGCCATGACCAGTTACCGCCTTCTGGGCCTGGAATTCCTTGGTGAAGATCGAGCGGCCGAACTCGCTGCCCACGGACTTGATCAGGTAGTCGATCAGTTCCTTGGAGGAGTAGGTCATCTCGACGGTGAGGTTCTCGATCTTGGTGGTGAAGTAGTTGTAGAACCACACCGCCGGGATCGCGACCATCAGACCGAAGGCGGTCGTGATGAGCGCCTCGGCGATACCGGCCGAGATGCCGGCGAGACCACCGGAGGCGCCCGCGGCGGCCATACCGGTGAAGGCGGTGACGATACCCATCGTGGTGCCCAGCAGACCGACGAACGGCGCGGTCGCGCCGACGGTGGCCATGACGCCCATGCCGCGCTTGAACTCGGCGAGGGTGATCAGCATCTGGCGTTCCACCGCGCGCTCCGCCGAGTTGATGTCGGCCGAGGTGATGGTGGCCCGGTCCTGAATCAGGTTCTTCACTTCGCCGAGGGCGCCACCGAGGACGCGGGCGATGTGGCTCTTCTGATTCTTCTCGGCGAGGGAGATCGCCTTCTCGAGGTTCTCTTCCTGGATCGCGCGGGAGAACTCCGGCGCGAACTTCTTGGTCGCGCCCTGGCTGCGGCGGATCATGATGAACTTCTGGATCGCGACCGACAGGGACCACAGCGACATGATCGCCATGACCACGATGACGCCCCGGGCAAACGTTCCCGCCGCTTCCCAAAGCTTCAGGATATCAACGCCGTGCTGCATGACTGGGAGACCTCCGTGAGAATGATGCCGGGCCCGGGACCGCGGCCCGGCGACGCGAGACGCTACTGGGACAACGTGAAGGCGACGGCCTGCTGCACGAGCACTCGGACCGGCTGTCCGCGGGAGCTGCCCGTCTTGAAGATGCACGCCGAACTGGTCAGCGCTTTCTTGGCCGGCTCCTCGAACGCCTTGTGGGTACTGCTGGTGACCTTGACCGTGCTGGGGTCGACATGCCCGTCGGTGTTGACCACGAACTGCATGGTCACCTTGCCGGCGATGCCGGCCGACTTCATCACCGCAGGGTAGCCCGCCTGCATCGCGGCGGAACAGCTCGCGGCGTTGGTGAGCTGCGGGCTCTCATCCACCTCGGCGGCCAGGAAGACCTCGCCCTCGATGGTGGGGACGGCGCCCGTGCCGCCGACGACACCGGTCGCAATACCGCCCTCGACGCCCTTGCCGGTGAAGTCCTTCGGATCGAAGCGCTCGTTCAGGTTCACGGGCGGGATCTCCGTCGGGATGTTGTCCGGCGGCGTCACCACCTGGAAGCCCTGCGGCGGCGGATTGGCGCTCACCACCACATTCTCCGGCAGCTTCTGCGGCGGCGGGGGCGTCTCGGGCGGCTTCAGGAAGACCATCGTGGTGTCCACCACGATGTCCCTGACCGCTTCGGCCGCACCCTGGGTCGCCTTGATGGCGCCCACGATCAGGCCGACGTGCACGAACATCGAAACCACGGACTGCCCAAGCGACATCTGTGGTTTTCTGTTCGATTCAATGAGGTTCTCGAACACGGTGCGAGTCCTCCCATGTAAGGGCGATGCGGGAACCTACAGGGCGCCCATTGCAGGTCACCGCCCGAGAAGATGACAAATCGATAACAGCCGGATTACTGCTGCCGTCACTGGGGCGCCGTCGTGCCGGCACGAGAGTACGCACGACAACGCCCAGCTCGCACACGGATGCGAGCAAGAGGGGGGCGAATATACCGGCGCCGAAAGAATGCGCTAGAGGGGAGGAACCGGCGACGGCGCGTCGAGCGCGGGATAGCTCTGGATCGGCGGCGCGCCCGCCTTCGGCAGCGTCACGGTGAACACGGTGCCGCGGCCGGGACGGCTCTGCACGGTGATCGTGCCGCCATGCGCCTCGGCGATCCATTTGGTGATGGCGAGGCCGAGCCCGGCGCCGGGCCGCGCCCCGGTGCGGGAGCGGGCGGTGTCCACGCGATAGAAGCGATCGAAGATGTGGGGGAGATCGGCGGGGGGAATCCCGATGCCGTTGTCGCCGATGATGATCGCCGCGGCCTCGCCCTGATCCACGAGCCCGATGCTCACCTTTCCCCCCTCGGGCGTGTACTTGATCGCATTGGTGACCAAGTTGAGCAGGAGCTGGCGGATGCGGCTCCGGTCCACCGGAAGCATCACCGCGGTGGGCGGCACCTCCGAGCGGATGCTGATCTCCTGCCCCTCGCCGAGCATGCCGGCAGTCTCCGCCGCTTCATTGATCAGATCGCGGAGGTCGCAGGGCTCGACCGCGAGGTTGGCGCCACCCTCATCGGCGCGCGCGAGCGTGAGCAGGGTCTCGACCAGCTCGCTCATCCGGTGGATCTCCTCCAGCACCTCCTCCAGCGACTGCAGCGCTTCGGTCGGCGTCTTCGGGTTGATCATCGCGCGCTCGACCCCGACCCGCAGCACCATCAGCGGTGTCTTGAGCTCGTGACTCGCATCGGCGGTGAAGCGGCGCAGGGTCGCGAAGCTCGCCTCGAGTCGCGACAACATCCGGTTCATGGTACCCGCGAGCCGCGCGAGCTCGTCGGCGGAGACCGGCACCGCGACCCGGCGATGCAGGCCGCGCCCGTCGGTGATCGCTTCGATCTCGTCCACCATCCCCTCGAGGGGACGGAGACTGGTATCGGCGAGGACGTAGCCGAGTCCCATGCTGCCGATGAGAATGACGGGGGCGATCACCAGCATCGCCTGCAGCAGCTGACCGGCGCCGAAGGGAACGGCATCGAGCGGGGCGGCGACGAAGATGCTGGCCGGCTGCGCCTGCTCCCAGATGCCGGTGAGCGGCACCCGCGCGTAGCGATAGGCCTGGCCGTCGCCCCGGAGATCGACGACGCCACTCCGGGCCCGGTCGGGGGAGGCGTTGTCGAGGACGTCGGAGAGCGCGGTGGTGGTGAACGGCTTGGCCGCGCTGTTCCGGTAGATGGCGAGGCCGTCGGGATCGAAGATGACGACGTTGTCGCGGATGCCGTCGAGATAGCCGCCGACGGCGCTGATGGCGAGGCCCGGCGTCTCGCCGGCGGCGAGCCGGCGGCCGAGGGAGCGCTGGAAGGAGATGAAGTACTGCGCCGCCGCATTCCCCTCGAGGGAGAGCCGCTCGTCGAGCTCGCGCACGCTCGACCGGCGCCGCTCGAAGTAGAGCGCGCCGCCGAACGCCCCCACCGACGCAAGCAGGGCGATCGCGTACCAGATGGTCAGGCGGCGGCGGATGGACGGCATTGAGATCCGAGTTCCGAGAGGGGAGTACCGGCACCAGGCACGAATCACCAAGCACTGAGTACTAAGTACTTAGTACTAAGTACTTAGTACTACGCACTCGAAACTTGTTCACGGCTTAATGACGTACCCAACCCCCCGCACCGTACTGATCAGCTTCGTCGCGCTGCCGGAGTCCACCTTCTTCCGGAGCCGGTTGATCACGACGTCGACGATGTTGGTGCCGGGATCGAAGTGATAGTCCCAGGCATACTCGGTGATGAGCGTCCGGGACATCACCCGGCCGACGTGGCGCATGAGGTACTCGAGCACCGCGTATTCCTTCGGGGTGAGCTCGATGCGCTTGCCGGCGCGGGTGACCTCGCGGGTGCCGAGATCGAGTTCGAGATCGCCGACGCGGAGCGAGCGGGGCGCGATCTGCTTGGGGCGGCGGCCGAGGGCCTCGACCCGGGCGAGCAGCTCCTCGAAGGCGAAGGGCTTGGTGACGTAGTCGTCGGCGCCGGAGCGGAGCGCCTGCACCTTGAAGTCCACCGCGTCCTGCGCGGTGAGCACCAGCACCGGGGTCGCGTTGCCGCGATCGCGCAGGGTGCGGAGCACCTCGAAGCCGGTCATCCCGGGGAGCCGGAGGTCGAGGATGATGAGATCGTAGCTCGCCTGCGAGGCTGCATTGAGCGCCTCGTTGCCGTCACCCACCAGCTCGGCCTGGAAGCCCTGCTCCATCAGGCCGCGCAGCACATACTGGCCGACGGTCCGGTCGTCCTCGACGACGAGAATCTTCATGGGTGGCTCACCGGGCGGCCGGCCACCGGCAGATAGACCCGGAACTCGGAGCCGCGCCCCGGCTGGCTGTCGGCCTCGATGCGGCCGCCATGCTCCGCCACGATGCCGTAGCAGACCGAGAGACCGAGCCCGGTGCCGCGCCCCGGCGGCTTGGTGGTATAGAAGGGCTCGAAGATCTTGGGCAGCTCCGCCCGGGGGATGCCGACGCCGGTGTCCTCAATGTGCACCTCGACCTCGTCGTCGAAGACGGTGCCGGGGAGCGAGCGCACGATCAGGATTCCGCCCTCGTCCATGGCATCGAGGGCGTTGAGCATGATCGCCATGAAGACCTGGATGAGCTGCTCGGCGTTGGCGTGCACCATCGGCAGCGTCTCGCTCAGCTCGCGCTTGACCTCGATCTTCTTGAAGCGCTCGTGGTGCTTGAGCAGGAAGAGGGTGTCCTCGAGAATCGTCGAGACGTTGACCGGCCCCTTCGCCTTCCCCTTGGGGCGGCTGAAGTCGAGCAGCCCGTCCACGATCCCTTCGCAGCGCTGCACTTCCTTGTCGATGATCTGCAGGTACTCCCGCATCCCGTTCTGCTGCGGGGCCGGGACGTCGTCGTCGAGCCGGTTCTCGAGCGCGGCGACGCAGGCGCCGATGGTGGCGAGCGGATTGTTGATCTCGTGCATGATGCCGGCGGCGAGCTGGCCGATGGCGGCGAGCTTCTCGCTCTGCAGGATGCGCTGCCCCGCCACGTGCGCCTCGGTGACGTCCTCGCCGATGGTGATGACGTGGGTGATCGTCTCGCCATCCTGCCGCATCGGGATCTTGGAGATGCGGTAGTACTTGGTGTCGCCGCCGACGGCGACTTCGAGGTCGATCTGCCGCACCCGGCCGGTCTTGAAGACGTCGTCGAACTCCTCGCGGAGCTGGCGCGCATCCTGGCGGGTGAGCACCTCGAAGACGGGGCGGCCGACGACTTCATCGCGCCGGAGACCCTGGGTTCCCATCTCGCGCTTGCGGTTCCAGATCTGAATCCGGTACTCGCGGTCCACCACGTACAGCCCCACCGGAAGACAGTCGATGACGAGGGTGATGAAGCGGCGCTGCTCCTCGATCTCGCGGGAGCGGAGCGCCACCTCGTAGGCGAGGTCCTCCGACAGCTCGATCGAGGCGAGGAACGGCGCCAGGATGTCGGCGATGATGGGGAGCAGCGTGTCGGCACTCGCCGGGAGCGGCGCGGGCCCGACCTCGAGCATGCCGAGCCGCTCCCCTTCATGGAGGAGCGGAAGGCGGGTCATGTCGGGGGCCGCCTCGGGCAGCACGGCGAAGGAGCGCGAGGTGCGGGGGCCGGCGCTCGGCATGGGCGCGCCGATCGCGCGGAGGGTGGTCGCGTTCGGCTCGCGGAGCCAGAGCTGTACGCTCTCGACGCCGAGTCCTCGACGCAGCACGTCGGCGACGGCGGCGAGAGTCTCCTCCGCCGCGAGGCCGGTGTTCAGGAGTCGCGAGACGCGACCGATGAGCGCCAGCCCGTCGTCCACCTTCACCCCATCATCGCTCATGCCGTCCCATCTCCCCGAAATGCCGCGACGACCCAGCCCAACCTACGATAGGAAATACCGCCCTCCCGGCCGAAAGGCCAGCGGCGGCCCCTTCCTCACTCCTCCTCCATACCGGGGGGGCCCTGCCCGCCGGTCGCGGTGAGCCCGAGTCCCGCCGCGGCCAGGGAGAGCCAGGCCAGCAGCACCGGGCCGAGGTTCTGCAGATCAGATTCGGCCGGCACGACCCGAAACTCGAGCCCCCCCTGATTGCGCGGGGTTGCGGCGATGATCCGGGCGACGGGAGTGTCGTGGTCGGGATCATCATAGTCGCGGATCACGTCGTCGGGCCGGTCGAGCGGCGCGGAGAGCTTGCGGCTGAAGGTGCCGGTACCGATCTCCGGGAGCCGCGCCTGCTGCACCCCGGCGGCGGTGGCGGCGATCTCCACCAGGCGGCGAAGCGTGAGGAGCCGGGTATCGGTCGCGGTGCTCGCGGTGCCGTCGACGCTCAGCCAGAGGGTGAGTGCCAGGAGGCCGATGATCCCGGTCTCCGCGAGAATCGCGACGATCCGCCAGTTGGGCCGGGTGTAGCGCACCAGGGTGACGGTCGCGGCGGCGAGGCCGAGGAGCGCGGAGATCGTGAGGAAGAGATGCCGGAAGCGCGGTACCTGCAGCTCGACCGAGTCCCAGACCGCGACCCAGCCGAGCAGCGACTGGCGGTCGCGGGAGAGAAAGGGGACCAGGGTGGCGCGGTGCCTCGCATGGGTGGCGACGACGGCGGGCGCCCCCTGCTCGAGCGGCAGCATCAGCGAGTCGGGGAGCGGAAGGAGGCCGATCGTGTCGGGAATGAGCGGGACGCTCCCCATGCTCACCTGGATGCCGCCGCGCCAGAACGAGGCGTCGGCGAGCGAATTGGCGGCGGAGAGGAGCCGCGGCGCATCGTAGCTCTCGCCGGGACCGGCGGGGGTCAGGACGCGAAGAAAGGCGGCGACGTGGCGGGCGAGCGCGGCGTCACTGTCATCCACCACCCGCAACTCCTCCTGCACCGCACTCCACCAGAGGCCGATGATCGCGATGAGCACGAGGAAGGGCCCCGCGGCGATCTGCCACCGGAGCCGGGCAATCGCGGGAGCGGGTACAGCGGATGGTGCAGTGGAAGAATCATCCATGGATACAGGTAAGTTGCCGAGGTTGGGCGGGGGCGCAAGATTCCACGCATGACGAACATTCCAGTCCTCACGCCGTGGATCAACGGCGCCGCGGTGCCGGTCGCGGACCGGGCCACCGACGCGATCCTCTATCCGTACACCCGCGAAGTCGCGGTCCTCGCCGCCCAGGGCACCGCCGCCGACCTCGACGCCGCGATCACCGCCGCCCAGACGGGCTTCAGCGCAATGAAGGCGATGCCGCGCCACGCCCGGCGCGACCTGCTGGTGCGCATCGTCGACGCGATGACGAAGGAGCGTGCCGCCCTCGGCGCCGAACTGGCCCAGAGCTGCGGCAAGCCGATCGGTCAGGCACTCGGCGAAGTCGACCGCGCGATCATGACCTTCTCGCTCGCGGCCGATGAGACCCGCCGTTTCGCCGGCGAGGTGATCCCGCTCGACATCGATCCCCGCACCGTCGGCTACACCAGCATGGTGCACCGCTTCCCGGTGGGGCCGATCAGCGCGATCACCCCGTTCAACTTCCCGCTGAATCTGCTGGCCCACAAAGTCGCCCCGGCGATCGCCGTCGGCAGCGCGCTGGTGGTGAAGCCGCCGCCGCAGTGCCCGCAGATGGCGTATCGCCTCGGCGAGATCATGGCGGCGTGCGGGCTCCCCGCCGGCGCGTACAACGTGCTGCACCTGCCGATCCCGGTGGCGGAGGGACTCGCGACCGATCCCCGCTTCCAGATGCTGACCTTCACCGGCAGCCCGACCGTTGGCTGGCACCTCAAGAACGTCGCCGGCAAGAAGAAGGTCTGCCTCGAACTCGGCGGCAACGCGGCGGCGGTGGTGCACGAGGACGCGCCGGACCTCGACTGGGTGGCGCAGCGGCTGGCGCTCGGCGCCTTTGCCTATGCCGGCCAGGTCTGCATCAAGGTGCAGCGGGTGCTGGTGCACCAGCCGATCTACGAGACGTTCGTGCAGAAGTTCGTGGCGGCGACGGCGGCGCTGGTGTGCGGCGATCCGATGGACCCGAAGACGGTCGTCGGCCCGATGATCGACGGCGGCGCGGCCGACCGGGTACAGGCCTGGACCGCGGAGGCCGTCGCGGCCGGCGCCGAGGTGCTGCTCGCCTCGAAGCGGAACGGCAACGTGCTCTCGCCGGGGCTGCTCGCGAAGGTGCCTCACACGGCAAAGGTCTCCTGCAGGGAGATCTTCGGACCGGTCTCGATCGTGGCTCCGTACCGGGAATTCGGCGATGCGCTCGCGGAGGTCAACAACTCCGACTTCGGGCTGCAGGCGGGGGTGTTCACCCACGACGTGAACCGGATCTTCACCGCCTTCAACGCGCTCGAGACCGGCGGGGTGATCGCGAACGACTTCCCGACGATGCGGGTGGACAACTACCCCTACGGCGGGGTGAAGGACTCCGGCTTCGGGCGGGAGGGAGTGCGCTACGCGATGGAGGAGATGAGCGAACCGCGGATCCTGGTGCTCAACCTCACGAAGTAAGCCAGCGCACCTCGTCCTCGCTCCCGATGTCAAAGACCGCTCGGTTCCCGCCGAGCGGTTCGTCGTTCAGGGTGAGGCCGGTGAGAGGGACGCGAGCGCGAAGCGTCGCGGCGAGCCGGAGCCGCGGACCCTGGATCTTTTCCACCCGCAGCGCGATCGCGCCGGGACGGCGGCGGAGCCGGAGGTCGAGCATCGTGGCGCCGACGCGGAGCCGCCGGAGCGTCATCTCGTGCCAGGCCTCGGGGAGGAAGGGCTCGAGGGCGAGGGACTCGTTCGTGGCGTCGGGGACGGCGCCCCAGAGGCCTTCGAGGATGCCGCGAGGCAAATCCGCAGAATCGGCAGATTCCACCGATTGCACAGATAACAGGCGGAGAGATTCGAGCGCCGATTCCCAGTTTCCGGAGTGCCACTCGGCGACGATTGCGGGTGGGGTGGGCGAGGCGGGCGTGAGGCCGGGCCAGTACTTGTCCAGCAGGGCGCGGTCGCCGGTCCAGGCGAGATAGTGCCCGGCGAGTTCGGCGACGAGGGCCGCGTCTGCCGGTGCATCGTGCCAGGCGAGGCCACTCGGGGTCACTTCGTGCGGCGGACGGCCGGCGCGATCCCGGCTGCGGGAGAGGAATCGCAGGGTGTCGCGGATGATCTCGCGGTCGCCTGCCACCAGCGATGCCGCCGCGACGCGGCAGGCCTCCGGCGTGAGATAGCGGGCTCGTTCGGGCACTTCGGCGGTGAGCACCGCGCGGCCGACGCCCGGCGACTCGGCGAGGCTGCGATCGAGCCGGACCTTGGCCCAGGCAAAGGCGCGGGTGAGCGCCGGATCGGGGGCCTCGAAGACGGTGAGTCGTTCGTCGATGCGCCGGGCGTGGAGCAGCCGCTCCTGGCGATAGGCGCGGAGTTTCCTCCGCTTGAGGGCGTCCAGCACCTTGCCGAGTTCCGCCTCACTCGCGGCGGCGGCGAGGATCACCCGGACGATTCCCTCCCCCTTCACCTCGAAGCGGGTGCCGTGCGCGGTGAGCGTCCCGGCGGCGGCCATGATCTGCGCGCTCGCCGGCTCGTGACTCAGCGTCACCCGCATCTCGGCCGTGCCGACGACCTGCGCCCGCGCCTGTGAGGCGCGCGCGGGATAGGGGGCGGCGCGGCGGAGATCGGTCTCCCACTTGAGGGTCACCACTGCCGGCCCGTCGGCGACCACGCTCCAGAAGACCAGCCCCTGGTCGAGCGCCACGGTGAAGCGCTCGGTGAGTTCGATCTCGCCGAGCCGCAGTACCCGCACCACCTCGTCGGGCGCAACGCGGAGCACCACCACCTCCGGCTCCCGGCCGTTGACGAGGAGCTTCGCATCCTTGAGCAGCCGCCAGGGATGCACCCAGATCTCGTGCAGCCCGGCGCGCTCGGTGCCGGCGAGGAGCGCCCGACGCCCGGTGAGCCGCCATGCGCGATCCTCGCGCGCGCCGGATTCAGTCAGGATCGGCGAGGCGGTCGGCGGCCACTCGTCCCAGATCTCGTCGAGATGCGCGGGAGAGCCCTGCCCCGCCTGCACGACGGCACTCTCCTCATCGTCAGGCAGCAGCCCGGGCCAGTGGGTCGCCACCGCGTCGCGGGTGCTGTGCGGGATCGCATCGCCGACGAGGGCATTCGCGAGCAGCCCCTTCAGCTCGGCGCCGAGCCGGTCATCCGCCGTGGTGAGCTGCGCAAAGGCGCCGAGGCAGAGGATTCCGCCCTCCCCCACCTGATACTCCCACGCCACCCAGCGGGGCGCGTGGATGGCGCGGCCGGCGCGTTCGACGGCGACCCCGGCGCCGCGCTCGGGACGGCGACCGCGGTAGGTGAGCCAGTGGTAGGGCTCCCCCTCGACCGGCGCCCAGGTGAGGGCCCCGGCGCCGAATCCCTTGAAGAGGGGGTGCGGGCCGAAGGCGGCGAGGCCGCGGGCGTGGCGGAGTTCGGGGGTCGCGGTGGTGGTGTCGGGGCGGAACTCGTCGGCGGAGTGCTTCCAGACGCCATCGCGGCGATCGTCGGGCGCTTCCGGCTCAAGCCCCAGACGATAGGGGAGCTCGGTCGCCTCGAGGGTGGCGAGGAGCCGGCCACCGGCGCGGAGCCAGGCGATCAGCTCGAGCGTCGGCTCGACGGTGGTGGCGTGGATCCAGAGGCGCTCGACGCCGGCACCGGGGACCTGATCGAGGGAGCGGAGCCGGCGGACGCCGCCGGGAAGCGAGGCGAGCCAGGATTCGGCCGCCTCGCCCTCGGGGCCGGCAGAGATGAGTGCGATGGGACGTTCAGCCATGGGGCAAACATAAGGGCGGGCAGAAGCCCGCCCTCAGGTTCCGGGATTGCGGCGGCTCAGGAGAGCTTCTTCAGCTCGGCCAGGAGTTCGGCGTTGTCCCGCTTGGTGCCCGGCGTCGTCTCGGCGTAGGTCCACCGGACGATCCCCTGCTTGTCGATGATCACGTAGGCCCGGTTGGAGAAGAAGAGGTCCTCCAGCAGGGTCCCGTAGGCGCGGCTCACCTCGCGCTTGAAGTCGCTGAGCAGATCGACGCCGATCTTCTCCTTCGCCTTGAACTCCTTGAGCGACGGCACCGCGTCCACGCTGATCGGCAGCACGACGGTGTTGGCGCTCTGGAACTGGGAGTAGTCGGTGGTGAACTCGCACATCTCCTTGGTGCAGGTGCCGGTGAAGGCGAGCGGGAAGAAGGCGAGCAGCACATTCTTGCCGCGCAGCGCGGAGAGCGTCACGTCGGTGCCGGACGTGGACGCGAGCTTGAAGTCGGGGGCGGTTGTACCAACTGCGGGGAGCGGCATCTTTTTAGTTCCGAGTTCCGAGTTCCGAGTTCCGAGAAGACAGTGCTTAGTACTTAAGTACTTAGTACTTAGTACTTAGTACTTAGTGCGTGGTGCTCACTTCGCCGCGGCGTAGCGCTTGCCGACTTCCGTCCAGTTCACGACGCTCCACCAGGCGGTGACGTAGTCGGGGCGGCGGTTCTGGTACTTCAGGTAATAGGCATGCTCCCAGACATCGCAGCCGAGGAGGGGCACCTTGCCCTCCATCACGGGCGAATCCTGGTTGGCGGTGCTGTAGACCTCGAGGGTCTTGTCCTTCTTGAGCGCGAGCCATCCCCAGCCGCTGCCGAAGCGGGTCGTGCAGGCCTTGCCGAAGGCTTCCTTGAACTTGGCGAAGTCGCCGAAGCTCTTGTTGATCGCGTCGGCGAGGGCGCCCTGGGGCTCGGTGGCGCCGCCGGGCGTCATCAGCTCCCAGAACAGCGTGTGGTTGTGATGCCCGCCGCCGTTGTTGCGGACCGCGGTGCGGATCGTCTCGGGGACCAGATCGAGGTTGGCGATCAGGTCGTCGATCGACTTCGCCGCGAGCGCCGCATGCGGTTCAAGCGCGGCGTTCAGGTTGTTCACGTAGGCGGCGTGGTGCTTATCGTGATGGATCCGCATCGTCGTTTCGTCGATGTGCGGCTCCAGGGCGGTGTAGGCGTAGGGCAGCGGCGGCAGCATGTGCGCCATAACGGGCTCCTGACGGGGTGATGGCATCTCGCCGGCGGAAATCTCCGACGACCGGGTCGCAATATCATCGCCCGAGGGGGCGCGGTCAACGAGGTGTTAGAAGGTCTGTGCCTCGAGCGCACCCTGGAGCAGCGGGAAGAGGAGCGGCGCGCCGGCGACCGGCGTGAGGCGGAGCAGCGTGCTGCCGGTGTCGCCGAGCCGGGCACCGGTCAGCTCAATCCATTCGGCCCCCCGGAGCAGCGCCGCCCCTGCCGTGCAGGCGATCCCTGCCCAGCCCGCCAGCATCGATTCCGAGAGCAGCCCCAGCGTGCCGAGCGCAATCAGCGTCTCCTCGTCGCGGCGGGTGGCGGCGGCGTGCCAGGCGGCGACGGCGGGGATCAGGTAGAAGATCGGCTGCCAGTGCACCCAGCCGTCGGAGAGGATCGGGCCGGTGGCGCGGGCGAGGAGGGCGCCGGCGAGGAGCGCGCTCAGCGGCCCGCGCGGCGCCGACGCGAACGGAAAGAGCCCGAGCAGCACCCAGGAGGCGAGGCCGATGAGCAGGACGGCCAGCACCTCGAAGGCGCTGCTGTAGGGGGCATCGAGCAGGTCGCGGAAGTCGAGCGGGGTATCGCCGGCGACGTGGATCATCAGGTAGCTCGCGGCGGCGACCAGGACCAGCGCGAGCGGGGTCGCGACGGGGATGCGTGTCAGGCGGCCGAGCCGGCGCTCGAGAATGAGACCGGCGATGACGCCGACGAGTACCGCGAGGAGCAGCAGGTCGAGCCGGGGGGAGAGGCAGGCCAGTGCGGCCGCGGCGACGGTCACGATGAGCAGGCCACGGGCGGGACCGTCCCAGCGATGCGACTCGGGGGCGCGGACCGGAAAGGCGAGGGCATCGGCCCAGCGCAGCCCGGCGGCGAGCCGGGGCCCGACATAGCGGAGAAACCCGGCCGCGAGCAGCAGGCCGCCGATGGCGGCGAGGGTGTTCACGCCACCCAGCGCGATCAGCGGCATCGCCTCCCGGACGCCGAGGCCGATCGCGACGAGCGCCGCGGCGATCGTCAGTGCCTTCGGCGTCGTCACCCACCCCGCCTGACGGAAGGAGAGCACGACGAAGGCCATCGGCAGGGCGATCGCGATGAGCAGCAGCCCCGCGGTGATGGCCGAGTAGGAGACCGGAAGCGACTCGATCGGCGCATCGCTGCCGCGGGCCAGGGTGAGACTCGCCATCCCGAGGGCGAAGAGCAGCGGTCCGGCGAGGGCTCGCCGCCGGGCGCGGGAGGTCGGGAGTGCCATCGCGACGGCGGCAAGCAGGGCCAGCTCGACTGATGTAATGATGTTCATCTCACCGGCGATTCGAGATTCCTGACAATTGTGCCAGGTAGATTGCGGGATGATCGCCGGTGGTCGGCGGCGCATCCCTCCCATTGTACGCCCGTCGCTCCCGGCTCTTCATGAAGGAGGCCGTATGCGGCGACTGACGCAATACCTGCTGATCGGCAGCGGGGCCCTGCTCTTCGGGTGTTCGGACCAGACCGGGTCCACGCCGACCAGCGCCAGCAACGTCGTGATCCCGGGGGAGGAGAGCGGGTCACGCGTGGTCGTGATGACGCAGAACCTGTACGTGGGCGCCGATGTAGACAAGATCATCATCGCGCTGGCGACGCCGGACCCGAACGACGACGTCCCCACCCTGCTGGCGCAGATCGGGGTGCTGCAGAGTACCGACTTCCCCACCCGCGCGGCAGCGATCGCGAAGCGCGTGGCGGAGATCCGGCCGCACGTGATCGGGCTGCAGGAGGTGTCGAAGATCGACATCGACCTCACCTCCCTCGGCGTGCCGGCGGTGTACCATGTGAACTTCCTCGAGACGATCATGCGGGCGCTCAAGGCCCGCGGGCTCAACTATGTCGTCGCGGCGAAGGTGCAGAACATCGTCGCGAGCCCCTTCCCCGGCATCAGCCTGGTGGACTACGACGTCATGCTGGTCGACAGCCGGCGGGTGACGACGAGCGGCGCGGTCGAGCGGAACTTCGCCTACAACGCCGGTGTGGTGGCGCCGGGCATCAACCTGATCCGCGGCTTCGTCACGGTGAAGGCGGTGATCGACGGGCGGCAGTATCGCATCGCCAGCACCCATCCGGAATCGGATCTCGGCGGCAACAACTTCGGGATGCTGCGCGCGGCGCAGGTGACCGAGCTGGTCGCGGCGATGGGCGACGCGCCCCGTGCGATCATGATGGGCGACTTCAACGACTTCGAGAACTCGCCGATGTGGCAGGTAGTGATGCAGGGCGGGTTCGCCGATGTGTGGCGGGCGCTCAAGCCGACGGCGGAGGGGTTCACCTGCTGCCAGGATGACGACCTCGCCAACGTCACGCCGGGGCTCAACCAGCGGATCGACTACATCTTCGCGCGCGGCTTCGGGCTGGGCGAGAAGCCGGTGGCGGGCGACATCACGATCGTCGGCTCGCGGCCGAGCGAGATGATCATGGGGCCATTCTACGAGATGTGGCCGAGCGACCATGCCGGGCTGGTGGCGACCCTGAGGGTGCCTGCGGTCCAGTGACCTGCCGGTCAGGGGGATCCCGGGGGGCGGCCGTCCGCGGCCGCCCCTTTCCTCTATATAGGGGAGAATCGGGGTCGGGGGTTGCGCCGGGAGGGGACAGCAGGTTACAATTGTCGGGTCAGAGACATAGCCCTTCGGGGCCCCGGAGACGGCAACCGGGTGATGCCAGGCCGTGGTAAGGCGCTCGGTCCCAAAAGGGGTCGGGCGTTTTCGTCTTTCAGGAGCCCCAGGGACGTCATGGCGAAAGCCTCGTCCGCCGCATCGGCAGCCGCACCGCCCGCAGGACATCGCGCCAAGCCACCGGTGGCGCCGGGAAAGAAGCGGCTGTGGATGGCGTGGCTGAGCGGGCTCCTGCTCCTCGTCGTGGTGGCCGTCGTCATCTCGCGGCGGGGCGAAGAGCTCCGCTTCGCCGAACTGCTGCAGCACACCCACCCCGGCTGGCTCCTCCTCGCCGTCCTCCTCCAGATAGGCACCTACGCCTGCGCCGCCGGCGCCTGGCAGCGGGTTCTCGCCCGCCAGCAGATCGCGACGTCGATCTGGCAGCTCATTCCGCTCGGGCTCGCCAAGCTCTTCATGGACCAGGTGGTTCCCTCCGCCGGACTCAGCGGCACCCTGCTCGTGGTGAAGGCGCTCAAGCGCCGCGGCGTGCCGGATGGGGCGAGCGTCTCGGCGGTGGTGATCGGGCTGCTGGGATTCCACCTCGCCTACGGCGTCGCGCTGGTCGCGGCGCTGGTGCTGCTCGCGGCGAGCGGGGACCTGAGCCGGCGGATGATCGCGATCGCGATCGTCGCGACGGTGCTCATGGCGGCCGTCATCGTCGCGCTGCTCTGGCTCGCGCGGGGGCGGAAGGGGCCGGTGAAGAACTGGCTGATGCGGATCCCGCTGCTCCGGGGCTTCCTGCAGGAGCTGCATGATGCGCCGAAGGAGACGCTGCACGACACCCCGCTCCTGCTCGAGACCACCCTGCTCCAGTTCGGCATCTTCGTGCTCGACGCCGCCACACTCGCCGTCTGTCTCGCGTCGATCGGCGTGTCGGCGAGCCTCACCGGGATCTTTGCGGCGCTGGTGATCGCCTCGCTGGTCGCAACGATCACCATCATTCCGAGCGGGCTCGGGACCTTCGACGCCACGATGCTCGGGATGCTGCACCTGGTCGGCGTCTCGACCACGGCCGGTGTCGCCGCGGTGGTGCTGTTCCGCGGCTTCACCCTGATGCTGCCGCTCTTCCCGGGAATCTGGCTGGCGCGCCGGGAGATGCGCGCCGCGTGACGGCCACCGCGCACCCGGCCAGGCCGCACCCGTCGCACGACGGGCGCCAGGCGGAGATCACTGCCACGCTGCTCGATCGAGCGCGGTGCGACGAAGCGACGGTCCTGTCCCGGCTCGAGGCAGGAGCCGAGGGCCTCACCGCCGCCGAGGCGCTCAAACGGGAAGCGACCTTCGGCCCGAACCAGATCGCCCGCGGCAAGCGGCGCAGCAAGCCGCTCCTCCTCTGGGACAACGTCAAGAATCCGCTGATCATCCTGCTGCTGGTGCTCGCCCTGATCTCCTGGCTCACGGGGGACATCCGGGCGGCGATCGTCGTGCTGATCATGGTCGTGCTCGGCGTGGTGCTCCGCTTCGTGCAGGAGATGCGGGCCGACAACGCCGCGGCGCGGCTGCAGGCGATGGTGAGCAGCACCGCCACGGTAGTCCGCGACGGCAAGGAGCTGGAGATCCCGCTCGGCGGGCTGGTGCCTGGGGATGTCATCCGGTTAGGCGCCGGCGACATGGTGCCGGCGGACGTGCGCCTGCTCACGACGAAGGACCTCTTCCTCAACCAGTCGGCGCTCACCGGCGAGGCGATGCCGGTGGAGAAGCGGGCCGGCCCCGCCCCGCCGGAGGTCGACTCCCCCCTCGAACTCCCCAACGTCTGCTTCCTCGGCTCGAACGTCGAGAGCGGCGCCGGCTCCGCGGTGGTGGTGCATACCGGGGAGCGCACCTACTTCGGCGCGCTCGCCACCTCGATCGGCCAGGAGCGGCAGCTCACCAGCTTCGACAAGGGGGTCAACGGCTTCACCTGGCTCATGATCCGGTTCATCGCGGTCATGGTGCCGACGGTCTTCCTCGTCAACGGACTGAGCCGAGGGAACTGGGTCGAGGCATTCCTGTTTGCGGTGGCGGTCGCGGTGGGGCTCACGCCGGAGATGCTCCCGATGATCGTCACGGTGAACCTCTCCAAGGGCGCGCTCGCGATGGCGCGGGAGAAGGTCATCGTCAAGCGGCTCAACTCCATCCAGAACCTCGGCGCGATGGATGTGCTGTGTACCGACAAGACCGGCACGCTGACCGAGGGGAAGATCGTGCTGGAGCAGCATGTCGACGTGGCGGGGCACGAGAGCCAGCGGGTGCTGCACTACGGCTACCTCAACAGCTTCCACCACACCGGCCTCAAGAACCTCATGGACGAGGCGATCCTCGATCACGAGGAGCTGGAGGAGCGGCTCGAGGCCAGCAAGAAGTACCGGAAGATCGACGAGATCCCGTTCGACTTCGTGCGGCGGCGGATGTCGGTCATCGTGGAGGACACCACCGGGACCAACACCCTCATCTGCAAGGGCGCCGTGGAGGAGGTCATGGCGCTCTGCGCGCGGGCGGAGGTGAATGGCGCGGTGCGGGAGCTCGCGCCCGAGGATGTGGTCGCCGGCCAGGCGATCGTGCACGACCTCAACGCCAAGGGGTTCCGGGTCATCGCGCTCGGGTACAAGGAGATGCCGGGCGCGCCGGACGAACCGGTCTACAGCGTCAAGGACGAGGCGGGACTCACCCTGCTCGGCTTCCTCGCCTTTCTCGATCCGCCCAAGGCCTCGGCGCGGGAGGCGCTCACCCTGCTCAACGGCCGGAAGGTCGCGGTGAAGGTGCTCACCGGCGACAACGACATCATCACCCGCTACATCTGCGAGCAGGTGGGGATGCCGGTCGAGCGGGTGCTGCTCGGCTCGGAAATCGAGGGTATGGACGACGCCGCGCTGGCGGAGGCGGCGGCGGGGACCAGCGTCTTCGCGAAGCTGGCGCCGGCGCACAAGCAGCGGATCATCCATGCGCTGCAGGGCGCGGGGCATGTCGTCGGCTTCCTGGGGGACGGGATCAACGACGCGCCGGCGCTCAAGGCGGCGGATGTGGGGATCTCGGTGAATTCGGCGGTGGACATCGCCAAGGAGTCGAGCGACATCATCCTGCTCGAGACCAGTTTGCTGGTGCTGGAGAAGGGCGTCGTCGAGGGCCGGCGGGTGTTCGGGAACGTCATCAAGTACATCAAGATGGCGGCGAGCTCGAGCTTCGGGAACATGTTCAGCGTGGTGGGGGCGAGCGCCTTCCTGCCGTTTGTGCCGATGCTCCCGATCCAGGTGCTGATCAACAACCTGCTCTACGACCTCTCGCAGACGGCGATCCCGACCGACCGGGTGGACCGGGAGTGGGTGAGCCAGCCGAGGAAGTGGACCATCGGCGCGATCCAGCGGTTCATCCTGGTCATCGGGCCGATCAGCTCGATCTTCGATTACCTCACCTTCTGGATGATGCTCGGCATCTTCCACGCGCGGGAGAACCCGGCGCTCTTTCATACCGGGTGGTTCGTGGAGTCGCTGTTCACCCAGACGCTCATCATCCATGTGATCCGGACGAACAAGATTCCGTTCGTGCAGAGCCGAGCGAGCTGGGCGCTGATCGCCGCGTCGGTGCTGATCCCGGCGATCGGGGTGTGGCTCACGGTGTCGCCGCTGGCGGGGACGCTGGGGTTCGTGGCGCTGCCGGGGCGGTACTGGGGGCTGCTCGCGGGGATGCTGGTTGCCTATATGGTCCTCACTCAGCTGGTGAAACGGTGGTTCGTCGCGAGGTATGAGACCTAGTTCCGGGTTACGAGTACCGAGTACCGAGTTCCGAGTTCCGAGTTCCGAGTTCCGAGTTCCGAGTCCGTAGTGCTTAGTGCTTGGTGCGGGGGGGCCGCGTTCCGGGTTCCGGGTTCTGAGTTCCGAGGGCGCAGTGCGTGGTAACGGGTGGGCCCCGGCGCCTTTTGCACCGGGGCTTTGCTGTTGCCACCGGGTCCGCGGCGGAAGCTGAGACTCGGCTGATGCCACCGACGTGACCCCGTCGCCGTTCGGACGGGCGGCGCAGTTTTGCGGGAGCACCCCGCACCTCTTCGGCCGGGCTGCACAGCCATGCGGGGGCACCCCGTACCATTTCCGGGGCGATGCAGAGCATTTCGGCCGCACCCCGTAAAATTTCAGCCGCGATGCACAGCATTTCAGGCGCACCCCGTAAAATTTCAGCCGCGATGCACAGCATTTCAGCCGGACTGCACAGTATTTTTTCCACACCCCGCAGTTCTTCGGACGGGCCCCACACCTCTTCGGACGGCCTGCACAGCCTTTCGGCCGCGATGCACAGCATTCCGGCCGATCGGCAGGGGCCTGCTGCCGGACGGCAGAGTCGTGTGGCCGGTCTCTCCGGCTTTGGGCCCGGGATGCACAGCATTTCGGCCGGCCTGAACCGGATCGTGGTCACGCTGCACAGTCGTTCGGGCGGAGTGCACAGCATTTCGGGCGCTCGGTACACGATTGTTCGCTGACTCCCCTCCATTTTCGGCGACGACTCGCCGTTCGCCGTGTCGATTCGTCCTCCTGCATTCCGGTGCCGCGCTCGCGTGGATGGCAGGCCGACGTCTTTCGTGTCAATCCGACTCGGCGCCGTAGAGGGTAAGACGGGTTCACGCGGAGGGCGCGGAGGGTGGAGAGGCTGGTGAGGGTCGGGCTGCATCGGGCGTTCGGGGGATTCGTCCCGCGTTAACGGGATGGGAAATGGAGTGGGGGTGGAGGAGAAAGTTGGGGGATGTCGCCCCCGATCCCCCCCACCCTTTTGCAGTCCAAACCCCGCCTCCTCGCGATGATGCGGCGCCAATTGCGGTTGGGACACTACAGCCACCGGACCGAACAGGCCTATCTCGGGTGGGTGAGGCGCTATGTGAAGTTCCACGGGTACCGGCATCCGCGGGATCTGGAGGAGCGGGATGTGGTCGAGTTCCTCCGGGTGCTGGTGGAGGAGCAGCGGGTCTCGGCCTCTACCCAGGCGCAGGCGCAGGCGGCGCTGGTCTTCCTGTACAAGGAGGTGCTGGGTCGCCCGCTCAAACTGGCGGGGCTGGTGCCGAGGGGGCGGCTGGTCACGCGGGTGCCGGTGGTGCTGGATGTGGGGGAGGTCGGGCAGGTGCTGGCGCAGCTCACGGGGGTCTACCACCTGATCGGGTTGTTGTTGTACGGCAGCGGGTTGCGGCTGGTCGAGTGCCTGACGCTCCGGGTCAAGGATATCGACCTGGTGCGGGGGGAGATCCGGGTGCGGCGGGGGAAGGGGCAGAAGGACCGGGTCACGGTGCTGCCGGAGGCGGCGGTGGGCTTGTTGCGGGATCATCTGGCGCGGGTGCGGGTGCGGCATGCGGGGGATCTGGCGGCGGGGGGAGGTGCGGTGCCGTTGCCGGATGCGCTTGGGCGGAAGTATCCGGGGGCGGAGCGGGCGTGGGAGTGGCAGTGGGTCTTTCCGGCCAGGCGGGTGCGGGCGGATCGGAGCACGGGGGTCGTGGTGCGGCAGCATCTGCACCCGTCGGCGGTGCAGCGGGTGGTGACGAAGGCGGTGCGGGCGGCGGGGATCCCGAAGCGGGCGAGCTGTCATACGCTTCGGCATTCGTTTGCGACGCACCTGCTGGAGGCGGGGTACGATATCCGGACAGTGCAGGAGCTGCTGGGGCACCAGGACCTGAGCACGACGATGGTGTACACTCATGTGCTGCTGAAGGGGGGCCGCGGGGTGAAGAGCCCGGCGGACCGGCTGCCGGGGGTGGGGTGAGGGGGGGGGTCACGCGGAGCCGCTGAGTCGCGGAGGGGCTGGGCGAAGGAGGCCGGCGTCGTGTCGGTCGCAGCCCTTCCCTTTTATGCCGTCACATTCGGGTCAAACCGGTTCTTGCTGGCGCGAGGAGCGGGATTCGCATACAATCGAATGAACGTTAGGTGGCGTTTCCGAAGTGGAGGGGGCAATGCGCCGATTCATGAGCATCGGCCTGGCGGCTGGACTATCCGCCTGTAGCGGTCAGTCGGCGCCGAAAGCCTCTGCGCCCCGTGACTTCACGTACTGTGCCGTGACGTCCGCTTCGGGCTGTGTGATGTGGGATCCGACCGTTGGACAACTCATCGCCAGACCCGAGATCTACGACGGCAAGCGAGTGCGAACGATCGGCTTTCTGCATTTGGAGTTCGAAGGAAATGGGCTGTTCGCATCGGCCGAGGAGGCAGAACACATCTTCTCCGCAGGCATCTGGGTAGAAGTCCCGGATTCTTTCGCGAGTAAGTCAGCCTCGGTCAATGACCAGTACGTGATACTCGAAGGGGTCTATCACGGCGGGCCTGATGGTCACATGAGCAGCTCGAAGGGGCGACTTGATTCATTGGTGCGGCTTGATCTTTGGCCTTCCCGCTCAGACCTTGGCAGGCGTGCCAAAGGTGATACCACTCAATAGTCGTCAAACGCCACCTAACCGGCGCATGAAGCTGTCGAAGCGCCGCGAGCATCCCATGGACTACTGGCGCCCGTGAGTGGCGCTTCGCAGCTTATGCGCAGACGTTAGACATCCGCCGCGTTACCGCGGCAAGCTCAAGTACATACTCCTCCGAGCAGTCTCAATGCCCTACTCTGCTCTCCACCGCTCGGTCGTTATTGTCGGCATCCTCTGCCTCGCCTTCGGCAGGCGGGTCCAGGCACAGTCGGCGACCACACCCTACAATCCGGCGACCTCCGACCCCACTACTCGCGATTCAATCTTTCCACCTGGAGCGGATGAGCTGCAGATCCTGAGCATGGGCGCCCGCCTCAATGGGTTCATTTACCTGGCATCCGGCCCCGGCCCGCACCCGACCGTCGTCTTGCTCCACGGCTTCCCTGGGAACGAGCGGAACCTCGACTTGGCGCAAGCGCTGCGCCGAGCGGGTGACAACGTCCTCTACTTCAACTACCGAGGATCTTGGGGCAGCGGGGGGACATTCTCGTTCGCCCACTCGCTCGAGGATGCTGGGGCCGTGATCTGGTTCCTGCGTTCCGATGCAGCAATCACGAAGTACCGTATCGATCCGAGTCGCCTTGCCCTCGTTGGCCACAGCATGGGTGCCTGGGTGGCCCTATTCGCGGAGGCCGCAGACTCCGCCGTTGCTTGCGCCGCCGCCCTCGATATCTG
>JBGASX010000038.1:28636-43033 GCA_044229445.1 Gemmatimonadales bacterium | reverse complement strand
AGGCCTACGGATACGTTTGGCCATCCGGTACAAACGAGGGCGCAGCGGATGATGGAACTGGAACTTGCCGGTCAGCGGACCCCCATTCCCGTGGGGGAACTAGTCGTCGGTGCCGATCCCTCCTGTGGGCTGAGACTCACCGGCGTGGCTGCGGCGCATGCGGTGGTCGTGGGCGCCGGCGACGGTTCCGTCTCGGTGCGCCGCGTCGGCGACAATGATGTGCTGCTCAACGGCGTGAAGCTGGGTGCGGAACCCGCCCCGGCACTGCATGGGGACAAGATCCAGGTGGGCCTCCACGAACTCCTCGTGCACGACCCCCGGCGCAGTGGCAGCACCCAGTTCGTCAGCGCCTCCGACGTCGCCAAGATGGTCGCCGCGACGGGCAAGCCGAGCGCGCCCAAGCCGGCGACAGCAGCGACGGGTGGCCGACTGGTCTGCCTGACGGATGGCCGCGAGTACACGATCGGGTCGGCGCCGCTGGTCATCGGGCGGGAAGCCGGCTGCGACATCGTCGTGCCGAACAAGGATGTCTCCCGGCGCCACGCCGAGATCTTCGCATCGCCGCAGGGCTATGTGCTGGTCGACAGCAGCACCAACGGGACCTTCGTCAATGCCGACCGGATCGAGGCGCAGCGGGTGCTCGCCCGCGCGGATGTGATTCGCATCGGTGACCATGAATTCCGGTTCTACGCCGATCGCGCCGCGGACGCACCGCTTCCCGGGGCGGCCTCCCCTTTAGCGGCGGCGCCGCCTGAGCCGGCTCCCGCCGCTCCTGCGGCGCCCCCCGCGCCGGCGGCAGGGGCGGCAGAGCGCCTCTCCCACACGATGCACGGCATGCCGGTGCCGACGCCATCCGCCCCGAAGCCGGTGGTGCGGTCATCGGGACCGACGGTACAGCTCGCGAACTTCCTGGTGCGGAGCGGGCAGCTGAAGGGGCAGCGGCTTCCGGTGCGGGTCCCGGTCGTGAACATCGGCCGGGCCGAGTACAACGACCTGGTGATCCCGGACGACAGCGTCAGCAGCACGCATGCGAAGCTGCAGCGGCGCGAAGGCGTCTGGGTGCTGTTTGACAACGAGTCCACCAACGGCACGTGGGTCGATGGCGAGCGGGTGACCGGTGAAGCGATGCTCGGTCCGGGCGCGGTGGTCAGGTTCGGCGAGGTGTCGGTGATGTTCGAACCGACCGACGACCACCTGGGCACGGGCAGCGGATCCGGCACGAAGGTCATGGGTGCGATGCGGGTACCGGGTTCGCCCCCGACGCCTGCGCCGCAGCCCGCGCTCAGCAGTGCGCCCCCGCCGGCTCCCTCTCCGCTCATCAACACACCGCCGGCCATGCCGGCGGCGAGTGTCCCGAAGCCGCCCGCACCGACGCCCAAGCCGGTCGAGCCGGCCGCGGAGCCGGTGGCCAGCGTCGCGAAGCCGGAGCCCCCGCCGCAGCCCCAGATGCAGCCGGGGTCCGAGCCGGCGCTGCACCGCTCGTCGCCGCGCCGTCCGCCGGTCGTGGTTACCTCCCCGCCGCCCTCCGGCATGCCCAAGTGGGTGATTCCGGCGGTGGTCATCGTTCTTCTCGGGGTGGTCGCCGCCATCCTGCTCACGAGGTAACCGGACTCCCGTGCGATTCTCCTGCGCGGCCCGTACCGACACCGGCATCGTCCGGTCCGGGAACGAGGACAACTACCTGATGCTCGCCGACCGCGGGGTGTTCATCGTCGCGGACGGCATGGGCGGTCACGCCGCTGGCGAAGTCGCCAGCGAAATGGCCGTGCGCATCGTGTCGCGCGAGCTGGGGACGTTGCGCGGGCTGACGGACGATCAGGCCGGGGAGCGGATGCGGCACGCCGTCATCGAAGCCAACTCGGCGATCTTCGACCGCACCCTGACCGAGCATGACAAGCGCGGCATGGGGACGACGACCACGGCGCTCGTCCTGCTCCCGCAGCGCTACATCCTCGGCCAGGTCGGTGACAGCCGCGCCTACCTGCTGCGTGACGGACACTTCCTTCAGGTCACGAAGGATCACTCCTACGTGCAGGAGCAGGTCGACCTCGGCCTGCTGACTCCGGAACAGGCGCGGGTCCATCCCTACAGCAACGTGATCACCCGCTGCATCGGCGCGAACGCCGAGGTAGTGCCGGATCTCTACTTCGGGCACCTGCGTCCCGGGGACATCCTGCTGCTCGCCTCCGACGGGCTGACCGGTATGCTCGAGGACGAGCAGCTGGCCGCGATCCTCCGCGGTGAAGGAGGCCCCCAGCAGTGGGTCGACCGGCTGATCAACGAGGCGAACCGCCGTGGTGGCCTCGACAACATCACCGCGATCATCATCCGCATCGAACCGGACATCCCGGCGGACATCACTTCGCCCAGCGTTCCCGCGGCTCCCCGCACGCCGTAAGCTCGCAGCGCGCAGTATCACGGGCGGCCAAGCGGCCGCCCCGCCTTCCTGAAACAAGCCCCTGCGCAGTCCCGTCGTCCCGCCATGCCTCGCGCTTCTCTCTCCTCCGTCGCCATCGGTCTCGAGACCCTGCGCGCCAATCCGCTCCGGACGATCCTCTCGACCCTCGGCGTCGTGATCGGGGCGGGGTCGCTCGTCGCGGTGCTCGCGCTGGGGGATGGCCTCGAGCGCTTCGGGCGCCAGCAGATCGAGGAGACTACCGATCTGCAGTCGGTCGTGCTCTCGCCGAGGACCTCGCTCATCGTGGACGGGCAGGTCTTCCCCATCGACAGCTATCCCGTCTTCAGCCTCGCGGACGCCGAGTCGCTGCTGGCGTCGGTGCCCGAGGCACAGGGGGCATCGATCACCCTGACAGGCCAGGGAATGCTGGCGGGATCCAACGCCGATTCGGTGCCAGCGCTGATCGCGGCGACGCTGCCCAGTGCCGCGAAGCTGCTCGACCTTCACTTCACCGCCGGTCGCTACTTCAGTGCGGACGAAGCCCGGGCCAACGCTCCGGTGGTGGTGCTGAGCGATGCGCTCGCGCGCAGGCTGACGGGCAGGTCACCCGACGCGTCGCTGGGGATGGAGGTGCGGTTGCGGGGGCGTGCGCTCACGATCGTCGGCGTGCGATCGCCACGGGAGGGGGAGCAGGGCGGGACCGCCTACGTTCCGCTCGAGGCCCAGCATGATGCCTTCCTCCCCACGCCGCGTCCCCGGGCGCCCGACCTCGTGCTGCAGGCCCGGCGGGTCGAGGACGTGTCCGCAGTGCAGCAGGGGGCGGAGCGGTGGCTCGCGCGAAGTCATGGTGACTGGAAGCGAGTCGCGCGCGTGATCTCGAATCAGAAGCGGGTCGAGCAGGCGGAGCAGGCGTTTCTGGTCTTCAAGGTCGCGATGGGAGCGATCACCGGCATTTCGCTCCTGGTTGGCGGGATCGGCATCATGAACGTGCTGCTCGCCTCCGTCACGGAACGGACCAGGGAGATCGGCATCCGCAAGGCGATCGGGGCGCGACGCCGGGACGTCCTGATGCAATTCCTGGCCGAGTCCGTCGCGATCTCCGGCGCAGGCAGCGCGCTCGGCGCGCTGGTCGGACTCGCGGGAGCCTTCGCCATCACCGCGTTCATCCGGCATCAGTCCGCGGCACGGGTCTACGCCGCATTCAGCTGGGAAACCGTCGCGGTGTGCGCCGGCGCGGCGCTCCTCATCGGCCTCACCTTCGGGATCTACCCGGCACTCCGCGCCGCCCGGCTCTCTCCCATCGACGCGATCCGTCACGAGTAGCACTGAACCATTGCTCGCGCCGAATAGCACGACGACGCCCCGCCGCTCTCTCGAGCGACGGGGCGTTTCGTTCGACCGCGGACTGCTTAGTTCTTCGGCTTCGCCGAGGTCGAATCCATCTTCGCTGCGCCGGTGGTCTTGGCCGCGTGCTTCTTGTGCTTCTTGGTGCTGGTCTTCGCCGGGGCCGGGGTTGCGGCCGGGGCCGGGGTGGTCGTCGCCGGCTTGGCGGCGGGCTGCTGGGTGGCCGGCTTCGCGGCGGGCTGCTGGGCCGCGGGCTGCTGGGCAACGGCGGCGGTGGTGGTCAGCGCGAGCGCAAAGATGGCGGCGGTGATCGGGCGCTTCATGGTGATGCTCCTAACAAGTAAGTGGTGTGACGGTGCGGTGTCGCCGGAGAGCCCCGCTCTCCTGAGGTACGCGGTCTCCTAATGCACCTGCCGTACCACTTTGCACTCGTACACCCGAACCAGGCGCACCCCGACGAGGTGCCGGCGTCCAAGTGCCATGCGCAGGCGCACTTACCAAGCGTCTGTCGCGCCTGATGCGGCGCGACGCATGGTGGGCTGATGACGTGATCTTGCGCGGCCCCCAACGAGACGGGCCACTCTGTCGCGGGCGAGGCGGACAGAGTGGCCCGGTGGCTCATTGGAGACGGGCGATCAGGTTCCGAGCAGGGGGGTACTCTGGCCGAGGCGGGCCTCGAGTTCGGCCGGGGTCAGCGCCACGAGGGCACGCGCGGGGGTCAGGTCCCGCGTGATCGGCGCCGCGGTAAAGATCCGCAGCCGGCGTGCGCTCTGATAGAGTTCGCCGGCGACGCGCGGCAGGCCGAACTGGCCGGCGCGCCCTTCACCGGTGAGACGCTCCACCGAGCCGGTGCGGGTCCGAAGCGGAAGGTCGACGGCGAGCATCGAGGGATTGCTCGGGAAATCGAAGAGCAGCTCTCCCGGGGCGAGGCCGACCTCGAGCGCGAGCTGATTCTCGACCCGCTCGAGCAGGTCGGGCCTGGGGCGCACCCAGGGATCGGCCTCCACGGGGACCTCGCTCGCCGGCAGGTCGAGCGCCCGCTTGTAGAGGCGGCGCGCCGCCACCGCGCGCGCGAGGCCGGTCGGGTCGGCCGAGGTGAGCCGCTCGGTGAGGCCGTCGTCGGTGGCATCGGCGACCTGTTCCGGCGTGAGCGCACCCGACATCACCGCCGCGCGGACCGCCCGCTTGAACATGCAGGTGGCGCTCCGGACGGCGTGGTGCCAGTAGACGTTGCGGTACATCTGATACTTGGCGAACAGCAGCGACTCGAGGGCGCTGATGCCTTTCTCCTGCACGCCGAGCTGGAAGCGTCCGGGGGCGGACTCGATCACCGTCAGCGACGCGAGCAGGCGGTCGACGTCCACCGCTCCATAGGGGACGCCGCACATGCGGGCGTCGCGGCTCAGATAGTCGATCTTGTCGAGATCGAGCGAGCCGGAGATCAGCCCCTGCAGCGGACTCGCGCTCTGGCCGGTAATGAACCCGCCGATCTTGGCGCCGAGACCCGGGACGCCGATCCGGGTGAGTTCCTCGAGCAGCGGTGCCCGCCCCAGGCGGCCGACACCGAGTCCCTCATGATGGGGGAAGCCGGCTTCCTCGAGGGCGTGGGAGAAGGGATAGTGACCGATGTCGTGGAGCAGGGCGGCGAGCTTGGCCGCGAGGCGATCCTCCTCCGGCACCCGCGCCAGTTCGCCCCGCTCGTCGAGGGCCGCCAGCGCACGCCGGGTAAGGTGATAAGCCCCGAGCGCATGCTCGAACCGGGTATGGGTGGCCCCTGGATAGACCAGGAAGGCGTGCCCCAGCTGCCTGATGTACCGCAGCCGCTGCATCGGCACGGTGTCCAGGACGCGCACGGCGTGGCCCTCGAGACGGATATTGTCCCAGAGCGGGTCACGGATGACTTCGATCTCGGTCATGGGGCGAAAGATGGCGGAAGAGACGGCCGCTGTCATCCTGGGGCGGAAAACGACGAAGGGCCCTCTCCCCGCAGCGGGAGAGGGCCCTTCCCGGCGCACGTGTCAGGCGCTCAGTCCTCTTCGGTCTCGTGCGCCAGCTTCCACTCTTCGGCGGAGCGCCAGAGGCTGGAGAGCACCAGCTCGCGCATCAGGATGAACTCCTTCGGAATCCGGTCGTACAGCCGCTCGAAGAGCTCCTGGTGCGAGAGCACCTCGGCCTTCCACGCCTCGCGGGGAACCGACATCAGATCGCGGAAGGTCTCCGGCCCGAAATCCTCCATGCCGGTCCAGTCGAGGTCTTCGTAGCGCGGCATCCAGCCAAGGGGACTCTCGGTCGCGCCGGCCTTGCCGCGGGTGCGGTTGAAGATCCACTTGAGCACCCGGAGGTTCTGGCTGTACCCCGGCCAGATGAAGTTCCCGTCGGCGTCCTTCCGGAACCAGTTGACGCAGAAGATCCGGGGCGGGTCCGCGATCTGCCGGCCAAGCTGCAGCCAGTGATTGAAGTAGTCGCCCATGTGATAGCCGCAGAAGGGCAGCATCGACATGGGGTCGCGGCGCACCTGGCCGACCGCTCCGGTCGCGGCGGCGGTCGTTTCCGACCCGATGGTCGCCGCGGTGTAGACGCCGAAGTTCCAGTTGACCGCCTGCACGACCAGTGGCACCAGCGCGGCGCGGCGCCCGCCGAAGATGAAGGCGCTGATCGGTACGCCCTCCGGATTCTCCCACTCGGGGTCCATCGACGGGCACTGCGACGCCGGCGCCGTGAAGCGGGCGTTCGGATGCGCTGCCTTGCGCCCGCAGCCCGGGGTCCAGGCCTGTCCCTGCCAGTCGGTGAGCTGCGGGGGGAGCTCCTCGGTCATGCCCTCCCACCAGACATCTCCGTCAGGCGTGAGCGCGACGTTGGTGAAGATCGTGTTGGCCCTGATCGTCGCCATCGCGATCGGGTTCGACTGGATCGAGGTGCCCGGGGCGACGCCGAAGAAGCCTGCTTCGGGATTGATCGCATGCAGCCGGCCGTCGGATCCCGGCCGGATCCAGGCGATGTCGTCGCCGATGGTGGTGACGCTCCAGCCCTCGCAGCCCTTCGGCGGCAGCAGCATCGCGAGGTTGGTCTTGCCGCAGGCGCTGGGGAAGCCGGCCGCGACGTAGCGCTTCTCCCCCTCGGGACTCTTGAGTCCGAGGATGAGCATGTGCTCGGCCATCCAGCCCTCGTCCCGGGCCATCACCGAGGCGATGCGGAGCGCGAAGCACTTCTTGCCGAGGAGGGCGTTCCCGCCGTAGCCGGAGCCGTAGGACCAGATGCTCCGCTCTTCCGGGAAGTGTACGATGTACTTCTCCGCCTTGTTGCTCGGCCACGGCACGTCCTTGACGGTGGCACTCAGCGGGTGCCCGACGGAGTGCACGCAGGGCACGAAGTCGCCCGCCTTGAGCGCTTCCATGGCGCCGCGCCCCATGCGGGTCATGATCCGCATGTTGACGACGACATAGGGCGAGTCGGTGAGTTCGACGCCGATGTGCGCGAGCGGGGAGCCAAGCGGCCCCATGCTGAAGGGCACCACGTACATCGTGCGGCCATGCATCGAGCCGGCGAACACCCGCTTGAGCGTCGCGCGCATCTCGCGCGGATCGACCCAGTTGTTGGTCGGCCCCGCGTCCTGGCGGCGCTGGCTGCAGATGAAGGTGCGGTCCTCGACCCGGGCGACGTCGCTCGGGTCAGAGAGCGCGAGATAGCTGTTCGGCCGCTTCGCGGGGTTGAGCCTGGTCAGCGTGCCCGAGGCGATCATCTGCTCGATCAGGGCATCGTTCTCCGCCTGGGAGCCGTCGCACCAGTGAATGCGGTCCGGCTGGGTGAGCGCCGCGATCTCGGCGACCCAGCTCTTGACCCGCTCGTTGGTGACCCAGGACGGACAGTTGAGTGCAGGCGCCCGCGGTTCGGCGGTTGCGGTCATTCGGATGTGCTCCATCTGGTGGTGCGTCGGGGGGCAGAGGCCCGGCCCGTCCGCATGGGGGAGGGAATTTCGACAGCAGGGGGACCGGAGGCAACCGTGGCGCGGCAGGTGAATAGATATGCAAACGCGGCGTCCGGACGAACCGGGCGCCGCGTCGCTGTCCCGCGAGGGGCGATCAGGGCCGCACGGGCACCATGTCGCTCGTGAGATGATAGACGTTCACCGCGGTGCCGACATCCTTCCCGCTCAGAAAGGTCGCGGTGGGCACCGCGTACATGAGGTCGAGCGAATCAGGGGAGTGCCGGAAGAGGCCAAGCGTGTGCCCGAGTTCGTGGGCGGCGACGGTCTTCAGGCAGCGGTTGACGACGGTATCCGTCGGCGAATACGTGATGTCGGGATGGACGTAGGCGTGGAGCGGCAGCCGGAGCTGGAAGCGGGTCGCGACCGTGTCGAGATCGGTGGCCCCCTGGCACGCCGGGGCGAAGAAGGCGCCCATGCGGACCGGGGTGGGGAAGACCAGCGGCGGCGGGAGGATGGTCCGCACGATCACATCGGCACTGTTGGAGTCGTTCACCAGCTTGGCATCCCACTCACCATAGATGAACGCGGTCTTCCAGAGCGCGATGCCCTCCCTGATCCGCTGCGGCACGTCGTACTGGTCTTCCACCCAGATCTTCACGGGCAGCGACGAGCGCGGCCAGTGGAAGGTGAGCGAGTCCGACCGCGGTCCGGCGCTGTCGTAGTCGATCGGCAGCCGCCAGTCGTACCGCAGCAGGTTGCGCGAGGGGGCGATGATGTCACTGCAGGCGATGGCGGCGACGGCGGCCAGGCCGCCGATCGCGGCGAGAATCGTGGAGCGGTTCATGGGCGCTGATACTCGATCCCGAGACCCAGGCCGACCCGATGCACATCCTGCGTGCGGGTGAAGCCGGTCGCGGTGAGGGTGTTCGTGGAGAATCGCTGGTAGTCATACCGGAGCTTCGCCACCAGGCCGAGGGTACCCCGGGTGACGATGTGATAGTCGACGCCGCCCGAGAGCAGGAGCAGCGTCGGTCCCCCCTGGGCGAAGATGCCTTCCTTGTCCGGCAGGTACTTCATGATGCCGGCCCCGCCATGGTAGCGGAGCGGGCCGAACAACGGTCCGTCCACCCCACCAACAAAGCTCAGCGTGCGGAACTTGGGGCCATCGACGGTCGGGAGACCGCTTTCGGCGATCCGGGTCTTGCCGAAGCCCAGCGCGATCTCGAGGCCGGCCCGTTCCCGGGGGCTCACCGGGAGCGAGGCGCCGATCGTCACGGTCGGCGCGAGCGCCTGATTGACGTCGATGGTCTGGAAGATCCGGTCCTTCGCCAGACGGGTGCCTCCGGTGAGCCCGAAGGTCGCGCTGTAGCGCGCCTGTCCCGCGAGCGCTGCCGGGAGCAATGCGGCGAGCGCCAGAGATGTGGAGAGAATTCGCATGCGCGGTAAGATGCCGTTCGTAGGGGGTCGGGTCAACGTTGGGGACGCTCGCCCCCCCGTGCGTACGCACGGAGCCGCTTCAGCATCTTGCGGTCGAGGGTCACCATGTCGTCGCCCTTGGGCGTCTCGAGGATCTTCACGGTGTGCCGAAGTCGCGGGTCGGTCATGATGCGCCGGAAGGGCTCGGCGCCCAGGCTCCCTTCGGCAATCAGTTCGTGGCGGTCCTTGCGGGAGCCGAAGGGCGTCTTCGAGTCGTTGAGATGCAGGCAGCGCAGGTGCTTGAGACCGATGACCGACTCCCAGTGATTCCAGACGCCGTCGTAGTCGTGCACGAGGTCGTATCCTGCGGCGAACAGATGACAGGTATCGGCACAGAAGCCGACCCGCTGGCGCTGCGGCTCGGGGATGAGGGCTCGCAGTTCTGCCAGCTCCTCGAAGGTGCGGCCCAGCGCCGTGCCGGTGCCCGCGGTGGTCTCGAGCAGCACCATGGTGGACCCTGGCACTTTGGCCAGGCAGTGGGCGTAGTTGGCGGCGTTGGCGTCGAGACCGCGGCGCCAGTCATCGATATAGTTGCCTGGATGCGACACCACATAGGGAATCCCCAGGCTCTCACACCGCTCCAATTCGGCGATGAAAGACTTGATGGATCGCGCACTTAGGTCCGAATCGGGCGATGCGAGGTTGATCAGGTACGAATCGTGCGACACCGCGGCTCGCATCCCCGTTCTCTTCATCTCATCCTGGAATAGCGTGCGGGTCTCGGCGTCGATCGTCGGCTCCCGCCACTGGTTCGGCGTCTTGGTGAAGAGCTGGAGAGCGGTGGCCCCAATGGCCTCGGCACGGGCCGGCGCCGTGCTGACTCCGCCCTGGGTCGAGACGTGAGCGCCGAGCATTTCATCGGCCGGTCTGGGAGCTGTGGGCATCGCATGGTTTCCTTGACAGGGCGTCGGGACCGGGTACGTTCCCGGCCGCCGCTGGAATTCCAAGAATCTTGACTGAGACACTGCCTCCGCGCCGGATCTTGCTTCTCGGCGATGCCGCCTCGCGCCCCGAAGGGCTCGAGCGTGCATTGGCACGTGGAGGATACCAGCTCCTGGAAGCTGAGGGCACTGACGTCGAATACCCGCCCGCCGCCCCGCCCGACCTCCTCCTCGTCACCGCGCCTCGCGCGGACCAGCATCTCGAAGCGGCACTCGCCGAACTGACCGGCGATGCTTGGCGCGCCATCCCCCTCGTCGTCGTCCTGGCCGACCGCGACCCCGACGGTCCGCAGCGGGCACTGACCATGGGGGCCGATGACGCGGTGGCTTCCCCGGTGCACCTGCCCGAACTCACCGCCCGGCTGCATGCCCGGCTCAGGCGGACGCCGCTCGACAGCGGGGAACGTCAGGCGGCGTGGCGGCAGGAACTGATGTTCGACATCCTCGAGGAGCTGTCGGCCTCGATCCGGTCCGACGCCATCGTCGAGACGCTGGTCCGTCGAGTCGGTCTCGCGCTCGAACTGCCGCGCTGCTCCTTTCTGCTGGCCTCGCCGTGGGAACGCTACGGACGGGTCGTTGCCGTCTGCGAGACGCCCGCGACCCGAGACCTCCGGGTCGACCTCTATCGCTACCCCGAGATCCGCGAGGCGCTCCGCACCGAACGGACGGTCTTCATTCCGGATCTCGTGGAGCATCCCTTCTTCGAGGAGATCCGCCCGCTCTGGAAGGAACTCGGCGCCAGTGCCGACGTGCGGAGCGTCGCGGTCATCCCCGTGAACCTGCACGGCAAGCCGGCAGGCGTCTTCCTCCTTCGGACTCGCCGCGACGACCCGGCCCTCACCCAGGAACAGCTCGGATTCGCCGAACGGCTCCTGCGTTCCGCCGCCCGGCTGCTCGAGAACGAGGAACGGCGTGCCGGGGTCGCGCGCCGGCAGGCCAGCGCGCTGGCGACCGACATGCTCACCGGCTGCGGCAATCTCGATGCCCTCGATCGCCGGATCCAGGAGGAGTTCGAGCGGGCCCGGCGCTATGCCCTGACGTTCAGTGTCGTGCTCCTCGACGTCGACAGCCTGCGCCGCTACAACGAGCGCTTCGGCAACGTCGTCGGTGACCGGGTGATGGCCGAACTGGGCGGGCTGTTGCTCAAGGAAGTGCGCGCGCCGGACTTCGTCAGCCGCTACGGCGGGGATGAATTCGCCATCGTGCTGCCCGAGACCGACCTCGTCGGGGCGCGGGCTTCGATCGGACGGGTGCGGGCTCGCATCGAGCAGCACGAGTTTCCGGACCTGCATGCCGAGGACCGGCCGACGCTCTCCGCCGGGATCGTCAGCTTCCCCCACCCCGCCGCGAGCGACACGCAGGATCTCTTCGCGCTGGTCGAGGCCGCGCTGCTTCGTGGCAAGGCCCAGACCGACGGGCGCATCGGAACGGCGGATACCGTGGCGGCGTGAGGGCGGCGGGTAGGCCCGCCCGGCCGTGCGCGCCCTACCGCCGCCGCTTCAGCCAGTCCGCCGGGTCCAGCGGAATCCCGCCCTCCCCGCGAATCTCGAAGTAGAGCTGACTCCCCTCGTCGCTGTTCTGTCCGCCGACGGTCCCGATGATCTGACCCTTCGTCACCTTGGCGCCGAGCGCCACCTTCGCTTCGTCGAGATGCATGTAGAGCGAACGGTAGCCATCGCCATGGTACAGGATGAGGGCGAGTCCGTAGGTCCCCATGTTCTGCAGCCGCTCCACCGTGCCGCTCTCGACCGCTTTTACCGGCGTGCCCACCGGCGCGCCGATGCCGATGCCGTTCCGCTTGATCACCGCCCCGGAGGCGAGCTGCTCGCGGCCGAAGTTGTAGAGGATCTGCCCGTCGACCGGCCAGTCCAGCTTGCCGATGTCGGCGGTGGAGAGGGTGGCGGGGGCGTTCGCACCCGAGGGACGGGGGGTGTTCCGGCGCGCGCGCTCGAGTTCGGCGAGCAGGTCGTTGAGCCGCGCCTCGTCCCGCTGCAGGGCGGAGAGCTGCTGCTCCGTGGTGCGTGCCGAGCGCCGGGTCTCCCTCAGGCGGCTCGCGCTCTCGTCGGCGAGCCTGGCGTAGCGCTGCAGCTCGGCCTGGCGCTCGTCCTTGCTGCGGTCGAGCTGCGACTTCACCTGCAGGATCTCGGAGCGGCGCCGCTCGACCTGGCCCTTGAGCTTCTCGACGTCGGCGAGCAGTGACTTGTCCTGGCGCGACTGGAGATAGAGGTACTTGTAGCGGGAGAGCAGGTCGCCGAAGGACTGCGCCGCGACCAGCACCTCGAAGGTGTAGAGACGGCCCCGCTTGTAGATCTCCGAGAGCCGGCGCTCGAGCACCGCGCGCTTCTCGGCGAGGTTGTCCTGTGCCAGGGCCAGGTCGGCGCTCGCGCGGTCGACGTGGCTGTTGAGCCCGCCGATCTGGGTCTCGAGTTCGTTGACGATCCGGTTGGTGCTCTGGCGCTGACGCTCGATGTTGTCGAGTTCCTCGCCGAGGTCGTGGACCTGGCTCTGCAGCCGGATCCGCTCCTGCTCGAGCCGTTCCCGTTCGCGGCGGACCTCTTCGAGGCGGCGGCGCGAGTCGTCGAGGTCGGACTGGGCGGCAAGGCGGGATGGGGGAGCGGCGGACAGCACCAGAAGGACGATCGGCAGCGCACGCCCGACCGCTGCCAGCATCAGCCGAAGGGATCGGGGTCCGGGTCGCGGAGTCACCGCTCGCCTTCCCGCCTACACATTCCGCAGGTGCCGGCCCACGCTGACCAGACTCCCGGCGAGGCCGATGCAGACGCCGAACACCACCCCCATGACGACCTGCGAGGTCTTCAGGAAGACGATGCCGGACGTGGCGAGCTCGACCTGACCGCGGAACAGCATGTAGGTGCCATAGCAGAGTCCGATCGCCAGCAACCCGCCGAGCAGCCCCTTCAGCATCCCCTCGAGGAGGAAGGGGCCGCGGATGAAGCCGTTGGTCGCGCCCACCAGCCGCATGATGGCGATTTCGCGGGCCCGCTGCAGCACGGTGATCCGGATGGTGACGCCGATGATGACCACGGCGACGGCGGCAAAGGCGAGTCCGATGGTGAGTCCCACCAGCCCGGCAATGTTCCTGAGCCGGTCCAGCTTCTCGATCCACTCCCGCCCGTAGCGCACGTCATCCACGAAGCCGTACCCCTTGAGCCGCTCGGCCACTGCGGCGGTATGCTCGGCGTCGCGGTAACCCTCCTTGAGCTGGATCTCGAGCGAGGCCGGCAACGGGTTCACGCTCAGGTCGCGATAGGCGTCGCGGAATTCGACCAGCTCCATCCGGGCGCGCTTGAGCGCCTCGTCTTCACTGACGAAGGTGACCCGCGCGACTTCGGGAAAGGCGTTGATGTCCTCGGAGGCCTGGGCGATCGTCTCCGGCGGCGTGCCGCGGAGCAGGTAGGCGACCACCTCCACCCGCTGTTCCACGGTGTGCAGCGCCTCACGCAGGTTGACCGCGACGAGCCCGAAGAGCCCGACCGCGTAGAGCGAGAAGCCGATCGTCGTGATCGAGAGCGCCGAAAGCAGCGGGGCGCGGCGGAAGGCGGAGAGGGCCTCACGGAAGAGCAGCCTCATTCGTCCTCCGTCGTGCTGCCGTCATCCACGCCGCTGTCGAAGACCACCGTGCCTTCGCGCAGTTCGACGGTGCGATAGGTCGTCTGCTTCACCAGGTCGAGGTCGTGGGTCGCCATCACCACGGCCGTCCCGCCGGCGTTGATCTCGCGGATGAGCTGGAAGACGCCGCGGGTCGCGCGCTCGTCGAGGTTGCCGGTCGGTTCGTCGGCGATCAGGATCGTGGGGTCGTTCACCAGCGCCCGCGCGATCGCCACCCGCTGCTGCTCCCCGCCGGAGAGTTCCTGCGGATAGGCCTGGGCCTTGGCCGCGAGCCCCACCTGGGTCAGGACCCGCATCACTTTCGAGGCGATGCCGTCCCGGCGGGAGCCGGTGACCTCCAGCGCAAAGGCGATGTTCTCCTCGGCGGTGCGGTCATCGAGCAGCCGGAAATCCTGGAAGATGATGCCGAGCCGGCGCCGGAGCCGGGGGACGTCCGCGGCGCTGAGCTCGGCGATGTTGAAGCCGGAAACCCGCACGTCGCCGCTCGAGGGCCGCAGGTCGCCATACATCATCTTCAGCATGGTGGATTTTCCCGCACCGCTGTGACCGGTGAGGAAGACGAACTCCCCCTTCGCGACGTGAAGGGAGACGTTCTTCAGGGCCGCGCCCTTGGGATAATCCTTGAAGACGTGCGAGAAGCGGATCACGGGGGGGAAGATAGGATTGGCGGTCGGGGGTTGGTA
>JBGASX010000038.1:0-28582 GCA_044229445.1 Gemmatimonadales bacterium | reverse complement strand
TGCGCGCCAACCCGCGCGCCTACCCGAGCGCCTGGTCCAGGTCGGCGATGATGTCCGCCGCGTCCTCGATGCCGCAGGAGAGCCGGACGAAGCCATCCGGGATGCCCTGCTTGAGCCGCTGCTCCTCGCTGCTGTGCGCGTGACTCGTGAAGCGGGGCTCGGAGGCCAGGCTCTCGACCCCGGCGAGACTCGGCGCATGGGTCACCAGCTTGAGCTTCTTGAGGAACCGCTCCGCCCCGCGGGCACCGCCCTTGATCTCGAGGCCGACCATGCCGCCGAAGCCGTCGAGCACCCGGGATGCGAACTCGTGATCGGGATGGCTCGTCAGGCCGGGGTAGTGGACCTTGAGGATGCCGTCGCGCAGCTCGGCCCAGCGCGCCACCGCCATGCCGTTGATGTTGTGCCGCTCCATCCGGATCGCCAGCGTCCGCATGCCGCGTTCCACCAGCCAGGCCGCGTGCGGGTCGATGGCCTGACCCCACAGGCACATCAGCCGGGTCACCTCCTCGATCACCGAGGCCGATCCCGCGACGGCGCCCGCAATCACGTCGCTGTGCCCGTTCAGGTACTTGGTCGCGCTGGTGATGACGATGTCGGCGCCATGCTCCAGCGGCCGGTAGTTGATCGGGCTCGCGAAGGTGGCGTCCACCAGCAGCGCGAACCCGCCGTCCTTGGCGATCTGCGCCATCGGCGCGAGATCGAGGACCCGCATGTTCGGATTGGTGGGCGTCTCGACGAAGACGGCGCGGGTGCTCTTCCGCACCGAGCGACGCCACATCCGGGGCTGGTCCGGCTGCACGTAGGTGACTTCGATCCCCAGCCGGCCGAACTCCTCATCGAACAGCCGGCGCGTCCCGCCATAGATCCAGCTGCTCGACACCAGGTGATCGCCCGGCCGAAGCACGGCGAGATGCGCCAGCGCCGTCGCCGCCATGCCGCTCGAAACGAAAATCGCCCCCTCGGCGCCTTCGAGCTGGGCGTACTTGGCGGCGAGCGCGGTCTGGTTCGGATTATTCCCGTAGCGGGAATACATCACCGTGTCGTCGGAACCGACCGGATTGGTGAAGGTGCTGCTCTGGTAGATCGGAGGGACGACCGGCTCCCAGTCGCCGCGCCGCACGGGCTGGCCGTGGATGGCGAGGGTCGAGAGGCCCGGCTTCTTCTTCATGAGGCCGGCTGCGGCACGGCGTAGCACCCCGACTCGGCCCGGACCAGCCGGAGCCGCGCCAGAGTCTCGAGCACCTCGGTCGTATGGGCCAGGCTCCAGCCGATCTTCCGCGCCAGCGCCTCGGCGGAGGTGGAACCCTCCGCCTGCAGCGAGAAGAAGGCGGTGCGGAGGTCGGGCGAGACCCGGCCCACGGGACGGGCGACGCCGGCTGGGGTGTCGCAGACCAGCGCCGCGATGTCGTGATGCTCGAGCACATGCTCGATCGCCTCGAGCTGCTCCTCGCGCAGACCCTGCAGCATCAGGTAGGTCTCGCCCGGCGGGTCCATGAGCAGCTTGGCGATGATCTCGTCCGCGCAGCTGAAGTCCACCAGCCCCACCTCGGAGAAGTCGAGCATCGCGAGCGAGGCCCCGCCCGCGACCAGCGCCTGCTGAATGCTGGTACGGACCGCGCGGCCGGTGGACCGGGTGACCAGATCGCAGTAGGCGGTCTGGACCGATTCACGCAGCAGCCGCTCGACCCGGATGGTCTGTGTCATCCGCTGGTGCCCTCCTGGGCGGGAATAACGATCTGGACCTGCGCACCCGGAAACGATGCGAGATGCTCGGTCATCGGCGCGTCGTCATCCCAGGGCGGGACGATCACGATGCGGGCGGTGCCGCTGCGGATGCTGAATTTGCCCTGCCACCGGGAGAGGTAGCGCTTGATGCCGGCGATTCCCTGTCCGCGGCCCGGATCACGGAACCGGCTCACGTTCTGGATGACGGCGGCCTCGAGTGCCGCGCCGTCGCCCCATCGGTCGCCGAAGCGGCGGGACTGGGTCGCCTCGAGCGAGCGGCGGAAGCCGACGCCCGAGTCCCCCACGGCGATCACGACGACGCGCCGCCCCAGCCGCTTCCGAAAGCTATACGCATGGACCGACACCCACCCGCCAGTCCCGGCATGTTCTACAATATTCTGACACGCCTCCGAAAGTGCCATGGCGAATCCCATCGTCGCCTTGGCCTCGAGGCCGAGTTCGCCATGCAGGATCCGCGCGGCGCCTTCCTGGATCTTCCCGACCACGGCGTGCACGTCTTCCGAGGCGCGCACCGGGGTCACGTCGAGCAGCACGTCGGAGTGGGTGTCGGGCTTGTTCTTCGGCACCTTGCCGTGCAGCTCCGCCAGTTCGGCGAGATGCCCGAAGAAGCCGGTCCGGGCCCAGTAGCGCCGCACATCGTCGGAGACGGGAACGGTGAAGCCGGGCACCGGTCCGCCCGCTTCCCGCACCGCCTGGGCCGCGGTCAGCATCGCGACCAGTCCGAACGGCGAGGCCCACTGCGCGCCGCGTGCATCGAACAGCATGCGGTCGGTGAGCGGCCCCGCGGAGAACGACTGCGCGAACTGCTCGAAACTCCGGTCGTCGAACGACGCGGGCACCTCGACTACGCGACTCATGCGGTTCCTTCCGCCGTCACCAGTTCACCAAGCAGGAGGCGGCCGAGTCGCGTGGCCCCGCGGAGTGAAGCATTGCGCGCCGCAAGCGCATTGGCCGAGTGGATCGCCGTCTCGGGCGCCTGGCCCGCGAGCAGGCTGGCGCAGAGCGCCGCGCCGAAGACATCGCCGCAGCCGGTGGGATCGATCGCGTCCACCGGCGGCGCCGCGATGCGCGCCGTGCGCACCGCGGCACCCCCGTCCGCGCTGCCGCCAAAGCCCGCGAAACCCGGCGCGGCAAAATACACCGCACCCCTCGGCCCCAGCGTCACGACCAGCAGCTTCACGCCGGCCGCCATCGCCTGCGCGGCGAGCGCGAGCGGGTCCGGTGCGAACATCGTCATCTCGTCCTCGTTCATCTGCACGATGTCGAAGCAACGGAGCCACGCCGCCGGATCGGCGAGCGGCCGCAGTACCCGGATCCCGTCCTGCGGCATGCCGAAGAGCAGGCTGTGCATGTCGGCATAGATGGGACCGTGAAAGGCCTGGCGCAGCGCCTGCGCCGTGCCCAGTTCGAGTTCGAAGCCGGAGATGAAGTTGAGGTAGATCGCATCGAGGTCGCGGACCATCGGGCCGAGTTCCGCCCAGGTCCAGCCCGGAACACCGCCGGACATCCGCTCAGTGCGGCGGTCGCCAGCCTGGTAGCGCAGCGTGACGCGGTTGTTGGGAACCGGCACCTCCACGCAACGGCCGCCGGGCACCAGGCGCCGAAGGGTGCCGAGCAGGTCGGCCGCCTGGTCGCGGAGGTCGCTCCCCACCTTGATGAGCGGCACCAGTTGCCATGTTGCGGGCAGCGCGGCATCGAATCCGCCGAGCGCGTACGCGATCCCTCCCCACTCCTCCACGGGCGCGGCGGCGGGATCCCGCCCGTGGATCACGTCCCAGACGAGCGAACCGAGGACGCCGACCTTCAAATGATTCCGGCCTCCACCTGCTCGATGTACGCCCGGGCGGCACCATACACCCCGGCGACGCCGGTCAGCTCGCCCGGCACGATGCGGCAGACCTGGACTGCCGGCTTGAAGGCGCGGCGGGTGACTTCCCGCCGGAGCGGCTCGAACAGGTTCTCGCCCGCGAGCGTGACGCCACCGACGATCACGATCGCCTCGGGATTGAAGATATTGATCAGCCCGGCGACCGCCGCGCCGAGGAACTTCGCGGTATCGCGCACCACCTCGAGCGCGAGTTCATCCCCCGCCTGCGCCGCCTGGTAGACCGTCTGCGCCGTGATCTTGCGGAGATCTCCCGCGACATACGACGGCAGGCTCGACTCCGCGCCGCTCTCGAGGGCCTCCACCGCGCGGAGCGCGATGTTCGGTCCGCTGGCATACGCCTCGATGCAGCCGTAGTTGCCGCATTTGCAGCGGCGGCCGTTGGCGTCGATCGTGATGTGGCCAACTTCGCCGGCGATGTCCGACGCGCCGTGATAGAGTCGCCCGCCGATGATGATCCCGCCGCCGATGCCGGTCCCGATCGTCAGGCCGATGGTGACCTGGGTGCCGCGCGCCGCTCCCATCCACCACTCGCCGAGCACCGCGCAATTGGCGTCGTTGTCGAGCGCCGTCCGGAGTCCGAGCCCGTCCTGCAGCCGCTGGCGGAGCGGCATGTTGACCCAGCCCAGATTGGGCGTGAGCAGGACGACACCTGAACGGGTGTCCATCGGCCCGGGCGCACCCACGCCCGCACCGACGACCGTGACGCCCGGAATCTCGGCGCGGCACTCCTCGATGCTCTGCTTCGCGGCCGCGACGATCCGCTGGACCACCGCATCCGGCCCCTGCTCCGCGCCGGTGGGGACGCTCACTACGCCATGGATGGAGGAGCCGTCTTCGGCGACGCAGCCGCAGACGATGTTGGTGCCGCCGAGGTCGATGCCGACAATGACGCGCATGGGGTCGCGGCCGGTAGGGGGTTCAGGGATGCGAACGGGGGGAATGATACGGAAAGAGGGCCCAACTCTCCACTCCGAGACCTTTCGTGAAGGAGACGCGGCCTCAGGCGGAGCCCGCGAGGCGGTGCTCGACCGCCTCACGGACGCGGGCCACGTCGAGCTCCCGCATGCAGCGATGGTGTCCCAGCGGGCAGGTGGCGGGGCCGTGGGGCGAACAGGGCCGGCAGGGCAGGGCCAGCTCGAGCACGGGGTCGTCGCCGAGCGGGCCGAAGCCGAACGCCGGGATGGTCGGGCCGAAGATCGCGACGACCGGGCGGTCAAGCGCGGTCGCAAGGTGCAGGGCCACCGAATCGTTGCTGACGACGAGTGCCGCGCGTGCGATGAGTGCCGCGGCGGTCCGGAGATCGGCGAACCCCACGGCACTCCGGCATCGCTCCGGCGCGGCGCGCACCAGTGCCGCGCCGAGCGCGGCGTCTTCCGGCCCGCCGACGACTACCATGGGATGCTGAAGCGATCGCGCCAGTTCGGCGAAGTACGGCCAGCGCTTCGTGCCCCAGCGCGACCCGGGCGCCAGCACGACGTACGGCTCGGTGATGCCCTCCGTCCCAAGCCACGCAGCCGCGGCCGCGCGCTCCGCTGAGGAGAGCGCGAGCCAGGGACGGGGAGGCAGGTCGCTCCGGTCCGCCAGCGCGAGCAGGCGTGCGCTCATGTGCCCGGAGCTCGGTCTCGGAATCCTGCGCGTGTACCCGATCGCGCCAGGCGCGCCGGTGAATCCGGTCCGCTCCTCGGCGCGCGAGAGGTACCCGAGTGCGGCCGACCGGAGCGACTCGTGCGGTAGCACGACGCGCACGTAGCGGTTCGCCCGGAGCCGGCGGCCGAGCCGGAGGAGGCCCGACAAGCCACGGTCGGCGCCATGCTTGTCGAAGGGAATGACGGAACGGACGGCGGGGTGCCCTTCGGCGAGCGGTGCCGCGGCGGGCGTGGTGACCAGATCGACCGGACCGTCCCGCTCCGCCAGTCGCTGCAGCAGCGGGAGCGTGAGGACCATGTCACCGAGATGCGCGGTCTGAACGACAAGAGTTCCGAGTTCCGGGTTCCGGGTACCAGGTGCGATGGTCTCGCGTCTTGACTCGCTGACCATTCGCCGCCTCTCCCGTACGAACTCGGAACTCGGAACTCGGAACTCGGAACTCGGAACCCGGAACTAGTCGACCTGCAGCACCGCCAGGAACGCCTCCTGCGGGATCTCCACCTGGCCGAGCTGCTTCATCCGCTTCTTGCCCTCTTTCTGCTTCTCGAGAAGCTTCCGCTTCCGGGTGATGTCGCCGCCGTAGCACTTGGCGAGCACGTCCTTCCGGAGGGCGGAGATGGTCTCGCGGGCGATGATCTTGTTGCCGATCGCCGCCTGGATCGCGACCACGAAGAGCTGCCGCGGGATGAGCTCCTTCAGCTTCTCGGAGATCTTCCGGCCGAACTCGTAGGCCTTGTCCTTGTGGATGATGACGCTGAACGCATCCACCGCCTCGCCGTTGATCAGCATGTCGAGACGGACCAGGTCCGATTCGCGATACCCGGCGAGTTCGTAGTCCATCGCGGCGTAGCCGCGGGAGATGCCCTTGAGCTTGTCGTAGAAGTCGAGCACGATCTCGCCGAGGGGGAAGTCGAAGTCGAACTCCACCCGGCTGGTGTCCAGATACTTCATGCCGTGGTACACGCCGCGGCGGTCGGTGCCCAGCTTCATGATGCCGCCGATGTACTCGACCGGGGTCATGATGCGGGCCTTCACGTACGGCTCCTCGATCTTCGCGATCGTCGCGGGATCCGGCAGCTTCGTCGGATTCTCCAGCAGCGTCATGGTGCCGTCGGTGAGGTAGACGTAGTACTCCACCGTCGGGACCGTCGTGATCAGGTCCAGGTTGAATTCCCGCTGCAGGCGCTCCGCCACGATCTCCATGTGGAGGAGCCCCAGGAACCCGCAGCGGAAGCCGAAGCCGAGCGCCGTCGACGTCTCCGGCTCGTAGCCGAGGCTCGCATCGTTGAGCTTGAGCTTGGCGAGCGCGTCGCGGAGCGTCTCGTACTGCTCGCTGTCCGTCGGATACAGGCCGGCGAACACCATCGGCTTCACGTCGCGGTAGCCGGGCAGCAGCTCCGTGGCGCGGTTGTCGGCATCGAGAATGGTGTCGCCGGCCCGGGTGTCACCGACGCTGCGCGTGTTCGCGACGACGTAGCCCACCTCGCCCGATTCGAGCACGCCGGTCGGCCGCTGGCCCAGCTGCAGGTAGCCGATCTCGTCGACCGTATACACGTCGGCGGGATGCGCTCCGAACGCGATCTGCATCCCCTTCCGGAGCGTGCCGTCCACCACCCGGATGCTCGGAATCGCGCCGCGGTAGCGGTCGAAATACGAGTCGAAGATCAGCGCCCGGAGCGGCGCGTCCGGGTTGCCGCGCGGCATCGGCACCTTGCGCACCACTTCCTCGAGCAGCTCGGGGACGCCGGTGCCCTCCTTGGCGGAGACCGAGAGGATCTCCTCCCGCTTGGCCCCGATCAGGTCCATGATCTCCTTGGCCCGGCGCTCCGGTTCCGCCCCGGGCAGGTCGATCTTGTTGAGGACCGGGATGATCTCGAGGCCGGCGTCCATCGCCAGGAAGAGATTCGAGAGCGTCTGCGCCTGCACTCCCTGCGAGGCGTCGACCACGAGGATCGCCCCCTCGCACGCCGCCAGCGAGCGCGAGACCTCGTAGGTGAAGTCGACGTGCCCCGGGGTGTCGATCAGGTTGAGCTCGTACTCCTGCCCGTCGCGGGACTTGTACGTCATCCGGACGGCGTTGAGCTTGATCGTGATCCCGCGCTCGCGCTCGAGATCCATCGTGTCGAGCAGCTGCTCGCGCATGAGCCGCTTCTCGACCGCGCCGGTGGCTTCGATCAGCCGGTCGGCCAGGGTGCTCTTGCCGTGGTCGATATGGGCGACAATGCAGAAATTTCGGATTCGTGCCTGCTTCATGGCGGGGAATATAGCGCCTACCCCTCCCCCCCGTCCTTCCCGCCCCGATTACCCTTCCGCATGCGTCGCCTCCCCTCCCCCCACACCGGCATGATCCTCGTCGTGCTCTTCTGGGGCGGGAACTACGCCGTCTCCAAGCTCACCTTCCAGGAGATCCCGCCGCTCGCCTTCACCGCGATGCGCTTCGCGGTCGGCTCCCTGCTGCTCGGCGCCCTGCTGCTTCGCGCCGAACCGGCGCGGTCGATCCCCCGCCGCCTCTGGGGGCGGCTCCTGCTGCTCGGGATCGTCGGCAACAGCCTCTACCAGTTCTGCTTCATTACCGGTCTCTCCCGCACCACGGCGACCAACACCGCACTCATCCTCGCGGCGATGCCCACCGTCGTGACCGTGGTCTCCGGGCTGCTCGGCCACGAGCGGATCCCGCCGCGCCAGTACGCGGCGCTCGCGCTCGCCACCATCGGCGTCGTGGCGGTGATCGCGGCGCGCGGACTCGACCTGAGCCACGGCGACTGGTCGGGCGACCTCCTCATTCTCGGCGGGGTCGCCTGCTGGACGGTGTACACGATCGGACTGCGGGGGCTGGGCGGTGAAGTCTCCGCCCTCGGGGTCACCACCTGGGGACTGCTCGCGGGAACCCCGGCGCTGGTCCTCGCGGGACTGCCATCGCTGTATCGACTGGACTGGGGCGCCGTGAGCGGCGGGGCCTGGGCCGGGCTCGCCTACTCGACGCTGCTCTCGCTCGTGGCGTCCTACTTCCTCTGGAGCCGGGCGGTCCAGCGCCTCGGGGCGTCCCGCGCCGCGCTGTATACCTGCGCGAGTCCCCTCGTGGCGACCCTCACCGCGCTCGTCCTGCTGGGCGAGCGGCCGACGCTGGTGCATTTCATCGGGGGAGCCTGCATCATCGGTGGGGTCCTGCTCGGCCAGTGGGGTTCCGCCGGGGCGGCTCCCGCGGTCCCACGGGGGACGACGGTTGATTCCTGAAGCCCGACGGCGCACCCTTCACCGGTCCCGGTGCCGAGGTGGGCCGGCGGACGTCCCCGAGACGCGGAGCTTCCCGTGCGCATTGTGACGGACTTCGAAGGCGATTCCTGGATCTGTCTCGAGCTGCCCGACGACAGTCGTGAGCCGGGCCCGACCGTGACAGTGGAGTGCAACTCCGGGGCGGATCGGGTGAACCTCGTCGTCGGTCGCGACTGGGATGCGATGCCCGAGGCGGAACTCGCCGCGAAGATCCGCGCCGCGATCGTCCGTTAGGCGATCGCGGGCGCCGTCAGCCGGCCGTCCCCTCCAGTTCCTCCAGCCGCGCCATCGCCCGCCTCAGGTGCGGGATCACGATACTCCCGCCGACCACCAGCCCCACCGAGAAGATCTCCAGGAACTCCTCGCGGGTGGTGCCCTCCTGATGGCACCGCTCCACGTGATAGGTGATGCAGTCGTCGCAGCGCAGCACCATGCTGGCCACCAGGCCGAGCATCTCCTTCGTCTTGGTGCCCAGCGCGCCGGCCTCGTAGCAGCGGTGATCGAGCGCGAAGAAGCGGTTGATCGTCAGGTTGCCCGCATTCAGGATGACGTCGTTCATCCGGCTGCGGAACGCGTTGAAGTCGGCGAGGGATCCGGGTGTCTCAGTCATGGGAGGGAATCTGGGGCGGGCGCCCCGGCAGGTCTAGGCGCCCGGCCGCCAGCCTCAACGAGGCCGGCGACCGGACCCGTCCCACGGCGTCAGCGCGCCGAGGGCTCCACGATCTTGTCGTAGCTCTCTGGCGTCCACTTCGGTCGCTGGGGCGCGTTCGCGACATCCTGTCCGAGCCAGAAGAGCAGGCGGAGGATGCGCGACTCCTTCTCGCTGTCGAGCTTGTCCGGCGAGTCCGTGACCTGGTGGTAGTCCGGATGGGTGCCGTTGAAGAAGAACAGGATCGGCACGCCCTTCCGGGCGAAGTTGAAGTGGTCGGAACGGGAATAGAAATTCTCCTCCGGCCAGCGGTCGTCGATCGCCGTCATCGTGAGCTCGGGGTGCGCCGCATTCACCCGGCCGAGCGTCGCCCCGAGATCCGAGTGCTCCCGGCCGATCGCCACGATCGTGTCCTTCCAGTTGCGCCCGATCATGTCGATGTTCAGGTCCGCGACCACCTGGGCCAGCGGGATCGTCGGATGCTCGACGAAGTACGAGCTGCCGTACAGCCCCTTCTCCTCGCCGCTCACCGTCAGGAAGATCATCGACCGCTTCGGCCGCGCGCCCTTCTGGCTGAAGGCCTCGGCCAGCTCGATCACGCCGACCGTGCCGGAGCCGTCGTCATCGGCGCCGTTGCAGATCGTGTCGCCGCCACGCGCCTGACACTGGCCGCCGCCCGCGGTGCCGACGTGGTCCATGTGCGCGGAGAAGACCACGAACTCGCTCTTGAGCTTCGGGTCGGTGCCCTCGAGCATGCCCACGGTGTTCGGCGCGGAGGCGCTCTGCAGCACCGTGTCCTTGAGGCCGAACCCGATCGTGAGGTCGGGAAGGTCGCGCTTCACGGCGCTTGCCGAGCCGCGAATCTCGGCCAGGTCGATCCCGGCCCCCGTCAGCACGTCACCCAGCGCACGCTGGTGCACCTCGACGATCGGCGCCCGCGTCCCCATGCCGTCCACTCCGACCCGGGTCTGGGCCTGGCCGGCGACGCGTTGGGCGAACGTGGCCGAGTCGCGGTTCGAGAGCAGCACCACGCCGGCAGCACCCCGGCCGAGAATCACGCCGATCGCCTGCTGCAGCGAGGGAGCGATCGGCTTGGTGTAGTCCATCACCACGATGACGGCCTTGCCCTTCACCTCGAGCGCCTGCGCATCCTCGGCGCTGAAGGTGCCGCCGAGCAGCGTGGCGGGCGCCAGCACCTCATTGTCCGGAACTCCGCCGAAGGCAAAGCGGGCATCGCGGCTCAGGTCGGCATGCACATGCTGACCCTTGAAGATGAAGCCGACGTGGGAAGCAGCCGGGTCGATCTTCCGCCGGGAGATGTTGTAGCGCTGGAACCAGGTGCCATTCTCACCGGCAGGCTTCAATCCGAAACGCTTGAACTGGTCCGCCACATACTGCGCAGTCTTGTCCAGGCCCGGACTCGGCGTGTCGCGGCCCATCATCGAGTCATCGGCGATGATGTTGATGCGGCGCTGGACGTCGGCCTGGGTGATGGTCTGGGCGGCGGCCCGCAGCGCGGGACTCGACTGGCCCGCGAGCAGGGTGGCGGTGGAGCAGCTGGCGATCAGGCTCAACAGGAATCGGCGCATCGGCAACCTGGGCTGGAGGAAATCCGCGTCGGAACCGGGAAAAGATAGCGCCCGGCCGCTGAGGTACGGACGGGCGCTGGAAGGGGTTTCGCTTTTCGTCAGGGCCGGCGGCGCCTGAGCTGCGGCTCACCGGTGCTCCGCGGCGGTTCCGACCTCGGCGCCGCCCGTTCGGGAGGGGCCTGCCTCGGTTGGGCGCTCGGCCGGTCGTTCGGCGCGCTCTGTCGCGGCGGGTCCTGCCGAGGCGGCTCACGCCGCTCCGGCGCCGGGTCACGCTGGACAGGGTCGCGCTGCACCGGCGCCCGGTCCCTCGGAGTGTCGCTGCGATTGCCGTCATCCTGGCCCTGCTGCGCGCTGCGATCCTCGTTCGGCCGGCGACGGGGCGAGTCTCCCTGATTCGAGGGAGGGACTTCCCGGGTGTTGCCAGGGTCGCGGGACCGGTCCGGCTCGGTGCGACGCTGCGGCTGCCGGTCGGTGCTGGGCGTCGATGCCCGGCCATCCTGCGAAGGCTGACGGGTATCGGGTGCGCGCCGGGGATCACCGGTCACCCCGCCACTGCGGTTACCCACGTCAGGTGCCCGCCGCCGCTCGGAGACCGGAGCGGGAATCACCCCGCGACCGCCGACGTCGGCGCTGGTACGGTCGCGCTCGATCGTGGGCCGGCGGCTGTCATCCACGCCACGCGGACGCTCCGCAACCCGGGTGACGTAGTCGTTCCGCGGATTGCTGTCCTTGAACACGTACCGCGGGCCCGGGCGGTAGGGGCGCCCGATATAGGTGCCGCCATTCCGGTACCGGTAGGGGTAGTAGTACCAGTCGTCGTAGACGACGATGCGGAACCGCGAGCAGTACGAATCGTAGGGGTCCCACGCCCGCCAGCTGGTGTAGGTGTGGCAGTCGTAGCAGACGAACCGCGGATAGTCGTAGTGCTTCTCGACGTAGTACTGCGAAACGTCGTAGTCGTAATCGGTTTCCCGGGCGATCTTGTCCGCGATATCACTCACGACCACGTACGGGTCGCCCCGGACCCGGCCGTCGGAAATCGTGTGGTAGTCCCAGTGATCCCCGCGCACGATATCGTCGTAGCTGAAGGGATCCTCGGACGCGATGGCGAAGACGTAGCCGACGCCGGGGTAATCATCGATCCGGAACGCCTCGTCCCGGTCACGACCCAGCACCTCGAAGGTCTTGCCGCCGCGGGCGAAGTTGTCTTCCCAGGGGTCGATCGGAAACAGGACGCGCATCCGGCCGTCGGTATCGATCCGGATGATCGTGACGTAGGCGTCCTGATCGCTCTTGAAGTAGACCCGGGCCCGGTCGCCACGATTGTAGACGTCGTCCCGGTTGAGCCAGATGTTGATGCGGGGACGTTCCCGGCTGCCGCTCCGCACCCAGTTGGCGATCAGGGCGGTCGGTGGCGGGGCCGAAGTCGGGGCAGGACCGGCCGAGAGTGCGGCCAGCGCCAGACTGAGAAGGGACAGCATATGACCTCCAGAGACATCGGGGTGGACAACAGCCGCTTGAGCAGGCCGTGTGCCAGCGCCGAAATTATCGCGCAACTGCTTGCATCGCATCACTTACGCGATTTTGCCGCGTTTTCGCGAGTGTCCAGCGCGTCCGGTCCGGTGGACACTCGGGTGTCGCGTTGACTTCACCCGCCCGGTCCCGGTACGTTGCGGCCCCCATGACGGCCCCCGCCGCGCCCCCCCGCCCCCGTCTCGACCTGCTCGACCCGCGTCAAGCTGCCCATCTCGCGGGTCTCGAACTCCTTACCGAGGGCGTGGTTGAGGGCTTTCTCACCGGCCTCCACCGCTCGCCGCGGCGGGGATTCTCGGTGGAGTTCGCCGAACACCGGATGTACCAGCCGGGCGACGAGCTGCGCTACGTCGACTGGAAGCTGCTCGGCCGGAAGGACCGGTTGTACGTCAAGCAATATGAAGAGGAAACGAACCTTCGCGCGATGCTGGTGACGGATGTGAGCCGCTCCATGGCCTGGAGCGGGGACGCGGCGACGGTGCTCTCGAAGATCGACTACGTCCAGCGGCTCGCCGCTGCGCTGGCCCTCCTGCTCATCCGCCAGCGCGACGCCGTCGGTCTCATCGCCTTTGACGAGGCCGTACGCTCCGTCGTGCCGGCGCGTGCCCACACCGGGCAGTGGCAGCAGCTCCTGGCCACGATGAATGCGTTGCAGCCCGGGATGGGCACCGCCGCCGAGCCGGCGCTGCGCCGGGTCGTCGATCTGCTCCGGCGCCGGGGCCTCGTCATCTTCATCTCCGACCTGCTGCTCGACCGCGAACTCACCCTGCGGGCGCTCAAGTTCCTCCGTCATCGCGGGCACCAGGTGATGGTGCTCCATGTCATGGATCCCGCGGAGCTGGAGCTCGGCGGTCCGGCCGAGGCGCGCTTCGAGGATCCCGAGACCCATGAAGGGGTGACGCTCCGTCCCAAGGACTGGGCCGACGCCTATCGCGAGACCGTGACGGGCGTCGTGAAGGCGTGGCGCAAGGCCTGCCGCGGCAGCGGTATCCAGTATCACCACATCACGACCGACACCCCGTTCGGCCTCGCCATGCGCCGGGTCGTCGGCGGTCGCTCCGGCCTCGCGTGATCGGCTTCCTCCATCCCTGGCTGCTGCTCGGACTGCCGCTCGCGGCCGTCCCGCTCATCCTGCACCTGATCCAGCGCCGCGACCCGCCCACCGTGGACTTCCCGGCGGTCCGGTACCTGGTGCAGGTGACCCAGGAACACCAGCGACGGCTCAAGCTGCGTCACTGGCTGCTGCTGCTGATCCGCACACTGCTGATCCTGGCCCTGGTGCTCGCCGCGGCCGGTCCCTCGGCGCCGCTGCGTGAGGCGGTGAGCCACACGCCGAGCGCGCTGGTCCTCATCGTCGACGACTCCCCCTCGAGCGGCGTGATCGTCTCCGGAGCGCCGCGCCTGACACAGCTCCGCGCTGCCGCCGCTCGCGTGCTCGAGCGGGCCACCCCGTCCGACGCACTCTGGCTCCTCGCCAGCGACGGCATCGCCCGGAGGGGAAGTCCCGCCGATCTTCTGCACGCCCTCGACAGCCTGCAGCCCTCGGGGCGCCGGATGGATCTCGGCGAGGCGGTCACCGCCGCGACCGACGTGCTGCGCGGGGATGCCCGCCCGGGCAGCATCGTGCTCTTCACCGACCTGCAGGCCACCGCGCTCTCGCCCGCGCCGGGGAGTGCGGGCGTGGTGGTGGTCCGCGGGGACGATCCCGCGCCGCCCAACATCGGGATCACGCGCGTCGACGCGGGAGCACAGCCCTGGACCCCCGAAGGCGGAGTCCTGACGGTCGCGTTGTCGGGGGACACCGGCACCGCGCCGGTCTCCGTGGTACTCGGCGATCGCCCGGCCCGGCAGGCCCTCGTGGCCTCCGGCGCCGCGGGGAGCTTCTCCCTCTCCGGGGCGGCCCCCGGGTGGTGGACCGTTCGTGCCGGCAAGGCGCCGGACGAACTTCGGGCCGACGACGATGCCCTCGCCCTCGTGCGAATCGCACCGGTGGCGCGCGTGGCATGGGACCCCGCAGATCGGTACGTCAGCGCGGTGTGCGATGTGCTCGAGTCGAGCGGCCGCCTGCGCCGCGGCACCGAACTCACGCTCGGTACCCTCGGAGCCGGCGCCTCGATCGTGGTGCCGCCCGCTGACCCTGCCGCGCTCGGTGCCCTCAACCGCCAGCTGGAGCGGCGAGGCGTGGCCTGGCGTTTCGGCACCTTGGTCCAGACGCCCGGGGTGAGCGACAGCGGCACCATCACCGGCAGGGAACAGGTCACCCGGCGCTACACCCTCGAGCCGCTCCGGCCGAGCGCCGCGCAGGGTATCGTCGCGACGGTGGGCGGCGCGCCGTGGGTGGCGAGGAGCGGCGATGTGGTGCTGGTAGGGAGCCGGCTCGATCCCGCCTGGACCAGCCTGCCGCTCTCGGCGCGATTCGTGTCCTTCATGGACGCCGTCGTCAACCGGATCGCCCGCGGCCAGCTGGCCATGTTGTCAGGCACCCCGGGGGACGCCATCCTGCTGCCCGATCTCGTCACCGACGTGATCCAGGGAGGGCACCGCTGGGCGGTGGAGGGCGGTGCCGCCTTCCATCCTCCCGCGGCCGGCGTCTACTACCTGCTGGCCGGCCCGGATACCGTCGGTGGCTTGAGCGTGAACCTCGACCCGAGGGAATCGCAACTCCGTCCCGCGAGCGACGCGCAGGTCGAGTCGCTGTGGCCCGGAAGCCGGGTGGTGCGTCCGTCCGAGGCGCCCGGCGCCGCCTTTGCCGGGGCGGGGCGGGCGAGCCTCCAGGGTCCGGTGCTCTGGCTGGCGCTGCTGCTGGCGCTGGCGGAGGTGGCGCTCGCCAGCGGATTGCGGCGCGGCCGATGACGCTCGCTCTCCTCCTCGACGCCTTCGAGCGCACCGGCTTCGCCTTCGATCTCCGGGACCGGCTCCCGGCCCGCGGATCACATCTCGCGCTCGGCGGTCTTCCCGGCTCGAGCCCCGCGGTGATGCTGGCGTGGCTCGCACGCGCCTTCCCCGAACGCTTCTTCACCGTGGTCGCCACGACGCCGGCCGACGCGGAGCGGTGGCTCACCGACCTCCAGCATCTGACCGACCTGCCGATCGCGCTCTATCCCCAGCGTGAATCGTTAGGCGAGGACGAGCCGCACTACGAGATCGCCGGCGAGCGGGCCGAGACGCTGTCGGGCCTGCTCGAGGGCCGGCTCCGGATCCTGGTGACCACCGCCCGGGCGACGGAGGAGCGGACCCGTGTGGCCGCGAGCCTCCGGGAGGCGACACTCCGGATCCGGCCGCACGCCGCGACATCCGCGAAGCCGCGGGCAGGCGCCCGAGCCGGCACGACGCTCAGCGATGTCGCCGCCTCGCTCGAGGCGATGGGCTACAGCCGGGTCCCCACCGTGACCGAGGTCGCCCAGTTCTCCGTCCGCGGCGGGATCATCGATGTCTACGGCTTCGGCATGGCGAATCCCGCCCGGCTGGAGTGGTGGGGTGACGACCTCGAATCGATCCGGGTCTTCGACCTGACGACCCAGCGCTCCGGCGACGTGATGGACGAGATCACCGTCCTCCCGCTTGGCGGGTCGGCCGGTCGCCTGGCATCCGGGTCGGCCACGGCGCCCGCCGGGCCCGCCGTGCGCCAGGGCATTCTCGAACTGCTGCCCTCCGATACGCTCATCATCGAGGACTCCGCCACCGCCAACCAGGAGGAAGTCTCCCGCTCCTGGCGCGAGGCGGCGCACCATCTCGAGATCGCGCGGCGCCTCGGCGAAGAGGTGTCGGCGCGTGAGGAGCTTTTCGAGCCGCCGGAGTCGTGGACCCGCCGGCTGAACGCGTTTCCCAGGATCTCCACCCGCGACCCGGCGCCGGCGCTCAATGCCGGCTTCTTCCCGCCGGAGTCGGTGGAACGGGACATCCGCCGTCTCCGGTCGATGCTCGCCGGCGAGATTCCCTCGCTCATCCTCTGCGACAACGAGGGCCAGCTCGAGCGGCTCGACGAGCTGCTGAATGAAGGCGGCAGCCGGGTGAACGCGACCCTGGCGATCGGCGCGCTCGACGGCGGCTTCGTGATGCGGAGCCTCCGGGTCCTCACCGACCACGAGATCTTCCGTCGCGCCCGCCGGCTCCGGCGGGCCCGGCGCTATCGTCAGGCGGCGCCATCGGCGGCGACCGGTCAGCTCCAGGCGGGCGACTACGTCGTCCACCTCGAGCACGGGATCGGGGTCTATCGCGGCATCCAGACCATCACCGTCGGCGAGTCGACCCTCGAGGTGGCGATCGTCGAGTACGAGGGCGGCGATCGACTCAACGTGCCGCTCTACCGGCTGGACCAGCTCGAGCGCTACCGCGCCGCCGGCGACGACGGCGACCAGCCGCCGCCCCGGCTCCACAAGCTCGGCGGCAACGCGTGGCAGCGGGTCCGGGACAAGACCCGCCAGGCCATCAAGGAGATGGCCGCCGAACTGCTCGATCTCTACGCCAGGCGGAAGGTGAGTGCGGGCTATCCCTTCCCGCCTGACACACGCTGGCAGCGGGAGCTGGAGTCGGCCTTCCTCTACGAGGACACGCCCGACCAGCGCAAGGCGACCGAGGCGGTCAAGCGCGCCATGGAGCAGCCGATCCCGATGGACCTCCTGCTCGTCGGCGACGTCGGCTACGGCAAGACCGAGGTCGCCGTCCGCGCCGCCTTCAAGGCGATCCAGGGCGGCAAGCAGGTTGCCGTGCTGGTGCCGACCACGATTCTCGCCGACCAGCACGCCCGCACCTTCACCGAGCGCCTCGCGGACTTCCCGGTGAAGGTGGAGGTCCTGTCCCGCTTCCGCACCGCCAAGGAGCAGAAGGCGGTGCTCGAACGACTGGCCGCCGGGGAAGTCGACGTCATCATCGGCACCCATCGGCTGCTCTCGCCCGACGTGGTCTTCAAGGATCTCGGCCTGCTGGTCGTAGACGAGGAGCACCGCTTCGGCGTGAAGCACAAGGAGCGGCTCAAGACGCTGCGGCTCACGGTCGACGTGCTCACCCTGACCGCGACGCCGATCCCCCGCACCCTGCACCTCTCGCTCGCCGGACTGCGCGACCTCGTGCTGATCGAGACCCCGCCGCGGGACCGCTCGCCGATCCTCACCTTCGTGGAGCCGTGGGACGACGGGCTGCTCGAGGAGGCCTTTGCGCGGGAACTCGACCGGGGTGGCCAGGTCTTCGTCGTCCACAACCGGATCGAGACGATCGAGACGATCGCCGCCCGGGTCCGCTCGCTCGCGCCGAGGGCACGGGTCGGAGTGGGCCACGGCCAGATGGCCGCCGACGAACTGGAAGAGGTGATGCGGCGGTTCGTGTCCGGCGAGGCCGACATCCTCGTCTCCACCATGATCGTCGAATCGGGCCTCGACGTGCCGAACGCCAATACCATGGTGGTCCACGACGCCCAGCGCTTCGGGCTGGCGCAGCTCTACCAGCTCCGCGGCCGGGTGGGGCGCAGCCACCGCCGGGCCTACTGCTATCTCGTCGTCCCCGACCAGATCGATCGCGATGCCGAGGAACGGCTGAAGGTGCTCGAGCATCATACCGAGCTGGGGGCGGGGTACCGGATCGCGCTCAAGGACATGGAGCTCCGCGGGGCCGGCAACCTGCTCGGCCAGGAGCAGTCGGGACACGCCCACGCGGTCGGCTTCGACCTCTACCTCCGCTGGCTGGAGGAGACGGTCAAGGCGCTCCGGGGCCAGGCCGGCAAGGGCGAACGCCCCGCGCCGCCCGAGGTGGTGCTCGACCGGCCGGCCCATCTGCCGGACGCCTATGTGGCCTCGGATGACGTCAAGCTCGACTTCTACCGCCGACTGGCGCGGGCCGCGACCTCTGGCGACATTCAACCGCTTCGCGACGAGCTGCGCGAGCGATTCGGTCCCCTCCCCGAGGCGGCGGAAACGCTCCTCAACATGGCGCGGCTTCGGGCGGTCGGCGCGGAGCTTGGTCTCCAGCATCTGCTGGTACGCGGCGACGAGGCCCGGCTCACCTTCCGCGAAGGCGCGGCCCCCCGGTTCGCGGGGCTCTCCGCCGCGCTCGACCACGTGCAACTCGCGGTGGAGGTGCGTCGCACGGTGCCCCTCGCACTCCGCTTGACGCGGCTCGGTGGCGAGTCGCTGATCCCCGCCCTGGTGCGGGCGCTCGACACCGTGGCGGAGAAGCAGCTCGACAAGAAGTGAGCGGGGCGCGCGGCAGGCGGGAGTGCCGCGCCTTCCTCTTATTCCATGGCAGGACACGCAGGCAACATCGGACGGGAGCAGTCATGCGACGTTGGTCGATGGTAGTGCTGACGCTGGTGCTGGCGGGGTGCGACAACGTGAAGGACATGTTCTCCGCGCGCCCCGAAGTGGCGGCCGAGGCGGGGGGGCAGCAGCTCAAGGTGGAGCGGCTCGCCAAGATGATGACGTCGATCAAGGGCGTGCCGCTCACCCGCGACGCCGCCGACTTCATCACCAACATGTGGGTGGACCACACCCTCTTCGCCCAGGCCCTCGCCGGCGGCACCCCGCTGACCGACTCGAGTGTCGCCGCCCAGGTGCTGTGGCCCGAGATCGCGGAGATCCGCGGCAGCCGCTGGCACGACACCCTGGTGACCCATCGCGCGCCGATGACGCCCGGCGTCGCCGACAGCATCTACAACGCCGATCACGAACGCCTCTTCCAGCACATCCTCTTCCGGCTGCCGCCCAACGCCGAGCCGCCGGCGCGGGCCGCCGCGCGCCGGAAGGCCGATGCCGCCTACGCCAGGGTCAAGAGCGGGGCGAACTTCGCCCAGGTCGCGACCCAGCTCAGCGAGGATCCGGGCAGCAACAAGGACGGCGGCTATCTCCCCCCGTCGCCCAAGGGGAAGTGGGTCACCGCCTTCGACAGCGCCGGCTGGTCGCTCGCACCCGGGGCGATGACGCCCGTCATCGAGACGCCGTTCGGGTTCCACATCATCCGCCGGCCGCCGGCGAGCGAGATCCGCGACCGGCTGGTCGCCTACGCCCGTGAGCGGATCGGCGCCATGCTCGACTCGGTCTATCTCGACAGTCTCGGCGCTCGCAAGAAGCTCGCGGTGGACGGTGGCGCCGCGGCCGCGATGCGCGCCGCGCTCACCGACCGCAACGCGTCGATGCACTCCACCAAGGCACTCGCCACCTACGAGGGCGGGACGCTGACCGTCGCCGAGTTCATGCGCTGGGTCGTCGCCCTCGGCCCCTCCGTCGCGAGCGACATGCTGAGCCGCCCCGACAGCTCGCTCGGCCAGTTCGCGCGACTCATCGCCCAGAACCAGATCCTGCTCAAGCAGGCGGACTCCGCCGGCATCAACCTGGCCCCGGTGGAATGGCAGGGAATGATGGCGCAGTTCAAGGGACAGATCGACACCCTGCGGATGGGGCTCGATCTCTTCGGCGCCGACATGACCGATCCCGCGGTCGCCGCCGCCGAACGGAGCCGCGTCGCGGCGATCAAGGTCGAGAGCTACTGGGACCGGATCGCGGCCGGATCGCTCCGACCCCGTCCGATTCCGCCGCAGCTCGCCGCGGTGCTGCGTCAGGCGGACAACTTCAAGATCAACAAGGCCGGCATCGCCCGGGCGGTGGAGCTGGCCGTCGAACTGAAGGCCAAGGCGGACTCGACGGCCCAGGCGCCGCAGCCGGTGCCGAATCAGCCCACCCCTGGCGCCGCGCCCTTCACGCCGGCGCCGGCCGCCCCGGCAGGCAAGCCATGATCCCGGTCCGCACCCTCCTCCTCGTCGGCGGCGCGCTGCTGGTCGCGGGGACGGCGGCCGCGCAGCAGCCGGACCAGCCGACCGGATTCCGCTGCGATACGCTGCCCGGCGTGGTGGACCGGGTCGTCGCCGTCGCCGGGGATGTGCCGATTCTCTCCTCGCAGGTCGAGGAGGAGATCTTCACCCAGCGCGCCCAGAACGGGCAGGTGCCCAAGACGCTGGGGGAATTCCGCGATCTCTGCCGCCAGGTCATCTCCGACCTGATCGATGCCGAGGTGATGGTGCAGGTCGCCCAGCGCGACACCACCATCAAGGTGAGCGACACCGAGATCTCCGACGGCGTCGAGCAGCAGTTCCGCAACGTCCGCCAGCGTTTCACCTCCGAGGTGGACTTCCGCGCGGAACTCGCCCGCTCGGGGTTCCAGACGCCCGAGGAGTTCCGGCGCTGGCTCACCGACAGCCAGCGCAAGGCCGCGCTCCGCAACCGGCTCCTCAGCAAGCTCAAGGAAGACGGCAAGCTCAAGCCGGTGCAGCCGACCGAGCGCGAGATGCGGGCCTACTTCGAGCAGTATCAGGATCAGCTCCCCGCCCGCCCGGCGACGATCTCCTTCCGCAACATCGTGATCTCGCCCCGCGCCTCCGCGGAGGCGCGCGACCGCGCGCTGGCGCAGACCGACTCGATCGTCGGCGAGCTCCGCAAGGGCGCCGACTTCGCGACCGCGGCCAAGCGCTTCTCGCAGGACCCCGCCAGCAAGGACCAGGGCGGAGATCTCGGCTGGTTCCGGCGCGGCGTGATGGTGCCGGAATTCGATGCGATCGTCTTCCGGCTCAAGCCGGGGTTCATCTCCGACCCGGTCGAGACGCCCTTCGGGTTCCACATCATCCAGGTGGAGCGCATCCAGCCGGCGGAAGTCCAGGCCCGGCACATCCTCATCATGCCCGAGATCGTCGCGGCGGACGCCGACAGCGCCGACTCGCTCGCCCACCGGGTCGCCGCCCAGCTCAAGCAGGGCATGTCGTTCGACTCCCTGAGCCGCCTGTACCATGACCCGGGCGAAGAGCGCGACGCGGACGATGTGCCGGTCACCCAGCTGCCTGACGAATACAAGGATGGCATCGGGACGGCGGACAGCGGCCAGGTGGTCGCGCCCTTCGCCATCCGCAAGACCATGGGCCTTCGCCGCAAGTACGTCGTGCTGCAGGTGACGGCCCGGCGCATCGAGGGCGCGATCCGCTACGAGGATGTGAAGGAGCAGATCCGCAAGAAGCTGAGCGACGATCTGGCCACTCGCCGCTACCTCGACCGGCTCCGCCGCGCGACCTACGTGGACGTGCGGTTGTAGCCGTGATGCGGGGCACCAGGACACCGCGATCCATCGAGGGCGGCCCGCAGGGCCGCCCTTGCCATGTCAGGGCCGCACGACGCACCGAATGTCACTCACAGCCGGTAGAGTCACGATGAGCTTCCGTCCCAGACTCGCGGTGACGCTCGGCGATCCCCGCGGCATCGGTCCCGAGATCACCGCCCGCGCTCTCGTCGAGCCCCTCGAGGCCGACATCATCGCGATCGGCGCCGAGGATCAGATCGCCGGCATTCCCGCGACGCGCCGCGTCGCCGTCGGTGCCTGGGGGGAGGGATTCGGGGAAGACGCGCCCTCGCTCAAGCCGGGGCCGTCCCGCGCGGTGCGCGCCGGACGCATCACCGGCGCCGCCATCGAGATGGCGGTGAAGCTGGCGATGAACGGCGAGGCCGACGCGATCGTCACCGCCCCGGCCCACAAGCACGCGCTCAACCTCGCCGGCTTCCGCTGGCCGGGGCACACCGAGTGGCTGGCGCATCTCGCCGGCGACGTCGAGGTCGCCATGATGCTCGCCGCCGAGGAGCTGCGCGTCGTCCTGGTCACCACCCACGTGCCGCTCCGCGCGGTGCCCTCGCTGCTCACCACCGACAAGATCATCCGCACCGGGCGGGTCACCCGCGCCGCGCTCACCCAGTGGTGGGGCATCGCCGAGCCGCGCATCGCGGTCTGCGCCCTCAATCCGCACGCCGGCGAATCCGGTCTCTTCGGCGACGAGGAGGAGCGGGTGCTCCGTCCCGCGGTCGAGGCGCTGGGCGCCAGCGGCCCCTGGCCGGCCGACACCGTCTTCGTCCGGGCGATGCGGGGGGAGTTCGACGCCGTGCTCGCGCCCTACCACGATGTCGGCATGACCGCCATCAAGGTCGCGGCCTTCGGCCGCGGCGTGAACATCACGCTCGGTCTCCCCTTTCCCAGGACCTCCCCCGATCACGGGACGGCGTTCGACATCGCCGGCACCGGCACGGCCGATGCCTCCAGCATGCGGGCCGCGCTGGCGCTCGCGGCCCAGCTTGCCGCGCGGAACGTGAGGACGCCCCGCGGTGCCTGACGAACGCCCCGACTGGGCCGCCCGGGCGCAATGGGGCGCGGTGCTCATCGGCGTCGTGATCCGGCTGCGGCAGTTTCTGCACGCCCGGCCGCTCTGGATCGACGAGGCGATGCTCGCCAACAACATCCTCAGCCGGACCTTTCGCCGTCTCCTGCTGCCGCTGGATACCGATCAGACCGCGCCCGTCCCGCTGCTCTGGTTCGCCCGCGCCGCCGCGCGCCTCGCCGGTCCCGACGAGCGTGCCCTCCGGCTGCTGCCCTTCCTGGGCGGGGTGCTGCTCCTCGTGTGCATGAGCCGGGTGGCGCGCCGGCTGCTTCCCCCCTGGCCGGCCGCGCTCGCGGTACTCGTCGCCGCGCTCTCGCCGATGCTCATCTACTACGCCAACGAGCTCAAGCCGTACGGCCTCGACGCGATGTGGGCGATGCTGCTGGTGCTCCTCGCGCTCCGGGTGCGCGAGCGCCCCGCCGCCGGCGACCGCTGGCTCCTCCTCTGCATTGCCGGCGCGCTAGCGACCCTCTCGACGACGCCGGCGCCCTTCCTCCTCGCCGGCGTGGGGCTCGGACTCGCGCTCGATGCCGGGGTGCGCGAGGCGCCGAAGGGCTGGCCGCGGCTGATCGGCTGCGGTGTCCTCTGGGCCGTCGCCTTCGGCGCCACCTACCTGCTGCTCTACCGCGCGACCGCCAACAACGCCTACATGCAGCGGTACTGGGTGCCGTACTTCCTGAGTCCGTCCCTGCCCGAACTCGACGCCAAGATCGATCACGCCGTCGGCACCGGGCTGCAGGACTGGTTTCTCGCCGACGGCGGGCGCTGGCGGGTCGAGGCGGGGTTCCTGCTCATTCTGCCGGTGGTGATCGGCGGCTTTGCCCTCGTGCGCCGCCAGGGACGCGCGGTCCTCGCGCTGCTGTTCACGCCCTTCGCGCTCGCGGTCCTCGCCTCGATGCTGCGCCGGTACCCCGTCGCGCCGCGACTGATGCTCTTTTCCATGCCGATGATGACCCTGCTCATCAGCGCGGGGCTCTGGGCCATCGCCGAACAGTTCGGCACCCGGTGGCGCCAGGCGGCGTTCTGCCTCGTCGGTGGGATGATCGTGCTGCTCCCCGCCCTCGATGCCGCCCGCGAATTCCGCCGCCCGCTCGACCGCGAGTCGATCCGCCCCCTGGTGCGCCACTTCGAACGCGAGCATGCCCCGGGGGCCACGGTCTACGTCTACGGTCGCGCGATGCCCGCCTGGCTCTTCTACACGACCGACTGGACCCATCCCGACATCCCGCGCGTGCGGGAGCGCAGCATCCTGATCGGCTCGACCGGCGGCGCGTTCTACCACGCCGCGAGTCGCGGCCACGCCGTCGCCGCGGAAGGCGACAGCCTGGACTTCCCCTACCGCGACTGGCACGAACTGGTCGGCGTCCCCTCCGGACTCGGGCCCGACACCCTCGGCATCCGTCGCGACGCCCCCGATCCGGGCTGGGCCGCGAACGAGGCCCGGCGCATTCGTCAGGCGGGAGGCCCGGAGGCCTGGCTGGTGCTCTATTCGTTTGTGCCGGGAGTGCAGGACAGTCTGGCGGCGGCGATGCAGGCGGTGGGAGCCACCCGGACCCTGCAGGAGGATCGGGACGGCGCGGTGCTCGAGCGGTACGTCTTCAGCCCCTGAAACGCGGGGCGGGGCGGACTAGGCGCGGACCACGGTCTCCAGGTTCCGCATCATGGCGAGGTGCGCCTCCAGCTTGAGCTTCTGGCTCGCGCGGTTGGCCACCAGCACCGCCCCCACCTGCAGGATCGTCTCCCGCTCCGTCAGGCCGTTGGCGCGGAGCGTGTTTCCCGTGTCCACCAGATCCACGATCCAGTGCGACAGCCCGAGCAGCGGTGCCACCTCCACCGAGCCGTACACGGTGATGATCTCCACCGGGCGCCCCGTCTTCGCGAAGTGCGCCCAGGCGAGCCGCGGATACTTGGTGGCGATGCGCACCGTCTTCCCGCCCGGCAGCTCCGGCCACGGCGCGCTCGCGGGGTTCGCCACCACGAGGCGGCAGGCCCCGAAGCCCAGCTCGAGCGGTTCGAGGACGTCGGCGTTCGACTCGCGCAGCACGTCGGTCCCCGTCACGCCGAGGTCCGCCGCCCCCGATTCGACGTAGACCGCGACATCCGACGGCTTCACGATCAGGAACTCGATCCCCGGATCGTTAGAGGGAATGAGCAGCCGTCGGCCCGGATTCGGGTCGATCACGATCCCCGCCTTGGCGAAGCACTCCGCCGCCGGCTCGAACAGCCGTCCCTTCGCGAGCGCGATCCGGATCATGGTGCGAGGGCCTCGGCGATCGTATCGAGGTCGAGCGAGACGCCCACCGCCGGCATCGGTGCGCCGAACCGCCCCATCAGATCGTCGTAGCGCCCGCCAGCGCCGGCCGCCTGTCCCGCCCCCGCCGTGAACAGCTCGAAGTGAATCCCGGTGTAGTAATCGAGCCCGCGCACTTCCCCCAGGTCGAAGACCAGGTGCGCCCGGTCGCCGGCCGGCAGCGCGCCCGCGATCGCCAGCAGGTGCTCGAGCGCCGGCCGCGTAGCCGGGGAGGCCTGGCGGAGCGCCGCCTCGAGTTCCGGCGCGCGGCCGATCACGAAGGCCAGCGTTGCGAGCGCCCGTGCCTCGGGCGCGGCATCGGCGACCGCGCGGGTGAGATTCCCCCGGTCCTTCCGGTCGATCCAGCGGCGCACCGCGTCGCGCTGTTCGTCGCCCAGCGCGGCGAGGCCCGGCGCGAGCGCGCCGGTGTGCCCGAGGTTGAGCTGGAAGTCGCGGAGCCCCATCGCGCGGGCCAGCTCCAGTGTCAGGCGGACGATCTCCACATCCCCCGCGAGGTCGCCCTGGCCGAGCAGCTCGGCCCCGGCCTGCAGGATCTCGCGCGGACGGCCCCCGCGCTCCGGCTCCTGCCGGAACACCTTCCCGCTGTAGCTCAGCCGGAGCGGCCGGCTGCTCTCCCGGAAGGTGGTCGCCGCCACCCGCGCGATGCTCGCGGTGAAGTCGTAGCGGAGCGCCAGCATCCGGCCATCGCGGTCAGTGAAGCGGATCAGCCGGTCGGCCACCCCGCTCCCGCCGGCACGGAGGAAGATCTCCTCGTACTCGAAGGTCGGCGGCAGCAGCTCCTCGTAACCGCCGCGCTCCAGCACGTCGGCGGCGGCGCGCTGGAGCTTCCGCCGCGAGAGCGCGGCGGGGCCCGTGAGATCGAGGGCGCCCGGGGGGATCGGAGCGATGGGGCGAGTCATGGCGGCAGGAAAGTAAGGGACCGGGAGGGGGGCTGCCATCCCGAGCGAGACGGGAATCCCCGCCCCTCGCGACGGTGTTCGCGGCGTCAGGCCGGCTTGGCCGCCTCGCCGCCGCCCGCCAGGAAGCGCACCGAGCGCACCCGCCGGCCATCCATCTCCACGATCTCGAACAGATCGCGGCCGACCGTGATGCGGTCCCCCGTCCTCGGCAGCCGGCCGAGCTGCCCGAAGAGGTAGCCACCGATCGTGGTGTAATCGGTGTCGTCGAGCTGCAGTTCGTGATCGGCATTGAAGTCCGAGATCGCGAGACTCCCCTCGAGGATCGGCGCCCCCATGGCCGCGGCCCGCGGCCGGTCGAGCCGGTCGTACTCGTCGAAGATGTCGCCGACGATCTCCTCGAGCAGGTCCTCCATGGTGACCAGGCCCGCGGTGCCGCCGTACTCATCGAGCACCACGGCGAGGTGCACCTTGAGCCGCTTCATGTCGGCGAGCACATCCTCCACCTCGCGGGTGCCGGGCACGAACAGCGGGGGCCGCATCACCGCCCCGATGGTGCTGCCCGGGTGCTGGCGGATGGATGTGAGGATATCCTTCGCGTGCACCACGCCCACGATGTCGTCCAGCGACTCCCCGTACACCGGATAGCGGGACCGGCGCGCCTCCGCCACGACGTCGGCGGCCGCCTCCACCGTGAGGTCGCGCTCGAGCGCCACCATCTGGGTCCGCGGGGTCATGACCTCCTGGGCGCTCTTCTCGGAGAATTCGAAGACTCCTTCAAGAAGCCGGGCGTCCTCCTTGCCTAGCGACCCGCCTTCTTGGCTTTGCTCGACGAGCATGCGAATTTCATCGGGCGAATGCAGCCGCCCATGCTCGCCGGCGATGTTGAGCCGGAGGGCCTTGAGGAGCCGGGTGGCCGAGCGGTTCACCACCATCGTCGGGAGCGCCATCACCCAGGCGAAGCCGATCAGGGGCGCCGACAACCAGCCGCTGAGCGTCTCCGGGTGGACCAGGGCGATCGCCTTCGGGAGCATCTCCCCGAGGATGATCAGGACGAAGGTGATCACCGTGAAGGCGAACACCGACGCCAGGGTGTCGGTGTGGATCGGGCCCAGCTCGTCGGGCAGGTTCTTGAACGCGGCGCGGATGCCATGCGCCAGCGTCGGCTCCCCGATCCAGCCCAGCGCCAGGCTGCAAAGCGTGATGCCGACCTGTGTTGCGGAGATGTAGCGAGGCAGATCCGCAAGGATGCGGAGGGCGTAGGAGGCGCGCCGGTCGCCCGCCTGGGCCATTCCTTCCAGCCGGGTACGCCGCGACCCCACCAGGGCGAACTCGGCCGCCACGAAGAAGGCGTTCAGCGCCACCAGGACGACCACGGCCGCGAGGCCGGCCAGGAAGGGTACGCCCGACGATGTCTCCATATGCCGTAACACTAGCGGTCCCCCCCACCGCCCGCGAGGGCAACGCATGATTCGCCAGCTTGCCGTGCCCCCGTTCGACCGGCTCGATCCCTTTCTTCCCAAGCCGACCGTCACCGACGCCGCCACCCGGATCCGGGTGACCGAGATCCTCGACGACGTCGCCGCGCGCCGCGACGCCGCGGTGCGCCACTGGACCCTCAAGTTCGACGGCCAGGATCTCCCCCCCTCCCAGTGGGAGCTGCCGCGGAGCGAGTGGGAGGCGGCGCTGGAGCGGATCGACCTCGAGCTGCGTGAGGCGCTCGAGATGGCGGTGCACCGGGTGCGGGAGTATCACAAGCGCCAGCGCGACCTCGGCTTCACCCTGCTCGAGGAGGACGGCAGCATCCTCGGCATGCGGGTGACGCCGCTCGATCGGGTCGGTCTCTACGTCCCGGGCGGCAAGGCGGCCTATCCCAGCAGCGTCATCATGAACGCCGTGCCGGCCGTCGTCGCCGGCGTCGAGGAGATCATCGCCGTGACCCCGCCGGCCGGGATCACCGATGCCGTGCTCGCCGCCTGCTGGCTCTCCGGGGTGTCGCGGATCTTCCAGATCGGCGGCGCGCAGGCCATCGGGGCACTCGCCTTCGGCACCGAGACCATTCCGCGGGTGGACAAGATCGTCGGCCCGGGCAACAAGTGGGTGGCGGAGGCAAAGCGGCAGGTCGTCGGTCCCGTGGGTATCGACATGATCGCCGGCCCGACCGAACTGCTGATCGTCGCCGACTCGACCGCCATCGCCGCGCACGTCGCCGCCGACATGGTGGCCCAGGCCGAGCACGACGAGGATGCGAGCGCCTGGCTGGTGACCACCGACCTGGCGCTCGCCGACCAGGTCCCCGCCGCCATCGAGAAGCACCTGCTCAAGAATCCCCGGCGCGACGTCGCGCGCGAGTCGCTCAAGCGCAACGGCCTCATCGTCTGGGTGCCGACGGTGCAGGACGCCATCAAGGTCGCCAACCTCCGCGCCCCCGAGCATCTCGAGATCATCACCCGCGATCCCGAGCAGGACTCGCTCGGCGTCCGCCACGCAGGCGCGATCTTCCTCGGCAACGACACCCCCGAGCCGGTGGGCGACTACATCGCCGGGCCGAGCCACGTCCTCCCCACCGCCGGCACCGCGCGGCACGCCTCGCCACTCGGCGTCTACGACTTCGTGCGCCGGTCGAGCGTCATCCGCTACACCCGGGATCGTTTGTACAATGATGCGACCCGGATCATCGCCCTCGCCGAATCGGAGGGCCTCCACGGCCACGCCGAGGCCGTCCGGGTACGGGTGCAACCGTCGCCGTAATCCTCCCCAACCCGAAACCCGTACGGACGCCCGGCCGACCATCCCCGAATCCCCGAAACCCGTAGGGGCGACCGGCCGGTCGCCCCAGCGGTCCCCGGGCACGGATAGGGGTAGGGGCGACCGGCCGG
>JBGASX010000037.1:0-43705 GCA_044229445.1 Gemmatimonadales bacterium | reverse complement strand
GGGTCACCCCGCAGCCGGCGGTGACCGCGGCCCATCCCCGGCGGCTGTTCATGCTCGGTGGCTCGACGATGTGGGGCTACACCGCGCGCGACTCCTTCACCATTCCCGCCCTCACGGCGGTCGCGCTCCGCGAGCGCGGTATCACCGATGTGGAGGTCGTCAACCTCGCGCAGGGCGCCTTCAACACCACCCAGGAAGCCACGACGCTGGTCGTCGAACTCGCGCGCGGGCATGTCCCCGATGCGGCGGTCTTCCTCGACGGCTACAACGACATCGCGACCTCGGTGAAGTACGGCTCGGTTGGCCACACCTACGGCGAAGAGGACACCCAGCAGCAGATCGACCTCGGCCGACGCGGCTTCTGGCTCGAACTGGTCGGACTGGGGCGGCATTCGGAACTGGTGCAGCGGCTGCAGCGGATGGTGGGGATCAACCGGCCGGTGAATCCGGCGCCCGGAAAGCCGGAGCGCATCTGCGGACCGGTGGCGGGATACTACCGCAACGTCGCGCTGTCGGTGGAGGCGATCGGCGCCAGGTGGGGATTTCCGACGATCTACTTCCAGCAGCCGATCCATGCGACGACCGCGAAGCGGCTGACGCCGTGGGAGCAGAAGCTGTACAAGGGCAAGTCGCTGGCGCCCTGCGCCGCGTCGATCGATTCGGCGATGGCCGATCAGGCGGGACGCAGCTACTTCTCGCTCGCGGGCCTGTTCGACGCCGACACCGCCTCGGTCTACGTGGACGAGCACGCGCACATCACCGAGGACGCCAACCGGAAGGTGGCCGAACGGATCGCCGAGCTGGTGGCGCCACTGCTCCAGCGCCAGGCTAGCCCGCCCGCACCTCGCTGACGAGGGTCGCGGCCCCCGATCCCTTCATCGCGGCGACGTCCTCGCGGTACTTGAGGAGGACGCCGAGGGTCTCGCTGACCTGCCCCTCCTCGAGGCGCTGGGCGCCGAGGGCCGTGAGCGCCGCCGCCCAGTCGAGCGTCTCGGCCACGCCCGGCAGCTTGGTGAGATCCGCCTGCCGGAGCCGCTGTACGAACCCGACGACCTCGCGTGCCAGCACCGCCGAAATCTCCGGCTGCCGCGCGAGCAGAATCGCGAGCTCGCGGTCGGCCGTCGGATAGTCGATCCACTGATAGAGGCAGCGCCGCTTGAGCGCATCGTGGATCTCCCGGGTCCGGTTCGAGGTGAGCACCACCCGGGGAGGCCGCCTGGCGCGCAGCGTCCCGATCTCCGGGACCGTCACCGCGAAGTCGCTCAGGAGTTCGAGGAGGTAGGCCTCGAACTCCTCGTCCGCCCGGTCGATCTCGTCGATGAGCAGCACCGGCGGTTCGCCGTCGGTGTGTTCGATGGCCCGGAGCAGCGGGCGGCGAATCAGGAACTCCTCGCTGAAAATGTCCTTCGTCCCGGCGGCCTTGGCCTCGCCGCGCGCCTCCAGCAGCCGGATCTCCAGCATCTGCCGCGGATAGTCCCACTCGTAGACCGCGGTGCTCACGTCGATGCCCTCGTAGCACTGCAGCCGGATCAGTTCGGAGCCGAGCACCTTCGCGAGGACGCGGGCGACCTCGGTCTTGCCGACTCCCGCCTCTCCCTCGAGGAGCAGCGGGCGGCCGAGGGTGAGCATCAGGAAGACGGCGGTGGCCAGCTCGCGATCGGCGATGTACTGCTCGGCGGCGAAGCGGGCCTGGATCGACTCGATGGTGAGCGCGAGTGGTGGCGAGGCGGGGGTCATGGCGCGGAAGCTACGCCCGGATCGCGCGGTGGGGGAGAGGGGGCGAGCTCACCTCAGCCTCCGGGCGCCTCGAGATCGCGGGCATAGTCGGGAAAGCGGAAGCGCATCTCGGGGCCGAGCAGTCCGCCATGGCCCAGGTCGGCCAGCGCCGCAGGGGTGACGGCCTCGCCGGTCAGCAGCCGGGGGAGGACCAGGTCGGCGGCGGTGACCATCGAGAACATGCCACACTGGGGGAGCCCCATGATGGTCGACCCGCCTAACTCGGCAAACCAGATCATCGATCCCGGGTGCGCCGGGACGCCCCGGCGGAGCACTCGCCCTCCCAGCCCCTTCAGCGCCTCGTAGAACGGTGCCAGCGGGTCGCCGGCGGAGACCCCGCCGACCAGGATCAGGGTGAGCCCGAGCCGCAGCGTGAGTTCCTCGAGGACGGCCGCGATCCGCCGGGTGAGCGTCTCCGGCTCGCCCTCCTCGATGGGCCAGGTGCCGGCGAACACCCCACCAAGCGAAGTCACCTTCATCTGCGCGGAGGCGGTGAACCGCGCAAGGGCCGCCGCGTCCAGTGACTCCGCGGCGATCGCCGCCACCTGCAGGGGGAGATAGGGGGCGACATCGACGAGAGGTGCCGCCTGCTTCGCGATGATCTCGCCCTGGAGCAGCTCCCCCTCCCAGACGAGATGCGGCGCCACCTTCACACTCGCCACCACCCGTCCGGCGCGCACCGCCTGTCCGTGATAGAGCGTGAAGACCTCGAGCGGGTCGATGCGGTTGAGCTGGCTGAGCCCCTCGACATTCACCCGCAGGACGCCGTCGGTGCGGGCGGAGAGATCGAGGCGGCTCTGCGTCGGCGACCCCACGGTGATCCCCGGCCCCGCGACGGCCCGTGCCAGCCGGTCCGCCGCCACGTCCTCGTGCACGTCGTGGGGACCGGGCCAGGCGAGCCGGAGCGGCGTCGCGCACTGACCACTCTGTGCGGCCTCGAGCAACTCGAGCGCGAGCGGCTCGCCGATCCGGCTTCCCTTGGCGATCGTCCGCGCGCCCAGGGGGACGGGGGCCAGCAGGACCGCCCCGATCAGGCCGGGTACGCCCAGCGACTGCAGTTGTTGAGGGGTGACCCGCTCGCTCCGCATCCACGGCTCCCAGGTGACGGCCGACGGCCGGCCCAGAGTCTAGCGACTTCGGGGACGGGAATCGACCGCGCGGTACGTCAGGCCTCTTCGGCAGACCGGGCGTAGAGCGCCTGGATCGTGTCCTGGAAGCGCTGCTCCACCATCCGGCGCTTCACCTTGAAGGTCGGCGTCAGCATGCCGGTCTCGACCGAGAGCTCATCGTTGATGATCGCGATCCGCTTCGGCCGCTCGAACTGGGCAAGGTCCTGTAGCCGGCCGAGCGATTCCTCCTCGAGCAGCTGGCGGACGAGCTTTTCGCCATAGAGCTGATCCCGGGTGGTGACGGGGATGCCGTGCTCCACCGCCCAGACCCGCAGCCGCTCGAAGTCGGGTACGACGAGCAGCGCGGGGTAGGGCCGGCGCTCACCGATCATCACGGCCTGCGCAATGTAGGGCGAGAGCTGGGTGCGTCCCTCGATCGGCTGCGGGGCGACCTTCTTCCCGCCCGCGGTCACGATCAGATCCTTGATCCGGTCGGTGACGTGCAGGAAGCCGTCGGCGTCGAATTCGCCCACATCACCCGTGTGGAACCAGCCGTCGGGATCGATCGCCGCGCTCGTGGCCGCCGGCTGGTTCCAGTAGCCCTGCATGACGGAAGGCCCGCGCGCCTGGATCTCTCCCTCCGCACCGATGCGCAGTTCGACGCCGGGATACGGCAGCCCCACGCTGCCGAGCCGCCAGTTGCTCGGCCGGTTGGCCGCGAGCACCGGCGAGGTCTCGGTCAGCCCGTAGCCTTCGTAGAGCGGGATGCCCGCGCCGAGGAAGAAGCGCCCGACCACGGGGGAGAGCGGCGCCCCGCCGCAGATCATGGTGCTGAGTCGACCGCCAAGCTGCTGGCGGATCTTGTGGAACACCAGCGTATCGGCGAGACGATACTGGAGCGCGAGCAGGGGGCCCGGCGTGGTGTGCGCCGACCAGTGATCGACCACGGCGCCGCCGACGGCGGCCGCCCATTGCACCAGCTTCCCCTTGAGCCCGGTGGTTGCCATCACCTTGCCGTACACTTTGTCGAAGAGCCGCGGCACGGCGATCATGATCTGCGGCCGGACCTCGAGCAGATTCGCGGGGACCTGCGCGACCGACTCGGCGTAGGCGATGGTGACGCCGTTGTCCCAGTAGTAGTAGTCCCCCGCCCGCTCGAGCACGTGGGAGAGCGGCAGCAGCGACAGCGCGACCGAGCCGGGCGTGATGGCGAGCGAGCCGTGTTGCCTCGAGGCGGCGACCATCGCCGCCAGGTTGCGATGCGTCAGCACGGCGCCCTTCGGCGTGCCGGTGGTGCCCGAGGTGTAGATGATCGTCGCAATGCTCTCGGGGGAGAGCCCCATCGCCCGCTTGCGCAGTTCGCGGCTCCAGACCGCCTCGGACTCCGGGTCCTCATCCAGCTCGCGCGCAAGCGAATGCACCGCCGACTCGGCCGGCGCCGGATCGAAGATCATGAGGTGCTCCAGCGCCGGGCACTCCTTCTCCAGACCGGCTGCCTTGGTCAGTTGCGCGGCGCTGGAGACGAACAGCACCCGGCTGCCCGAATCCCGGAGGATGAAGCCGATCTGCTCGGCGGGCAGCGTCGGGTAGATCGGCACCACGATCAGGCCGAGGGCGAGCGTGGCGTAGTCCACGATGGGCCACTCCGGGCGATTCTCCGAGAGAATCGCGACCCGGTCGCCGGGTTCAAGGCCCCAGCCATGCAGCAGCGCCGCGATGTGCGCGACCCGCAGTTCCACGTCGCGATAGGTCAGCCCCCGCCAGTGGCCGTCGCGCTTGCCGCGGAGCGCTTCCTGCGGGCCGAAGCGATCGATGGCCTCGTAGAAGATCTTGTTGATGGTCGTGCGGGTATACGGCTCGAGCGGCGTGAAGGGAATGCGGGCGGGTGCGACGATGCCGGTCATGGGAGGCCTGCCTTGGTGGCGCGCGGCGGCGGCACCGGCTCCGTCCGGAGCCCGCCCGATACCGCGCCTGGATGGGCGGTCGGGCGGAGTCGGCCATAGGAGCTATTGATAGCACCACCGGCTTGAAGATCTCGTGAAACGAGACTGTGGCCTAGCGCGCTCCCGCAGCGGGCACCCGGCTCATCGCGTACTCGGCGAGGGCCGTGATCGTGAGACTCGGGTTCACGCCAGGATTCGCCGGCATGATCGAGCCGTCGATGACGTAGAGCCCGGGATAGCCGTGCACCTGGCAGGTGGCGTCGATCACGCCATCTGCCGCCGTCGCTCCCATCGGGCATCCGCCCAGAATGTGCGCGGTGATGGGGATGTCGAAGAGGGCCTCGTTGACCGATCCCATCGCGATCCCGTTGGTTCGCTCGGCGAAGGTGCGCGTCACCTCGTGCCCGATTTCGATCTTGGTCGGGATCGTCGCCTCGTGGTCCGGCTGGGAGACCAGATCGTTCCGGAAACCGGTGAAGATGCTGCGCCCCGGCCGGAGCCGGATCCGGTTGTCCTCCCACTGCATCACCAGCATGATGGTCGTGCGCTCCGCCCAGCCGGGCAGCAGGTGGGTGCGGAGGAACTCGCCCGGGTGCCGAAGCAGATGCAGCGCCGACTGCCCGAGCCGCGAGGGCAGGCTGCCCGACTCGATCATCGGCCCGCCGAGCAGCCGCATGGCGGAAGAGCCCGCGGGATAGCGTACCGGCTCGACCGTGGTCACCGCATCGGCGCGGAAAATCGAGGTGATGGCAATGCCCTTCGAGTAGTCCACCTCCGCGGTCCGCGCCACACTCCCGAGCAGCGCCTCGTTATTGGTCCGGACCATGTCGCCCAGTCGGGGTGACAGCTCGCGGAGCGAGCCGGTGACCTCGCGGCAGCGGAAGAGGAGTCGGAGCGAGCCGAGGGTGCCCGCGGAGAGGATGACGTGGCGGGCGCGGAGCGGGGGCATGGCGCGGCGCAGGAGCCCGGTCGTCTGTCGGGCATGCACCTCGTAGCGCGCCCCGTCCTGCTGCGGTCCCGCGAGCGGCCGGATGTCCCGCACCGTCGTTTCTGCCTGGATCCGCGCTCCCCACTGCTCGGCGAAGTACAGATAGTTCTTCGGCAGGGTGTTCTTCGCGTTGTGCTGGCACCCGACCATGCAGCCGCCGCAGTGGGTGCAGCCGCGCCGCGCCGGACCCGTGCCGCCGAAGTAGGGATCGGGAACCTCCTGCCCCTCCTGGCCGGGCACACCGAAGAAGGTCCCGGTCGGGACGGGCCGGAAGCTGTCGCCGCGGCCGAGCTCCTCCGCGATCGTCCGCAGGTGATGGTCGGCGGGCCAGAGCCGCGGGTTCTCCGCGACGCCTAACATGCGCTTTGCCGTGACGTAGTGGGGCTTGAGCTCGCGCTTCCATTCGATCGGCCGCTGCCAGGCCGCGGAGTCGAAGGCGTCGTCGCCCGGCTCCATCAGCACGTTCGCGTAGCCGAGACTGCCGCCGCCCACGCCCGAACCATGCAGCACGAAAACGTTCTTGAACGGACTGATCTGCAGGATGCCGTAGCAGCCGACGGAGGGCGCCCAGAGGTAGCGCGGCAGATCCCACGTGCTCTTCGCGAAGTCCTCGTCGCGGAACCGGCGCCCCCGTTCGAGCACGAGGACGCGATAGCCCTTTTCCGCGAGCCGCATCGCGGAGACGCTGCCACCGAAGCCGGAGCCGATGATGATGTAGTCGAATGTCTCGGTCACGACGAACGCTATCCGCGACATGGGAGCGGCCGCAAGATCATTCGCGAAGCTTGAACGGCGCGATGAACCCGCCCACCTTGAGGGCGTGGCGAATCGTGTCACCGACCGGGAAAGTTCATGAAGCTCATCGACGAGATCGCGCGGCGACAGCTCATCGTCGTCACCGGCAAGGGTGGCGTCGGAAAGACGACCATCGCGGCCGCGCTTGGCCGACTGCTGGCGGCCAGCGGTCGCCGGACGCTGCTGCTCGAAGTGGATCCGCGCGAGAGTCTCCACCAGCTCCTCGGCACCGAGCCTTCGGGCGGTGCGGTAGTCAAGGCCGGTGACCGGCTCGCCTCACAGAATCTGCAGGCCAGGGCGGTGGTGGACGGACTCGTCCGCGAGAAGCTCCCGATCGCGGCCCTCGCGTCCAAGGTGCTCGCGAGTTCGGTCTTCCAGCACTTCGCGGAGGGCGCCCCCGGACTCAAGGAGATGGCGGTGCTCGGGTATGCCCTGCGCACCGTGGAGGGTCATTACCGCCACAAGGCGGACATCGTGGTGCTCGATGCGCCTGCCACCGGCCACAGCGCCTCGATGCTCGCGGCTCCACTGGTCCTCTCCGATGCCATCGGCGGGGGACAGCTTGGGGAGATGGCGAAGGACCTCGCGGGGTTCGTCGCCGATTCGAAGCGCTGCGGCGTGGTACTCACCGCCCTCGCCGAGGAGATGCCGGTACAGGAAGCGCTGGAGCTGATCGCGCTCCTGCGAGAGAAGATCGGCCGCCCACCCGAACTGGTGGTTGCGAACGCCCTCTATCCCGCCTTTCCCGCGGGTGCCGGCGGTGGCCGGGCGGCGACCGGCGAAAGCCAGGCGATCCTCGATCTCTGGAAGCAGCGCCGCGCGGTGAATGAGCGGGAACTCAAGCGGCTCGGTGCGGCCTGGAAGGGGCCGATGGCCCATCTCCCGCTTCTGCCGCTCGACCGCGGACCGGACCTGCTCGCCGGGGTGGAAGCTGCCCTGGGGGAGGAACTCGCATGAGCCTCGGCCCGCTCGACCAGCGTCTGCTGGTGGTGGTGGGCGCCGGTGGCGTCGGCAAGACGACACTCGCCGCCGCACTCGGTCTGCAGTCCGCCCGCGCCGGGAAGAACACCCTCGTGATGACCTTCGACCCGTCGCTCCGCCTCAAGGATGCGCTCGGTGTCGGCGACGAAGCGCGGGAGCGCGCCGTCCGGGTGAAGGCCGGGACCAGGGGGCGACTCGATGTCGCGCTCCTGGATGCCCGGAGCACCTTCGACCGGCTGATTCGCCGGTACGCGCCCGACGATGCCGCGGCAGAGCGGATCTTCACCAACCGCTTCTATCGGGATCTCGCCGGGAACCTCGCCGGCATCCTCGAGTACATGGCCGTCGAGCGCCTCTTCGAGGTCTCCGCCGATGGCAATTACGATCGCATCATTCTCGATACCCCGCCGACCCGCCAGGCGCTCGACTTTCTCGAGGCGCCGGACCGGATCGTGAACTTCCTCGACAGCGGCGCCGTCCGGCTCGCGCTCAAGCCCTGGTGGGACGAGGGCGGGGGACTGAAGCGCATGCCGATGCGCATCGCCGCCAAGGGCGTGGAGCGGGTCATCGACCGGGTGATCGGCGTCCGCCTGCTGCATGACATGGTGGAATTCTTCCGCGCCTTCGGGCCGCTGTACGGTGGGTTCCGCGAGCGGGCGAACGACGTGCGGGCGCTGCTTCGAGCCCCCGATTCGCTGTTCCTCCTCGTATCGGGCCCCGGCGCAGACCGCATTCCGGACACGCTCTTCTTCGCGCGGAAGCTCAAGGAGGCGGGGCACCGCGTCGGGCCCATCGTCGTCAACCAGGTGCACCCCCCGGCGCCCCTGCCGAAGGGCATGGCTCCGGCGCTGGCGGAGGGACTCTCCCTGTTCCACTATCTCGGCGAGCGCGACGCGCGCGGGCTCGACCAGCTGCGCCGGCTCCTCTCGCGGGGCGAGCCGCTGCTCGCGATCCCGCTGCAGGCCTCCCCGCCCACCGATCTGAAGGAACTCGAAGCCCTCGGTCGGGTCGTCGAAGCCCAGCTGGATCGCTGACGGGCCGGGCGCCGCCGAGTCCCCGCCTTCGCCCCGGTTGCCGCATCGCGGCAACCGGGGCTTGCTCTTTTTGCCGCAATGCGGTAATATCTCTCCGTCCACAGCGGAGACCCATCATGATCCGGCTCATCAAGCGGTATGGCGGCGGCAGCCGAAAGCTCTACGACACCGAGGAGAGCCGGTATGTCTCGCTCGACGAGATCGCCGTCTGGATCCGTGACGGCCAGGAGCTGCAGGTCGTCGACAGCGCCACTGGCGAGGACGTCACCGGCCAGACGCTGGCCCAGATCATCTACGAGGATCACCGGCGGGGTCATTCGTTCCTGCCCAGCGAATTCCTCCACGATGTGATCCGGCGCGGGAGCCGGGTGCTGGCCGGCGGGGTCGAGCAGATCCAGACCGGCGTCGACCGGATCGTGAAGGCCTCGGTCGAGAAGATCACCCCGGTCGGCGGGATGCAGGAGGAACTCGATCTGCTGCGTGACCGGCTGGCGGAGCTGGAACAGTCGCTGGTCGAACTGGAGGAGGCGCCGAAGCCCCGCAGGCCGAAGCGCAAGAAGGTCCGGAAATAGGCATCAGCACTCACTGTACTCGGCGTGTCATCCATAGCAGCGTCCGGCCCGGGCAGGCCGGCATTCCAGGAGGGAACCATGGCGGCCAAGAAGAATTCCAAGAAGACCCAGGCGCTCCCGATGCTGAAGGAGTCGGCCCATGAGATCTGGCTGGCCGGGCTCGGCGCATTCGCGCTGGCCGGCGAAGAGGGCGGCAAGCTCTTCGGTCAGCTCGTGAAGAAGGGCGAAGGCCTGGAGAAGTCGAACAAGGCGCGGATCCAGGATCTCGTCAGCCGGGCGGGCGATCTGCAGGGCGACGCGAAGAATGCCGTCGCCAAGATCACGACCCCGATCGAGGCCGGGATGACCAACGCGATGCACCGGCTCGGCGTCCCGACCCGCAAGGAGATCGCGACCCTGACCAAGCGGGTGGAGGAACTCACCCGCGTGGTCTCGAAGTCGAAGGGGAAGGCGCGCAAGGCGGCGCCCCGTCGTGCTCCGAAGGCTGCGCCGGCGAATGCCTGAGTGAGGTATCTATGACCACCGCGCGCCGAGGGCGGCGGGGTCGCCGGCTGGGGTTGGCCCTGGCCGGCGGGGGTCCGGCGGGTGCGGTCTATGAGATCGGCGCCCTCCGGGCCCTTGAGGAGGCGATCGAAGGCCTCGATCTGAATGCGTGCGAGGTATACGTCGGCGTGAGTGCGGGGGCGTTCATCGCCTCCTCACTCGCCAACGGTCAGACCGTCACCCAGCTGGTGCGGGGTCTCGTCACCGATGAGCCGGGCGAGCATCCCTTCGAATCCACCAGCTTCTTCCAGCCAGCGTACCGCGAGTGGGCCCGGCGGGGGATGCAGCTCCCCGGGCTCATCGGTCACGCCCTCTGGCAGGTCGCCAACGCGCCCCGCGACGAAACCCTGATGAAGTCGCTGGTCCGGATGTCGCGGGCCCTCCCGCTCGGCCTGCTCGACAACGAGCCGATCCGGCGGCAGCTCGAGCGGACCTTCGCGATCAACGGGCGAACCAACGATTTCCGGAAGCTTCGCAACAAACTTCGCGTCGTGTCGGCGGACCTCGAGTCCGGCACGCCGATCGTGTTCGGCTCCCACGGCTGGGACCATGTGCCGATCTCGCGCGCCGTGCAGGCGAGCACGGCGGTGCCGGGCCTCTATCCCCCGGTGGAGATCGACGGCCGGCTCTGCGTGGACGGGGTGCTGCTGAAGACCCTGCATGCGTCGGTCGCGCTCGAGCAGGGCGCGGATCTGCTCTTCTGCGTGAACCCGCTCGTGCCGGTGGATGTCGCGGCGGGCGAGACGCAGGGTGAACTGATGCGCGGCTCGCTGCTGCGCCGCGGCATGCCCGCGATCCTGTCGCAGACCTTCCGCACCATGATCCACTCGCGCATGGTGGTCGGCATGGCGGCCTACCGCAATCGCTACCCGAAGGCGGATGTGCTGCTGTTCGAGCCGGAGCGGAGCGAATACGGGCTCTTCTTCAGCAACATTTTCAGCTTCACCTCGCGCCGGGAGATCTGCCAGATCGGCTACGCCGCGACCCGGCGTGATCTGTGGCGGCGCCGTGCGGAACTGGCCCCGATGCTGAGACGGCACGGGCTCCGCCTCTGCACCGAGCACCTGCATGACGAGGATCGGGATGTCTGGGTGGGAGTCGGACTCCCGGGGAAGGGACGGAAGGCGCCGGTCGCCGACCGGCTGAGCCGGGCGCTCGATCGGCTGGAGGCCGAGGATCGGCCGGTCAGGCGGAGCCGGAGCAGGCGGTAGTCGCCGGAGCGTGGCGACGGGTGTTACCGGAGATCTTCGTACCTCACCAGGGCGAGGTTCATCTTGCCGAAGGCGAGATCATCAGGTCGGCTCATGCCCTGGCGGACCATCGAGCCATCGGCGGTGATCCAGAAGTAGAAGCCGAGCGTCGGCCGGAACCCGACCTTCCAGCAGACGTACCGACCCGCCGGGACCTCGATCGTCTCCTGTCCATACACCCTGAGGTTGAACCAGCTCCCGCCCGCTGACGGAGACTCCGCCAGCGGGAAGCTGGCCTTCCACGCGGAGTCGAGTTCGGTCCCCATCATCACCGTCTGCAGGCTGGTCACCAGCGGTTGCCACAGCTCCAGCGTGTCGCGCTGATGGCCCAGCACATCCAGGCGCCCGCGTGACAGCCAGGTGCTGTCGCGGTAGACTGGCGCGGCACCGAGCACCTGCTTGCCCGCCAGGGCGAGCCACGCCTCACTGCCACGAAAGGTCGTCGCGCGGAGTTCGAAGACGAGGAGGGTATCCCTCGCATGGGCGTCGCTCAGCGGTTCTGGCGCGTACGTCCATCTGCCCGGGTGGATGCCCTGTCCCGAGAGATGCTCGACGACAGGGAAGGCCGGGAGGTTCGCGGGCTGGGCCATGAGGGTACCGGGAAGGAGCATGACCGGCCCGGTGCCCTCCACACGCGACGCCGGTCGTGAGCGACCGAGTACGATCACGGCGAGTACCGCCGCGAGCAGGGCCAGGCCCGCTCCGCCAAGCGGCCAGGGCGTGGCTTCCGATCCGGCCCGGGTCGGAATCGCCACGCGTTCACCGCGTGCGCGGCGCCGTTGAATGGCATCCCACTGTGCTGCGGAGGGTCGCGGGGACGACGAACGACTGGCCATCTGGCGCAGCGTGTGCGCGATCTCTTCGTCGGTGATCATCATCCCTCCAATGCGTCACGAAGGCGTTGCAGCCCTCGGTGGAAACGAACTGCGGAGGTGCCACGGCGAATGCCGAGCACCTCCGCGATCTCTTCGTGGGAATACCCTTCGATGACCTTCAGTACGACGACCGCACGCTGGTCGCCGGGCAACAGCCCGAGGGCCCAATCCAGGTCCCAGGTTTCCGGTCGGGTCCCCGCGCCCCTCGCAGTCACCTGAATCGCGGGCTCCAGGGAGGTCTCCCGTCGCCGGCGTTCTCCCCGGCGCCTCATGAGGACGAGGCGGACCAGCGCGCGGTGGAGCCAGGCGGAAAGGCGTCCCCGCTCCTCGTATCCATTGAGGGCTTCGGGCAGTCCGACGAACAGGTCCTGCACCGTGTCCTGGGCGTCGGACGAGCTCCCCAGCAGCCGGTAGGCGAGGACGAGCAGTGACCCGGCGAACTGGAAGTAGGCCGCTCCAAGCGCCTCCGGATCGCCGGCCTTGAGGCGAGCGACGAAGTCCGGTGTCGTCGTGAGGTCGGTAGGCGGGGTGGCCGGGCGGGAGATCGTCATGACCTATTAGTGCCGGCCGGGTGGGAAACGTTACCGGGTCAGATCGTCCTGAGGGCCTCGAGCTCCTCTTCGAATGCCCGGACCAGCTCGCGCGCATCCGGGACCAGGACCGTGTCGGCCAGCACCCCGACCTGGACACATCCCGCGAAACTCAGGATGGAAATGCCGACGCCGATGTCGGCCCGCTGCGGCACCCAGAACATCAGGCTGCGGACCCGGCGACCGGCGAGGATGAGCTGACGCTGCGGGCCCGGCACATTGGTCACGACCGCGGTGCACTTGTTGGCGAGGAAATCGATGAGCCCGCGGCTCACCCCCCAGGGGAGCAGGGTGAGCATCGCGTGCTGGATGCCGTAGACCACGATCGGCACCACCGAGTGCTTCAGGGCATCCATCTGCGCCTTGACGGCACGGACGCGCTCGGTGACCTGCTCGATGCCCGCGGGGAGCTCGAGCGGCACGGCCGCGAAGCGGTTCTCCAGCTTCAGCTCCTCGTCGGCCGAGCGCACGTTGACCGGCATGGAGATGTGCAGCTTCTGGATCGACTGCCCCGCGTGGGTCGCGAGGTAGCGGCTGAAGGCACCCGAAACCACCGCCATCAGGATGTCGTTGACGGTCGCATTCAGCGTGGTCCGCGCCCGCTTGAGCACCGCCAGGTCGAAGGGTGCCGTCCAGGCGATCTGCTTCTGGCCGGAGACCTTCGGTCCGTGCAGCGCGTGGCGATCCGGCGTCCACAATAGCCGTCTGATCAGGATGCCCGGCGCGGCGAGCGGGACACTCGCGGCCTTGAGCAGGCCCCTGCCCATCGCGCCGGCGGCGGGACGGATCCGGCCCTTGGCCGGCGTCGTCTCGAACTCGGAGGTCATCTCCTCCATCAGGGCGAAGATCACCGAGACCAGCGCGATGCCGTCACCGATGCTGTGATGCACCCGGGCGAGCACGACGCTCGAATCCTCGCCGAACCGCTCGATCACCTGGAACTGCCAGGGCGGGCGGTCGGCGGGCAGCGGCTTCGAGGCCTCCTCGCCGAGATAGCGCTGCAGCTCGTCCTTGGTCGAGAGTGTGTTCTCCCGCGCCGGGAGGACGTGCCGGGTGATGTCGAACGAGGCATCCCGCTCCCAGTACGGGACGCCCCGGATGTGCACGACCTTGTCGCGGAAGCGGGCGTACTGCGCGCCACCGCCCGCGTCGATGACCCGGCTCTGAAAGGTGTCGCGGAAGGTGGCGATGTCGATCCGGTCGGTGATGAACACCCCGTTGATCACCATCAGGTTGGTGGAGGTGTCCTGCAGCCACATCGCGTCATGCCCCGCGACGCGTTCGCGTGGCACCACCTGCTTGCGGGCCCCGGCGGGGGACGTCATCCCTTTCGCACCGCGAGGATGAGCGCGATCGCGAAGAGCGCACCCCAGATCGGCCACGCGGCTCCGAAGCCCATCGAGATCGCCCCCGCGACGAGACAGGAGCCCGCGATCAGCGTCCCGCGGAGTCCCGAGAGCGGATTCTCTGCGGGCTGGTGCGCGACCTTCTCGAGCACCCGGAGTCCATCGGTGACGAGCAGCGGCATCTTGGCCATCGCGTCCACGAGATCGGGGGCGCCGCGCATCCCCTCCGTCAGCAGCCTGAGCGGGCTGAACTGATGGATGAAGAGTGTGCGGATGTGCTTCTTCGACACTTCCGCGACATCGAATCCCGGCAGGAGCACATGGCCCACGCCTTCGAAGGTGACGAGCGCCTTGACCATCAGCACCAGTTCGACCGGGAAGTACATCCCGTACTGCGCGCCGCGGCTCAGCGAGTCGAGGATGAGCTGGCCTAACGAATAGCCCTCGAAGGTCGAGGTGCGCTTCCACCGGTTGGCGATCTCGGCGGCCTCGCGCCGGAAGGCGGCCGGATTGGCGCCCGGGCCCGGCTTCGCGATGGCGGAGAGGTACCGGGCGGAGTTGTCCGCATCTCCCATGACCAGCGCGAAGTAGTAGTAGAGGAGCGCGCGCCGGAGATCCTCGTCCAGCCGGCCGACCATGCCCAGATCGATGAAGCCGATCTGCGGGCCGGGGAGGATCATCAGGTTGCCGGGATGCAGGTCGGCGTGAAAGAACCCGTCCCGGTACAGCATCCGGATGATCGACTCGGCGCCGCGATCGGTGAGGTGGCGGCGCGCCTCCTCGGGCAGCGCCTGGGCTTCGTCCGAGTCGGGGCGGATGCCGTCGAAGAATTCCATCGTCAGGACGCTGCGGCCCGAGAGTTCGCGGTAGATCGCCGGAAAGACCACGTCGGGCGTGTCGGCGAAATTCGCGGCGAAGGTCTCGGCGTTGTCGGCCTCACGCCGGAGATCGACCTCGCGCAGGGTGTAGTCACAGAATTCGGTGACCAGCTGCTTCGGCTGGAAGCGCGGGACGATCAGTTCCGCGAGGCTGCCGAGAAAGCCGAGCAGTCTGGCGTCGCGCTGCAGCGTCTCCCGGATTCCCGGCTTGACCACCTTGATGATGACCGGGTCGCCCTCGTGGGTCGTGGCGCGATGGGTCTGGCCGATGGAGGCCGAACCGATCGGGATCGGGTCGATCTGCAGGAAGAGCTCGGCGACGGGCCGGCGCAGATCCTTCTCGATGATCTCCTCGAGCACCGGCAGCGGCACGACCGGCAGCTGGTTGAGGAGCGACTTGAGCTCGTTGGTGATGTTCTTCGGGAGCAGATCCTCCCGGAGACTCAGGATCTGGCCCAGCTTGATGTAGGTCGGACCGAGGCGTTCGAGGCGGCGGCGGAACTGCACCGCGAACGGCTGGCGCCGCAGGTCCCCATCGACGAACGGGGCCGACAGGAACGCCACCACCCGGATGAACAGGAACTTCCCGCCGCGGCCGGTGCCCTCCGCCCGTTCGTGCCGGACGTAGGCCGCAAGGCCGCCGAAGAGCAGGCCGAGGAAATGGCGATAGGTCGCCGCGATGCGCGCGAGCAGGCCTGGCGGCCGCGTGTCCCGCATGATCTCGAAGCCGCGGGCACGCAGCAGGTCCTCATTCGATGTGTCAGCGATTGCGGCCATACTCCTCGTGCGACGAGACCCACTCCAGCGATGAGATCGCGGCGGCCAGGGAAATCTCGCCTGCCAGCACCACGCCGGCCACAATCTCGGCGAACTTGTTCACCTTTCCCTTGCCCACGCAGCCCAGCACCTCGAGGCATTCCCGCTGGGTGGGGAGTCCGGTGCCGCCGCCGTGGGTCGCCACGATCAGCGACGGGATGGTGATCGAGAGATAGAGATCCCGCTCCGCCGTGATCTCGGTGTAGACGATGCCGGCCGAGCCCTCGGCGACGTTGGCCACGTCCTGGCCGGTGGCGATGAACATCGCCGTGATCGCGTTGGGCGAATGCAGGCCGTTGTTGTTGGCCCCCGACAGGATGGAGCCGATGTTGGCGACGCCCCAATGGTAATGGAGACTCTCCGGCTCGACGCGCATCACCTCGAGCAGGACGTCCCGCTTGATCACGCATTCCGCCGTCACCCGCTTGCCGCGGGTGCGCATGAGGTTGACCTGCGAGGCCTTCTTGTCGGTCGCGAGGTTCGACTCGAGGTAGAAACGCCGGATGGTCTTGTTGTGCTCGAGGATCCAGCTGCTCGCGGCATAGGTGGCGCGCCCCACCATGTTCTGGCCCGCGGCGTCTCCCGTGAAGTAGTTGAAGCGCAGGTACGCGAACTTGCTGGCCAGATAGGTGTCGATGTACTGCAGCTTCCCGACGCGGGTCGTGGACTCCGCCTCCCGCCGGATGTCGTCCATGTGCTCGTCCACCCAGTCGCGAAAGGCGCGCGCCTCCCGGGCGGTGTCGAACACGAACACCGGTGCCCGCTGCATGTGATCGCCCTGGATGGTGCAGACGGCCCCGCCCGAGAGGTTCAGCACCTTCATGCCGCGGTTGTAGCTCGCGACCAGCGTCCCCTCGGTGGTGGCGAGCGGGATGACGAACTCGCCCTGGGCATGCTCGCCGTTGATCTTGAGCGGCCCCGCGAAGCCGAGCGGGACCTGGGCGACGCCGGTGAAGTTCTCGATGTTGCCCTTCGTGACCGCCGGGTCGAACGAGGGCCGGTTCACATGGCTCAGTTTCGTGCCGCTGAACTCCTCGATCCACTTCTGCCGCTGGGCGATCACCGACGGCGAGTAGTTGTCTTCCTTGGAGTACGGCACCGACTTGGGCCGCTCGAGCGGCGGGGCGACGTGGTCCTTCACCTTGACCGTGAGCACGCCGATCCCCTTCACCTCGATCCCGATCTCGATGTCGACCATGCCGTCGGGGATGGTCCGGCCCGGCGCGCGGAGATGGGCGACCCGGCGGAGCGGGAAGTCCTCGGGGCGCTCGGGGGTGACCTCCGTCGCGGGACGCCAGCGGCCGTCGCCGAGGTCGACCTGCAGCTCCTTCGCGAGGATCTCCATGTCATTGAGGCGGAGGCGCGCGATCCTGACGAGGGTGACGTCACTCAGCCGGTTCTTGAGGCTCAGCCGGCACCCGTCGGGATCGTTCACGAGCGATCCGAAGGTGTACATCTGGCGGAGCAGCAGCTGCGGAATCTTCATCAGCGTGTCCGGGGTAGGGGGTCCGAAGCACAAATGTGGCACGCGGCGCGGCGCGCCGCCAATTCATCCCGCGCGCGGCAGGGTTCCCGACTCGAGTCCGCGGATCAGGGCCGCGATGTCCATGGGGCGTTCAGTAGGCACGGCGTGGCCCACGCCGGGATAGGTGACGAGCCGAGAGTGCGGCAGCCGGCGATGCATCGCCTCGGACCACCGCGGTCGCAGCACCTTGTCCGCGGCCCCCGAGATGATCAGCGTGGGCGTCTCGACGTCGCCCAGCTGCTCCAGCAGCGACGGGCGCGCACCGACGGCCCGGAGCGCCTGCACCAGGGCCGGCCCTCGCATGGAGCGGACGACACTCTCCCAGCGGGTGACCTCCGCGGGATGGCGCTCGCGGAACTCGGGGCTGAAGGTGCTTCGCGAGGCCTCATGCGCCAGGAACTTCGGCGGGCCCGCCACCTCGATGATCTTCGCAAGCGTCTTGATCTCGGCGACCCGCACGAACTCCTCGGCCGCGGCGCTGGTGCCGATCAGGGCGAGTCCGCTGAGTCGCTGGCCGTAGCGGATCGCGAAATCCGCCGCCGCCATCCCGCCCATGCTGAAGCCGGCGAGAACGACCTTCGGGATGCTGAGCTGCTGGAGGATCGCGAAGAGGTCCTCGGCCAGGTCGGCGATCGACCATTGGCTCCCGGGCACATCGCTCCGGCCGTGCCCCCGGAGGTCGGGCACCAGCACGCGATGGTCCCGGGCGAGGTCGGCGCTCAGCGCCGCGAACATGCCGGCGTCGCACCACATGCCGTGGGCGAGCAGCACGGCCGGCCCCGCGCCGGTATCGTCGACGCAGAGCCTCAAGTCGCCGCGGGTGATCCAGCGCTCGGTCACACGGCGGGCGGCGCGGGCGGGGCGTCCGGTGCCGCGGGAGTGTCCGCTTGAGGGGGAGCGGGATGGGCGGCCGCGGAGGCTTCGGTGATGCTCGCGGCGAACTTGGTCCAGAACTGCTCGGTGAGCTTCCGCGCGGTGCCTTCCATCAGCCGGGCGCCGATGCTGGCGACGCTGCCGCTGATGTCGGTGTCCGCCTTCCAGGAGAGCCGGGTGCGTGTGGCATCGATCGCTTCGAGGCCGAGTTCCGCGGTGACCTCGACGGCGGACCCGGGCGCCTTGCCGCGCGCCTTCATCGTGAAGAAGTTCGGCGGATTCACGTCGACCAGTTCCACGTCGATCCCGAACCGGAGCTTCATCGCGCCGACGCCGAACGCGGTGATGACCTTGAAGTGCCGGGGGTCGAGGACCTCCACCGATTCGACGCCTGGTCCATGCTTGGCGACGAAGTGCGGGTCGATGATGCGCGGCCAGACCTCCGCGATTGCGGCGCCGACCTCCGGAGCTCCATGAAAGCTGAGTCGCATCAGCGGCTGTCCTCGAGTGAGTGAAGGTCGTCCGGCGTGTCCACGTCGGGATTGGCGCCGGGTACGTCGATGGTCGTGATGCAGTCGGGCCGGGCGCGAAGGACCGCGCCGAGGCCGGTGTCTCCCTCGAGCGCCTCGGCCAGGGCCCAGCACGACCGGTCGAGCAGCACCGGATGGCCGGGTTCCCCGGGATGCGACGCATAGCGGGGCCGGACACTCTGCCCCGTCTCCCGCCACCGCCTCACAAGCGCGGCGATCGTGCGCGAGGCGAGGAGCGGCTGATCCGCCAGCACGATCAGGGCGGCCCCCGCCGGCGGCTCGACGTCCGCCAGCGCCGCGAGGCCGCGCCGGAGCGAGGTGGCGAGTCCCGCGGAGGCTTCGGGATTCTCGATGATCCGGAGCCCGGCCGGTTCCAGCGCCCAGACCAGCGCGGTCGAGCGCGGCGGCACGACCGCGACGCCGCCCGCGAGCACGCCGCCCAGGATCGCCTCCGCCACCGAGGTGGCCGCGTGCGCCGCCAGGGGCTTGCCGCCGTACGGCGCGAGCAGCTTGTCGCCGCCGAAACGGGAACCGGCCCCGGCGGCCAGGACGACGGCGTACGGGGCCGGCTCGGTCATCGCCGGGATGCCGGGGGCCTCGGCACCCCGGTGGTTCCGCTAGGCACCCGCACGCTCGTAGGCCGTCTCCACCGCGCGGACCGCGGCAATGGCCGCGATGTGGCGGCGGTAGTTCTCCGGCGCATGCACGTCGCCGCCGATCTGGAGACTCGCCACCGCGTCGGTCGCGGCCTGCTGCAGCACCGCCGCATCGCACTTGGTGCCCTTCACCGACTCGAAGCTCGTCGAGAGGAACGCGACATCGCTCACGCCGGTGTAGGCCACGCTGATGTCGGAAATCGTCGAACGCTTCCGGCCGACCACGGCGCACACTCCCACCATGGCATATCCGGAGGCGGCCTGGTCGAAGCTGACATACGCCGCGGCGTTCCGCCCCATGCCGCCGAGCAGGATGTCGGTGAACAGTTCGTCTTCGGTCATCGCGGTGCTGAAGGCACCCTGGAAGAACTCCCGCGCCTTGACCGTCCGCCGGCCGCCCTTTTTCGAGCGGAGCTGGAATTCCGCGTCGAGGGCGAGCATGACCGCCGGCATGTCGCTCGCCGGATCGGCATGGGCCAGCGAACCGCCGATGGTGCCGCGGTTGCGCACCTGGATGTCGGCGATGTCGGCCGCGACCTCCGCAACGATCGGGCACCGCTCCTTGAGCAGCGCGCTCGACACGAGGTCGGCGTAGGTCGTGGTGGCACCGATGCGCACCCCCTTCTTGTACTCCTGGACGCCCTTGAGTTCGTCGAGGCGCGAGATGTCCACCAGCTTCGGGGTCTGCACCAGCCGGAACTTCATCATCGGCAGCAGGCTGTGGCCGCCGGCGATCACCTTGGACCCGTCGCCCGCGGCGAGGAGGTTGAGCGCCTCCTTGACCGAGCCGGCGCGCACGTAGTCGAAACTGGTCGGGATCATGCCTGGGCTCCCTTCGCCTGCTGGATGGCGGCCCAGACGCGGGCCGGGGTGAGCGGCTTGTCGATGTGGACGATGCCGAGCGGGGCGAGGGCGTCGGTCACGGCATTCACCACGCAGGCCGCGGAGGCGATCGTGCCGGCCTCGCCACAGCCCTTGATGCCGAGCGGATTGACCGGCGAGGGGGTGATGGTGTGGCCGATCTCGAGGTGCGGCATCTGGCTCGCGCGCGGCACGGCGTAGTCCATCATCGTGCCGGTGAGGAGCTGGGCTTCATCGTCATACACCGCGATCTCCTGCAGTGCCTCGCCGAGGCCCTGGATGACGCCGCCGTGGATCTGGCCGTCGACGATCATCGGGTTGATCGGCGGCCCGCAGTCGTCCACCGCGATGTAGCGGAGGATGTTCACCTTGCCGGTGTCGATCTCCACCTCGACGGTGCAGACGTGGGTGCCGAAGGGGTAGACGAAGTTGGTCGGATCGAAGAAGGCGCTCTCCTCGAGTCCCGGCTCCATCCCGGCGGGCATGTTCCACGCGACGTTGGCCATCAGCGCCAGCTCGGCGAACCCCTTGGCCTTGTCAGGCGACCCCTTCACCTGGAACTTGCCGTCCTTCCACTCGAGGTCGGCTTCGCTCGCCTCCAGCAGGTGGGCGGCCAGCTTCTTCGCCTTCTCCTTCACCTTGACCGCGGCATTCTTCACCGCCGACCCGCACACCGCCGTGGTCCGGCTGCCGTAGGTGCCCCAGCCCTGCGGCGTGTTGTCGGTGTCGCCGTGGATGATCTCCACGCTCTCGACCGGGTAGCCGAACTCCTCGGCGACGATCTGGGCGAAGGTGGTCTCCTCCCCCTGGCCGTGCGGCGAGGCGCCGATGTAGATCCGCACCACGCCGGTGGGATACACCCGGACGATGGCGGAGTCGTACAGCCCCGCGCCGAAGCCGACCGCCCCCGCGACCTGCGATGGCCCGAGGCCGCAGATCTCGATGTAGCTCACGACGCCGACCCCGAGATAGCGGCCCTCCTTGCGGGCTTTGGCCTGCTCGGCGCGGAACGCCTTGTAATCGAGCATGCCGAGCGCCTTGTCGAGGGCGGCTTCGTAGTTGCCGGAGTCGTAGATCAGTCCGGTCGCGACCTGGTAGGGGAACTTGTCCTTCGGGATGAAGTTCTTGCGGCGCACCTCGACCGGGTCCATGCCGATCTTGCGGGCGTAGATGTCCACCAGCCGCTCGATCAGGTAGGCGGCCTCGGGGCGCCCCGCGCCACGATAGGCATCGACCGGTGTGCCGTTGGTGTAGACGCCGTAGATGGTGCCTTCGATGTTGGGGATCGTATAGGCGCCGGAGTAGACCAGGCCGTGCAGGATCGTCGGGATGCCCGGGCCGGCGGTCGACGCGTAGGCGCCGAGTCCGGCGTACACCTTGGTGCGAATGCCGGTGATCGTCCCGTCCTTCGTGCCGCACATCTCGACGTACTCGATGTGGTCGCGGCCGTGGATGGTCACCTTGTAGTTCTCGGAGCGGTCCTCCGTCCACTTCACCGGCCGGCCGATCTGCATCGCCGCATAGCAGCAGAGCGCCTCGTCGGCGTAGGCCGGGATCTTCGAGCCGAAGCCGCCGCCCACCTCGGGCGCGATGACGCGCACCCGGTGCTCGGGAAGCTTGAGCATCACCGAGCAGAGGAAACGGTGGATGTGCGGGTTCTGCGTGGTCGACCAGAGCGTGAGCTGGCCGGAGCCCTTGTTGTAGCTGGCGACGGCGGCGCGGCACTCCATCGCGGTCGGCAGGAGCCGCTGCTGCACGATCCGCTCGCTCACCTTCACCTCGGCGCTGCTGAACGCCGCGGCCGCATCGCCGCCGGCCACCTTCCAGGTGAAGGCGATGTTGTCAGGCACCTCGTCGTGGAGCCGGGCGGCGCCGGGGTTGGTCGCCTTTTCGGGGTCGGCGGTGGCGCGCAGCGGCTCGTAGTCCGCCTCGATCAGGTCGAGGGCGTCCTTGGCCTGGGCGCGGGTCTCGGCGATCACCATCGCAATCGCGTCACCCACGTAGCGGACCCGGTCGACCGCGAGCAGCGGATGCGGCGGCACCTTGAGATCGCAGTTGGGCGGGTTCCAGGCGCACGGGACCGGCACCAGCTTGTCCTTCACGTCCTGCCCGGTGAAGACCGCGACGACGCCGGGAGCCGAGCGGGCGGCCTCGACGTTCACCGACGTGAGCTTCGCGTGGGCGTAGGGACTGCGTGCGAAGACCGCGTAGGTGAGGCCCGGGAGCTTCACGTCGTCGGTGTAGGTGGCCGACCCCGTGATGAGGCGGGGATCCTCACGCCGCTTGATGCCGGAACCGAAGAGCGTAGCCATGGGGCGTCCTCCTCAGACGGCCGCGCCGGTGCTGCCGGCGCGAAGGGTGGCGGCCGCACTCTTGATCGCGGCGACGATGTTCTGGTATCCGGTGCAGCGGCAGAGATTCCCCTCGATCGCGTGCCGGATCTCCGCGTCGGTCGGATCGGGATTGTGCTGCAGGAAGTCCACGGCGGTCATGATCATGCCCGGGGTGCAGAAGCCGCACTGCAGCCCGTGCTTCTCCCAGAAGGCCATCTGCAGCGGATGGTAGTCGCCCTCGCCCTTCGCGAGCCCTTCGATCGTGGTGATCTGGCTGCCCTCGGCCTGCACCGCCAGCGTGGTGCAGCTCTTCACCGCCTGGCCGTCGATCAGCACGGTGCAGGCACCGCACTGACTCGTGTCACACCCGATGTGGGTGCCGGTCAGGTTCAGCTCGTCGCGAAGCACGTGCACCAGCAGGGCGCGCGGTTCGGCGAGGACGGTGCTGGTCCGGCCATTGATGTGCAGCGTGACTGGGCGTTTCATGCGTCAGCATCCTCAAGCTGTTGGGTCGTCGCGGTATCGCGCGTGACGGCGGGATGGACGGGCAGTGGGAGCGGGAGCGCCGGGCGGAGTGTCCCCGGGCCGCTTAGGCTACCGCCCGCCGGGAGTGCGGTCAAGGCAGGCGCGACGTTTTTGTTGCTCCCCCACCGAGCTGCGCTGGCAGGCGATCCCTCCGCTCGACCCCCCTTGACCGGCAACGCGTGAATCGGTAGGATATGCGTCCCTATGCATACGCGCCTGAACCGCAATTTCAATCGAAACTCGAACCGATTCCTCCGGGAGACGGGTCGGGCGTAGGCGATTTGCGGATCGCGCTGTAACGCCAGAGACCCGTCGCCCTGTGCGACGGGTTTTGTGCGTCTGGGGGATGTTCAGGAACCGTGGTGCGCCGTCGATACTCATGGCGGCAAAGGATGAAGGACCCTTGGGGTGTAGCTCAACTGGCAGAGCGCCCGGCTGTTAACCGGGAGGTTGCAGGTTCGACCCCTGCCGCCCCAGTCGCGATCGAAGGGACCACGGAGCTCCGTGGTCCCTTCGTCGTTTCAGCCGAGCTGCTCGTAGGCCGGCAGCGTGAGGAACTCCTCGGGCGCGGGGCCGAGGACCAGGTGATCCATCAGCGCCGCGGAACTCGCCAGGCGCGGGGAGGCATCGGGCGCCTGGGCCAGCTTTGATGTCTCCTCCTCCCGGATCGCGCGATAGAGCTCGGCGCTGCAGCGCCGGCCATCGGCGAGGAGCACACCCTGGCTCACCCACTGCCGGAGCTGGGTGCGGGAGATCTCGGCGGTGGCCGAATCCTCCATCAGGTTCGCGATGCCCACCGCCCCCCGGCCATCGAGCCAGTTCTCGATGTATTCGAGCGCCACCCGGATGTTGGTGCGGATGCCCGACTCGCTCACCTGCCCGCCGGCGATCCGCACATCGAGCAGCTGATCGCGGGTGGTGTGGACCTCCTCGCGGAGCCGGTCCTTCTGATTCTGCTTGCTCCCCAGCTTCGCGTTGAAGACCTCGAGGACGGCGCCCACGAGGTCGGGGTGGGCGACCCACGAGCCGTCGAAGCCATCGTTCGCCTCGCGGGTCTTGTCCTCTCCGACCCGCATCATCGCCGTGGCGTTGATCTCCGCATCCTTGCGTGAAGGAATGAACGCGGCCATGCCGCCGATCGCGTGGGCACCACGGCGATGGCAGGTCCGGACCAGCAGCTCGGTGTAGGCCCGCATGAAGGGGACGGCCATCGTCACCTGGCTGCGGTCGGGCAGGACGAATTCGGGCCGGTGCCCGAAGTTCTTGAGCATCGAGAAGATGTAGTCCCACCGGCCGGCGTTGAGCCCGGCGGCATGCTCCCGGATCTCGTAGAGGATCTCCTCCATCTCGAAGGCGGCGAGAATCGTCTCGATGAGCACCGTTGCGCGGATGGTGCCATGAGGGATGCCCAGCGTCTGCTGCGCGTAGACGAAGACGTCGTTCCAGAGGCGCGCCTCGAGGTGACTCTCCAGCTTCGGCAGATAGAAGTAAGGACCGCTGCCGCGACGCAGCAGTTCGGCGGCGTTGTGGAAGAAGTAGAGTCCGAAATCGAAGAGGCTCCCCGACACCGGTGCCCCGTTCTGCTGGACGTGTTTCTCGTTGAGATGCCAGCCGCGCGGCCGGATCACCAGCGTCGCGATCTGCTCGTTCAGCCGGTATTCCCTTCCATCCGGCGAGCGGAACGCGATCGTCCGCCGCACCGCATCCTGGCAGTTCCCCTGACCCGCGATCACGTTCTCCCAGGTCGGGGAGAGGGCGTCCTCGAAGTCGCCCATGAAGACCTTCGCCCCGGAGTTGAAGGCGTTGATCATCATCTTCCGCTCGACCGGACCGGTGATCTCGACGCGGCGGTCGTTGAGGTCGGCTGGCGCCGGTGCCACCCGCCAGGGGCCCTCGCGGATGCTGATCGTCTCGCGCAGGAAGTCGGGAAGGGCGCCGGCCTGAAAGGTCTTCCGCCGCTCCCGTCGGATTGCGAGCAGTGCCTGGCGCCTCGGCTCGAACTGCGCACAGAGTGCCGCAACGAAGGCGAGTGCGTCCGGCGTCAGCACACGATCGCTGTCGGGGAGGCGGGGACCGAGGATGGTGAGCGGGGCGTTGCTCATGGGGCGGGCTCGTCGCGGAAGTCGGGCACAACGGGGCTGCTCGAGGATGATACGCCCGAAGCCCCGGTTCGATCCAGCGGCAACTCCGACTGCGTTACTCTGCGGGACCGATGCGCGGGGGACATGCCAGCAGCCAGGCCTGCTCGCCGGAATCGAATACCCGGGAGCGAGTCAGGAATCGGACGCCGAGCGGGGCCTCGAGCGAGAAGCCGCCGCCGCGGCCCGGGACGACGTCGATGAGGAGCTGGGTATGCTGCCAGGCCTCGTACTGCTGGCCGCCGATGTACACCGGCACGCCGGCGACATCGCCAAGGAAGACGTCGCGGGACCCGACGCGGAATTCCCGCGCCGGGTAGCACATCGGGGAGCTGCCATCACAGCAGCCCCCCGACTGATGGAACAGCAGCGGACCGTGCTCCGCCACGAGCAGGGTGAGCACGGCCCGCGCTTCAGGGGTGATGTCCACCCGCTGCACGTCCACGACTAGAAGAACCCGAGCTTCTTGGGGCTGTAGCTCACCAGCAGGTTCTTGGTCTGCTGGTAGTGGTTCATCATCATCTTGTGGTTCTCGCGCCCGATGCCGGACTGCTTGTACCCGCCGAAGGCCGCATGCGCGGGGTAGGCGTGATAGCAGTTGGTCCACACCCGTCCCGCCTTGATCGCGCGCCCCATCCGGTAGCAGGTGTTCGCGTCGCGGCTCCAGACGCCGGCGCCGAGGCCGTAGAGCGAGTCGTTGGCGATCGCGAGGGCGTCGTCCTGGGTCTTGAACTTCGTCACCGAGACCACCGGGCCGAAGATCTCCTCCTGGAAGATCCGCATCTTGTTGTGACCCTCGAAGATCGTCGGCTGCATGTAGTAGCCGTCCTTGAGCTCGCCCGGATGCACCCGGCGCGCGCCGCCGGTCAGCACCTTGGCGCCCTCCTTCTTCCCGATGTCGATGTAGCTCAGGATCTTCTCGAGCTGATCGTTGGAGGCCTGCGCGCCGATCATCGTGGCGGGGTCGAGCGGGCTGCCCTCGATGATCGCCTTGGTCCGCGCCACGGCGCGCTCCATGAACTTGTCGTAGATCGATTCCTGGACCAGCGCCCGGGACGGACAGGTGCAGACCTCGCCCTGATTGAGCGCGAACATCGTGAAGCCCTCGAGCGCCTTGTCGAAGAAGTCGTCGTCGGCTTCCATCACGTCCGCGAAGAAGATGTTCGGCGACTTGCCGCCGAGTTCGAGCGTCACGGGGATCAGGTTCTCGGAGGCGTACTGCATGATCAGGCGGCCGGTCGTGGTCTCGCCGGTGAAGGCGATCTTGGCGATGCGCGGGCTCGAGGCCAGCGGCTTGCCCGCCTCGACGCCGAAGCCTTCCACCACGTTCACGACACCGCTCGGGATGATGTCGGCCAGCAGCTCCATCAGCACCATGATCGACATCGGGGTCTGCTCGGCCGGCTTGAGCACCACGCAGTTTCCGGCCGCGAGCGCCGGCGCCAGCTTCCAGGTCGCCATCAGCAGCGGGAAGTTCCACGGGATGATCTGCCCGACGACGCCGAGCGGCTCATGGAAGTGGTAGGCGACGGTGTCGTGGTCGATCTCGCCGATGCTGCCTTCCTGGGCCCGCAGCACGCCCGCGAAGTAGCGGAAGTGGTCGATGGCGAGCGGGAGGTCGGCGGCCCGGGTCTCGCGGATCGGCTTGCCGTTGTCGAGCGTCTCGACGAAGGCCAGCGTCTCGAGGTGCTGCTCCATCCGGTCGGCGATCTTGTTGAGGATGATCGCGCGATAGGTGGCGGAGGTCTGGTTCCAGCTCAGCGCGGCGGCGTGCGCGGCGTCGAGCGCGCGGTCCACATCCTCGTGGGTCGAGCGGGCGATCTCGCAGATCGGCTGGCCGGTCACCGGGGAGATGTTGCTGAAGTACTGCCCCCTCACCGGGGCGCGGTATTCGCCGCCGATCCAGTTGTCGTAGCGGGCGCGGATCGGGATCGAGGTCTTGAAGCTGGCCGCCGCCGCGGGCAGCGAGGCGTTGGAGTGCTGGGTGCTGGCAGTGCCCATGGAACCCTCCGGACAGTGATGTGGGATGAGAGGTCCGGGCGCTGGTGAGAGCGGCGAATCGGCCGGACCGCTTCGCGAACTGAAGCCGACGCTAGGACTCGCCATGGAGGGGGTCAAGGCCAGCGCGACAAATGTCCCGCCACTTCTGTCGCCCTTCCCGCCTCCGGATAGTATGTTCCGGGACAGTTTTGTCGCCCCGATGCCCGATCACGCCGAGCCCCAACCCACGGATGCAACACGCTGAGAGCATTCCGTTCCAGCCTGAAGCCCAGCGCGAGCTGGAGCGGCACTGGGGTGCGCTCGTCGGGGGGCGGCGACGGGGGTCGGCGGTCGTGTCGGCCCGTGGGCTGCGTGGCCTGGTTCGGGAATCGTGGACTCGGAGTTCGGATGCCGAGGTCCGGCCCGATCTCGGCAGTGCGCCGGTGGTGCTGGACGACGACGCCCTGCAGGTCGTGGCGGAGCAGTCGGACTGGCTCGAAGTCGCCACCCGTGCCATCGCACAGCAGCAGGGCTCCTTCGGCGGCGTTGGCCACATCCTCTCGATTTTCGATCACGAAGCGCGGATGCTCTCGTCCGAGGGCGATCCCGCGGCGCTCGAAGGACTCGCCGAGATCAATTTCCGGCCAGGCGGGCTCTGGGCCGAGGACGCGGTCGGCACCAACGGTCCGGGCACCGCGCTCGTCACCGGTACGCCGACCCATATCGTCGGCGCGGAGCACTTCTGCGCGCGCTGGCATCGCTGGCACTGTGCTGCCGTGCCGATCCGCGATCCCGCGACCGAGCGGATCGCTGGCGTGCTCGACATCAGCGGCTTTCGCGAGTTCGCGCACCCGCACACCCTGAGTCTCGCACTCGCGCTCGGCGTGGCGATCGAGCAGACGCTCGCCGCCCGGGAGGTCGAGCGCCGCTACCTCACCCTGCAGAGCTTCACCGATCTCACGACCCGCTATCCTGGGGACGCGGTCCTCGCCCTGGATCGCGGTGGCCGAATGGTGGGCGCGACTCCGTCGCTCTCGCCGGCGCTGGCGGAGTCACTGTCGGTCATGATTCGTCAGGCGACCCACGAGCTCTCCCGCGAGTCGGCCTCGCCCGTGGTGATCAACGACCGCTGCACCGCGCTCTGGTTCCCGGTGCTGCAGGGGCGGACGGTGGTGGGGGGATGCCTCGTGCTGGAAGGTGCCGCTTCGCGCACCGGGAGCGAGGGGATTCCCTTCCACCCGGGCGATGTGCCGGTGTACGCACGGCGCTTCTTCGAGGCGGGCGCGCGCGACCTCGGACGCCTGGCGGTGAATGTGGACCCCGAGGTCTACGACGCCCTGCAGGCCTATCACTGGCCGGGCAACGTGCGCGAACTCAAGAACGTCATCCGCCGGGTGTTGCTCGCCACGGGCCGGCAGGTGCGGCTCACCGATCTGCCGCAGTTCATTCGTGAAGCCTACGCTGGCGGGCTCGCCGCACCCTCCTCCGCGATCGACCGCGAGGACGCGGAACTGATGCGCCTCGTGCAGGAGTGCCGCACCATGGCCGAGGCGGCTGCCCGGCTCGGCGTCACCCGCAGTACGCTCTACCGCCGCATGGAGCGGTTCGGCCTGAAGCCGAAACGGGTGCTCGGGCGCGACTAGGCTTCTCCTCCCGCAAGTATCCTTTAATCTCTCTCACGCGAGGTTAGTTTCCCCGCGTGACCGAACCCGCCTCCGAGACGCACGACGCCTACGCGGCCCTTCGCGTGGCCGATTTCCGCCGCTTCATCGCCTGTCTGATGGCGCAGACGTTCGGCACGATGATCCAGGCCGTCGTGGTGGGGTGGCAGCTCTATCAGGTCACCCACGATCCCCTCTCGCTCGGACTGGTCGGCCTCGCCGAAGCGCTCCCCTTCATCGCGTTCGCGCTGCCCGCCGGCCAGATCGCCGACCGGTTCGACCGGCGCCGCGTCTGTCTGGCCGCGCTGCTGGTGCTCTTCTGCTGCTCGGTGGCGCTCTTCGGCCTGACGGTGGCCGGCGCCCTCCGGCCGGAGACGGTGTGGACGGTCTATGCGGTGATCTTCGCGAGCGGCATCGCGCGCAGCTTCCTGCAGCCGACCCGAACCGCGCTCTCGGCCGATCTCATTCCCCGCGAGATCTACCTCAACGCGATCACCTGGCGCAGTTCCACCTGGCAGTTCGCCGCGGTCGCCGGACCGGCGGCCGGCGGCCTGCTGCTCGGCTTCGGCGGAGCGGCGCTCTCGTACGGCACGGCGGCGGTCCTGCTGCTGATCTCCTGGTTCGCGCTCGCCCGCGTCGCGGCTCGTCCCCGACCGGCCGCGACGGAGAATGTGAGCGGACTCCAGGGTTTGCTCGAGGGCATCCGCTTCACCCGCAGCCAGCCGGTGCTGCTCGGCGCGATCACCCTGGATCTCTTTTCGGTGCTCTTCGCCGGGGCGGAGGCGCTGCTGCCGGTCTTCGCGGTGGACATCCTGCACGTCGGCGCCGAGGGACTCGGCATCCTCCGCGCCGCCCCGGCAGCAGGCTCGGTGCTGATGTCGGTGTTCCTCTCGCACCGGCCGCTCCGGGCGCGGGCCGGCTGGACCATGATGATCTCGGTCGCGCTGTACGGCATCTGCATCAGCGGGTTCGGCCTGTCGCGGAGTTTCCCGCTTTCCGTGCTGCTGCTCGGATTCTCCGGGATGTTCGACAACGTGAGCGTGGTAATGCGTTCGACGCTGCTGCAGACGCTCACGCCGCGGCACCTGCTCGGCCGGGTCGCGGCGGTCAATGCGGTCTTCATCGGCTCGTCCAACGAAATCGGCGCCTTCGAGTCGGGAGTCGCCGCCCGGCTGTTCGGCGCGGTGCCCGCCGTCGTGTTCGGCGGTGTGGTGCCGATCCTGGTGGTCGCGCTCATCGCCTGGCGCGTCCCGCCGCTCCGGCGACTCGAGCGTCTCGCCTGACCATGGACGACCGCCCTCCCTCCTGATCCCGGAACCGATCCCATGACCACCGTCGCCTTTCTCGGACTCGGCGCCATGGGCGCCCCGATGGCCGCCAACCTCCTCGCCGCCGGCTTCACGGTCCGCGCGTGGAACCGCTCGGCTCACCGCACCGAGTCGCTGGCCGGTGCCATTCCCTGCCTCACACCGCGCGAAGCGGCGACCGGGGCCGAGTTCGTGCTCACCATGCTCGCCGATGATGCGGCGGTGGAGTCGGTCACCTACGGCCGAGACGGTCTGCTCGCGGGTCTCGCCCCCGGCGGGGTGCACATCGGGTTGAGCACCATCTCCGTCGCGGCCACCGGACGGCTGGCCGCCGCGCACCAGGATGCGGGGCGGAGCTACGTGGCGGCTCCGGTCTTCGGACGTCCCGATGCGGCGAAGCAGAAGCTGCTCTGGATCGTGCCGGGTGGTGATGCCGCGGCGATCGAGCGCGCCGCGCCGGTCTTTGCCGCGCTGGGCCAGGGGACGTGGCCGATGCCGACCGCGGAGCAGGCGGCGCTCCTCAAGCTCGTCGGCAATTTCATGATCGGGGCGACGATCGAAACCCTGGGTGAGGCGCTCGTGCTCGCGGAGAAGGGCGGGCTCGATCCCGAGAAGGCACTGGCCATGCTGACGGGTACGCTCTTCAGCGCACCGATCTACAAGAACTACGGTCCCCGGATCGCGCGGACCGAGTTCACCCCGCCGGGATTCGCGCTGGCGCTGGGACTCAAGGACATCCGCCTGGTGCTCGAAGCGGCGCGCGATGCGGGCGCCCCGATGCCACTCGCGGAGCTGATCCGCGACCGGACCGGCGAGGCGCTCCGCCTGGGGCGGGGCGATCACGATTTCGCCGGCTTCGCGACCGTGATTCGCGAGGAGGCGGGACTCACGCCGCGGCGGTAGCGGCGGAACTTGTGCCTCGCGCCGCATCCGGCTAGCGTCTCCCTCATGCGGATCGCGCTCTTCTCCGAAGTCTACTGGCCGATGGTCAGCGGGGTGGGTGTCACGCTCGACCGGCTCAAGGATGGGCTGGAGTCGCGCGGTCACACGGTTCGTGTCTACACCGCCACCTATCCGCTTCCACCGGGGTCCACCGACCGGGAGGAAGTGCACCGCTCGCCGAGCATTCCGCTCTTTCTCTATCCCGACGTGCAGTGGGCCTTCCCGAGGCAGCGGGAGATCACCGCCGACCTCGCCCTCTTCCGGCCCGACGTGGTGCACGTCGCGACCGAATTCGCGCTCGGCCTCGCCGGGGTGAAGGCGGCCGGCCAGCTCGGCATTCCCGTCATTGCTTCCGCGCACACCGACTATCAGAAGTACGCTCGCCGGTACGGCGTCGGCTTCGTGCTGCGCATGGGCTGGATGTATCTGCGCTGGTTCTACCGGCACGCCGATCAGGTGCTGGTGCCCTCGCGCGTGTACGAACGGGCGCTCAACCGTCAGGGCGTCATGCATACCGGGCTGTGGACCCGGGGCGTGGACCAGGCCCACTTTCATCCCCGGTTCCGGAGCGCCGAGTGGCGGGCGCGCTTCGGCGTGGGCCCGGACGATCTCCTGGTCACCTACATCGGGCGACTGGCGCGCGAGAAGGATCTGATGCGGCTCATCGCGGGCTGGCAGGCGCTCCGCGCGCGGCGCGGCAACGCGCAGCTCGTGCTGGTGGGGAAGGGGCCGCTGGAGGAGGAGCTGCGCCGCGCGGCGCTGCCGGGTGTGCACGTCACCGGGCTGCTGAGCGGGCGCGAACTGTCGGAGGCCTACGCCAGCGCCGATCTCTTCGTCTTTCCGTCGTCCACGGAGACGTTCGGCAACTCGCTGCTGGAGGCGATGGCGTCCGGGCTCCCCTCGCTCGCGGTGAGTGCCGGGGGCGTGATGGAGTTCGCCGAGCACGAGGTCAACGCCTGGCTCGTCCGGCCGCAGGATACCGCGGCCCTGACCGAAGGGCTCGATCTTCTCCTGCACGACCCAGCCCTTCGCGCCCGGCTCAGCGCCGGCGCCCGGGCGACTGCGGAGGGCCGGCCCTGGGACTGCATCCACGACAAGCTGATCCGGGATTACCAGCGGGCGGCGTCGATCCGAAGGCAGATCCGGGCTGCCTGACAAAACGGGGGCGACCGTCCGGTCGCCCCCGCTTCGTTTCGTCGCGCCTCGAGGGACTAGCGCAGGATCAGGTACGAGAGTCCCGCCATCGCGCCCGCCATGGGAATCGTCAGGATCCACGCCCAGACGATCCGCCCCGCCACGCCCCACCGCACCGCGGAGATCCGCTGCGCCGCGCCGACGCCGACGATGGCGCCGGTGATCGTGTGGGTGGTGCTCACCGGGATGCCGAACGCCGAGGCCATCAGCAGGGTGAGGCCGCCCGCCGTCTCGGCGCAGAAGCCGCCGAAGGGACGCAGCCGGGTGATGCGGGCGCCCATCGTCTTCACGATGCGCCAGCCGCCCATCATCGTGCCGAGCGAGATCGCGGTGTAGGCGATGAACTCGACCCAGAACGGAATCTCGTTGGCGTTCTGCAGGTACAGATGCGACATGATGCCGGACTGGGCCTGGAACAGTTCCTTCCGGGACACCAGCAGGCCGACGATGATGCCCATCGTCTTCTGCGCGTCGTTGGCGCCGTGGCCGATTGAATAGAGCGCGGCGGAGACCAGCTGCAGGCGACGGAAGACCCGATCGATCGGGCCGGGTGCCCCTTTCCGGAGCGCCCAGGAGAGCATGACGGTGAGCGCGAGTGCCAGCGCCATGCCGATGAGCGGCGACAGGAAGATGAACAGGATCGGCTTGATCCAGCCGCTCGTGATCAGCGCGCCGGCGCCCGCCTTGGCCAGCGCCGCGCCGCCCAGCCCGCCCATCAGGGCGTGCGACGAGGAACTCGGCAGGCCGAGCCACCAGGTGATCAGGTTCCAGATGATGGCCCCGAGCAGGGCGGCGAGAATCAGGTCGGGATCGAGGACCGAGGGATCGACGAGTCCCTTGCCGATCGTCTTGGCGACGGCGGTCCCGACCATGAATGCGGCGACGAAGTTGAAGAACGCGGCCCAGACGACGGCGGCACCCGGCGACAGCACCCGCGTCGCCACGATCGTGGCGATGGAGTTGGCGCTGTCATGGAACCCGTTGATGAAGTCGAATGCCAGGGCGACCAGAATGATCGCCAGGATGTAGGCAACGGCCGGATCCATGGTCAGCCGTGCTTGATCGAGATGGACTCGAGGACGTTCGCGGCGTCCTCACAGTAGTCGAGGGTCTTCTCGAGGTTGTCGTAGACTTCCTTCCACTTGATCAGCGCGACCGGATCGGGGTTGCCCTCGAACATCCGGCCCAGCCACTCGTGGTACAGCGAGTCGCCCTCCTCCTCGAGCCGCTTCACCGCGATGCAGGCGGGCAGCACCGCGCCGGCGTTCTTGGCCAGGCCGCGCACCGCGACCAGCAGCTCCTCGCACGCCCGCTTCACCACATCCGCGAGCAGGATTGCGCCCTCCGGTGACTTCCCGACGTGGAAGATCTGGGTCCGCCGGGCGAGGCCGTCGATCAGGTCGATCACATCGTCGAGCCCCGAGGCGAGTTCGTGAATGTCCTCGCGATCCAGCGGCGTGATGAAGGTCCGGTCCAGCCGCGCGATCACCTCGTGGGTGAGCTGATCGCACTCGTGCTCGAGCCGCTTGATGGATTCGACCAGGAAGGTCCGGCGATCGGGGTCCGCCTTGAGGAGTTCCTCGAGCAGGCCGGCGGCCTCCACGCTCCGCTCGGAGACCGAGATGAACAGGTCGAAGAAACTCTCGTCACGGGGCAGCAGGCGCACGTCTCGCTCCGGGGCAGATTGTCACGGGGAAGTCACGACGGGCGGGAATGTAGCGGCGCCGCAGGGGAGGGGAAGGGAGGCACCGGCGCCACACTCCATGGGAGGGAGTCCGCCCCCTATTCATGTTCAGGGTGAGGCGCTGGAAGCCTCAACCCAGCAACAGCTTACCGAGGTCTTCCGGGGTCTCGAGCCAGAAATCCGGCCGGGCCGGTTCGAGCTCCTCACGGCGGAAGGGCCCCCAGAGCACCGCGCCGGTGAGCACGCCGGCCTCGCGGCCGCTGTGGAGGTCGTGGATGCTGTCGCCGACAAAGATGGTGGTGGCGGGGTCGGCGCCGAGCTTCGAGACCGCGAGTTCGACCGGCTCGGGGTGGGGTTTGGGCCGCTGCACGTCGTCCGCGCAGACCAGTACCTCGATGTACTCCTCCAGCCCGAAGAGGCCGAGACCACGCTTCGTCCCCTCGCGATTCTTGCTGGTGACCACCCCGGTGCGCAGCCCCGCCGCGCGGATCCGCTGGAGCAGCTCGGCGATGCCGGGAAAGGCCAGGATCTGCGCGTCGTGATTGGCGAGGTTGTAGTCGCGGTAGGTCGCGACGAGTGCGAGCAGGTCTTCGGGGGACTTGGCCCATTGCGCGAGCTGAACCCGGAGCGGAGTGCCCACCCCGCGCATCCATTCGGAATCCGGCACCTGCGGGAGGCCGTGGGCGGCGAGGGTGTGCCGGTAGCTGGCGAGAATCAGATCGATGGAATCGATCAGGGTGCCGTCGAGGTCGAAGAGAGCGGTCCGGATGGCTGGCATGCGGGGAAGGTAGTCACCCGCACAATCCCGGTGAGCCGGGGCAGCGTGGCGCAGCGGAGCCGGGGACGCGCCATCAGGGCCGGCAGCTCGCGGAGCAGTCGCGGCTCCGACAGTCCGGCGAGAGTGCTCGCGAGCTCCAGTTCCCCCGCCGTGAGTCCTCCCATGAGCCATTCGAGGGCACGACCGGCCAGGGTGAGGCGGGCACGATCCCGATCGCGCGCGGCCCCTGCCGCGATGCCGCGAATCCGGCGCATGAGCCGCCGGCGCTCGTCGGCCGCCTGCACCCGCCACAGGTCGCCATGCACGGCCCGCAGCCGCGCTCGCACCAGCGGGGCCAGCACCTGCAGCGCCGCGACCCGATCGGCGGCGGTCGGCGGGAGGCCCGTCTGATGGCGGATCGTCTCCAGCCGCGCGACACAGGTCGCAGGCTCCTCGGAGACCCTTCCCTCCGCATCGATCCACAGGAGTGTCGCGGGCGCCCGCTGCGTGCTTCCGTCAGGCAGGATGAGGTCGAGCGCGAACCCCACGAGCCAGCCAGGCTCGTCCCCCGGCACGACGGCCATGCCGCGGATCGCATCGCGCGCATCGAGCTCCGCCGCGAGGTCGCTGCGCCAGCGGTACAGCCAGCGGCCCTCGTCGCCGAGACCCGCGACCGTGCCGAGCCGGCGCTTCTCGGAGAGTCGGGCGACCTGCGCGAGCCGGGACTCGAGCTCTGGCGCCGGCGCGAACTCGAGCACCTCGACCGTGTCGCGCGCCGCGCCAAGCCGGAGCGCCCGGCCCGCACGCTGATCGAGCCGCACGCTGGTCCAGGGGAGATCGTAGTGGATGATCCGCTCCACCCGCTGCAGGTCGAGCCCCTCTGCCGCGACGTCGGTCGCCAGCAGCACGCGCGGTCCCGTCGGTCGAGCATGAGAGGAAGACGCGACAGGCAGCACCACGGAGGCCTGGCGCCTGACTGCTCCGACCGGAAGCGGACGAAAGTGCCCCAGCACCGCAGTGCGCGGCATCCTGCTGTTGCCGATGCCGGCCCCATCGCCGGCAACCCACGCCGGCCGGAAGTCGGCCAGCCGTGCCCGGAGCCAGGAGAGGGTATCGCGACTCGTGGTGAAGACCGCGGTTGGGGTGTGGTCCGCGAGGACCGCACGGAGTACCGCCGATTTGGCGTCGATCGTGTCGGTCTGCTGTCGCGCCTCGCGGGCGAGGAGTTGCAGCGGTCCCGCATCGTCGAGGCACAGCTCGGCGTGGCCCGCGAAATCGGGCAGCAGCTCCCAGAGCAGGAGCTGTTCCGGGTCCGCGCCGGTGAACCGGTGGATCGCGGCGCGACTCACCTGGCGTCCCGCGCTCGCCGCGTGATGCAGCAGCCGGCGATACCGTTCGAGCGCCGCGGCGAACGCCCCGGGGCTCGAGGCGAGGGCGCGCCAGAAGACCATCCTCAGCAGCGAGGCGAGGCTCGGGTCGCGCGAAAGCGTCAGCGCCTCGAGACCTTCGAGCAGCCTCCGTTCGCCCAGGGTGATTGGCAGCGCCACGCGGCGAGTGAGTGCGACCGGTACCCCGGCCGGTGCCGCACGACAGAGGACCAGGTCGCCGAGGGCGGACGGCGGTCGCTGTTCGCGCATCGCGCCGAGCAGGCTCGGGCAGCCGCGAGCGACCAGCGCATCGTCCCGGATCGTGAGCAGGAGTTGATGGGCGAGATCCTCGAGCCGGTTCACCACCGGTGTTGCGGAGAGCAGCAGGGCCCGGCGTCCAACCAGCCAGCGCGCGAGCGCGGGATAGCGCCGGGTCGCGGGGTTCCGGAAGCGATGCGATTCGTCGACGATCACGATGGCCGCGCGGCGCTCCGGCAGCCGGCCGCGGCTCACTGTCTCGTGCGAAATGACGGAGAGCGGCATGCCGATCCGGCGCGCGGTCTCCTCCCACTGCGCGACCAGGGCGGCGGGGACCACCGCGACCGGCACGGTGCTCCCGGCCGTGTGACCTGCGATCGCGAGCGCGATCCAGGTCTTGCCGCTCCCGACCGGATCGGCCAGGAGTGCGCCGCCGTGGCGGTCGAGCGCGGCGAGGACCCGGCGGAACTGGGGCACCTGTTCCGCCAGAAGCCAGGGCGGCGCGGCGGCCTCGCTCTCGGTGGGGGCGAGCGCGCGCATCATGGCGCGGCAGACCGCACTCGCCGGGGCCGCGGGCCCCGGTACGAGCACCGTCTCCAGCGGATCAGGGACGGCGGCGAGCGCTTCCGCCACGATGCTCGGCGGCGGCGAGTACGGCGCGAACCGTCGGCTCGAGCGCGAGGTGCTCGGCGACAACGGCATCGAGTTCCTCCTGAATGGGATCACCTGCGGCGCCGCGCAGCGCGAGTTCGGCGAGCGCCGGGTCGGTGAGTGCCGGCGATGGCAGGGGCAGCGCCGCCACGACCCGCGCATTGAACCGCGCGAAGCCGCTCGCGGCCTGGTCCGCGGTCAGGCGTGCGGCCACCCGGATCCAGGTGCTGTTGAGCCAGGCGGAGAGGGCGAGGGCCGTCTCCCGATCGGGGAGGGCCACGAGGTAGCAGCTGTTGAGCGGGATGATCTCGCGGCTCCCCGCCTCACAGAGGGCGGTGGCCGACAGCCGTTGGGCGAGGTCGGCCCACGCGACGCGATACGGCGCCACCGTGGCGCGGACCCGGAAGAGGGTCCACGGGGGACCGTCCTGGTAGTCGACCCGCGCCCGAAGGGCCGTGTCGTGCCGCGTGACGTACTCGGCGGCGCTCCGCGGGAGGCGGCGGTAGACGGCGCCGCTCATGTCGTGGGGGAAGAAGAGCCTGATCGAGGCGCGCGACCGGAACGGCCGCACGTCGCGGCCGCGGAGTGCGAGGCGGATCAGCGCCGGTTCGAGCTCCTGGGGCGGGTCGAGAAAGAGCGCGTTGGCCCCGGTCTTCACGCCGAGCTGCGGTGTCAGGCGGTCGCCGAGGCAGGGATGGTTGCCACGGAGCTGCGCCAGCGCTTCCAGCAGCGCCGGCGCGGCGAGCACCCAGGGCCCGCCGCCGGTGAGCCGCTGCTGGGGGACGCCCGCCCCGTCGCCGCCAAGCGCCGTCTGCACCAGGTGCGCGGGCGCCGGGGGATGCTTCGTCGCGATCAGCGCGGCGGGGTAGATCGTCGCCTCGAAGACCGCGGCCGGGTCGTCGCTCAGGTCGGCGACCGCATGCAGGGTGCACCGCTCCGCGAGCTGCGTCCGGAGCCGCCCCGCGTAGGTCGCGGTCGCGAGCTTCCCCGGGAGGAGCAGCGCCAGCGCACCGCCGGGGGCGAGCAATTCGACGCTCCGCTCCACGAAGGCGAGCGAGAGATCGGGCTGATGCGCGAAGCCGCGTCCGCTTCCGCGCCACCAGCGGTACCGGCGGCCGAGCTGTTCCCGCATCCTGGGCGGGAGCGCCTCCGCCCGGACCCAGGGCGGATTCCCCGCGATCAGATCGAAACCGCCTCGCGCCAGCACATCCCCGAAGTGGCACTCGTAGGAGAACCAGCCGACCTCCCCCTCCTGCCGCATCCGTCGTCGCAGCCGCCGCGCCTCGGCCATGCGGCTGCGGAGATCACGGAGCCGCCGGCGCAGGTCGGCATCGAGGCCGCGCCGCTCACCGAAGAGGGTCGGTGCCCGCGCCGCCAGCAGGCACTCGGTCACCTCTCCCTCGAGGCGCGATTGCGCCTGATCCAGGCACTCCTCGAAGGCGCGCACCTCCGTGCGGCGGAGGGCGCGGAGCAGGTCGCGCTTGCCCGGGCCGCTGGTGCCGATGAAGGTCCGTCGCAGCGCCCTGAGCTCCTGGGCGGAGCGGGTCGGCCGCGCGCCGAAACGGGCCAGGGAAGCGGCGGGATCGAGGAGGCTGTCCCCCTGGCGCACGACGCCATCGAGATTGGGAAGCGGCTGCACGTCGTCCGCGTTCGCCACCGTGTCTTCGGCAATCACGGCGAGCCAGAGGCGGAGTTCGGCGAGACGCACCGCCATCGGGCTCTGATCCACCCCGAAGAGATTGTGGGCGAGAATCGTGCGCCGCACTTCCCCGGGCGGGCCCTCGTGATGCCGCAGCTCGGCGAGCCGTTCGAGTGCGGCGAGGAGGAAGGCGCCCGAACCGACCGCGGGATCGAGGATGGTGATCTCGGCGAGCATGGGCCGCAGCCGCGGGTCGCGGCGCTCGAGCAGCGCCCGCGCCTCGTCGCGGGTGATGCCGAGTCGTTCCATCACCAGCGCGAGGAGTCCGGCCTCCACCAGTCTCGTGACCAGGGCGGCCGGCGTGTAGAACGCGCCACTCGTTCGCCGGTCGTCGGGTGCCATCAGTCCCTCGAACACCCGGCCCAGCATGTCCGGCGCGATGCGACCGGTATCACCGCCCTCTTCCACGGTGAAGTGGAATCGTTCGAACAGCAGGTCGAAGGCATCGCGCCAGCAGCGATCGGGGATCTCCCCGCGCCATGCCCGTTCCAGCGGGTGCGGCTCGAACAGCCCGCCATTGAGGAACGGGATCCGGCCGAAGTGGCGGGCGCGCCCCCGCTCCCCGGCTCGGCGGTTGAGCGTGCCGAAGAAGAGCGGGCGGAAGAGATCGCGATGCAGCCGACGCCTGGTGGCCAGGGTGTCGTCGACCGCGCGGCGGAGGAAATCGGGCCGGCCATCGAGCCACCCCTTGGCCTGCACGAAGTACAGGAAGAGCACCCGCGTCAGCTGGATCAGCGCGAGTGCTCGCCGGTCGGCGCTGCGCGCCGGACCGCTGAGGCCCTCGGTCATGGAGTCGAGCGTGAGGCGGAACGCCTGGAAGAAGCGCCGTCCCGCATCCTCGCTGGCGAGGACGTCGAGCGCATGGAAGGCGAAGGCGGCCCCTGTGAGTTCCGGCGCGGCCCCCAGTCGCCGAAGACGGTCGAGATCGCCGTGGCTCGGCGCGGCACAGGAGATAACCGCGACTGCGCTGTGATCGACGGTGACCGCGATGGTAAGGCTGCCCTGGGCGGGGTCGAGGGCGAGGACGCCGCCCAGTCGCCCCCGGCCGGCCAGACTGGCCGAAAGCCGCCGTGCCGCGGCGGTGCCGGCAACGACGCCGAGCCATTCGAAGCTCCCGGTGGCCCCGACAACCGCCGCTTCGGCCACCGGCACGGCCAGGGCATCGGGGGGCAACTCCTCCCAGCGCGGCGTGTGGCCGAGGCTGCGGACCACCCCGCGGAGGTCGGGGAGGCGGGCCAGCTGGCGGAGCAGGTTGACGGTGTCCATGGTTCCCCCCGGGTTCGGGGGTCCATGCTAGGGAGGTGGCGGGTATAACTTGGTAGCGATCCTGAGGCGACCCGGCGCCAAACAACCCGCGCACCGGGGTCCGGCCTCCGGATGCTGCATGAGGAGACATCATGATTCGGTCGTATGCGGTCGCGGTGGCCGTCCTCCTTGCCCCCGCGGCGCTCGCCGCGCAGGAGTCGGGCGGATTCACCATCCTCCACGGGGCCGACACCATCGCCGTCGAGAGCTTCACCAGGCAGGATGTGGAGCTGAAAGGCCGGCTGCTGCGCGGCATGGGGGCGGCGCGGGAACGGGTGCAGTACCGGGCCACCCTGGTCGATGACGGGAGCGCGCCGCTGGTGGAGCTCTCCGCCTGGCGCGGTGACGATCCGGAGGGGGCGCCCGCCCGGCAGACGGCGCGGGTGATCTTCAAGGATGACAGCGCCGCGGTGGACGACGCCTCGCGCACCGCCGGCGTGATGACGCGCGTCCTCCCGACCCAGCGGGCCGCGATCCCCTACCTCAATCTCTCGACCGCCTGGCTGGAGCAGGTGACCCGGCGGCTGCTCGCCTCGCCGGGCGACAGCCTCACCATCCCCTTCTTCAACCTCGGGGGCGGCCAGACGGTGACCGGCACCGCCCGTCGCTACGCCACCGATTCCGCCACGGTGCGGCTCGGCGCCGTCGAGTTCCGCTTCAAGGTGGATCCGCAGGGACGGATTCTCGGGGGCGCGGTCCCGTCCCAGGGACTGCTCATCCAGCGCGTTCCCGCCAGCTGAGACCGGTCCCGCGCATGCGGCTCCCGCAACTCACCCGTCGGCAGATCCCGGTCGCGATCGCGCTGCTCTACGCGGCGCTCGGCTCGTTCTGGATCGTGTACTCCGACCGCGCGCTGATTCACACCACCTCGCTGACCCAGGAGCAGCTCAACAAGTACGGCACCTACAAGGGGATCTTCTACGCCGTCGCGACCGCGCTGCTCATCTGGTGGCTGGTGCATCGCGCCCTCTCGGCGGTCGCGAGGGCGGAGGCCGCGCGCTTCGAGAGCGAGTCCCGCTACCAGCAGATCTTCGCGAAGACCACCTCGGTCTGCCTTCTCGTGGACGTGGAATCGCTGCGGCTCGTCGATGTGAATCCGGCCGCGGTGCTCTTCTACGGCTGGACCCGCGAGGAACTCATCGGCAAGCTGATGACCGAGATCAACGTCCAGACCGAGGCCGAGATCCGGGAACTGGTGCAGGCCGCCGAGAGTGAGCGCCGGAACTTCTTCGTCTTCCGCCACCGGCTCCGCTCCGGCTCGCTCCGGGATGTCGAAGTCCACTCGAGCCCGATCGTCCTGAACGGCCGCCGCACCCTCTTCTCCATCGTCCACGACATCACCGACCGGGTCCGGGCCGAGCGGCAGCTGGTGGAGTCGGAGGCCAACTACCGCCGTGCGCTCGAGCAGGCCTCCGACGCCATCGTCGTCAGCGATCGCCACGGCGTCATCCTCGATGTGAACGCCCGCGGGGAAGAGCTGCTCGGCTACACCCGCGGCGAGGCGATCGGCCGGCCGCTCGAGGAGTTCAGCGTCCCCGAGGATCGCGAACGGATGCCGCTTCGCATGCGCGACCTGCTCGGGGGACGGTCGGTGCTCTCCGAGCGGCGGCTGGTGCGCAAGAACGGCAGCATCGCCGAAGTCGAGATCAGTGCCCGCGACCTGGGCGACGGCCGCTTCCAGTCCATCATCCGCGACATCTCCGAACGGCGCCGGCTCGAGGAACAGCTGCGTCAGGCGCAGAAGATGGAGGCGGTGGGCCAGCTCACCGGCGGCATCGCGCACGACCTCAACAACCTGCTGACGGTGGTGCTCGCCAACAGCGAGATGATGGCGGGGGCGCTGCCCGATGGCCGCGAGGATCTGCACGGCGACCTGAGCGAACTGCAGGCGGCCGCGCGCCGGGGCGCCCAGATGATCCGGAAGCTGCTGTCGTTCAGCCGTCACGCGCCGCTCACCTACCAGGTGCTCGATCTCGGCCGCGTGGTCGAGGAGGTCCGCGCCACGCTCCGCCGCCTGCTCCCCGCGCACATCGATGTGCAGTTCACGCCGGAACCGGTGCCGGTGAAGGTGCTCGCCGATGCCGGCGCGATCGAGCAGATCCTGCTCAATCTCTCCACCAACGCACGCGATGCGATGCCGCGCGGTGGCATCCTGCAGCTCTCCGCGCGCCGGGTGGATGTCGCCCGCCCGCCCTCGGGCTCGCTGCCCGGCTCGTACGCCTGCCTGACGGTGCGCGACAACGGATGCGGGATGGATGTCCGCGTGAAGGCGCGCGTCTTCGAGCCCTTCTTCACGACCAAGCCGCCCGGCGAAGGCAGCGGCCTCGGCATGGCGATGATCTACGGGCTCACCCAGCAGCACGGCGGATTCATCGAGCTGGAGAGCGAGCCGGGACGCGGCACCGAGGTGCGGATCTTCTTCCCGCTCGCGCGCGAGGACCAGCCGCTCACCGAGCTCACGCCGTCGCCGACCGGGCTGCGCGGCGGACAGGAGTGCATCCTGCTGGTCGAAGATGAGGACGGGCTCCGCCGGGTGGCGCAGCGCGCCCTCGAGAAGGTGGGCTACCGCGTGATGACCGCCTCGGATGGCGTCGAGGCGCTCGAGCTCTACCGCCAGCGCTCCGCCGAGATCGATCTCGTCATCACCGACGTGGTGATGCCCAAGCTCGGCGGCATCGCCCTCTATCGGACGCTCCGGCAGGAGGGATTCGCTGTCCGCTTCCTGTTCACCAGCGGGTACGCGGCGCACGAGATCATGCATGGCGACATGCCCGACAGCGAGCTCGCGCTGCTGCAGAAGCCGTGGACGCTGGCCGATCTCACCCACCGGGTGCGCGAGGTCATCGACCGGGTGCACAAATAGCCGATGGCCCGCCCGCTCGCGCTGCTGCTGCTCGCCGGAAGTCTGCTGCTTCTCGTGTGCGCCGCGGTGCACCCGGTGCTGCCGCTCACCGCGCAGGCCGATCTCCAGCTCATCGGCAACACGCCGCACTGGTATGGGATCCACCTGGGGCTGCTGCACGCGACCGGCCTGATCATCGCCGGCATCTGGGCGCGCTACCTCCGCGCCCACGCCGACGAGCGGCTCGGGCTGACGGTGGCGTTCGTGATCTTCGGGATCGGACAGGCGCTCAACGGCGTGAACATCGCCTTCATGGCCGGGGCGGGGACGCGCTTCGCGGCGATGTACGCCGAGGGCGCGGATGTCCAGAACATCTACCAGGCCCTGCACGGCTTCGCAGTGATGTGCGGGCGGCTGGCGGGATTCCTGGTGGCGATTGCCGCCGGTGCGATTGCGGCCACCACCGCCACCCGTCCGAAGGAGCCGAGAGCGCTCGTGGTGCTGGCCTGGGTCGCCTGCGTCGCCGGCCTCCTCGGCGCGTTCCTCGCGCCGCCCGGCAACCCGCTGATGCTCTCCTCGGTCGGCCTCATGGCGGTCTGGCAGGCGGTGACCGCGGTCCGGCTGCTGCGCGGCGAGCGGTCCTAGTCCGCTGACCCTCCCCCGGATTTCATCCCCGGTTCACCCCGGCCCCGTAGATTCTCCCCTTCCATTCCACCCGGCTCCTGCCGCGCCGCGTCGAGCGCAGCACGATGTAGAGCGTCATGATCGCCCCCAGCGGATACCCGAGCGCATACCAGACCGGCATCCGCATGCCGAAGGCGATCAGCGACCAGAAGCCGAGTGAGGCGAGCACCGCGATCCCTGCACCGGAATGCATGCTGCTCGACAGCGGCAGAGCGAGTGCCAGCGGCGGAAGGAGCCAGAACAGCATCGCGACGCTGAGCGTCACCGGCACCAGGGCGCGCAGGACCGGTTCGTCGGGATAGGAGCGGCGGCCACCGAGGTAGACGTTCTTCGACCACCCTTCGACGATCTCCCGCAGGTTGGTGTACATCCGCGTGGTCATCAGCGTCTCGGCGAAGGCGAAGCGGATCACCTTGCCGGCCCGCCAGAACGCCTGG
>JBGASX010000036.1:0-43609 GCA_044229445.1 Gemmatimonadales bacterium | reverse complement strand
AGCGCATCGCAGACGTACGGGTCGTGGGTGTAGACCTGGACCATCTGCGCGGACACCTCGAGCCCGGCGCTGAGCCAGGTGGCGTGCCGCCAGGCGAGATCGAAATCGGTCTGGCTGAAGCTGAAACCGTTGGGCAGGTAACTGGTCAACTCGGGTGGCACCTGCCCGGTGCTGCCCCCGGGTGCCCACTGGCCGGTTGCCTCGTTGTAGGCGAAGGCGGCGTGACGGATCACGCTGATCGCCCCGACGGCCTGGGCCGCGCGGGCCCGCTTGCGGATCTGCTGGTAGTGCGGGACGGCCAGTCCCAGGATCACCGAAAGCAGCGTCAGCACGACGAGCAGCTCGATGAAGGTGAAGCCCCGTTCGTCGCGCGTCATACGCTGTCTCCCGCCAGGATGCGTGGCTCGGTGCTGGTGCCACCCCGGTAATAGAGTGAATGCGGGCCGGTGCCAAGGCGCAGCTCGTATTCCCCGTCAGGCAGCACCTTGTAGCTGATGTGCGGCACGTTGAGGCCCAGTTCGCTCAGCTCGTTCGGAAGCCGGCCGGTGGTCCGGCGGAGGTCGTCGATCTCGAGGGCAATCGCGACGAGCTGCCGCTGCCCGGTGGCCGGCGTGGCCGGCGGTGTGAGCACGACATGCGGCGGCGGCGCCAGCCAGGCGGGGTGGCCGAACCAGACGTAGGCCGACGCCGACATGAGCAGCACCAGTGCGGCCGGCATCAGCAGCCGCTGCCAGAGTGGTGCCGGCTTCTCGATGGCGGCCGCGGCCTTTTCGGCCTCGTGCTTCAGCACGCCTGCGAAGGCGGTGCGGAGTTCGGCCATCTCCTCCGGCGGAGTGGACGGCGCGGGTGCAGTGCCTGACCGGCGCGGTGGGTCGCCGCCGCTCGGCGCCGGCTTCCTGGGCGCGGCCGGTGCCGATTGCAGGAATTCCTTCACCGCCTGGTCCAGGGCGTTGCCGCCGCTCGGCGCCGGCTTCCTGGGCGCGGCCGGTGCCGATTGCAGGAATTCCTTCACCGCCTGGTCCAGGGCGTTCTGGCCGGAGGGTGGTGGAGTTGGCATCAGGATGAAGCCTCAGGGTCGTGGCTGGTTGAGGAACACACCTGCGGCCGGTAGTCTTCAGCGCCCGCGCCTGCGACAAATCCGGCCAGAACCGTCGGTTCCAGTATCGGCGCGCGTCACCCGGTGGTTGAATTCCAGATCTCAGAGGTCCCGATGCAGGTCCGTGGCACCATCCGCGTTCCCGGGGACAAGAGTCTCTCGCACCGCGCGCTCCTCTTTGCCGCCATGGCGAAAGGCACCAGCCACGTCGGCGGCATGCTCACCTCGCTCGACGCCCGTTCCTCCGCACGGGTGCTCCGTCAGATGGGGGTCGTGATCTCTCCGCTCAGTGATGGCCGGGTCGTGACGATCCGCGGGCGGGGCCGGCTGAAGAAGCCGGAGGCGGTGCTCAACTGCGGCAACTCGGGGACCACCACACGCCTGCTGCTTGGCCTGCTCGCGGCGCACCCGTTCAAGGCGACGCTCACCGGCGATCGCTCGCTCCGCAAGCGGCCGATGCGGCGCGTGACGGTGCCGCTCGCCCAGATGGGCGCGACCATCATGGAGCAGAACGAGAAGGGGACGCTGCCGCTCTCGATCCGCGGCGGGAAGCTCACGGCACTGCGCCACGAGTTGCCGGTCTCCAGCGCGCAGATCAAGGGCTCGCTGCTGCTGGCCGGCCTCGCCGGCGGTGTCCCGGTGGCGCTCAAGGAGCCGCACGGGCGATCGCGCGACCACACCGAGCGCCTGCTCCGCGCCTTCGGCTATACGGTCGAGGAGGAGGAGGGCTGGATCCGCTTCGAGCCGACCGGCACCGTCACCCCGTTCGACATGCAGATCCCCGGCGATCCTTCGTCCGCCGCCTTTCCGGCGGGCGCGGCGGTACTCGCCGAGGGCGGTGAACTCCGGATCACGGGGGTGTGCGTGAACCCGACCCGCATCGGCTTTCTCGCGGTGCTCGAGCGAATGGGCGCGCCGGTGGAGGTGGACAATCTCGGGACCGCCTTCGACGAGCCGGTGGCCGACCTCATCGCGCGGCCGGCGCCACTCCGCGCGACCGAGGTGCACGCCGGCGAGATCCCGGGGCTCATCGATGAGATCCCGATGCTCGCCGCCCTCGCCACGCGTGCGAAGGGCACCACGATCTTCCGGGAGGTGGGGGAACTCCGGGTGAAGGAGAGCGACCGGCTCGGCCTCATCGCCCAGAACATCCGCGCCGTCGGTGGCACGGCCGAGGTGGTCGGCGACGACCTGCATGTCACGGGGACCGGCAACGCGCCGCGGGGGAAGGTGGTCACCGAGGCGGATCACCGCATCGCCATGGCCTTCGCGGTCCTGGGGACGGTGCCGGGGGCGGCGATCAAGGTCGACAACATGGCCTGCACCGCGGTGAGCTTCCCCGGATTTCCGCAGCTGCTCCGGAAGATCCGGGGCTGATGCCGGCGCACGTCATCGCCATCGACGGCCCCGCGGCCAGTGGCAAGTCCTCGACGGCCGATGCGGTGGCGCGGTCGCTGGGGTTCGCCCACCTCGATTCCGGGGCGCTCTATCGCGGCGTCACCCTCGTCGCGCTCCGCTACTGTGGGGTCGCCGCCGGCAGCCCCATCGACGCGAATGCGCTGCTGCTCGAGGCCGGACGCCGGGGACTCGCCCTGCATTTCGACGGGACCGGTTTTGCGGTGTACCTGAACGGCGAGCCCGCCGACGAGGCGATCCGGACGCCCGAGGTCACCGCCATGGTCTCGCCGGTCTCCGCCATTCCCGAGGTTCGGGAGTGGGTCAATGAGCGGCTGCGCGGGCTGGTGCGGGCGGGGCAGTCGGTCGTGGTGGATGGCCGGGACATCGGCACCATCGTCTTTCCCGACGCCGCGCTCAAGGTGTTCCTGACCGCCTCGCCCCGGACCCGGGCCGCGCGGCGGCTGACGCAGCGGGGGCAGGCGGTGGACGCCGCCCTGATCGAGCGGGAATCAGCCACGCTCGAGGCCCGCGACCGGGCCGATTCCTCCCGCGCGGTCGCCCCGCTCCGGATGGCGGCCGACGCGATTCCGCTCGACGGGACCGACCTGAGCTTCGACGCCCAGGTGGCGCGGATCGTCGAGCTGGCCCGGGAGCGCCTCGGGCCGGTGTCGTAGGCCCCGTTCTCTTGTTCTAACTCCGCCTCCAAGCTAGGTTTTCAGGCTCCCCAGCCCGGCAATTCCGCCGGTCCGGGGCCTTGACCGTCTGCCCGCGGCCCGTCTGGCGCGGCCACTCTGAGGTACGCTGTGGCCACCGAACGATCCACCTCCACCGTTGACCGCATCCAGTCCGCCACCGGTCTGCGCGTCCGTCCCGACCTCTACGACGAGGATTATTCCGAGGACGAATACGAGCAGATGCTCTCGATGTACGAAGGGACGATGTCCCAGATCGTCGAGGGCGAAATCGTCAAGTCGAAAGTTCTCCGCGTCACCGACAGCGCCGTCATTCTCGACGTGGGCTTCAAGTCGGAGGGCTCCGTGCCCCTCGACGAGTTCAAGGAGCCGCCGCAGCCGGGCGACGAGGTTGAAGTCTTCCTCGAGCATCTCGAGGACCAGGAGGGCGCGGTCGTGCTCTCCAAGAAGAAGGCCGACTTCATGCGGGTGTGGGAGAAGATCAAGCTCGCCCACGAGTCGGATCAGCCGGTGATGGGCACCCTGGTCAAGAAGATCAAGGGTGGCGTCGTGGTGAACCTGATGGGCGTCGATGCCTTCCTCCCGGGCAGCCAGATCGCGCTCCGCCGGGTGCCGAACATCGACGAACTCCTCGGCCAGTCGTACGAGTTCAAGATCATCAAGCTCAACAAGCGCCGGCGGAACATCGTCGTCAGCCGCCGCGTGATTCTCGAGAACGAGCGGGCGCACAAGCGCGAGCACCTGATGAAGGAGCTCGCCGTCGGCCAGGTGCGGAAGGGCATCGTCAAGAACATCACCGACTTCGGGGCGTTCATCGACCTTGGCGGCGTCGACGGCCTGCTGCACATCACCGACATGTCCTACGGCCGGGTCTCGCACCCGACCGAGATGGTGGGCATCGGCCGCGAGGTCGAGGTGAAGATCCTCGACATCGACTGGCAGCGTGAGCGCATCAGCCTCGGCATGAAGCAGCTGCAGCCGTACCCGTGGCAGAAGGTGGCCGAGCGGTATCCGGTCGGCACCCGGGTGCAGGGCAAGGTGGTCTCGATCACCAACTACGGCGCCTTCGTCGAACTCGAGCCGGGCATCGAAGGCCTGGTGCACATCTCCGAGATGTCGTGGACGCGGAACGTGCGTCACCCCTCGAAGATCGTGTCGATCGGCGAGACCATCGAGGCGGTGGTCCTCAAGGTCGACGAGAGCGAAGAGAAGATCTCGCTCGGCATGAAGCAGACCGAGCAGGATCCCTGGACGGTGCTGCCGCTCAAGTACCCGGTGGGCACCCGCATCAGCGGCAAGGTGCGGAACCTGACCAGCTTCGGCGCCTTCGTGGAGATCGAGCCGGGGATCGACGGCCTGATCCACATCTCCGATATGTCGTGGACCAAGCGGGTCCAGCATCCGTCGGAAGTCGTGAAGAAGGGCGACGGCGTCAACGTCGTCATCCTCAACATCGACGCCGACAACAAGCGGATTTCCCTCGGCCTCAAGCAGGCGGAGGAGGATCCGTGGCTCACCATCGGTGAGACGTTCCCGATCGGGACCGAGATCCAGGGTCGCGTCGCGCGCCTGATGGACAAGGGCGTGGTGGTCGACCTCGGCAACGACATCGAGGGCTTCGTGCCGATGTCCCAGCTGGGGATCGCGAACATCGAGGAGCCGGGCCAGGCGGTGAAGGAAGGCCAGGCGGTGGACATGAAGGTGCTCGAGGTCGACCCGATTCATCACCGGATCGTGCTCGCGGTGGTCGGCTATCCCGACCTCCCGATCATCCCGCCGAAGAAGGTCATCATCGACGAGACCCCTGCCGAGGAATAACCTCCGGCAGGGCAGGGTGAAGACGAGCGCGGGGACCGTGATTCAGTTCACGGTCCCCGCCGTCGTTTGCCGGTCGGACTCCCGCGTCCTGCACGAGAAGGAAGCATGGTGTCGAACAATCAGTAGCGCTAAGTGTATGCAGCAAAATGTTTTAGGTTTGTGGCACGGCTCTTCCTTTACATCTCGGCGTCCCCATCAGGTGAGTGCTGTGATGGCTGCGTCGGAACTTGAGGAAGCCCGGATCAAGAAGGCCCGCCGGTCGAATGAGGCCGGTATGACGATCATCGAGCTGCTCGCCACCCTGGCGATCGCCAGCTCGCTGGCCAGCATTGCGATCCCCAAGTACCACCAGTTCGCCGAGACCGCCCGGACCACGCAGGCGATCGGTGACATCCAGGCCATCCAGACCACCCTCGACACCCGCGACTCGCTGCCGGACAACCTGGCGAACGTCGGCCAGAGCCTGGTCGATCCCTGGGGCCAGCCCTACGTCTACGTGAAGTTCCCGAGCGGCTCGCCGCGGGTGGACCGCTTCGGGGTGCAGGTGAACACGACCTACGACCTCTACAGCCTCGGGCCGGATGGCGCCTCGTCCAGCTCGCTCAATGCCGGCGCGAGTTTCGACGATGTGGTCCGCGCGAACGACGGCGGCTTCATCGGTCTCGGCTCGAAGTACTGATTGCCCCAGGGAGATCCCATGAGTCAGGCACTCGAAACCAAGCCCGAGGTCTCCGATCCTCAGGCATCCGTCCCGGTCGATTCGGCACCCCGGCACCGCTCGGTGGCCGACGGCGAGCTGATCACGACGTGGACGCTGTCGGACTTCTTCTCCTCCCTCAACACCGTCATGCGGCTGCCGGCCCGGGCGAGGCGGAAGGCGGCGGAGGAAGCGGCCTCGAAGGCGGCGAAGAAGCTTGGCCTCGGGGCGCTCGAGAACATCCGGCTGCCGAAGGGCCTGGTCGCGGCCTCGGTGGTGCTGCTGCTCGGCGTCTTCGTGGTGAAGCCGCTGGTACTTTCCGCCTCCGGCTCCGGTGATACCCGGAATCTCTCGGCGGCCTACGGTGTCTGGCAGGCGACGACGGGCAAGTACGCGGGCCGGATGTTCGAGGTGGGGCAGTACAGCATCGCCTTCCGGACCAGTTCCGATTCTCCGGACTACACCTGGCACAAGATCGACCAGGTCAAGGTCTCCGGGCCGGCCGATTCGACCCTCTACACGGTCGTGTACGAGGAGGAGGGGAAGACCGCGGAGTTCGCCTTCTGGTTCGTGGACCACGGGAAGCCGATCATCCGCTTCCTGCACCAGCCCGAGACGGTCTGGAACAAGACGCCCTACGAGCCGATCGCCCGCCCGAAGGTCTGATCCGACGTTCCTGAATGCTCCGGGCCGGGTTCCGCAGTGGAATCCGGCCCGATCTGCTTCCCGCCCGCTTCGCCGTGCGACCCTTCCGCGCCGTTCTCTCCGCCTTACCTTCCAGCCCATGACCACTCCACGCCAGCGGCTGGACGAACTGCACCACAAGCAGGCGCTCGCCGAACAGGGGGGCGGCCCCGAGCGGCTCGCCCAGCAGCACAAGAAGGGGAAGCTCTCCGCGCGCGAACGGCTCGACCTCCTGCTCGATCCCGACAGCTTCGTCGAACTCGATCGCTTCGTCACCCACCGCTGTACCGACTTCGGCCTGGACCAGCAGAAGGTCCTCGGCGACGGTGTGGTCACCGGCTACGGCCGGGTGCATGGACGCCTGGTCTACGTCTTCTCGCAGGACTTCACGGTGCTCGGCGGGTCGCTCTCGGAGACCTTCGCCCAGAAGATCTGCAAGGTCATGGATCTCGCGATGCGGAACGGCGCGCCCGTTATCGGACTGAACGACTCGGGTGGGGCCCGCATCCAGGAAGGCGTCGCTTCCCTCGGCGGTTACGCCGACATCTTCCTGCGCAACACGCTGGCGTCCGGCGTCGTGCCGCAGATCTCGGTGATCCTCGGCCCCTGCGCCGGGGGCGCGGTCTACAGCCCTGCGATCACGGACTTCGTCTTCATGGTGCGGGGGGTGAGCTACATGTTCGTGACCGGTCCCAACGTCGTGAAGACGGTCACGCACGAGGAGGTCAGCTTCGACCAGCTGGGTGGCGCCGACGTGCATGGCGGGACCAGCGGTGTCGCGCATTTCGTGCACGGCTCGGAGCCGGAGTCGCTGGCCGCCGTGCGGGAATTGATGAGCTACCTCCCGCAGAACAATCTGGACGAGCCCCCACGCCACACGGCCGGCGACGATCCCGCCGACCGACGGGAGGAGCGGCTGCTCGACCTGATCCCGGATACTCCGAACAAGCCATACGACATGCAGGACGTGCTGGGGCTCGTGGTGGATCGCGGTTCGTTCTTCGAGGCCCAGCCGGACTACGCGGGCAACATCCTCACCGGATTTGCCCGGCTCGGCGGACGGTCGGTCGGCATCATCGCCAACCAGCCGGCGGTCCTGGCCGGCGTGCTCGACATCAATGCCTCGCTCAAGGCGGCACGCTTCATCCGGTTCTGCGACTGCTTCAACATTCCCATCGTGACCTTTGTCGACGTGCCGGGCTTCCTGCCGGGGGTGGCACAGGAGCATGGCGGCATCATCAAGCATGGCGCGAAGCTGCTGTACGCCTATTGTGAGGCGACGGTGCCGAAGCTGACGGTGATTACCCGCAAGGCGTACGGCGGGGCGTACGACGTCATGAGTTCGAAGCACATCCGCGGCGACGTCAACCTTGCCTGGCCCACCGCGGAGATTGCCGTCATGGGGCCGAAGGGGGCGGTCGAGATCCTCTTCAAGAAGGAGATCGACCAGGCCGCCGACCGTGAGGCGGAGACCGCAAAGCGAATTGCGGACTACACCGCGACCTTCGCCAATCCGTACATGGCCGCGTCCCGGGGCTATGTCGATGATGTCATCGATCCGCGGGACACCCGGCCCAGGCTCATCGACGCGCTGCGCACCCTGGCGACGAAGCGGGACCGAAACCCGCCCCGGAAGCACGGAAACATCCCGTTGTAGGCCGGTCTTGCCCTAGCGCATCCCTGTACGGCGCCCTAGCTTACCAGCCGATGGTCACCCCCTGGACTCGTCCGCTCCTCGCCCTCGTCGGGATCATCGCGGTGCCCGGTATCGCTGCCGGGCAGGCCGCGGTCGATCCCTCGGTCGCCCCGCGCGCCGCGCAGATGGCGGTGGCGGGTCAGCGCGTTGACGCCACCGAGATGCTCGGCCGCTATCTCGCCACTGCTCCAGACGACGGAGGCGCCTGGCTCGAGCTCGGCCAGTTCTACATCCTCGACAGCCGTGAATGGCATCGCCGCGGGCATTCGGGCGAGCCCTCGAGCGGCTTCTTCCTCGACTTCGCCGCGACCGCCCTCGACGCATCCCTCAGGCTGCCGACCGACTCCGCGCTCTACCTGCGTGCCATGGTCGAGATGGACCGTGCGGCGCTGCAGGTCGAGACCGATGGCTGGCTCGGCGTGCGCGCCGGATTTGTCATGCCCTCGGACGTTGCGCCCCCAGCGTACGTTCTCGAGGCAGGACGCAACCTGGTCAGCTCCTGCCCGGTGGGCGGCGTGCTGGTGACCGGAACGGATCTGGAGGCGGTGGGGGCCTGGAACGCCGTCCTCGGCGATCGTAGCCGCGGGGATCTCGTCCTGATCCTTCCTGCCCGCTACCAGGACGACTCGCTCTATCGGATGCGCATGGCGGAGGCGCTCGATATCAGGCCGGTGGCGCGGGTGGCCGAGGCGCTGACGGCGGTCGCCGGGCGCCGTCCCGTCTGCCTTTCGCCAACTGTCGATTCCGCCACCGCTCCGCGCCTGCCGACGATCGTGTTCCGGCTGGTTCGGATTGCGGGGCCCGAGGCGCCTGAGGTCAGCGACCCGCTCGGCATCATCGAGCTGACTGCGACGGAGCGTTCCCGCTCGTCGCTGCTGAGCCGACAGGTCGTCGAACTCTACGCCCTCGCCGCCCGCTTCAATCCCGTGCTGTGCACTTCGCTGCTCGCTCCCCTCGGCGCACGTCAACGCAGCTCCTGCGGCCGCTGACGGTTCGTCCCTCCACGATTCCGATGTCCTCGTTTCAACGGGTCCTGGTCGCCAATCGGGGCGAGATCGCCCTGCGCATCATTCGCGCCTGCCACGACGAGGGTCTCGAGGCCGTCGCCGTCTATTCCGAGGCCGATCGCCTCTCGCCTCACGTCCGGGCGGCCGATTTCGCCATTCCGATCGGTCCACCCGCGCCGTCGGAGAGCTATCTCCGCATCGACAAGCTGCTCGCCGCAGCGGCCTCCGCTGGTGCAGCGGCGGTCCACCCCGGGTACGGCTTCCTCGCCGAGCGCGCCGCCTTTGCCCAGGCGGTGGCCGATGCCGGGCTCGTGTTCGTTGGTCCTCCGGCCAGCGCGATTGCGGCCATGGGTGACAAGACGGAAGCCCGCCGTCGCATGGCCGCGGCGGGCGTCCCCATCGTGCCGGGCCTCACGGTGCCGGTGACCGATCCGGTGCTGGCGCATGAGGCCGCCCGGGACATCGGCTATCCGGTCCTGGTGAAAGCGGCAGCGGGTGGCGGTGGCAAGGGAATGCGCGTGGTCCGTCGCGCCGAAGATCTCGAGGCGGCGCTGGCCACCGCCGCCTCGGAGGCCCAGAAGGCCTTCGGCGATCCGAGCGTCTACCTCGAGAAGTACGTGGAGCGCCCCCGGCACGTCGAGATCCAGGTGCTCGCCGATCACGAGCGCACCGTGCATCTCGGTGAGCGGGAGTGCTCGATCCAGCGACGGCACCAGAAGCTCGTCGAGGAGGCCCCGTCCGCGGCGGTGAGTCCTGCACTGCGTGCGCGCATGGGGGAGGCCGCGGTGGCGGCGGCCGTCGCCGTTGACTACCGAAGCGCAGGCACCTGCGAGTTCCTGCTCGCGTCTGACGGCTCCTTCTATTTCCTGGAGATGAACACCCGGATCCAGGTGGAGCACCCCGTGACGGAGCTGGTCTATGGCGTCGACCTGGTCCGGGAACAGCTGCGGATCGCCCGGGGTCTGCCGATGAGCCTGCCTCACGGAAGGATGGAGCCCAGGGGCTGGGCGATGGAGTGCCGCATCACGAGCGAGGATTCCGCCAACGGATTCCTCCCGTCGACCGGACGGCTGGACTATCTGCGGCTCCCGTCCGGCCCAGGGGTTCGCTGGGACGGCGGCTTCGAGGTGGGGAATGACGTCACGCTCTTCTACGATTCGCTGCTGGGGAAGGTGATCACCTGGGGCGCAACCCGCGATGACGCCATCGCGCGCATGCGCCGCGCCCTGGGGGACCTCATCGTGAGCGGGGTCGCCACGAACCAGGCCTTTCATCTGCGGCTGCTTCAGGACGAGGCCTTCCTCCGTTCCGAGATCGACAGCCAGTTCCTCGATCGGCGGGCCGACCTGCTGGAGCCCGTTCGCGACGATGCCCGGGTGACTCTGCTCGCCATCGCCGCGGCACTCGCCGAAGACGAAGTGCGCCGAAGCCGCCGGCCGGCGGTCGCGGATGAGGCCGCGGATGCCGGAGCGTGGGTCGCTGCCGCGCGCAGGGAGGGGCTACGCTGAGCGCCCGGATTCTGCGTCTGGCGAGCGGGGGGGACGGCATCGGAAAGCTCGAGGATGGCCGAACGGTGTTCGTTCCCCGCACGGCGCCTGGGGATCTGGTGGAACTGACCGGCCTCCGGATGCACGCGCGATTCGCCCGCGCGAGCGCGGGGCGCCTCCTGGAGACCGGCCCGGATCGGATTGTGCCTCGCTGTCGTCATTATCTCGCGGAGGGCTGCGGGGGATGCCAGGTGCAGCATCTGCAGTACGGCGCGCAGCTCCGCTTCAAGCGCGAGCTGGTTGCCGATGCATTGCGGCGGATCGGCAAGCTGGAGGTCGCTGTACCCGAGGTCGTTGCGGCACCGGAGCCCTGGGGATACCGGAGCCGGATCACCCTCGCGATTGCACCGGGGCGGCGGCACGCCGGCTTTCACCCGCTCGAGCAGGCCACGCGGGTCTTTCCGCTGGAGCACTGCGACATCGCGGCGCCGGCGCTGATGGGATTGTGGCACGCGCTCCGCCCCGGACTGCACCTGCTGCCCCCCGATGCCACCCACCTCGTGCTCCGTGCCGACCGGGAAGGTGGGCTTCATGCGGTGGTCCGATCGGCCGGCGGGCAGGCGTGGAGCGGAGGCCGCAGGCTCGAGGAGGTCACGCGCGCGAGCGGTGTCACCGCCACCATCTGGTGGCACCCCGAAGAGGGAGCTCCTCGGGTGGTGGCCGGCGATCGCGAGGCATTCCCCGCCACGGTGTTCGAGCAGGTCCATCCGGCGCTGGGGGACCGCATCCGGGCGGATGCGCTCGAGCGTCTCGGCTCCTGCGCCAATCTCCATGTGTGGGATCTGTACGCCGGGGTAGGGGAAACAACGGAGCGCCTCTTCGCCCTCGGCGCGAGCGTGGAGAGTGTCGAGCTCGACCGCCGTGCCGTGGAGGCGGCCGAGCGGCGCTGGCGCGAATCGCGGCATGAGCGAGAGGAATCCCAGCGTCCCGAACCGGCCGGCGTCATCCGGCATGCGGGGCGCGTGGAGGATCTCGTCGGCACGATGCGGGACCCGGGTGCCGTGATCGCCAATCCTCCCCGGGGCGGGATGGGGCGGGCGATCACGACGGCGCTGCGCCGCCGCGGCCCGGGTCGGATGGTCTACGTCTCGTGTGACCCGGCGACACTGGCCCGTGACCTCGGCTGGCTCTGCGGCACCCTCCCGGCCGACGAGAGCGGTGACTCCGAGGGCACGGTGTTCCGGGTCGTGTCGGTGCAGCCGTACGATCTCTTTCCGCAGACGGCCCATGTCGAGACCATCACGGTTCTGGAGGCCGCATGAGGTATTACGTGACGGTCCAAGGCCAGGAAGTCCCCGTCGAGGTGGATGGGGAGAGAGTCTCTGTCGGCGGGAAGGAGTTCCAGGCGCACCTCACGATCGTTCCCGGGACGCCCCTGCGGCATCTTCTCATCGACTCGGCTTCCCTCCCGCTCCTCTGCGAAGCGCTGGGGCGGGGGGAATGGCGGCTCGCCTCTGAGGGCACGGCGCTGGTGGCCTCGGTGCTGGATGAGCGTACGAGGCATATCCGGAGTCTCACCGGTGATCCCGGCAAGGCGGCGGGTCCCACGCAGCTCAAGGCGCCGATGCCGGGGCTGGTCGTCCGGGTACTGGCCCAGGAGGGAGATCGGGTCGAGGCGGGCCGCGGGTTGGTGGTGCTCGAGGCGATGAAGATGGAGAACGAACTCCGGGCGGCGGTGGCCGGCGTCGTCGCCTCGGTGCGGGTCGCCCCGGGGCAGGCTGTGGAAAAGGGCCAGGTCCTCCTGGAGTTCGCCGTTCAGGGTCAGGCCGGCCACCCTTGACCTAAGCCATTCTCCGTGGCTAAGTTTCAAGTCTGTGCAGTTTCAGGGACTTCACTTCGGGGCACCAGGTCCGATGAACACGTTTTCAGCCAAGCCGACAGACATCACGCACGACTGGCACGTCGTGGACGCCGACGGCGTCCCCCTCGGCCGTCTCGCCAGCCAGGTTGCCCAGCTCATCCGGGGCAAGCACAAGCCCACCTTCACGCCGCACATGGACGGCGGGGACTTCGTCGTTGTGGTGAACGCGGAGAAGGTGAAGCTGACCGGACGCAAGCTGGAGCAGAAGCGGCACTTTCGTCACACCGGCTACATGGGGCATGAGCGTTATACCCCGGTCAAGAACCTGCTGCAGGGGAAGTTCCCCGAGCGCGTGATCGAACACGCGGTCTTCGGGATGCTGCCGAAGAACTCGCTCACCAAGCAGAAGCTTCGCACCAAGCTGAAGGTCTACGGTGGGGCGGAACACCCCCACGTGGCCCAGCAGCCCGTGCCTTACTCCGTCATCCCGAAGGCGAAGTGACATGAGCGGGAAGCCTGAATTCCGCTGGCAGGCCGTCGGCCGCCGTAAGACGAGCGTTGCGCGGGTGTACATCACCCCGGGCACCGGGAAGTGGGATATCAACGGTCGGACCCTGGGTGATTACTTCCCGCGGCCGTCCTTGGTGCAGCACATCCAGCAGTCGTTCTCCTCGACCGACACGCTCGGCGCGTTCGATGTGCGGGCGCATGTCGAGGGTGGCGGCCAGTCTGGGCAGGCGGGCGCGCTGCGCCTGGCGATCGCCCGGGCGCTTGTTGAGGCTGACGCGCAGCACCGGACCAAGCTGCGCGCTGGTGGACTGCTGACGCGCGATCCTCGCGCCGTCGAGCGCAAGAAGCCGGGTCGCGCCGGCGCCCGCAAGCGGTTCCAGTTCTCGAAGCGTTAGGATTACCCGGCACCGGTGTGGGGCGGGTCCCCATCCCGGTGCTTTGAAAGTTCGCACCACCCGGATGGCCTCATCGGGCCCCGGAACCACGCACGTCGCGGGATCGTCACCGGGGTGCCCCCCAGCGGGGTTCGGTGGCGAGACGAACGCGGCGGACGATCAACCCCCTAGACGACGAAGGACACATCTTTCAGATGGCTCAGCCGCAGATTCAGGATCTTCTCGAGGCCGGCGTACATTTCGGCCACCAGACCCGCCGTTGGAATCCCAAGATGCGCCGGTTCATTTTCGCCGAGCGTTCCGGGATCTACATCATCGACCTCCAGAAGACCCTGAAGCAGATCCAGCAGGCGCAGGATCTGTTGAAGAATGTCGTTCTCAAGGGCGAGGGCGTGCTCTTCGTATGCACCAAGAAGCAGCTCAAGGGGACCGTGCAGGCGGAGGCCGCGAACTCCGGCTCCTTCTGGGTCACCGAGCGCTGGCTGGGTGGCATGCTCACGAACTTCCAGACCATCAAGAAGCAGATCAAGCGGCTGCGTGATCTGGAACAGGGCGCGGAAGAGGGCGATTTCGAGAACTACACCAAGAAGGAACGCCTGATGTTCGAGCGCGAGCGCGAGAAGCTGCTCCGCAATCTCGAGGGCATCAAGCAGATGGGCCGCCTTCCTGGCGCCCTGTTCGTCGTCGACGCCAAGAAGGAAAAGATCGCCGTCCAGGAAGCCAACAAGCTCGGCATCCCGGTCGTGGCGATTGTCGATACGAACGCGGATCCGGACGTCATCAGCGTGCCGATTCCGGGCAACGATGACGCGATCCGCTCGGTCGCGCTGATCACCGGCGCCCTGGCCGAGGTCATCCGCGAGGCGCGCGCGCAGAGTCCGATTCGCGGTGAAGCCACCGAGGATGCCGACGGCGAGACCTACAGCACCGACGGCGGTTCCGAGGGCGATCCGGATGCCGATCGCAAGAAGCGGCGGCCGCGCCGCAAGCGGCGGCCGAAGACCGAGGCCATCACGGCGCGCATCAAGACCGGTGACGAGCCGGCGGGTGACGCTGAGCCGGCGGGAGAGCCGGAAGCGTAACCGGGGGCCGATCGGCCGCCACGAGCACCGCCGCCGTCCTGGCCCGCTGGGCTGGACGGCGGCTTACTATGCGGGGCGACCACACGGGTTGCCCATACAGTCGCGAGGAGGTTCCCTCCCGCCGTGAGGCGGCACCGGGTGCCCCCCGCCTGGATCAGTGAAAGAGGAAATCAGATGAGTCTGCCGATTACGGCGAAGATGGTGGCGGAGCTTCGGGCACGCACCGGCGCAGGCATGATGGACTGCAAGGCGGCGCTGCAGGAGGCGGAGGGCGACATGGACCGTGCCGTGGAGATCCTGCGCAAGAAGGGCATGGCCAAGGCCGACAAGCGCGGCGACCGGAGTGCCTCTCAGGGCCTGGTGGTGATCGAGGCGGCCTCCAGCGGACGCGAGGCCGCCATGATCGAGCTCAATTGCGAGACCGACTTCGTCGCGAAGAATGACGACTTCGTCCTGCTCGCGCGCGATCTCGCCAAGCATGCGCTGCAGCATGCGCCGGAGGGCAATCATCCCGGCAGCGCGATCGAGGCCCAGCCGTTCCGCGGCGGGACTGTGGGCGAGGCGGTGAAGGAGATCTCGGGCAAGACGGGTGAGGCGATGGCGCTCAAGCGGGTGGCGCGGTTCCACATCGCAGAGGGCACCGTCGGCCACTACCTGCACCACAACTCGCAGAGCGGCGCCCTGGTGGAACTGGCCGGCATCCGTGGCGAAGTCGTCACCCATCTGGGTCGCGACCTCGCCCTGCACGTCACGTCGACCGATCCGCTGGGCGTGAGCGAGGCGGATATCGCCCCGGCGCTTCTCGCCTCCGAGCGGCGCATCGCCGAGGAGCAGGTGGCCCAGGAGGGCAAGCCGGAGAACATCCGGGCCAAGATCGTGGACGGCAAGCTCAAGAAGTTCGTGGCCGAGCGGACACTGCTCGGGCAGCTCTTCGTGAAGGATGACAGCAAGACGGTGGGCGACCTCGTCAAGGAGGTGGCGAAGCAGGCTGGCGGCCCGCTCACGGTCACGCGACTGGCACGCTTCAAGGTCGGGGAGGGCTGATGCGCCGCGGGTACACCCGGGCGCTGCTCAAGCTTTCCGGTGAGGCGCTCGCCGGGGAAAAGGGCTACGGACTCGACTACAAGGTCGTGGATGCGTTCGCGGAGGAGCTGCTGCGCGTCCACGACCGCGGCGTCCAGCTGTCGCTGGTCGTCGGCGGCGGCAATATCCTGCGGGGCGCCACGGCGAGCCAGCAGGGTCTCGACCGGGTGTCCGCCGACTACATGGGGATGCTCGCGACCGTCATCAATGCCCTCGCCGTCCAGGACATCCTGGAGCGGAAGGGCGTTCAGACCCGCGTCATGACCGCCATCCGCATGGAATCGCTTGCGGAGCCCTACATCCGGCGGCGCGCGCTGCGCCACATGGAGAAGGGGCGCCTCGTTATCTTTGCCGGTGGGACCGGCAACCCGTACTTCTCCACCGACACCGCGGCCGTTCTGCGGGCGCTCGAGGTGGAGTCGGAAGTGATTCTGAAGGGCACCAACGTCGAGGGCATCTTCACCGCGGATCCCCGCAAGGACCCACAGGCCAAGCTCATTCCCGAGCTGACCTTCCAGGACGCGCTGGTCAACGGCTACGAGGTCATGGATCGCAGCGCCTTCGGGCTCTGCCAGACCAACAAGCTGCCCATCGTCGTCTTCAACATGAACATTCCGGGAAACCTGGACCGGGTGCTCCAGGGCGCCCCGGTCGGAACCATCGTCCAATGACCACGATTCCGGAACTGATCAAGCAGGCGAAGGACCTGATGCACAAGGCGGTCGAGAACACCCGCAAGGAGTTCTCGGCCATCCGGACCGGCAAGGCCACCACCTCGCTGCTGGACATTGTGCGGGTCGAGGCGTACGGCAACACCATGCCGCTGAACCAGGTGGCCATGGTCGCCGCCCCGGAGCCCCGGATGCTCACCGTGCAGCCGTTCGACAAGGGACTCGCCCAGGTGATCGAGAAGGCGATCCGCGACTCCAATCTCGGACTCAATCCGGCGAGCCAGGGGGGACTGATCCGGGTCCCGATTCCGGCGCTGACCGAGGAACGCCGCAAGGATCTGGTGAAGGTCATGCACAAGCTCGGCGAGGAGGGACGCGTGGCCGTCCGTCACGCCCGCGGCGAGGCCCACGCCAAGATCAAGAAGGTGGAGAAGATCTCCGAGGACGACCGGACGCGCGGTGAGAAGGATCTGCAGAAGATCACGGACGAACACATCAAGCAGATCGATCAGCTGATCGCCGCCAAAGAGGCGGAGATCATGGAAGTCTGACCGGATGAGCGACGAGCTGCTCCGGCAGGTGAAGCTCAACGGCAGGCGACCGGCCCACATCGCGATCATCATGGACGGGAACGGCCGCTGGGCGCGCGGACGCGCGCTCCCGCGGCCGTTTGGCCACAAGGCCGGGATGAAGGCCGTCCGCGAGGTGGTCGAGGGTGCGCTCGCCGCCGGGGTCGAGGTCCTGACCCTCTTCGCCTTCAGCCAGGAGAACTGGCAGCGGCCCGCCGACGAGATCGGCGCGCTGATGGGGCTGCTCGAGGAGTACATCGCGCGGGAGATGGCGGAACTCGAGACGCAGGGGGTCCGGGTTCGCTTTCTTGGCGACCTGGATCGCCTGCCGCCGTCGCAGCGGGGGGCGGTCGACCGGCTGATGGCGCATACCGCGCGCGGGGACAAGCTCGCGCTCAACATCTGCATCTCCTACGGTTCCCGTGCGGAACTGACGCGTGCGGCGCGGTTGCTGGCGGCCGATGCCGTGGCGGGGCGGCTCGATCCGGCCGAGATCGATGAGGAGGCCATCTCCTCACGCCTCTACACCGCGGCCTTCCCCGATCCGGACCTCCTGATCCGCACCTCCGGCGAACTGCGGATCTCGAACTTCCTGCTCTGGCAACTGGCCTACGCCGAGCTGTTCGTCACTCCGGTGCTGTGGCCCGACTTCGGCCGGGAACAGCTCTACGAAGCCATTCTCGAGTACCAGCGGCGCGATCGGCGGTTCGGGAAGGTCTCGGTCTAGCCCCTGCAATGGCTTCCAATCTCGCGCAACGTATCGGCTTTGCGGCCGTCGCGATCCCCGTCGCTCTCGGCGTGGTCTATCTCGGCGGATGGCCGCTCGTGGCCGTCGTATCGGTTGCGGCCGTCCTCGGAGCCCGCGAGTTGTACGATTTCGCCAGGCGGCAGGGCACGGAACCCCTCGCGCGGACCGGCCTCGTGTCCGCCGCGCTGCTGCCGGCGCTTGCCTATCTGAACGTCACCCGGCTCGTCGATCTCGCCGAATGGGGCTGGTTCATCGGTGGGCTCTGGCTGGTGGGGGTCCTGACCATCGCCCTGTTCAGGCGCCCGCCGGCCCGCCGGCCCTTCGCCAGTACCTCGGCGACGCTCTTCGGCATTCTCTACCCCGCAGGGCTGGCCACCTTCCTGATCCCGATCCGGCACGCGACTCACTCCACCGCATCGTGGGCGGGGGCGTGGATGGTGTTCTTCCCCCTGGTGATCACCTGGGTCTGTGACACTGCGGCGATGTTCGGGGGCAAGGCGATCGGGGGGCGGAAGCTGTGGCCGGCCATCAGCCCCGGGAAGACCTGGGCGGGCTCGATCGCGGGCGTCGTGGGCGCACTCGTCACGGTCCCGCTGATGAACGCCCTGATTCTCGACCGGGTCGGTGTGGCGCTCCCGCTCTGGCAGGGACTGGTCTTCGCGCTGGTGCTGAGCGTGGTCGGCCAGGTCGGTGATCTGGCCGAGTCGCTCTACAAGCGCGAGGTCGGGGTGAAGGACTCCTCGGCGCTGATCCCGGGACACGGCGGGGTGCTCGACCGGTTCGACTCGCTCTACTTCGTCCTTCCCGTCTCCGCGGCGCTGTACCGGCTGTTCGGCGTGCTCTGATGCGCGGCGTCACGATCCTCGGGTCCACCGGCTCGATCGGCAAGAGTGCCCTCGCTGTGCTCGGTCGTCAGCGGGACGACTTCCGGGTCGTCGCGCTCACCGCGCGGGAAAACGGGCCCGCGCTCGCGCGGCAGGTGGCCGAGTGGCGCCCGGCGCTGAGCGGGCTGGTCAGCGAATCGGGCGCCGAGTTGCTGGTGGAGGCGGCGATGCACCCCGATGCCTCGATCGTCATCAACGCCGTCGTTGGCGCGGCCGGGCTGGATGCGACGCTCGCTGCCCTGCGTGCCGGCAAGCGGGTCGCGCTCGCGAACAAGGAGACGCTGGTGATGGCCGGCGATCTGGTGCGCGCGGCCTCTCGTGAAGGGGGCGGGGAACTGGTCCCGGTCGATTCCGAGCACAGCGCCGTGCTGCAGTGCATCGCGGGGAGCGACGCCGGGCTGGCCCGGCTCATCCTCACGGCGTCCGGTGGGCCCTTCCGGGAGTGGCCGGAGGAGCGGATTGCGGGGGCCACCGTCGAGGAAGCGCTCAATCACCCGACCTGGCGCATGGGCAGCAAGGTGACCGTGGACAGCGCCACGCTTGCCAACAAGGCGCTGGAGGTCATCGAGGCGCATCATCTCTTCGGTGTCGGCTACGATGCGCTCGAGGTGGTGGTGCATCCGCAGAGCATCGTGCACGCCTTCGTCGAGTTCTGCGACGGGAGCGTCATCGCGCAACTCGGATTTCCCACGATGGAGCTGCCCATCCTCTACGCGCTGACCTACCCGAAGCGGGTGGTGGACGGTGGCACACGGCGGTTCGACCCGGTCGCGGCCGGGAGTCTGACGTTCGAGCCGGTGCGCGCGGAAGTGTTCCGCGCGTTCCGGGCGGGGGTCGACGCGGGGCGTGCCGGCGGCACCGCCCCGGCGGCGTTCAATGCGGCCAACGAAGTCGCGGTCGCCGCGTTTCTGTCAGGCGCGATTCCGTTCGGGCGCATCGCGGAGACCATCGAACGGGTCCTGGAAGCACATCGCATCGAACCGGTGCGTGATCTCGAGACGGTGCGCGCGGCGGACCGGTGGGCCCGCAAACGCGCGCATGAGGTGCTGGCGTGACGATTCTGAACAATATCTGGCCGCTCGCCGTCACCCTCGGCGTCCTCATCTTTGTCCACGAGCTCGGGCACTTCCTGGCCGCCAAGTGGGCCGGGATCCGGGTGCACCGCTTTGCGATCGGGATGGGAAATCCGGTCCCCTGGCTCTCCTTCCGGAAGGGAGACACCGAGTACGCGATCTGCTGGCTGCCGCTCGGCGGGTACGTCAAGATGGCGACGCGCGAGGAGGGGAGCACCTCGAGTGCGCTCGAGGGAGGGGCGCTCGGCGACGGCACGCTCCCGGGCGAGCCGCCGGTGCGCGAAGACGAGTTCTTCGAGGCGAAGCCGATCTGGAAGCGAATGATCGTCATCGTGGCGGGCGTGACCATGAACGTGCTGTTCGCCTGGTTCGCGTTCACCTATCTCAGTGCGAAGACCGGAGAACAGCTCGAGCCGACGACGACCATCGGCCGAGTCAATCGCGACAGCCTGCCTGCCGGTGCCGAATCGCTGGCGGAGCTCCAGGTCGGCGACCGCATCGTGCTCATCAACGGCGACACTGCGCGCTCCTGGGAGGATGTAACCTCCGGTCTCGCCTCGGGCTCCCGCGACACCGTCACCCTGAACATGGCTGACGGGCGCCAGGTCCGCCTCCCGATCCATCCTTCCGCACTCTCCGAACGTTTCCGCGCCTCGCAGGCGCTGCTGCCGTTCCGCGGGCCGGTCATCGGGCAGGTGCTCCCCGGGAAGCCCGCGGAGAAGGCCGGCATCGTGAAGGGCGACACGGTGCTCACGGTCAATGGCGACACGGTCGCGCAGTGGTATGACCTCGTCGAGCGCATCCGCGCGAGCGCGGGCCAAGAGCTGACCCTGCGCGTGGCGGGTGCGTCCGGCTCGCGGGAAGTCCGGGTGACTCCCGAAGCGGAGCAGGAGCCCCAGGTCGGTGGCGGTACTCGCGAAGTCGGGAAGATCGGCGCCGGGCCTCTCATCCGTGTTATGACACGGCCGTACACCCGTTGGCAGGCGTTTGGCGCGGGGTGGCATGCGACGCGAGCCGCCTCGACTCAGATTTTCCGCACCGTGCAGGGACTGCTCTCCGCGAGGATCTCGAGCCGGGAGGTCGGCGGGCCGATTCTGATCGGGCAGATGGCGGCGCAGAGTGCTCGACTCGGATTCGATTCGCTCCTCGCCCTGATGGCGCTGGTCTCGGTCAACCTGGCGGTCCTGAATCTGCTTCCCGTGCCGGTGCTCGACGGGGGCCAGTTCATGTTCCTGCTGGCCGAGGGAATCCTGCGGCGCCCGCTTTCGCTCAAGGTTCGCGAACGGCTGACGCTGGTGGGGCTGGTCCTCATCGTGATGCTGATGGTGCTCGCGTTCTCCAATGATTTCGCCCGCAACTGGGACAGCATCACCGGCTTCGTCCGGCGGCTCTTCCCCGGCTGACCGCTCGGCGGCTGGCACGCCGACTGCACATGGTGTCGGCGGAAGGGGCCAGCGGGTCGCAGGCTCCCGGGGGCGCCTCTCCCCGGGACAGGACTGGCGGGTCATCCTGTCCGTGGCGACATTCTGTCCCCCGGCTTCTCTCCGTCGAATCGCACAACCACAGCCATGACACTTCTTGCGCTTGAGGCAGTCACCAAACGCTACGGCAGCGTCACCGCGGTGGATGGGGTCACGTGCTCCGTGGACCGCGGCCAGGTGGTCGGCTTTCTGGGACCCAACGGGGCCGGAAAGTCCACCACGATGCGCATGATCACCCAGTACCATGAGCCGGATGCCGGCCGGATTCTCTTCGACGGGGTGCCACTCGCCGAAGCGGGGCGCGACGCGAAGCGCCGGGTGGGGTATCTCCCCGAGAACAACCCCCTCTACACCGACATGCTGGTGTCGGAGTACATCGCCTTTGTCGGCAAGCTGCGCGATCTCGCGGGACGGCCGCTGGCTGTCGCGACCGACGAGGCCGTGGCGGCGACCGGCATCGAGCCCGTCTACAATCGCCCCATCGGCGAACTCTCCAAGGGGTACCGTCAGCGCGTGGGGCTCGCCGCGGCGATCCTGCACAAGCCCGATCTGCTGGTGCTGGATGAGCCGACCGAAGGTCTCGATCCCAATCAGCGCGTCGAAATCCGGAAACTGATCAACGATCTCGGGCGCGACCGCACCGTCATCCTCTCGACCCACATCCTCTCCGAAGTGCAGCACGTCGCCTCCCGGCTGCTGATCATCAATCGCGGCAAGCTCGCGGCGGATGGCCCGGTAGAGGATCTCATCGCGCGCGCGGGGGGCAGCGTGCACCTCTCCGTCGAGGCGGAGGGGCCTGGGGTCGTCGAGCGTCTGCGGGCGATGCCGGGTGTCGTCGCGGCGGAGCCCTCGGAGTCCGCCGATGGGCGGGTGAAGGTCCGTCTCACCGCGTCGGCCACCAAGGATCTTCGTCCGGAGATCTTCCGGCTGGCGGCGCAATCGGGTTGGACGCTCTACGAACTGCACCAGGAGGCGGGTAGTCTCGAGGATCTCTTCCGCCAGCTCACCGGAAAGGCGGAGCCGGCATGAGGGCGCTCATGATCATTGCGCGCCGGGAGCTGAAGGCGCTCTTCGATAACCCCGCGGGCTACGTGCTCCTGGTGGTCTTCCTGGTCGTGAACGATTTCCTGTTCTTCCGCCAGGTCTACCTGACCAATTCTGCCACCCTGCGTCCGATGATGGATACGCTGCCGTGGCTGATGCTCTTCTTCGTGCCGGCCGTCGCGATGCGGACCCTGGCCGAGGATACCAGGACGGGGCAACTCGAGGTGCTGCTCTCGCAGCCGATCACGGAGTTCGAGCTGCTGATCGGGAAGTATCTCGGCGCGGTCTTCTTCCTCTGGACCGGGCTGCTGCTGACCCTCCCGATCGTGCTCGGCATGTCGCTGGGCGCCGAGTTGCACTGGGGCCCGATCGTGGCCCAATACATTGGTGCGATGCTGTTCGCGGCCGGCTTCGCGGGCGTCGGGGTCTGGGCGTCGTGCATCACGAGGAGCCAGATCACCGCGTTCATCGTGGCCGTGGCGGTCATGTTCCTGCTGGTACTGGTGGGGCTCAACCCGCTCGTGGTCGGGTTGCCCCCGCAACTTGGCCTGGTGGCGGCCCGGCTCGGCGTGCTGGCGCATTTCGACAGCATCGGCCGGGGAGTGATCGACCTGCGCGATGCGGTCTACTTCGTGTCGCTCGCCGCCATCTTCCTCACGCTGGCGTATGGCTCGCTGCTGGCCCGCAAGCTCGCGGTCGGGCAGGGCGGTGTGCGGCGGCTCCGGCTGGGTGTGCTGCTGCTGGTCGCGGTGCTCGTGGTGGTCAACCTGCTCGGGAGCTACATCAGCGGGCGAATCGACCTCACCCCCGGCCGGGCCTACACGCTTGCGCCGGCCACCCGGACGCTGGTCTCCTCACTCGATGATATCGTCACCATCAAGCTGTTCGCCTCGAGTGAACTGCCCGCCGAAGTCGCGCTGATGAAGCGCGATCTCGACGATCTGCTCGGCGACCTGCGCTCGGCCTCGAAGGGCCGGGTCAAGGTGGTGGAAAAGGACCCGGCCGAAGACCCGACCGCGAGACAGGATGCGCAGTCGCTCGGCGTCCAGCCGGTCCAGTTCAACGTGGTCGGCAAATCGGAACTGCAGGTCAAGCAGGGCTACCTTGGCCTCGTCATCCAGTACGCCGACGCCAACGAGGTGATTCCCTTTGTCAGGCGCACCGACGATCTCGAATACCGGATCGCCGCCGGGATCCGCGGCCTCACGCGGAACCAGAAGCCGGTCGTCGGGCTGATTGCCGCAATGGACGACTGGGGCCAGGACGGTCGCATCTTCGGGGTCCTGCAGGAGCAGCTCGCGAAGAGCTATACCGTGCGGCCGATTTCGCTCGGGGACTCCACGGCGCCGAACGACTCGATCCGTACCTTGATCATCGCGGGGCAGCCGGACAGTCTGAGCGCCCCGGTGCGCCAGTGGTTCGACCGGTTCTTCGCGCGAGGCGGCAGCGCCCTGATCATGACGACGGGGGCCCCGATCGAGGGCCGGACGCCCAAGGCCAGCGCCCGCGAGCCGGTGTGGAACTCCCTGATCAGCCAGTTCGGCGTGAAGGTGCGTCCGGATCTCGTGTACGATCTCTCCTCGAATCAGCTGGTGCCGGTGCCGGGACCCGGGGGCGGCCAGGTGTTCCAGCCGTATCCGTTCTGGGTGCGCGCACAGCCGGCCGGCGAGACGGTCGTGACCGACGGCGTGGGCGAGATCTTCCTCCCATGGGTCAGCAGCATCGAGACGCTGAAGAACGCCCGGTCCGTCGTGCACCCGATTCTGCAGACGAGCCGCGTGGGTGGCCTCGCCGAGGGGGATATCGATCTGTCTCCGACGAGGGACTTTCCCTCGTTCGATCTCAAGACGCGTGTCGTGGGCGTCACCGTCGAACCTGCGCCGGGAGATTCGGGCGGGCCGCGTGGCCGGCTCGTGCTGGTTGGCAACATGGAGTTTGCCACCGATCGGTATGCCAGCAGTGCCCAGGAGAATGCGGTCCTGGCCCTCAACGCCGTGGACTGGCTCGCGCAGGACGAGGCGCTGATCGCCATCCGGAGCCGCGATCGCCGTCCGCCGCGCCTGCTGTTCTCCACGCCCGCGCTCCAGCAGGGCGTCAAGTACGCGAACGTCGTCGGGATCCCCCTCCTCATCGCGATCTTCGGCGCGCTTCGGCTGCTGAACCGGCGCAGGCGCTCGCTCATGCCGTGGGCGCCGCTGGCGGGAGCGGGGAGGGAGGTCGCATGAGTCCCAAAGTCCTTCAGCGGATCGCCCTGGTCCTGGTCTTCGCGCTGGGTCTCTGGCTGGCGCTCCACTTCTTCAGCGCCGGGCAGCGCGACGATGCCGGTCGCCTGACACTACCCGCGCTGGCCCCCGCCGGGGTCGACCGGATCAGTCTGGTGGGGAAGGCGGACTCGGTCATTCTGGTGAAGCAGGGGCGGGGCTGGTCCGTCAACGGAGCACCTGCCTCGGCGAAGGTGGTGCAGGAGTTCCTCGCTGCGGCGCATGATAGCAGCGCCGGGAGCGAACTCATCGCACAGAGTACCGCGTCGCACGCACGGCTGGGCGTCGACTCCCTGTCCGGGAGGCGACTGACCATCGCCGGGGCTGGCACGATCGTGCTCGACCTCGTTGTCGGCAATCGCGGCCCCGAGCTCAACGGCTTCTACGTCCGCCGCGCCGGCGCGGCCGACGTCTACCTTCTGCGCGGTCAGTTCGCGGAGATGTTTGCGCGCGCGGAGAGCGATTGGCGGGATCGCCAGCTGGCCGAGCTGCAGCCCGACAGCATCACTCAGGTGGAGGTGCAGCGGGGCAAGGTCCGCTGGACGCTCAGCAGGAGCGGGACCTCCTGGTCGCTGGGGGGACATCCGGCCGACTCCACGAAGGTCGCGCGCTACCTCGCGATCTTCGGCGACGTCCGGGCGGCCGGGTTCCCCGATCGGGCGGAGCTCGACTCAATCAGCTTCGCCGCGCCGGAGCGCGCGATCACCGTAACCGGCCCGGGGGGGCAGGTGATGCTCTCCCTGGTCTTCGATTCGACGGCGTCGGGGGCCTTCTGGGTGCGTTCGACGTCGGGCGGGCCGGTCTATCGCCTGGATGGGAGGACGACTGCGCTGGTGACACCGGAGGAGAGTTCGCTGCAGCAGTGATCCGGACGGGCAGGAAGAGCGGCTGGGGCCGGGACGAGGTGACGCTCGCTCCGGCCCCTTACCATACCTTCCACCAGCCCTTCTTCCCCTTGTCCTCTTCCTCGCTGCGGACCGTCTTCGAATCGCGCAGGTAGCCGTCCGGCACCGGAATGTCTCCGGTCGCCCGGGCGTGCGCCGAGGCATCGGCGAGATCCTCGAGGAGGGCCTTCGCCGAGGGATAGCGGTCATCCGGGTGCTTGGCGAGCAGCCGGAGAACGATCCGCTCCATCCGCTTCGAGATGTCGGCGTTCCGGTTCCGCGGCGGCTCGGGCCGGTCCTCCACGTGCATGCGGGCGAGTTCGAACCAGTCGCGCGATTTGAACGGGACCTCACCGACCAGCATCCGGTACAGCATGATGCCGAGGGAGTAGAGATCCGAGCGTCCATCGACCGGCCGTCCCTGCGCCTGTTCCGGGGAGATGTACGCCGGCGTGCCGATGGTCATCATGAAGCCCGTGGCGGCGACATAGCCGCTGACGGCCCTGGCGATTCCGAAATCGGTGATCACCGGGCGGAGGTCACTCGCGAGCAGGATGTTGTCGGGCTTGATGTCGCGGTGCAGGATGTTGCGCTCGTGGGCGAAGGCCAGGCCCTGGGTGACACCGACCCCGAGGCGGACGGTCTCGGCTTCGGTGAGCCGGGTTTCCCGCGTCAGTCGGGCATTCAGGTTGTCCGGGTGAAGCTCCATCGCGAAATAGGCGGTCCCGGGGTCGGTTCCCACTTCCTCGATGTGGACGATGTGGGGGTGGTCGAGCCCGGCGGCGAAGGCCGCCTCCTGGCGGAACCGGGTCTCGAAGGCCGGGTCGCTCCCGTAGCGCGGCTTCAAAACCTTGAGAGCAAAGGACTTGCCGTCATCCCGTGCGGCGGAATACACCCAGGCAAAGCCGCCCTGGCCCAGCAGTTCGGTCAGGGTGTAGCGGCCGAGCCTGGTTCCCGGCTGCGGGGCGTCGGTGGTCATTGCGGGGTTGCCCGAGAGGGGAGCGTGGGGTTAGTTTGTTGAGCTATCGACGATTACGTATCGCGGGGCCATGCCCCACCGCACGTGCCAAGAGGATACACGCAGCATGGGTTTTGACAAGCAGGCGATCATCGCCAAGCAGCGGTTGCATGAGACGGACACCGGTTCGGCCAAGGTGCAGATCTCTCTCCTGACTGAGCGGATCAACTCGCTCACCGACCACTTCCGCACCCACGCCAAGGATCACCACGGTCGCCGTGGACTCCTCAAGATGGTGGGAACCCGTCGTCGGTTGCTGAATTATCTGAAGCAAAACGACCTGGCGACCTACCGGGCGTTGATCGATCAGCTCGGGCTTCGGCACTAAGCAGCCCGCACGAGCCAGGGCGTCTCAGCCATCACGGCCGGGACGCCCTTCAACCTATTGGGGCCCCAGAGACAGGAACAGGTCGTGACCGTACATCGCATCGAGACGCAGTTCGCCGGCCGCCCGCTCATCCTCGAGTCCGGCCGTTTCGCCAAACAGGCCTCCGGATCGGCCTACCTCCAGTTCGGTGACACCGCGGTCCTCGCCGCGATCACCGTCTCCCCGAATCAGTCGACGCTGCCGTTCTTCCCGCTCACGGTGGAATACCGCGAGAAGACGTATGCCGCCGGCAAGATTCCGGGTGGGTTCCTCAAGCGTGAGGGCCGGCCCAGCGACAAGGAAATCCTGGCTTCCCGGGTGATCGACCGGTCGATCCGGCCGCTCTTCCCGGAGGGCTTCAAGAATGAGGTCCAGGTCTTCGTGACGGTCGTATCGGCCGACCAGGAGAATGACGCCGACGTCCTCGGCGTGGTCGCGGCCTCGATCGCGCTGTCCGCGTCGACGGTGCCCTGGAACGGCCCGATCGCGGCGGTCCGCGTGGGCAAGGTCGATGGCAACTGGATCCTCAACCCGACCTTCCAGCAGCTCGAGTTCTCCTCGCTCGACATCACGGTGAGCGGCAGCGCCGAGTCGATCATGATGGTCGAGGGTGGCGCGCTCGAAATCTCCGAAGCGGAGGTGCTCGAGGCGCTCAAGGTGGCACAGAAGGGTCTCAAGGAGATCCTCGGCCACGCGGACAAGGTCGTCGCCAAGGTCAAGAAGCCGAAGCTCGAGTGGGTCAAGGACGAGCCGGATGCCAAGCTGGTGAAGAAGGTGCGCGAGCTGGCCGAGGCCGACTTCGCCAAGGCGATCAACGCCAAGGACAAGCATGCGCGCGCGGCCAACGCCGAGGCGCTCAAGAAGAAGGTCAAGGACGCCCTGGCCGAAGCCTATCCCGACGCGGGCAAGCAGATCTCCGCGCTGCTCGAGGATATCGAATACAAGGTGATGCGCGCACAGGTGCTGGAAAAGGGCGAGCGGGTCGACGGCCGCGACTGCGACACGATCCGGCCCATCAGCATCGAGGCGGGACTGCTGCCGCGGACCCACGGCTCGGCGCTGTTCCAGCGGGGTGAGACGCAGGCCCTGGTCGCGGTGACGCTGGGGACGCAGGACGACGAGCAGCGGATCGACAGCATCGATACCGCCGCCGAGTCGACCAAGTCCTTCATGCTGCACTACAACTTCCCGCCGTTCTCGACCGGTGAAGTGAAGCCGATGCGCGGCACCAGCCGCCGCGAGATCGGTCACGGCGCCCTGGCGGAGCGTGCGCTGCAGCCGCTGCTGCCCGACTACGAGAAGTTCCCGTACACCGTTCGCGTGGTGTCGGAGATCCTCGAGTCGAACGGCTCCTCCTCGATGGCGACGGTCTGCGGCGGATCACTGTCGCTGATGGATGCCGGTGTGCCGATGAAGGCTGCCTGCGCCGGCGTCGCGATGGGCCTGATCAAGGAAGGCAAGAAGATCGCCATCCTCACGGACATCCTGGGCTCCGAGGACGCGCTGGGCGACATGGACTTCAAGGTTGCCGGCACGACCAATGGCATCACCTCGATCCAGATGGACATCAAGATCGAGGGGATGGACCTGAAGATCATGGAGCAGGCGCTGGAGAACGCCCGCAAGGGCCGCCTGCACATCCTGAAGGAGATGGCCAAGGCGCTCGATGCCCCGCGCGCGGAGATGTCGAAGTACGCGCCGCGGATCATCACGATCATGATCAACCCGTCGAAGATCGGTGACGTGATCGGACCGAAGGGCAAGACGATCCGCGGCATCCAGGATGCGACCGGCGCCAAGATCAGCATCGATGACACCGGCCTGATCACGATCGCCGCGGTCGGTGGCGAGGCGGGTGAGAAGGCGCGGCAGATGATCGCTTCGATGGTCGCGGAGCCGGAAGTCGGCAAGATCTACGAGGGCCCGGTGAAGAGCACCACCGCGTTCGGCGCCTTTGTCGAGATCATGCCCGGGGTCGAGGGGCTGCTCCACATCAGCGAACTGCAGCACGGCCGCACCGAGAAGACCGAGGACGTCGTCAAGAAGGGCGACGTCGTGAAGGTCAAGCTGCTCGAGGTGGACGAAAAGGGCCGCATGAAGCTGTCTCGGAAGGCCCTCATCCCGAAGGAGTAAGGCCGGCGCCGTGGAGACGATCCGCCTCGATCAGGGCCTCTTCCGGACCGTCGCCCCGAACGGCCTTACCATCCTCACCGAACTCCTCCCCGGCGTGCGATCCGTCGCCGTCGGGGTGTGGGTCCGGACCGCAAGCGCCCACGAATCCCGCGGCAAGATGGGCGTGTCGCACCTCCTCGAACACATGGTCTTCAAGGGCACCGAGCGGCGGACCGCGCGGCAGCTCGCCCTCGAACTGGAAGTGCGGGGCGGAAGCCTCGATGCCTACACCAGCCGCGACCACACCAACTATCAGGCCCACGTCCTCGACGAGGACCTCCCCCGGGCCCTGGATGTCCTGACCGATCTGGTCCGGAGGCCGCTGCTTCGCGACGAAGACCTGGCGCTCGAACGCAACGTGGTGCTCGAAGAGATCGCGACCGTCGACGACACGCCGGACGACATCGTCTTCGAGCTCTTCAGCGACCGTCTGTGGCCGGAGCACCCGTACGGGTATTCCATTCTCGGGACCCGCGAGACGGTCGGAAGCCTCTCGGCGACCGACCTCCAGTCGGTGCACCGTCGGGGCTACTATCCCGGCAACTGTGTCATCGCGGCCGCGGGGCGGGTGGATCACGAGCAGATCGTCGCGCTGCTGGCGAAGGAGGGCTGGTTCGACTCGCCCGGGCACGCCGAGCCGCTGCCAGCGATCGGTGCCCTGCCGGCCAAGCGGGGTGAACTGCATCGCATCGAGCGCGACTCGGCCCAGGTCCACATGGTGTTCGGGACGGACACCTTTCCGTACCGGGACCGGCGCCGTTTCGCGCTCTCGATCATCACGAATGCCTTCGGCGGGGGGATGTCGAGCCGGCTCTTCCAGCGCATTCGCGAGGAACTGGGACTCGCCTACGCCATCTACGCCTACCAGCAGCTGTACCGTGCGGCCGGCGTGTCCGCCGTCTATATCGGGACGCAGCCGTCGACCGCCGACCAGGCCGAGGCCGCGATCCGTGCCGAGTACGCGCTGCTCGGACGGGAGGGGCTGTCCGAGGAGGATGTCGGGCTCGGGCGTCAGCAGTTGAAGGGACAGGTCATGCTGTCGCTGGAGAGCCCCGTGAGCCGCATGAACCGGCTTGCCACGCTGGTGCTCCATGGCGAGGAGTACCGGCCGCTCGATGCGATTCTCGCGGAGATCGATGCCGTCACCCGCGCGGAGATCGCCGCCATCACGAACGAATTCTTCGATCCGGACCGGCAGACTGTCGTGCGCCTGGGTCCGGCGGCGTAGGCCCACACGGCCGGGTGTGCCTGCGGCGCCGGACCGGGCGCTGACCCGGTGCGGACACCACCATCCGAACAGGTCGACCCATGATCATCGGCGTCCCGAAGGAAATCAAAACCAACGAGAACCGCGTCGCGCTCGTTCCCGCCGGCGCGGAAGCCTTCGTCACCCGTGGCAATACCGTCTACATCGAGCAGGGGGCTGGGGTGGGGAGCGGCTTCTCCGATGAAGCGTACGTGGCGGCCGGCGCCAAGATCCTGGCCACGGCGGACGAGGTCTGGGCCAAGTCCGACATGATCATGAAGGTCAAGGAGCCCATCGCCGTGGAATGGCCGCGGATGCGCGCGGGCCAGGTCATCTATACCTACTTCCATTTTGCGGCGGCCGAGGAGCTGACCCGCGCGGTGATCAAGTCCGGCGCCATCGCGGTGGCCTACGAGACGGTGCAGCTCCCGCACGGTGAATTGCCGCTGCTCACGCCCATGTCCGAGGTTGCGGGCCGCATGGCAGTGCAGGAGGGCGCGAAGTACCTGGAGAAGGTGTTCGGCGGTAGCGGGGTCCTGCTCGGCGGGGTTCCCGGCGTGGCGCCGGCCGAAGTCGTGATCGTGGGCGGCGGCGTGGTCGGCATCAACGCAGCCAAGATGGCGGCGGGCATGGGCGCCCGGGTGACGATTCTGGACATCTCCCTCGAGCGGCTCCGCTACCTGGACGACGTCCTCCCCGCCAACGTCACGACGCTCTTCTCCAACCGCCACAACATTCTCGACGCCATCCGCAAGGCCGATCTGGTGGTCGGCGCCGTCCTGCTGCCGGGCGCCAAGGCCCCGCATCTCATCAAGCGCGCCGATCTCAAGGTGATGAAGCCCGGCTCCGTGATCGTGGACGTGGCGGTCGACCAGGGGGGCTGCGTGGAGACGATCAAGCCCACCACCCACGAGAATCCGACCTATTTCGTGGATGGCATCCTCCACTATGCCGTGGCGAACATGCCAGGCGGCGTGCCGCGGACCTCGACCCTGGCGCTGACTAATGCCACCCTGTCCTACGGCCTCCGGCTGGCCCGGGACGGATGGAAGAAGGCCTGCAAGGATGACCGGGCGCTGCAGCTCGGTCTCAATGTGGTGGAGGGCAAGGTGGTGTATCCCGGGGTGGCAGAGGCCTTCAACCTGCCCCTCGTCGCCGTCGAGTCGGTGCTTTGATCGAGGTCCAGTTCGTCCGGCTGCCCCATGGGGAGGGGCTGCCGGTGCCGGCGCTCGCCACGCCCGGATCAGCCGGATACGATCTGGCGAGCGCCGACGAGGGGGTGCTGGGCTCCCTGGAGCGGCGACTCTTCCGCACCGGGTTCTCCATCGCCATCCCGGCGGGCTACGAGTGCCAGATCCGCCCTCGGTCCGGGCTGGCGCTGAAGCACGGCATCACGCTGCCCAACAGTCCGGCCACGATCGACAGCGACTACCGGGGCGAATTGATGGTCGCCCTCGTCAACCTCGGCCGGGAGCCCTTCGAGGTGACGCGCGGGATGCGGATCGCCCAGCTGGTGTTTGCCCGGGTGGAACCGGCCCGCTTCGCCGAGGTTGCCGTTCTGCCGCCGACCAGGCGGGGGGAGGGCGGGTTCGGGAGCACGGGGACCGGCGGGCTGGGGAGCTGAGGGGCCCCGCCTCCAGGTGACGCCGGTCACCGGTGCCAAGTCGTCTAAATCTCAGTCTTGTCCCATCTTAGGCCCACCGTTAGCTTTTGGCCCAATTCGCTAGCCTGGCTCCGGTGATGAAGTTTCCGTCCTTAAAACTCGGCTCGTTTATCCCTGCGAATGAAATCGCAGTGGATCTTGGCACTGCCAACACCCTCATCTACGTGAAGGGTGAAGGCATCGTGCTGAACGAGCCTTCCGTGGTGGCGATCGAGAAGGCCACCGGGAAGATCAAGGGCATCGGCCTCGAGGCGAAGCGGATGCTGGGCCGCACGCCTGACGGAATCCTCGCGGTGCGACCGCTCAAGGACGGCGTGATCGCCGACTTCGATGTCACCGAGAAGATGCTGCGGTACTTCCTGAAGACCATCATCGACAAGCACGTCTTCCGGGTGCGCCCCAAGGTGATCGTCTGCGTTCCGTCAGGCATCACCGAAGTGGAGCGGCGTGCCGTGCGCGACTCGGCGGAGACTGCCGGCGCGAAGCAGGTGGACATGGTCGCGGAGCCGATGGCGGCGGCGATCGGCGTGGGGCTGCCCGTCGAGACGCCGACGGGAAACATGGTCATCGACATCGGGGGCGGGACGACGGAGATCGCGGTGATCGCGCTGTCCGGCATCGTGTCGGACACCTCCATCCGGGTCGGTGGCGATGAACTCGACCAGGCCATCGTGCAGTTCATGCGGAAGAACTACAACCTGCTCGTGGGCGAGCCCACCGCCGAGTCCATCAAGATCAAGATCGGTTCCGCGGCGCCCACCGGCGACGAGCGGGAGATGGAAGTGAAGGGCCGGGATCTCGTGTCAGGCATCCCGAAGACGGTGCGGGTCCACTCCAGCGAGATCCGCGAAGCGGTGCAGGAGCCGATCCAGCAGATCGTCGACGCGGTGCGCCGCGCCCTCGAAATCACCCCGCCCGAACTCGCGAGCGACATCGTCGATCGCGGCATCATCATGACCGGTGGCGGGGCGCTGATCCGGGGCCTGGATATCCTGCTCGCCCAGGAGACCGGGCTGCCGATCCACGTGGACGAGGACCCGCTGACCTGTGTCGTGCGAGGCGCCGGACGCATCCTCGACGACTACGAGAAGTACCAAAGCGTCCTCTACCGGTAATGGCGACCGGGTCGGACCGCTCCCTCTCCCGGCGGGACTCCGCCCTCTTCTTCGCCTGCGTCGCTCTGTCGCTCGTGATGCTGGCCCGTCCCGACTGGGGCGCGTCGGTGACCGGAGCGATCCGCGGTTCCGTCCTCCGGCCCTTTCTCTGGATGCAAGCTCGTGCGGAGGCCTCCCGCACCAGCCAGGCGGCGTTTGACGCCCTCCGTTCCGAACGGGACTCGGCGTCGCACGCCGCCGAGTTCCTTCCGTCCCTGCGCGATGAGAATCAGCGGCTGCGGAGCCTCCTCGGCCTGAGTGCGAGGCTGCCCGGCCGGTATATCGCCGCAGAAGTCCTCCATCAGAGCTATCCCACCGATGGCCGGACCCTGGTGCTGTCGGCGGGCAAGCGGGCCGGCGTCGCGCTGTTCGACCCGGTCGTCTCCGCGGAGGGCCTGATCGGCGTGGTGCGGATCGTGGAGCCGGAGCGCAGCATCGCGATGACCTGGATCCATCCCGAATTTCGCGCGAGCGCCTTTACCCTGCCGGGAAACATCTTCGGCGTCATCTGGCCCGGGGCCCAGGTCACCGGCACCGAGCAGCTGCTGCAGCTCCGTGGGGTCGCGATTCGCGACTCGATTCCCGAAGGCACGCTCGTCGTGACGTCCGGCCTTGGTGGCGTCTATCCGCCGGGGATTCCGGTCGGGACCGTGATCGGCCAGGCCAGCGAAGAAACCGGGTGGGAGCGGATCTATGTCGTTCGCCCCGCGGGCAACCCGGCGAGTGCGAGCCAGGTCCTCATTCTCAAGTCCTCCTCGGATACCACCCTGATTCATGCCTTCCGGGCGGACTCCACGCCATGATCGCGATCCGGGCTGACCGCAGCCGCCTCTGGGCCGTGCTCGGATTGCTGGCGGTGCTCCAGTTCGCCGTGCGGCCCCGCCTGGGCTACCCGATGGTGGCTCCGGATTTCCTACTGCTCGCCCTCATGCTCTATGCGATTCGGAGCCGGCCGGGGACCGCGGCGCTGGCGGGCTTCCTCGTCGGTCTCGCGGGTGACGCAGTGTCACCGGCGAGGGTGGGCGCGGGGGCCCTCGCGCATACGCTGGTCGGCTACCTCGCCGCGTGGGGCCGCGCGGTGTTCTTCCCCGACAACCTCTTCATCAACGGCGTGGTGATCGCGCTCGGGGTCTGGATCCGCAACGCGGTCCAGCTGATTGCGAGCGGGGCAGGGGCGGGGGGACTTTCCGTTCAGCTGTTCGTGTGGGCGCCGCTGCAGGCGATCACGACCGCCCTCATGGCGGCGCTGGTGCTGGTCGTCTTCCAGCGCTGGCTCGATATCCGGCTCGAGGCATGAACGAGTTCCACCCCTCCCGCCTCCGGGAACGCTCGGTGCGAGCCCAGTGGGTGCTGGCCGCCGCGTTTCTTGTGCTGGCCGGAGCGTTCTTTCGCACCCAGATTCTCCAGTTCGATCAGTATCGTCTGCGGGCGCAGAACAACCGGCTTCGTCCGGTGCCGCTCCAGCCAGCGCGCGGCACCGTGTACGACCGGGCGGGCAAGGTGATCGCGGAGACCGTCCCCGGCTTCTCGGTGGCCCTGCTCGCCTCCTCGACCGATTCGCTGAGGCAGGTCCTGCGCCGCTTCCGCCAGGTGGTCCCGATCGATTCTGCCGACGCCGAGGAGGTCATCAATCGGTACCTGCAGGCGCGGTACCAGCCGGCGATGGTGCTGGGCAGCGCGACGCGGGAGCAGGTCGCCCGCCTCGAAGAGCATCGCACCGACCTTCCCGGACTCGTCATTCAATCGGAGCCTCGGCGGATCTATCCGCGGGGGACGGCGGTCGCGCACCTCGTCGGCTACGTCGGAGAGGTGAACCAGGGCGATCTGGATCAATCGCGATACGCGGGTGCGCGTCTCGGATCGGTCGTGGGGCGCTCCGGCATCGAGCAGGAATACGACGACACGCTCCGGGGAACGCCGGGGATGCGCTACATCGAGGTGGATGCGCGCGGCCGGCTGGTCCGGGAGCAGGGGGCCGCGCCACCACTGCCGTCGATTCCCGGCAAGAACCTGCACACCACCATCGATCTCGATCTGCAGCTCTTCGTCGACAGCATCTGGCCCAAGGGCCAGCTCGGCGCCCTCGTCGCGATGACGCCCAAGGGGGAGATCCGGGCCCTCTATTCCACGCCCGCGTACGACCCGAACGATTTCATCGGCGGCATCTCGTCCGCGGAGTGGCGGAGGCTGAACGGCGACCCGACCCTGCCGCTCCTCAACCGGGCAGTGCAGGTGAAGTATCCCCCCGGCTCGCCGTTCAAGCTCGCGACCGCCGTCATGGGCCTGAGGCGGGGGCTGGTGAATTTCGATTCGCACATGCCCGTGTCGTGCACGGGCGGCATGCAGTTCGGCAATCGCTACTTCAAGTGCTGGGACAAGCGCGGCCACGGTTCCCTCGACCTCACCCGGGCGATCGCGCTGAGCTGCGATGTCTATTTCTACCAGCTCGGGCTCAGGGTGCAGCTCGCCAACCTGCTGGCCGACGGCGTCTCGATGGGCTTCGGTGACCGGACCCATGTCGATCTCGTCAATGAGACCACGCCCATCTGGCCGACGTCGACGCAGTGGTTCGACAAGCGGTACGGTCCGCGGGGCTGGAGCGGTGCGGTGATGCTGAACCTGGCCATCGGACAGGGCGAGAACACCCAGACGCTGATGAACATGGTGCGGTTCTACGCCGCGCTCGCCGGGGACGGCAAGACGCCGACGCCCTACGTGGTGCGCCCCGACAGCGCGCCCGCGCACGATCTGCATCTCAGCCGCGAGCAGCTCGACGGCCTGCGAAAGGCGCTCGTCGCCGTCGTCGAAGGCGGGACCGCCGCGCGGAGCCGGATCAAGGACTTCAGCGTCGCGGGCAAGACGGGGACGGCGCAGAATGCCGGTGAGGATCACGGCTGGTTCATCGGATTCGCGCCCGCGGAGAAGCCGGAGATCATCATTGGCGCCATCTTCGAGTTCGGCAAGCACGGCAGCGCGGTCGCGCCCTACGTCGTGCAGGCGATCCGGAGGTATGTCCTCGGACCCGATTCGACCGACGTGCGGATCCCGCGAAAGCTCGACCTGCCGGGGGATGCCCCCACGACGGGTCAGCCCGAGTCTCCGCCCGATCCGACACTGACCCACTGATGGCGCGCACCCGCAACATCGGACTGGACCGGCCACTGCTGGTCGTCATCGGGCTGCTGCTGCTCTACGGCGTGATCGTGCTCTATTCCGCGGGGCAGACCGACGTGCCGAGCTTCAGTGCGGCCGGGGCATGGCGGCGGCAGATCGTCTGGATCGGCGGCGGCGCGTTCGTGGCCTATCTGGCCTTCCGGCTCTCGCCTCGTCTGCTCGAGTGGGCGGCACTCCCGGTGTACATCCTGGGCCTGGTGCTGCTCGGCATCACGCTGGTGATCGGACGCGGCGCCGGCACGGCGGCGAGCAGCAAGAGCTGGATCTATATCGGCGGCCATGCGATCGGGCAGCCTTCGGAGTTCGCGAAGCTCGCGGTCGTGCTCATGCTCGCCCGGCATCTCTCCGGGCGCCGGGAAGCCCCCGAGACGATGATGGACCTGCTCCCCGCTGTACTGATCGCCGGCGTACCGGCGCTCCTGGTCCTCGCTCAGCCGGACCTCGGCAGTGCCCTGGTCTTTGCCGGCGTGCTCTTCGCCATGTTGTTCTGGGCCGGTACTCCACCGACGCTGTTGCTGATGCTGGCCTCCCCCGTCGCAAGCCTGCTGCTGGCGTTCAACCTGTGGACCTGGCTCGTCTGGATGGTGCTGCTGGGGGTGCTGATCGCCGTCTGGCGCCCCTACTTCTGGGAAGGGGTCGCGGTGTTCGCCGGCAACTCCGCGATGGGATTCCTGGCCCTCCCGGTGTGGCGGAAGCTCGCGCCCTACCAGCAGAACCGACTGCTGACGTTTCTCAACCCCGAGGTCGACCCACAGAAGGCGGGCTACCACGCGATTCAGTCCAAAGTGGCCATCGGTTCGGGTGGGTGGTTCGGGAACGGCTACCTCGAGGGTCCGCAGAAGCGACTGGCCTTCCTCCCGGAGCAGCACACCGATTTCATCTTCGCCGTGGTCGGCGAGGAACTGGGGTTCCTCGGCGCCCTGCTCGCCCTGCTGCTCTTCCTTTCGTTGTTTCTGGTTCTGGTACGCATCGCCCGCCGAGCGACCGATCCCTTCTCGGGTCTGATGGTCTTCGGGATCCTGGGGCTGCTGTTCACCCACGTGTTCGAGAATGTGGGGATGACTGTGAACGTGATGCCGATTACGGGTATCCCGCTGCCGTTCTTTTCATACGGCGGGTCGTTCCTGTTGTCGACCGCCGTCGGGGTTGGGCTCTGTCTCCGGACGGCTTGGGACTCGAGGCTCGGCGGTTATCTCGATGTCTGATAATGGGTTAGCTGCCGGGGTCTAGCGCGGGGGGGCCTCTCTGCCCAAATTGTGTGATCCTGAAGTGGCCCTGAAGTCAGCCCCACATCTCTCCCTGAACCCATATGGCCGTCATGGCATGGTTCAAAAAAGAGAGGAAGCCCCGCCCGTCAGTGCGGGAGCGCCTCGAGATACCCCCCGACGCATGGGAGAAGTGCGACACCTGCGGGCACGTCGATATCCGGGAGAAGTTTGAGCGGGTCCTGAACGTCTGCCCGGAGTGCGGGCATCACCGCCGCTTCACGGCGGAAGAGTACATCGAACTGTTGACGGACGACGGAACCTGGCGGGAGCTATACGCGAACCTGCGCTCCGCCGATCCCCTGAATTTCGAGCACTATCCCCAGCGTCTGGCCGCCTCACAGAAGAAGGTTGGCACGTCCGACGCCATCTTCACAGGCTCCGGCAAGCTCGAGGGCGCGCCGCTGCATCTGGGCGTCATGAACTTCGCCTTCATGGGCGGGTCGATGGGATCGGTCGTCGGCGAAAAGATCGCCCGGCTTGCCCGCCGGTCGGCTGAAAAGCGGATTCCGATGGTGCTCGTCTGCACCTCCGGCGGCGCCCGGATGCAGGAGGGAGTCTTCTCCCTGATGCAGATGGCCAAGACTTCGGCTGCGATCGCCCAGCTCTACCACCTCTCGGTTCCCTACATCTCCATTCTCACCAATCCGACCACCGGGGGCGTCTCGGCCTCCTTCGCGATGCAGGGGGATGTGATCCTGGCGGAGCCGGGGGCCGTGATCGGTTTCGCGGGTCAGCGGGTCATCAAGCAGACGATCGGTCAGGACCTGCCCGAGGGATTCCAGACGGCGGAGTTCCTGCTGGAGAAGGGGCAGATCGACGATGTCGTCCCCCGCGCCTCGCTGCGGGAGACGACGGCCCGTCTCCTCCGACACATGCGCGGACAGCGACTGGCGGAAGAGCCTGCGGAGTAGCGTTGTCCCCCGATCGTGGGAGATTACCGATGCCCCTGCCGAATCCGGCAGGGGCATCCGTGCTTTGATGACCCTGGCTCGCCACAGGAAAGGTGGAACCGCGATGGGCGATCCGCGTGACCCGCGGCTTGAGGTCGCCAGCATCATCCCTCTCGCGCTTGCGCTCGCGGTCGCGGGTGCCACGTCCGGCTGCTCGGGAGGCACGGAACCCAGTTCCTCCGGCGGGCCTGCCTCGGTCCAGATCTCGGTGGCCTCGCTCGGGGCTCCGGTGTACTCAGTGGGAAGCGGCGGAATTGCGGTAATCACCTGCGATGTCGGGCTCCGGGCCAAAGTCCGCGGGCCAGGCTCCGTCACCTGGCTGGGTGCGACGTTTCGGTGGTACCCGGGCACGACGGGAACGACGCCGTTCGATTCCGCGGTCGTTAGCGCCGGGGATATCCAGTCCACCTGGGGCGGCGTGATCACGCCCGCCGGGGACACGGCCACCGCAGCATGGTACTTCAGCGCGACGATCCCGTTCAATGCAGAACTCGAGTACCGCTACCGACCCACGGGCTCGAACACCGTGGCCGCCTCAACTGTTCGATTCGCGTGCAGCCCGGTCATTCCCAAGAACCCGGCCGCAGCGAGCATCTCTTCCATCACCCTGAACCCGGCCAGTTCGCAGATCCAGGCCGGTGACACGGTCGATCTTGGATTCACGGCCACGGCTGGCGCCGGGCTGTGGCAAACGCTTCTGCATGTTGGCGGCGCCTGCGATTCAACAATCCTCTTTGCCGACACCGCGCTCGTCACCGTCACACACATTACCCGGTTCGTCGTCCCACCCGGATGCGCGATCAACTCGCCCCTCAGCATCGGCGTGGCGGTGCTGGACGCGCGGCTTGCCCAGACCTCGAGCGTATCCCCGCTGGCGCCCATGCTGGTGGATCACCGGCCGCCGACGCTCACAGCGACCGGAATTCTGCTTCCGATGAGGCAGCCGAGCCTCACCCTGGCTGGCAACCTGTTCGTGGGAGATCGTCTGGAACTTCTGGTCGATGCCATCGATGCGCAGGCGCTGGCCGCGGTCTACTGGGAGATACCCTCGAGGGCCTACCTCGACTCTCAGGTCGTCTCCGGTTCCCAGGTTTCAGCCCGCTCATCCATCGCCCTGGCTCCGACGTGGACGGGGCCGCTGGATGTCCGACTGTACGCCCGTGACGCAGCGGGCCTGCTCAGCTCCGCCGTCACGTCCTCGCCGGGGGCCCTGCAGGTATATCCGCAGGTGGTTGCGCCTTCCGTCACCCGTGCGTTTTCGATGGAGACCAGGGATGTCAGAATTTCAGCGCGAAGGGGCCAGGCCTACCTGCTGCACGGAAATCAGCTTCAGGTCGAGGCCGTCGACCTCGTCACGGGAGCGACGACCGGTGTGATTCCGCTCCCGACCATTCCGGATGACTTCGACCTGACCCCCTCGGAGGATTCACTCCTGCTGGCGTTTACGACCATGTCCGCGATTGCTGTCGCGGACCTGACGAATGCGCATCCCTCCGTTTCGCTGATTCCGGTCACGATCCTCGACTCAGCCGCCGGGGGACAAATGGTTGCACTGCGGGCGCTGGCGAACGGGAAGGCGTTCGTGACGCTCACCGGGCTCGTACCAAGCGAATCACGTCTCTTGGAGGTTGATCTGGCGACCGGGCTGGGCGTCACCCGGGCCGATGCCGGGAGCGGGGGCTTTGTACAGGGCCCCATGGAGCGGTCGGATGATGGGAGGGCCGTCGTGGTGGGAGTCGGCCCCGACCATTTTCAGCGCTACGATGTCGCCGGAGATGTCTTCGGGCCGGTGCGCCCCCGGCCGGTCACTGATGCGAAGCTTCGTGTGGATGGGACGCTGCAGCACGCCTCGATCGGACTGCTGACCTTCGACGGGGGACTCGTTCCCGCTGGACAGGCGACTTCGACATTCGGCGGACTGTTCGGAGCCTCGGCGCTCAGCGCAGACGGGAGCACATTGTATTACGTCGATGCCGCCCACGGCCTGGTCCGTACCCGTACGCTTGATGGCTCCCTGGTGTCCGCCACGCCGATCAAGCACTTGACGAGCTATCTGCGGCGCTCGGCGGACGATGCCTGGATGATCACGGTGGAGAGTCTGGATGGCACGAGCAGTCTGATCTCGATCCTCGACCTCAGATGACTGCCGGGGTGAGCGGCAGCAGGTAGTGGATCGGGTGCTCGTAGAAGACGGGCTCGAAGACGGCGGCATCCGCGTCCGCCATGAAGCTGCGACGCAGTTCGTCAGGCATCCGGCGGTCGATTTGCCGAGCCAGCGCCCTGGCTTCCTCCACGCGACCCACCAGCTTGCCGCGCGCCACCTCCTCGCAGGCCCCGAAGAGGACCCACCAGTAGGTCTCATCCTCCTCATGCTCGATGATATCCAGGGGAAAGAGATGGCAGATGAGGGGGCGGTCCTGGTAGATCCGGCAGCCCGCCGCGGCGCCCTCATAGAAGGGGCACCGGCAGCCCTTCCGGTTGAGCCGAGTGGCGGAGCCCTTGCCGTAGAGCGAGAGCTCGAGCTCCCGCGCCGCGCGCTGTTCGGCCGGCGTGAGATAGACGAGGCTCCGCTCGCAGCGCTCGCACTCGGGGCAGAGGGAGAAGCCCTCCGTGAGTTCGCGGAAGCCGGGGATGGCCAGCAGTTCCTGCACGAACGGGTCGGGAAGCGCGGTGTAGCGGCCCATGAGTGGAGTCGGTAGGTTGCTCGGTGTCGTGTTGGCCCGGGCGCTAAAGCTACACCACCCCTGACACTCGCGCAGCGATCCTTCCCTTGGCTCTCAGCTACGACGCCGCACTCGAGTTTCTCTTTCCCCGGACGACGACGATCAAGTTCGGGCTGGAGACCACGCTCGCGCTGCTCGCTGAGCTCGGCGACCCCCAGTGCGTCTACCCGACAATTCACATCGGCGGGACGAACGGCAAGGGCAGCGTGTCCACGCTCGTCGCCGAGGCGCTCCGCGAGATGGGCCTTCGGGTGGGCCTGTACACCTCGCCGCACCTGGTGTCGTTCCGGGAGCGGATGCTCGTCGACGGGGTCCCGATCTCGGAGGCGGCCGTCGCGGCCTGGACGGAGCGGCTCCAGCCCCTGATCCGGGCCCGCAACGCGACTTTCTTCGAGGCCACCACCGTGATCGCGTTCGCCGACTTCGCCGCGCGAGGAGTCGACATCGCGGTGGTCGAAGTCGGGCTGGGCGGCCGCCTCGACAGCACCAACGTGCTGACGCCGCTCGTGAGCGGGGTGACGAAGATCGCCCGCGATCACATGAAGTATCTCGGCGACACGCTGGAGCAGATCGCGCGCGAGAAGGCCGCGATCGCGAAGCGCGGCGTCCCCTTCATCATCGGCGAGACCGATCCGGCCCTCATCGCCGAGATCCGCACGGTGGCCCGCGCCGCCGGCGCGCGGATCGGCGTACTCCCCGCGGATTATCGCTGGCCGGGACCCCTTGGCCTGTCGGGCCCCTTTCAGCGCCGCAACGCCGCTGTCGCCCACGGGATCCTGATGGCGCTTCCCGCCCGGTACCGACCCGATCGCACGAGCATCGAGCGCGGCTTCGCGCGGGCGAAGATCGCCGGCCGGTTCGATCGGCGGGGGAAGTGGCTGTTCGACGTCGCGCACAATCCGGACGGGATGACGGCGCTGCGTGAGGCGCTGGAGGCGGCCAGGATGCCGCGCCCGCTCCACGCCCTGGTTTCGATCCTGGGGGACAAGGCCTGGCCCGAGATGCTGCCCCGGCTCGATGAAACCGTGGATCGGGGTGTCCTGACGGTGGCGCCCACCGCGGCCGGCCGGAAATGGGACATGGACTGGCTCGAGGCATGGATCCGCGACCCCCGGCGGGTCCCGGCCCGCGCCCGGTGGACGCTGACGCCGGATTTCGCGGCGGCGATCCGCGAAGTCCAGGAGGGGGCAGGTACCGTCCTCGTCACCGGATCGTTCCACACGGTGGGTGATGTGATGGCGGCGCTCGGGATGGAGCCGTAGCGCAATCCACGGGGTAGTCTGGTGTGCCGGGGTGGGCTATTTTCCGCCCCTATGAACACCCAGCCCCTGCCGGGCTTTCGGGACTTCTATCCCGCCGAACTCGCCTTCCGGAACTACATCTTCGACGCGTGGCGCCGAGTCGCGGGCCGCTATGGCTTCGAGGAATTCGACGGCCCCCCACTCGAGCCGCTGGAACTCTACACCGCGAAGAGCGGCGAAGAGATCGTCGGCCAGCTGTACAACTTCGTCGACAAGGGAGGTCGGGAGGTTTCGCTCCGCCCAGAGCTGACGCCGACGGTGGCGCGCATGGTCGCGGCCCGGGCGGGCGGAATGAAGAAGCCCATCCGCTGGTTCTCCATCGGACAGATGTTCCGTTACGAGCGGCAGCAGAAGGGGCGGCTGAAGGAGTTCTACCAGCTCAACTGCGACCTGATCGGGGAGCCGGGACCGCTCGCCGACGCGGAGATGATCGCGCTGGCGATCGACATGATGCGCGGCTTCGGGCTGGGCGCGGAGACGGTCCGGGTCCGGCTGTCCGACCGCCGGGTACTGCAGGCACTCCTGCTCGGCGCGGGGGTCGACTCGGCTCAGCTGCCGACCGCGTATGGCGTCATCGACAAGCTCGAACGGATGAAGCCGGAGCAGCTCGCCGAGCTCCGGAACGGCACTGACGCGAGGTTCGGTCCGGGCGTTGGAGCGCGGCTCATCGAGGTCGCCTCACTCCGAGGCTGGCCCGCGGTCGCGGCCGCGCTCGCGAAGCTGCCAGAAGGCGACACCGCTGGCGCCCCCTTCCGCGCGACGCTCGATGCCCTCGAGGCGATGGGCCTCGGCGGGTTCCTGGACGTCGATCTGACGATCGTCCGCGGCCTCGCCTACTACACGGGCACGGTCTTCGAGCTCTTCGACGCCGGCCGCACGCTCCGGGCGATTGCGGGTGGTGGCCGCTACGATGGCCTGCTCGACCTGCTCGGCGGCGTCGATCTTCCTGCGGTGGGCTTCGCGATCGGGGACGTGGTGCTCGGCGAGCTGCTCAAGGAGCGGGGGCTCGCGCCCCAGGCGGAGCCGTCGATCGATGCCTTCGTGGCGGGAGTCACCGAGGACGACCTGCCGTACGTCCTCCACGTCGCGCACGACCTGCGCGATGCCGGCATCCGGGTGGAGTTCGCGCTCCGGGCGGACGGGGTGGGCAAGCAGCTCAAGCTGGCGGACGCGCGCAAGGCCGCGTTCGCCATCGTCATCGGCCCGGATGACCGGGCCCGTGGTGAAGTGCAGGTGAAGGATCTTCGCGCCAAGACTCAGCGCGCGGTCCCGGCTTCGGCGCTTGGTGCCGAGCTGAAGACGGCGCTCGCTTCATGACCTCTGACCGACTGGCATCCGATGGCTGACGACAAGGCTCTTACGACCCGTGCCCAGGACTTCAGCGCCTGGTACAACGAAGTGATCATGCGGGCGGAACTCGCCGACTACAGCCCGGTCCGCGGCTGCATGGTC
>JBGASX010000136.1:0-6287 GCA_044229445.1 Gemmatimonadales bacterium | reverse complement strand
CGCTCGTCCAGACGCCGCCCAACCCCTGGTCGATGGCGCCCGGCAATCTGCTCGCCCTGCTCAAGCTCGGGCTCGGCTTCAAGAAGCTCGGCACCGATGGGCAGAAGGCGATCGAGATCCTCACCGGTGCCGCCAACCCGATCCTCGACCGCTGGTTCGAGTCGGAGGAGCTCAAGGCCACCATCGCCACCGATGCGATCATCGGCGCCTTTGCGACGCCCTCGATGCCGGGCACGGCGTACGTGCTCTTCCACCACGTGATGGGCGAGTGCAACGGAGTGCGTGGCGTCTGGGGCTACGTGAAGGGCGGGATGGGCGCGCTGTCGAATGCGATCGCCTCCGCCGCGAAGGAGAAGGGCGCCGAGATCCGGGTGAACGCCACGGTCACGAAGATCCTGGTCTCGGGCGGCCAGGCGACCGGCGTGGTGCTGGCCGACGGCACCGAGCTCAAGGCGAAGAAGGTCATCTCCGGCATCGATGCCAACCTGACCTTCCTCAAGCTGATGGATCCGAAGCAGCTCCCGACCGAGTTCGTCGAGTCGGTGCGGGCCATTGATTACGCCAGCGGCAGCGCCAAGGTGAACCTCGCGCTCTCCGAGGTCCCGAACTTCACCTGCCTGCCTGGCAACACGGTCGGTCCCCAGCACCGCGGCACGATCCACCTCTGTCCCACGCGGGAGTACATCGAGAAGGCGTTCGACCCGGCCAAGTACGGCTACATCTCGAAGAACCCGATCGTCGAGGCCACGATCGCGAGCTCGCTCGACGACACCGTGGCGCCGAAGGGGATGCACGTGATGTCGATGTTCACCCAGTACTTCCCCAACACTCTGGCCAAGGACGCGGGGTCGCTGGAGGAGAACAAGAAGAACTACGCCGAGCGCTGCATCGACATCATGACGGAGTACGCGCCCAACTTCCGGAAGGCGGTGCTCAACTACCAGGTGCTGGCGCCGCAGGACATCGAGCGGGTGTACGGGCTCACGGGCGGGAACATCATGCAGGGGACGATGTCGCTCTCGAGCCTGAGCTTCATGCGCCCGGTCCCGGGCTACGCCGACTACCGCACACCGATCCGCGGGCTCTACATGTGCGGCGCCGCGACCCATCCGGGTGGCGGCGTGATGGGCGCCTGCGGCTACAACGCGGCGCGGGAGATTCTCAAGGACGGCTGAGTCAGGCAGCCACGAGAAAAACGAGGGGCGGATCCGGGTGGATCCGCCCCTCGTTGTCTCCCCGCCCCTTCCGCCGGCCTAGAAGACTTTGGTCGGGACCGGCACGAAGGCGGTGCCGCCGTTGCCGAGCTGCCCCCACCAGTTCTGCCCCCAGCAGTAGGCCGCGCCCGCAGCATCGAGGGCGCAGGTATGGTAGGCGCCGGCGGAGATGGTGACGAAGCTGTGGCCGCCGGCGACGGCGGTCGGTGCCGCCTGCGGGGCGAGCGATCCGTCTCCAAGCTGGCCGAAGTCATTCTCCCCCCAGCAGTACGCCGCGCCGCCAACCGCCACACCGCAGGTGGTGCCTGACGCACCGCCGGAGAGCGCCACGAATCGGAGCGGGGTCGCCAGCGCGGACGGAATCAGCCCCGCCGTCCAGCAGATGGCCTGGCCGGTGGCATCCAGCCCGCATGCGCCGCCCGCCGAGGTCGTCAGCGACACGTAGCCTGTCCCTACGCTCGCCGGCGGAGCAGCCGGATTGGGGTCGACCCAGCAGCGTGCGGTGCTGTCTGCTTCGAGACCGCAGGAGACCACATCCCCGACCACGAGGTGGGTGAACTTGAAGCCGCCCGGTACGACGGTCGGAGCGGTGCCGTAGCCCCAGCACCAGGCGGTGCTGTCGGCGGCCAGTCCGCAGGTGCGTTCGTATGAGGTCGCCACCTGAGTCCACGTCGCCCCACTGGGGACCGCCACGGGATCGAAATTCGAGAACGTGTTGGAGCCCTGGCCGAGATAGCCGCCCAAACCCCAGCACGCCGCACCCGTACCGACGACAGCACAGGTGTGCTCATATCCCACGGCGAGCGAGACGACTGGCGCGCCCGCAATGGCCACCTGTGGCAGCGACTCCGGCCGAAAGGCCGGACTCACCCCGACCGCACCATAGAAGTTCTCGCCCCAGCAGTACGCCACCTGCGTGGCGGTCGAGGCGCAGGTGTGGTTCTGGCCGATACCGATGGTCTGGAAGGGCGCCGGGCTCACCACCGCCACGGGTGTGGGCACCAGTCCGGTGTGGCCGATACCGAGCGTACCCACGCGGTTGTCGCCCCAGCAGTAGACCGATCCGTCGGCGGCCCGGGCGCAGCTCGACTGGTAGCCCAGTGCCACGGCACTGAAGCCCCCCGGACTCACCTGCTGCGGACTCATGTTGATATCCAGGGCGCTCACCGAGCCGATGGCCCCGTGCAGGTTGGAGCCCCAGCAGAAGAGCGCACCACCAAGGTCCACACCGCAGGTATGTTCGCCGCCCGCGCCGATCGACCGGAAGCGATGGTTGCCATCGACGAGCACAAGGAGCGAGCCCGGATCCCCGCCCAGCTTGCCGCCGCCGTTGGAACCCCAGCAATAGGCCCGGTGATCGAGCGCGATGGCGCAGGAGTGAGAAACGCCAGCGTCCACATCGAGGAAGGCCATCCCCGGCGCGACCGCAGTGGGCGTGGTGACCTCGGCCGATGCGGGCAGCAGCAACTGCCCCTGGTCGTTGAGGCCCCAGCAGTAGAGCTGCCCCGCGCGCGAGAGGCCGCAGGAGAAGCTGCTCCCCGCGGAGACCCAGGCGAACTCGACCGCGCCACTCACCCGGACCGGGGAGGTCGGGAAGTTGCCGAGGGTGCCGTCGCCTAACTGGCCGTGATCGTTCCAGCCCCAGCACCAGGCGGCGCCGTCCGCTTCGACTCCACAGGTATGGCTGAAGCCGGCGCTGATCGCCACGAAGGCATGGTTGCCATCCACGACCGCGGCAGTCGACCCGCTGCTACTCGAACCGATGAGCCCCTGCTGTCCCCAGCAGTACGTCGCGTTGTCGGTTGCGATCGCGCAGCTGTGATTGTTGCCCGCGGCGATCGTGCGCGCGGTGACGCCACCGCCGGCGGCGTCGACGGGTGCGTACACGAAGCTGGTGCCTGGCGAGACCTCATTGGCGCGGTTGACGCCCCAGCAGCGGACCGTGCCTGCGGCGGCGATGGCACAACCGTGCTCGTCGCCGAGCGAGAGATCGACGAGCGCCGGCGTCACGTAATGGGCGGTCGCGTGGAAGCTGACCGGTGGGAGCGTATCGACCGTGACGGTGAGCGCCATTAGTCCCGCGCTGCTGCCCAGACTCCACGTGGTGGAGGCCAGGCCGAGACTGCTGGTGGTCGCGGTCGAAGTGCCGGGCGTGCCCTGCCCGCTGATGGCCGCGAAGTGGACGACCACGCCCGGCACCGGGTTGCCAAAGGAGTCCCGCACCCGGACCTCAACCACGCTGTCGAGCCGCTGGCCGACGAGCTGCGACTGGCTGTCGCCCCGGACGAGGTCGATGGTGGCGGGATGGCTCGGTACCGCGCTCGCGGTGAAGGACACCGAATCGACGCCCGCCGCGACGGCATAGGCGTGATAGGTTCCGCCGACCGGCGGGAGAGTCCAGATCGACTGGGCCTGCCCCTCCGGACCGGTCGTGATGGTCACCGGACTCAGCGTCCCGTTCCCGTTGGGCGCGGAGAACCGCACCAGGACGCCCCGAACCGGTTCGCCGAACTTGTCTACGAGCTGGACGGTCAGCGCGGTATCCAGTGGCTGGCTCACGGTCCCGCTTTGTGTCGTCCCGCCCAGGATCCGCATGGCGGACGCGACCGGCCGCGGTCCGGTCGAATCCTGACCGCACCCCGCGGCCGCCAGCCCCCCGAGCAGAAGCCCGAGCCGCCGCCAGTGGAATCGCGCCGGGACCCGCATCCGCATTGCCGTCCGTCGGGAGATGGGTAGAATACGAACCATAGTGGGACCCGTTCTCACCCCACACAAGCCCAACTGCAGAGTTCCGAGTTCCGAGTTCCGAGTCGCAACGTCTCGGAAATCCGGTGGCTCAGAATTAGGCACCAGACATTAGGCACTAAGCACTAAGCACCAGGTACTTCGCACTCGGAACCCGGAACCCGGAACGGGAACTCGGTACTCGGTACTCGGAATTCGGAACTCGGAACTCACCAGGAGCAGTGATCGTGAAAGCCTATCAAATGTACATCGACGGGAAATTCGTCAGCGCCGGCAACGGCAAGACCTTCAACGTCTACGACCCCGCCACCGAGGGCGTGATCGCCACCTGCCCCGCCGGGGACGCCTCCGACGTCGCCCGCGCCGTCGCGGCAGCCAAGAAGGCCTTCTACGGCGGGTGGAAGCAGACCAGCGCCCAGGACCGCGGCCGCATCCTCTTCCGTATCGCCGAGCGGATCCGCGCCCGCAAGGACGAACTCGCCCGCCTCGAGACCCTCAACTCCGGCAAGCCGATCGTCGAGTCCGAGTACGACATGGACGACTCGGCCGTCTGCTTCGAGTACTATGGCGGCCTCGCGACCAAGATCAACGGCGAGGTGATCCCCGTCCCCACCAACGCCATGGTCATGGCGGTGAAGGAGCCGATGGGCGTCGCCGGCCAGATCATCCCCTGGAACTATCCCCTCGCGATGGCCGCCTGGAAGCTCGGCCCCGCGATCGCCGCCGGCTGCACCGTGGTGATCAAGCCCGCCGAACAGACGCCACTCTCGCTGTTGGCGCTGGCCGAGGACTTCGAGGCCTGCGGCCTGCCGCCCGGCGTGATCAACGTCGTCACCGGCATGGGTCCCGACGCCGGCGCGCCGCTCGTCGCCCATCCCGACGTCCGCAAGATCGCCTTCACCGGCTCCGCCGAGGTCGGCAAGCTGATCATGCGGAGCGCCGCCGATCAGCTCAAGCGCGTCTCGCTCGAACTCGGCGGCAAGTCGCCCAACATCTTCTTCGCCGATGCCGACTTCGAGGCCGCGGTCGACGGTGCCCTCTTCGGCACCTTCATCAACCAGGGCGAAGTCTGCTCCGCCGGCAGCCGGGTGCTGGTGCAGCAGGACATCTACAAGAAGTTCGTCGACGCCTGCGCCGCGAAGGCGAAGACCATCCGCCTCGGCCCCGGCATCGACCGCGAGACCAAGATGGGCCCGCTCGTCAGCGCCGAGCAGCGCGACCGGGTGCGGAAGTACCAGGAGATCGGCAAGAAGGAGGCGAAGGTCGCCGCCGGCGGCGGCGTGCCGAAGTTCGACAAGGGGTGGTACGTCGAGCCGACGATCTTCTACGACGTCGACAACAACGCCCGCATCGCGCAGGAGGAGATCTTCGGCCCGGTGATGAGCGTGATCCCCTTCAAGGACGAGGCCCAGGCCCTCGAGATCGCCAACGCCACGCCGTTCGGCCTCGCCGCCGCGGTCTGGACCCGCGACATCTTCAAGGCCTTCCGCGTGGTGAAGCAGCTCGAGGCGGGCATCGTCTGGGTGAATCACATGCAGCCCACCATGCTCGAGGCGCCGTGGGGCGGCTACAAGATGTCGGGCTTCGGCCGCGAACTGGGCCACTGGGGGGTGGAGGAGTACCTCGAGACCAAGCAGGTCTACATCAACCTCGACGAAGCGCCCATCGCCTGGTACTGAGCCGGGCCTGAACACGAAACCGGGGTGGCTTCCGCCACCCCGGTTTCTGTTTTCCGTCCTGCCTCAGCCCACCTTCACCTCGATGCTCCGCGGCTTGGCCTTCTCGGCCTTCGGCAGCGTCACCGTGAGCACCCCGTGCTCGAACTTCGCCCCGATCCGGTCCACGTCAGCCGAGTTAGGCAGCGTGAACGAACGCTCGAAGCTGCCGTAGCTCCGCTCGTACCGGTGCACCCGGGTCGTCTTCTCCTCGGCCACCTGCTTCTTCTCGCCCCGGAGGGTGAGGGTGTGGTTCTCCATCGTGAGCTTCACATCCTCCGGCGTGAGTCCGGGCAGCTCGACGATGATCTTCACCCCGTCGGCATCCTCGAAGATGTCGGTGGGCGGAATCCAGGCCGAGGTGACGGTCTCGGACGGCTCGGAGATGAAGGGCCAGCCGTTGAACGTGGCGTCGATCAGGCTGTTGATACGGCGGAGATCGGAGAGGGGGGCCATCGGCCGGCGAATCGTGAGCGTCATCGGTGCCTCCATGCTGTGCGATATGGGTTCAGCGCCCGGCCCGAGCGCCTCATCGCTCGGCCGTCGCGCCCGCACAGGAAGCAGCCCGCGTGCCGGGCCAGGCCCGGAAAAATCGGTCAGGGTGACAGGGGGA
>JBGASX010000035.1:0-44106 GCA_044229445.1 Gemmatimonadales bacterium | reverse complement strand
CCGCCCAGGCCCGCTTCGTCAACGATGCCCTCGCCAACCTCGGCCAGGAGATCGTGCTCGGCGGCGTGCTCTCGCTCCTGGTGATCCTGCTCTTCCTCGGTGACTGGCGCGCCGCGCTCGCCATCGGGCTCATCGTGCCGCTCTCGGTGCTGGTCTCGCTCACCGCGCTGCAGCTCATGGGCGTCACCATCAACGTCCTCTCGCTCGGCGGCCTCGCGTTAGGCGTCGGCCTGCTGGTGGACAACGCCATCGTCGTCGCCGAGGCGACCGGCCGCCATCGCGCCGAAGGGGTCGAGCGATTCCACGCCGCGTCGATGGCCACCGACGAGGTCACCGGCCCGCTCTTCGCCGGGACCCTCACGACGGTACTCGTCTTCGGGCCGATCGTCTTCGTGCGCGGCCTCGCGGCGGCCCTCTTCCGCGATCTCTCGCTCGCGGTCGTGACCTCGCTCTCTGCCTCACTGGTGCTGGCACTCACCCTGATGCCGGTAATGCTCGTGGGCCGGCGGGGCGGCGTGGGAGATGTGGGCGACCGGCCGGTCGCCCCTCCTTCCGTCGGTCGCCCCTCCCGCCTTGCCGCCTTCGGCCATCACATCGCCGAGTCGTATGAACGGGGGATGGCCTGGTGCCTCGATCGGCCGAAGACCGTGTTCGCGGCGGCCGTCGTCCTCACCATCGCGGCATCCTGGGTGGCGGTGCAGCTCCCGCGCGAGATCCTGCCCCAGGTCGATGAAGGCGTCGCGATCGCGAGCCTGCAGCTTCCCGAAGGAACCGCGATCGAGGAGACCGCTCGGCAGGCGGGGCGGATCGAGGAGGCGGCGCGGTCCCTCGGTGCGAAGGGGATCTACGCCCGGATCGGCGCCGCGACTGACGAGGAGCTTGTGTCAGGCGCCGAGCCGGGCGGGGCGGCCTTTGCGCAGCTCCTGCTGCCGGTGCCGGCGGGGCAGTCGGCGGACGCCTTTGCGAACCAGCTCCGCGCCCGGGTGCCGGACCTCGCCGCTGGCTCGCTCGCGATCGACCTCGCCGGTCAATCTGAGTTCGGTTCGCTCATTGGAAGAGAAGGGCGCCTCATCCGGGTCGAGGTCTCCGCGCCCGACCGGAGCCAGGCCGCCCGCTGGGCCGACAGTGCGCGCATCGCGCTGCACGGCCTCAAGCAGCTTGCCGACGTGCGCGATGCCTACGCTGGCACCCAGCCCGTCGTCGAACTCGCGCTCGAGCGCGACCGGATCGCCCAGCGGGGCCTCTCGATCGATGCCGTCGCCAGCGCGCTCGCCGGCGGTCTCGGCGGCGTCAAGGCGAGCGAACTCCGCGAGACCGATCGCCGCACTCCGATCAGGGTGCGCTACGCCGGGAACGGCAACGAGGACCTCGCCACTGCGCTCGCCGCAACCGTCGGCGGCGTCCCGGTGGCGCAGCTCGTCACCGCGAAGGAGGTGCGCGATCCCGTCGAGGCGGTCCGCGTCGATCAGCGGCCGGTGGAAGTTGTCGAGGCCTCGGTCGAGCGGGGCGGCACCGCGCGCGCCGTGACTGCGATCGACAGCGTGCTGAGCCGCATGCATGCGCCCGCCGGCCTCGTCTGGAAGATCGCCGGCGCCGATCTCGAGCAGCGTCGCACCCTCTCCGAATTGAGTGTGGTCGCGGTGCTCTCGGTGGCACTGATGTTCCTGGTCCTCGCCGGCGAGTTCGCGTCGTTCACCACCCCGCTCCTCGTGATGCTCACCGTGCCGCTCGCCGGTGTCGGCGGCATCTTTGTCCTCTGGCTCACCGGGCAGAGCATCAACACCGTCTCGCTCATCGGTATGGTCGTCATGATCGGCCTCGCCGACAACGACGCCGTCGTGAAGCTCGAGGCCATCCAGCGCTTCCGCGAACTCGGTCACCCGATCCGCGAGGCCATCATGCTCGGCGGCCGCCAGCGGCTCCGCGCCATCGCGATGACCTCGCTCACCACCATCGTTGGCGTGCTGCCGATGGTCTTCGGCTGGGGTAGCGGCGGCGAACTCTACCAGCCGCTCGCCGCCGGCGTCATCGGCGGCTCGGTGACGGCGACGCTGGTCACGTTCTTCCTGCTCCCGACGGCGTATGCGGTGGTGGAGAGCCGCAAGGAGCGCAGGGCGACCCCACGCGGAGGGCAGCCTTACGGTGAGCTGCCCCCCTCCCCACGCAGTGGGGAGGGGCCGGGGGAGGGGCCATGATCTCCTGGTTCTCCCACCGCCCCGCCGTGATCTGGGCGATCCTCGGCGCCACCCTCCTCGCCGGCGCCGTCGCGCTTGCCCGCCTGCCGCTCGCCACCAAGCCCTTCGTCGAGCTCCCCCGACTCGGCGTCACGATGGAATGGCCCGGCGCCAGCGCCGAGCTGGTCGAGACCTATCTCGGGAGCCCGATCGAAGCCGCGATCCAGTCGGTGCGCGGCGTCCGCAAGATCAGCGGCGAATCGGGGGAGGGCTATCTCTCCCTCGATATTGAACTCGAGCCCGATGCCAACGTGCAGCTCACCCGTCTCGGCATCCTCGAGCGGCTCGAACTCCTCCGCAAAGACTTTCCTCCGGGTGCTTCCGGCCTCCAGGTCGCCAACTACGTGCCGCAGGGTCTCGATGAGGAGCCGCTGCTCTCGTACACGGTCTACGGGCCTTACACCGCCGGCACGCTGCAGGATCTCGTCAACCGCCAGGTGCGGCCGAGACTGAGTGCGCTCGAGGGAGTGTCGGCGGTGCAGGCGCAGGGCGGTGCGCAGGTCGGTGTCGCCGTTGCATATCAAGCGGATCGTCTGCGGCAGCTCGGCCTCACGCCGTCCGATCTGCAGGCGGCACTCGCCCGCGCCCGGATGGTGCAGTCGCTCGGGATCGAGCGGGGCGGGGCCACCGAGCGGCACGTGGCGCTTCGCGATGTCCCCAACGTTGTCGAGGATCTCGGCGCCCTGCCGGTGCGCGGCGCGGGGAATCGCGTCTTCCGCCTCGATGAACTCGCGACCATCCGCCGCGAGGAGGACAACCGGGACCAGTTCTTCCGCGTGAACGGCGAGCCGGCAGTGCTCATGCGCATCGCCCGGCTCCCAGGTGCCGACGCCATCTCGACCGCCGCGCGAGTCCGCGCCGCCGTCGAGGAGCTGACCCATCGCCTGCCTCCGGGCCTCCGCTTCCAGGTGCTCGGTGACGAATCGGTCCGCCTCAAGGCGGAGCTGGACGACCTCGGGCGCCGCAGCGGAATCGCCTTCCTCGCAGTACTCGTGGTCCTGGCGATCACCCTCCGCGCGCCGAGGGCGGTCATTCTGGTGATGGCCAGCGCCGCCGTCGCCATCGCCGGCACCACCCTCGGCCTCTACCTGCTCGGCATCCCCGCCAACCTGCTCACTCTCGCCGGACTCGGCATGGGGATCGGCATCCTGGTGCAGGACGGTGTCGTCGTGATGACCCGCTTCGGTACCGTGCCTGACTCGGCGGAGGGAAGGGCGCTCGCCGCCGAACGGATCACCCCCGCCGTCATCGGCTCGACGCTCACGACCGCTGTCGTGCTCTTTCCCTTTCTCTATCTGCAGGGCGACGCCCGCGCCGCCTTCACTCCCTTCGCCGTCGCCTTCTCGCTGGCGCTCGGCTGCAGCATCCTCACCTCGCTGGTGATGCTCCCCGCGATCGGCGCGCATCACGGGATGCACAGCGTGCGCTGGCCCGCGATCAGTCGAGCGTACATGAAGGTGCTGATCGGCCTCATGCGCTGGCGCTGGGCCACGATCACGCTCACCCTGGTGCTGCTCGGCGGGCTCGGCTGGGTCTTCGCGGTGAAGGTTCCGCGCACCGCCTTCGGCGGATGGTGGGGGCAGCGTACCACGCTCTCCGCGCGACTCGACTTTCCGAGCGGATCGGAACCGGTGAGCGTCGACCGCAGCGTCCGCGAACTCGAGCGGATCGTCGTCGGGCGCCCCGGCGTCGAGGTGGTGCAGGCGCAGGGCAGTGCCACCGGCGGCTACGTCTCGGTCACCTTCACCGATGAGGCGGCCCGCACCTCGATTCCGCTCGTCCTGCAGGAAGAGGTCACCCAGCGTGCAGCCCTGATCGGCGGCGCCTCGGTCTCGGTCGCCGGACGCGGGCCGGGATTCGCCAACGGCGGGAACATCGGGACGGCGCAGACCTTCCGCATCAAGCTGCTGGGCTACTCGTTCGAGGGCGTGCAGCGCCTCGCGATCGATCTCAAGCAGCGCCTCGAGCGGATCCCCCGGGTACGCTCCGTGGACATCAACGCCGCCGGCTTCTGGTTCGGCAACGACCGGTCGAAGGACATCACTCTCACGCCCGATCGCGGGGTGCTCGCGAGTTACCGGCTCTCCGCCCAGGACTTCGCCGGTGCCGTCACCCGCGAAGTCGGTGGCGCCGCGGGGCTCCAGCGTCTGACCATCGGCGATGAGGATCTCTGGCTCTCACTCAAGACCGCCGGCGCCCGGACTCGCACCCTCGATGAACTGCGCGAGGCGCGAGTCCCGACCGCGAGCGGCGCCCCGGTGCGCGTCGGCGACCTCGCCCGGCTCGATGAGCGCGAGGCGCTCGCCCGGATCAGCCGCGAAGACCAGCAGTATGTCCGCGTGCTTTCCTATGATTTCCGCGGCCCCGCCAAGCTCGCCAACCGGACCCACGAAGCGTTCATGCTTTCGATCAGTGTGCCGGCGGGCTACACCGTGAGCGACGAGTACTTCGGCTGGCAGGACGACCAGAGCAGCCAGGGCCTCTGGCGGGTCTTCGCGGTCGGGCTGCTGCTGGTGCTGCTGACCGTGGCGATGGTCTTCGACTCGGCGTGGGGCGCGGGGATGGTCTTCCTGAGCCTGCCCATCGCGCTCGCCGGCGTCGTCATCGCTTTCTGGGCGACCGGTTCCGCCTTCACCCGCGAAGCGGCGGTCGGCGTGATCCTGGTGGTGGGCCTCGCGGTGCACCAGGCGATCCTCCTGGTGGATGGGGTGTTGGCGCGCACGGCGTCGGCGCGCGGGGGGCTGGCGCGGTCGGCGTTGGCGCGCACGGCAGTGCGCGCATATTCCCCCCGCGCCATCCTCTCCGCCGCCCGCGACCGCGCCGGCATGATCACCCTCATCACCCTCACCACCCTCGCCTCGCTTATTCCTCTGGCCGTCGGCACCTCGGCGGATGATCTCTTCGGAGCGATCGCCCTCGCTACCGCAGGGGGCACGGTCGCCGGTACCATCGGGGCGATGTTCCTGTTGCCGCCGATGCTGGTGCGGCGGCAGCGTCGCTGAGTCTCGCGGCTTTCGGCCAGGAGCATGCGCTCCCTCACATCGTAAGCTGGATCACTCCGCAGGGACGTCCATCAGGCTAGCTTCAGCGCGCGCATCGGGCCATCGCATCTCGTGTGTCCTGAATCGCGTCCACTCGGCGCTCTGCTCCTTCGGGAGTCCGGCGCCCGGCCCTCAAACCCCGGCGGACAACCTCCATGTCTTCGCGCATGCCGCCACTCGGCCACGTCCATTGCCGACTTCACGCCACCGGCGCCTCCCTCGCTCGTCGCGCCGCGGTCGGCCTCGTACTGCTGCTCGCCGCCGCCTGCGCCGAGAATGGCGGCCTTCCCACCGGCCCGGCTCCGACGGAAGGGACGCTGTCGGGGGCCAGCGCGTCGGGCGTGACCTACTACGTGAGTCCCACCGGCAACAACAACAACGCCGGCACCTCGCCCGCGAAAGCCTGGAAGACCATCGCCAAGGTCAACGGGAAGGCGTTCAACGCGGGCGACCGGATCCTCTTCAAAGGTGGCGCCGTCTTCAACGGCAATCTCGCGTTCAATGCGCTCGACAAGGGCAGCCCCTCGGCACCGATTGTCGTCGGCAGCTATGGGACGGGGCGGGCCACGATCAGCGCCGGTGCGGGCACGGCGATCTCGCTCTACAACACGGCAGGCTTCGAGATCCGGAGCCTGCACGTCGTCGGCTCCGGACGGACACTCAACACCGGAAGCGGCGTCAGCGTCTATGCGGACCTCGCGGGCGGAGTGAAACTGCCCTACATCCGTGTCGACAGCGTCGAGGCGAACGGCTTCGGGCAGTACGGCATCGTGATGGGGAGCTGGAACGGCACGACGGGCTACACCGATGTACGGGTGACGAATGCCTCCTCGCACGACAACGCGCTGGCCGGTGTTGCCACCTACGCCCAGCTCCCCTACGCCCATCAGAACGTCTACTTCGGTCACCTGCTCGCCTACAACAATTCGGGCGTCGCCACGCTCACGACCAATTCCGGCAGCGGCATCCTCATGGGCGGCGTGCTGGGCGGGACGATCGAACGCTCGGTCGCGCATGGCAACGGCTGGCTCTGTACCGCGGCCGGGGGGCCGGTCGGCATCTGGACCTACGATTCCGACGGCATCGTGATCCAGTACAACGAATCCTATGACAACCGCACCGGCGGCCCCGCCGACGGCGGAGGCTTCGACCTCGACCAGAACGTCCGCCGCTCGACCGTGCAGTACAACTACTCCCACGGCAACGACGGGCCCGGCTTTCTCCTCGCGCATGCGCCCAACAACACCAGCCACGCCGACAACACCGTCCGCTACAACGTGAGCGAGAACGATGGCCGGAAGAACTCCGCCGCCGCCATCGTGATCTACGGCCGCACCATCCGCGCGGAGCTGTACAACAACACCGTCTACGTCGCTCCTTCCGCCAGTGGGACGCCCTCGGCGGTCGCGGTCCACAACGTCACCATCGTCAATCAGGATGTGCAGCAGGTGCACTTCCGCAACAATGTCTTCTACGTGGCCGGCGGCCTCCGGCTCCTCTGGGTCTCGACCGACCAGCTGAACGGCGCCGTCGACCTGCGCTTCGAGGGGAACGACTACTACGCGGGTGGCGCGGCGCCGAATCTGCTCTGGGGTTCGACCACCTACGCTGGTCTCACCGGCTGGCGGAGCGCGACCGGCCAGGAACTGCTCGGCGGAGTCGGAGTTGGCAGCCAGCTCGATCCGGCGCTCCTCAGCCCGGGTGCCGGCGGGACGATCGGCAACGCCGACCTGCTCGCCAACTTGACGGCATACCGGCTCCAGGCCGGTTCACCGGTCATCAATCGGGCGCTCGATCTCCCTGCGCTCTTCGGAATCAGCGTCGGCGCCTCAGACTTCTACGGCGACGCACTCCCCTCCGGCACTGGCTACGACGTCGGATCGTACGAGTGGCACTAGGCTGAGCCGGGAGGGCCGGCTCCGTGAACAGGGCCGCCCGGATCGCCCCCGTTTCATTCCCCATTCACTCTCTCTTTCCTGCTCGGGCAGTAGGTTAGGCCTCCGTCCGTTGCGGGGGCACTGCCACGCCCCGCCCGGCCGTCGCAGTTCTCGAACCGCCACATGACCGGAGGTCGCATGTCCGCCGTGCCCGAGCAGGTCGCCGCCTTTCTCCGCGGGAAGCGGATCGCCATCGCCGGCGTCTCGCGCAACCCCGGACAGGCCGCCAACGCGATCTACCGCAAGCTGCGCGACGCCGGCTACGAGGCGCTTCCCGTCAATCCGGTCGCCACCGAGGTCGAACAGGTGAAGTGCTATCACGACATCGCCTCGATCGACGGCACGGTCGACGGCGTCATCGTGGCGACCCACCCCGATGCGGCGCTTTCGGTGGTGCGGCAGAGTATCGCCCGGGGAGTGAAGCAGATCTGGTTCCATCGCTCCTTCGGCGACGGCAGCGTCGCCGACGCCGCGGTTCGCGAGTGCGGCGCCAACGGCGTCTCCTGCATCGTGGGGGGATGCCCGCTGATGTACTGCGCGCCGGTGGACTTCGCCCACCGCTGCATGCGGTGGTGGCTCGCCCGCCAGGGACGGGTGCCAGGCTAGGAGGTCAGGACATGCCGTGGGGACGTGCGCTGATCGTCTGGGTGGCCATCGCCATGACGGAGATTGTGCACGGGACGCTCCGTACGCTCTTCCTCGTGCCGGTCGTCGGCGACTGGCGCTCCCGTCAGATCGGGGTCGGCACCGGCTCCCTGCTCATTCTCGGAGTGGCCTGCCTGACAATCCGCTGGATCGGCGCCCAGACCCGAGGGCACCTGGTCCGGGTGGGCCTGCTCTGGCTCCCGCTCATGCTGGGATTCGAAATCGCGGCGGGCCGGCTGCTCGCCGGCTTCCCGTGGAGCCGCATCCTCGCAGACTACGACCTGCCGCACGGCGGGTTCATGCCGCTCGGCATGCTGGTGCTCGCCGCGTCGCCCTGGCTCGCGGCACGGATACGCGGCGTGCTCCCCGCGGCCTAGTTGGCTGATTGGCTATTCCGTTCGCGGTGCTAATGCGTTCTCTGCACCGGTCGGCGATAGTCGGCCCAGAAGAAGACCGCGCCGACGGCGAGCCAGAGCAGCACCGTCCACCACGCTCCTCCCTTCACCGCATCCAGCAGCGCCATGCCGAAGAAGATGATGAAGACGGCCAGGTTGGTCCGCATGCTCCCTCCCGAGCTGGGGGTGGTGTTCCAGCTCGATGGTGCGAACCCGGTACTGAAGCCGGGATGAAGGCCGGGTGAGGACGGCTGCGGCCGGATTCAGTCCTCCCGCAGTGCGGCAACCGGATCCAGCCGCGCCGCCCGCCACGCCGGGACTCCACCCGCGCAGAGCCCGACCAGGACCACCGCGAGCGCGGTGCCGAGGATGACCACCGGGTCGCTGGCGGAGACGCCATAGAGGAAGGCACTCACGAGTCTGCCCGCCCCCAGCGCCACACCCACGCCGAGCAGCACGCCCATCCCGACCAGTCGCCCCGCCTCCCCGAGCACCATGCGCAGCACCCCGCCTCGTTCCGCGCCCAGCGCGAGCCGGATGCCGATCTCGTTTCGCCGCCGTGCGACGCTGTAGGCCATGATGCCGTACAGACCGATCAGGGCGAGCACGATCGCGAGGCCGCCGAAGAAGCCGGAGAGTGTGGCCAGCAGCCGCTCCCGCACCAGCGAGCGATCGAGATTTTCGCGCACCGTCTGCGCGGTGAAGGAGGCCCGCGGTTCCACCTCGGCTACGGCCGCCCGGACCTGGGCCATCAGCGACGCGGTCGGGAGGTCGCTCCGCAGCACGTAGCTCACGGCAGGGCTGGGTTCCGTGCTCTGACTCTCCGCGAGGTAGACGATGGGCTCGGTCCCCTCCCGGAGGGAGCGATAGCGGGAGTCTCCGACCACCCCGATCACCTCGTAGGTCATCTTTTCGGGACCGGCGTCGGCGCCGAAGTGCTGCCCCACCGGATTGCTGCTCCCGAAGAACTTCGCGGCCATCGCCTGATTGATGATCGCGACCGGTACCGACCCGACGGCATCCTCGGCCCCGAAGGCGCGGCCCGCGACCAGGGGGGTGCCCATCGTCGCGAAGTAGCCGCTGCTCACCCGGTTGAACCAGCTGACGTGTTCGCGGGGATCCTCCGGCCCGGGCCGGCCCGGAACCGAGATCCCGCCATTCCACCCCATTCCGCTCACCGGCAGGATGTCAGCAGCCGCGGCGCGCTCAACACCAGGGATCGTCTGGAGTCGCTCGAGCACCTCACGCTGCACCGCGAGCCGGCGCGCATCGGACACCCCGCTCGAACGCAGGTCCATGCGGATCGCGAGCAGTCCGTCGCGCCGGAATCCCGGATCGAGCGTCGCCAGGGTGTGGAAGGTGGTAAGGAGAAGTGCCGCGCCCAGCACGAGGACAACGGAAAGCGCGACCTGTCCCAGCACGAGCGCCTTGCCCAGCGTGAATCGGCCCGCGCCGCCGCGGAGGACGCCGTGCCCATGGGCGCGAATCGCGAGCTGCGGATCCACTCGCGTGGCCCGCCACGCCGGGGTCAGTCCGAACAGCACGCTCGTCACGACCGCGACGAGAGCGGTGAAGCCAAGCACCCGTTCGTCGAGCGAGAGGTCGAGCCACACGGCGTTGCGCGCACCCGAGAGCATCCGCACCAGGAGCTGGCTGCCCCACCGCGCAAACAGGAATCCGGTCGCCGCGCCAATCAGTGAAAGCAGGACGCTCTCGGTCAGCATCTGCCGGATCAGGCGGCCACGACTCGCGCCCAGCGCCAGCCGCATGGCGACCTCGCGCTGCCGGACCGCGCCGCGCGCCAGCAGCAGATTGGCCACATTGCCGCAGGCGATGAGCAGCACCATTGCGACGACCGCCATCAGCATCAGCAGCGCCGCGCGATAGGTGGGGCGGAATTCGGAGAGCCCGGTTTCGGCGCGCTGAGTCTCCAGCACGCTCGAGAGGTAGAACTTGAGATTCTCGGCGTCCCACCCTTCGGGCGTCGTTGCCGTGAAGATGCCGGGGGATATCGCGGCCAGACGCGCATTGATTTGCGCCGGGAGGAGGCCCGGCTTCGGCCGGGCCATGATCTCGAGCCACCAGTTGCTGCGATGGTCGAGTCCGCTGTTGGCGCCCTGCACGATCGCCTCGGCACAGAGCGGGGCGTACACCTGCACGTTGCGGCCCACCTCCACACCGAAGAATCCCGCGGGTGCGACGCCGACGATCTGGAAGGGGTGGCCATCGAGTGCGATCGTCCGTCCCACGACATCTCGGGCGCCGGCGTACTCCGCCTGCCAGAAGCCGTAGCCGAGGACGGCGGTCGCGGGGCAGCCGCGATAGTCGTCGGCGCCGGCGAGGAGCCGCCCGGCGGCGGGCGCGAGTCCGAGTGTCTGGAACAAGTCGCCGCCGATGTAGATGCCGTCCACCCGCCGCGCTTCACCGCCTTCGGCGAGGTTGAAGCCCGCGGACCCGAAGGCGAAGATGCCGGAGAAGACGTCCTGCGTCTTCCGGATCTCCTCCCAGATCGGGTTGGTGAATTCCTCGGAGTGTTCCTTCCCCATCGTGACCTGCACCAGCTCGTTCGGGCGCTCGACCGGGAGTGACTTGAGCAGCACCGCATCGAGCAGGCTGAAGATCGCGGTGTTGGCGCCGATCCCCAGTCCGAGCGAGAGCACCACGGTGAGGGTGAAGCCGGGATTCGCCTTGAGCCCGCGCGCGGCGTAGCGGAGATCCTGGATCAGGCTCTCCAGCCAGCCGAGGATGCCGGCATCGCGGGTCTCCTCCTTGAGCCCCTGGCGGTGCCCGAAGGTCAGCCGCGCCTCCCGCTCGGCGTCGCGGCGCGACATCCCCCGCGCGACGAGGTCGTCGGCCTTCTCGGCCAGGTGAAAATTCAGCTCGCGGTCGAGATCACGCCCGTGGCGGGCGGAGTCGAGCAGGTTGCGGAGGCGCGTGATCCAGCTCATGAGGGGACTCCTTTGTCAGGCGTAGCGCAGCACCCGTCCGACCCCGAGGGTGAGCCGGTTCCACTGTTCCTGCTCCTGGGCGAGCTGCTTGCGCCCGGCGGCGGTGAGGCTGTAGAAGCGCGCCTCGCGGTTCTTCTCGGTGATGCCCCACTCCGCCTTTACCCAGCCGGCCTGCTCCATCCGATGGAGTGCGGGGTAGAGCGACCCCTCCTCGACCCGGAGCAGGTCATCGGAGACCCGCTGGATGTGGGAGGTGATGGCGTAGCCGTGCATCTTGCCCTGGGCGGCCAGGGACTTGAGCACGAGGAGGGCGAGGGTGCCCTGGAGGATGTCGTTGCGGGGTCGGGCCATTGGATACCTTTCTTGCTATGCCTACGTAGCTAGGTATACAATGGTTTCAGCGGGGCCCCGCCTGGTGCGTCAATCCACTTCCACCTTGATGCTCTCCGCCGTCACCGCGCTGGCCGACTGCGCCGTGCCGCGGCCCTCCGCGCGCACCGGCTTCCCCGCCGCCACCGCCGCGGCGACCGCGTCCAGATCGAAGAGATCGCCCTTCGGATCGAAGCTGAGGCTACCGACGGTGACGACCGTGCCGCCGGCCAGGGTGATCGTGCCGGCTGCCGGATCGGCCGAGGCGACCGCGCCCTGGAACTCCACGGCGCCACTGGGCACCGTTCCGTCAGGCGAGTGCAGCGAGATCGAGGTGCTGCTGGTGATCTCGATCGGGAGATTGAAGACCGTGAGGATCGCGACCGGCGGCGGCGCGGCGACCGACTGGAAGTTGGCGCTGTCCACGTAGACTTCCATCGCGGGCTCGTCGACGCGGTCCTCGATCCGGAGATCGGTCGCCGTGAACAAACCGTCAGTCGGCGCCTGCGGCGTCGCGGGCTGGGGGCGCCGCGCCTCGATCGGCGGCTGCGCGCCCGCCGCGAGGGCACTCGCCACCGCCGCCTCCCATTCGCTCCGGCTCACTCGGCTCCGGCTTGGCGTCCGGAAGCGCGTACCGCTGCCGTAACTCACCATTATGCCTCCCAGGGTGAGAGTGACCGTCCCGGCTACCGGGTCGATCGCGCTGATCTGGCTGGTGATCTTCTCTTCGGCATCGTCGGACTCGACATGGACCTCGCGGGCCACCAGTCCGCCGGGGACGAGTTTGACCTCGAGCCGGGTCGCACCGGTGCCGAGGGTGCTGTCGAACTGGGAGAGACTCATCACCTGGGTGAAGGTCGCACCCGGGGTGCTGGGTCCGCTGGGCTCGGCGCCGCAGGCACCGAGGGTGGCCGATCCGGCCAGTGCGGCAACGGCCGCGAGACGGCGAATCACACGAAACATGGGACGACTCCTGGAACGGGACGAAGTGGCTCCTGCATGACTGGTCCCGGGAAAGGCAGGAGGGGTGCCGCCCCGATTCCGGCGTAAGTCGTTGCAAATCAACGAGGCTCGCGGGTGTCCGGCGTCCCGTTACGCTACGCCTGCGCCGGCGCGGGTCGATCGATCGGCTTGGACGGGAAGTCCTCAGCGAATCGCCTGACCTGCGCGTAACTTCCAGTGCAGCAGAGAGCCGGTTTCCCGTCCGACGCCGATTGAACGCCATGATCGAGTTCCCAGTCCGCCACCTCCCGCTTCTCCTCCTTCCCGCGCTCGCGATCGGCTGCACCAAGCCGGCTCCACCGGCTCCTCCGCCGGCGTCCGTCGTGGTCCAGGCCATCGAGCGCCGGGATGTTCCGGTCGTCCTCGAGGCGACCGGTACGGTGGAACCGATCCAGTCGGCGGCGGTGGCGGCACAGGTGGACGGGATCATCCAGCAGGTGACGTTCAGCGAGGGCGACGAGGTGGAGACGGGGCAGACGCTCTTCCAGATCGACCCCAAGCCCTACCGTTCTGCGCTGACGACGGCCCAGGCCGAGCTGGAGCGGGATCGGGCAGAGGCGGTGAAGGCGGATCTGGACCTGCGGCGGGTCGAGGCGCTCGCTGCGCAGTCGTATGCGACGACGCAGGAGCTGGAACAGGCGCGGGCCACCGCGGCCGGGCTCCAGGCCACGCTGCAGGCCGACTCCGGTGCGGTGGGCCGCGCGCGGATCAATCTCGAGCGGGCCACCGTGCGCGCCCCGATTTCGGGGCGGACCGGCGCTCTCCTCGTGAAGGCCGGCAATCTGGTCCGCGCCGCCAGCGGCGATGCGCTGGTGCAGATCAATCAGATCTCGCCGATCCTGGTGCGCTTCGCGGTCCCCGCGACCCAGCTGCCCGCGATCCACAAGGCGGGCATCGGCCTCGCGGTGCGCGCGATTCCCGTGGGAGATACCACGGAGATCTCGGCGGGCGAGCTGGTCTTCATTGATAATGCGGTCGATTCGATGAGCGGGACGATCCTGCTCAAGGCGCGCTTCCCCAACAAGCGGCATCTCCTCTGGCCCGGCTCGCTGGTGCGGGTGGCGGTGACGGTCACGACGGAGAAGAACGCACTGGTGGTGCCGGTGAGCGCGGTGCTCACCGGCCAGCAGGGGGCCTCGGTCTTCGTGCTGGGCGACAGCAACCGGGTGCATCTCAAGCGGGTGACCGTCGGCTACACCACCGATTCGCTCATCGTGCTCACCAGCGGGGTTACCGCAGGTGAGAAGGTCGTCACCGCCGGCCAGGTGCGCCTGACCGACGGTGCCAAGGCCCAGCCGGTCGCGGCCGCGCCATGAACATCGCCGGTCTCTTCATCCGCCGGCCCGTCATGACCACGCTGGTCATGGCGGGAATCCTGGTGTTCGGGGTGGCGGCGTACTTCCGCCTGCCGGTGAGCGATCTCCCGGCGATCGACTATCCCACGATTCAGGTGAGTGCCAGCCTTCCCGGCGCGAGCCCGGAGACGATGGCCTCTTCGGTGGCGACACCCCTGGAGAAGCAGTTCTCCACGATCGCGGGCCTCGACGCGCTCACCTCGAGCAGCGGCCAGGGGACGACGTCGCTCACGCTGCAGTTCGCGCTCGATCGCAACATCGACGATGCCGCCGCCGACGTGCAGGCCGCCATCGCCCAGTCGCTGCGCCAGCTGCCGCAGAACATGGTGCCGCCGTCGTATTCCAAGGTGGACCCGTCCGCCTCGCCCATCATCTATCTCGCCCTCACCTCGAACACGCTGCCGCTCTCGGCCCTCGATGAATACGGGCAGACGCTGATCGGCCAGCGGCTCTCGACGGTCGAGGGCGTGGCCCAGGTGCAGGTCTACGGTTCGCAGAAGTACGCGGTGCGGATCCAGCTCGATCCGCAGGCGCTGGCGGCCCGCCGCATCGGGCTGGATGAGGTCTCCAGGGCGATCAGCGGCGGCAACGTGAATCTCCCCTCGGGCGTCCTCTGGGGCACCGACCGCGCCTATGCGGTACAGGCCGAGGGACAGCTCACCAACGCCGCCGCGTTCCGGCCCCTGGTCGTCACCTACCGCGACGGCTCGCCGGTCCGGCTCCAGGACCTCGGCCGGGTCATCGACAGCGTGCAGGACACCAAGGCGGCGAGCTGGTTCAACGGCACCCGCGCGATCGTGCTCTCGGTGCAGCGGCAGCCCGGCACCAATACCGTCGCGGTGGCGGAGCGGGTGCGCACGGTCATGCAGCAGATCGAGAAGCAGCTCCCCGCGGCGGTGTCGGTGCGCACCCTCTACGACCGCTCGGAGACGATCGAGGAGTCGGTGCACGAGGTGAAGTTCACGCTGTACCTGACACTCTGCCTCGTCATCCTCACGATCTTTCTCTTCCTCCGGAATCTCTCCGCCACGGTCATTCCGAGCCTCGCGCTGCCGATGTCGCTGGTCGGCACCTTCGCGGTCATGTACCTGCTCGGCTACAGCCTGGACAACCTGTCGCTGATGGCGCTCACCCTCTCGGTGGGCTTCGTGGTGGATGACGCGATCGTCATGCTCGAGAACGTCGTCCGGCACATGGAGATGGGGAAGCCTGCCCGGCAGGCCGCACTCGACGGCGCGAAGGAGATCGGCTTCACCATTCTCTCGATGACGCTGTCGCTGGTCGCCGTATTCATCCCCCTCCTCTTCATGGGCGGGCTGATCGGGCGGCTCTTCCGCGAGTTCGCGGTGACGATCAGCGTCTCGATCCTGGTGTCGTGCTTCGTCTCGCTCACGCTGACGCCGATGCTCGCGAGCCGCTTCCTCAAGCCGTCGGCCCACGGCGGCCACGGCCGACTCTACAACGCAACCGAATCGGTCTACAACGCGGCCCTCGGCCTCTATCTCCGCTCGCTCGACCGGGTGATGCTGCACCGGCGCGCCGCGCTCGCGGTCTCGGCCCTGATTCTGGCCGGGACGATCTGGCTCGCGGTGCTCGTGCCCAAGGGATTCCTGCCCAGCGAGGACACCGCCCAGCTTCGCGGCACGACCGAGGCGGCGGAAGGGACCAGCTTCGACGCGATGTACGCACTGCAGAAGCAGGCGGCGGCGATCGTGCAGGCCGACAGCAACATCGCGGGCTTCATGTCGGCGATCGGCGGCGGCCGGAGCAGCGTCAACCAGGGACGCTTCTTCATTCACCTGAAGCCGTTTTCCGAGCGCTCGATGACCGCCGATGAGGTGGCACGCGCCCTCTCCGCGAAGGTGTCGGCGGTACCCGGGCTCCGGGTCTTCTTCCAGAATCCGCCCGCGATCTCCATCGGCGGCCGCCAGACGAAGAGCCTCTATCAGTACACGGTGCAGGGACCGGACATCGCGGAGCTCTACGCCACCGTGGCGAAGCTCGAGACCCGCTTCCGCGCGCTGCCCGAACTCCGCGACGTGACCAGCGACCTGCAGATCAAGAACCCCGAGGTCCGGGTGACGGTGGACCGGGAGCGGGCCAGCGCCTACGGGCTCAGCGTGAGCCAGGTGCAGCAGGCGCTCTACGACGCCTACGGCGCCCGCCAGGTCTCCACCATCTACACCGCGACCAACCAGTACTGGGTGGTGCTCGAACTGCTGCCGCAGTACCAGCGCGATCTCGGCGCGCTCAGCCTGATCGGTCTCCGCTCGGCATCGGGCGCCCTGGTGCCGCTCACCGCGCTCGCCTCCGTCACGCCCGATGTCGGTCCGCTCACGGTCAACCACTCCGGGCAGCTCCCGGCGGTGACGCTGTCGTTCGACCTGGCCGCCGGCGTGTCGATCGGGCAGGCGGTGCAGGCGGTGGAGGCCGCCGCCGCGCCGATTCTCCCCGCGACCACCTCCGCCGGCTTCGCCGGCACGGCGCAGGCGTTCCAGGACTCGCAGCAGGGACTGCTGCTGCTGCTCGTCCTCGCGATCGTGGTGATCTATATCGTGCTGGGTGTGCTGTACGAGAGCTTCATCCACCCGCTGACGATTCTCTCGGGATTGCCCTTCGCGGGCTTCGGCGCGCTGGTCACGCTCATGATCGCGGGGCTCGACCTGAGCGTCTACGCCTTCGTCGGCATCATCATGCTGGTGGGCCTGGTCAAGAAGAACGCGATCATGATGATCGACTTCGCGACCGAGGCGGAGCGGAACGAGGGGAAGAATCCCCACGACGCGATCCTCGAGGCGAGCGCGGTCCGTTTCCGGCCCATCATGATGACGACCTTCGCCGCGCTGCTCGGGACGCTGCCGATCGCCTTTGCGACGGGGACCGGCGCCGAATCGCGTCGGCCGCTCGGCATGGCGGTGGTGGGTGGACTGCTCTTCTCCCAGCTGATCACGCTCTACGTGACGCCGGTGGTCTACACCGTGCTCGCCGACCTCGGCGCCCGCTGGAAGGCGAGGCGCGGGGCAGCGGTGGCGCCGGCCAGCCTGGTGCCGGCCGAAGCGCCACGCTCCCCCGACGCCTGACTCAGGGCTTCGTCAGGATCTCCTCGAACAGCGCCAGCGCCGCCGGATCCTCGCTCTGGCCCAGCCAGAACAACGCCTTCTTCCGGAGTTCCGGATCGCGGCTGCTCTTCGCCACCCGGATGAGGGCGGGGACGCCCTCGCTTTTCGGGCGCTGCGACAGCGCGAAGACCGCCTGCTCCCGCACCTCCCGGTCCCCACTCGGGTCCTGGACAATGTCGTCCAGCCCCTTGGTCGCGGCTTCCCCGGCCGCCTGACTGACCCAGAAGACGGCGCTCCGGCGGGTGTCGCGGCGGACGTTCGGGTTCTTCGCGATCCGCAGCATGGCGGGCCAGGTCTCCACGCTGTCGCCTAACGATGCCGGGAAGATCGCGTCGTCGCTCGCCGGCTCGTTGCGTTCGGCCAGCGCGAGCAGCCAGTTCACCGCCTCCGCGGCCGGCACCACGCCGAGATCGGTCGCGGTGCCGCCGTGCCAGTTGCCGCCGACATAGGTGCGGAGGGCCACGGTCTTCCCGCCACTCCGGTCCAGCGCCACCCGGACCGGCCCCGCATCGCACTCGCCCTCCCATTCATCCCGCTTGTCCCGCGCACGGATCTGGATGTTGTGCTCGCCGCTGCCGCAGACCCCTTCCCGGGCCGCGAAGGTGAGCCGCACCGTGCCCTGGCCGATCGCCTCGATCCGCCGGCCGACGCCCTGGGCGCTGAGCGCCGCCGGGAGCAGCAGGATCGTCGGAGCCAATTGGTAGAGTCGCATGGCTCCCCCCTAGTCGTTGAGGATCTGTTCGATCAGCGACGCGGCGCGCGGATCCTTCGACTGGCTCAGCCAGAAGAGCGCCTTCTTCCGCATCTCGGTGCTCGGGTCCTTCTTCGCGATGTCGATCAGCCGCGTGGTGGCCGCGGTGTCGCGGGTCTGCGCCAGGGCGAAGATCGCCTGCTCCTTGAGTTCGTCGTCGGTGAGGCTGGTGTAGATCGCCCCGATATCCGCGGCGCTCGCCCCCGACTGCGAGGACCAGAACAGCGCCTTCTTGCGCAGCTCGAGACTGCTCTTCGGGCTCCGGACGATGTCCATCAGCCACCGGCTGTTCTCGGGACTGCGGTGCTGGCTCACGCCGAAGATGACCTTCTCCTTGAGGTCGTCATCCGTCAGGCGGTCGTAGAGGCCGCGCAGGTATTCGCTGCCACCGTCCCGCGACTGTCCCAGCCAGAAGATCGCCTTCTCGCGGACGTTCATCGATACATCACCCCGCTCGGCGAAGTCGCGCAGCGCCTTCGTGGCCGCCGGGTCGTTCTGCTGCGAGAGGGCGAAGACCGCCTTCTCCTGCATGTCCTCGTCGGTGCTCTTCCGGGCGATCGAATCCAGCGCCGCGACCGCACGCGGGGTGTGCACCTGCGACAGCCAGAACACCGCCTGCTCCCGCACCTCGGAATCGGGGTCGTTGCGGGCGGCACCGAGCAGGACATCCTCGGTGCCCTGGGTCGCCTTCTGGGCGATCAGGAAGACCGCCTTCCGGCGCAGGCAGATCGAGCCGGCGTCGCGCCGGGCGAGCACGCGGGTCAAGAGCGGCATCGCGCGCTCGGCGTCCATCTGCAGCACGGCGTTGAGTGCCGCGAGCTTGATGTCGGAATCGTCGTCGCAGGCGTCATCGTTGCCGGTGGAACCGGCGCTGGCGCCGTTCCGGGAGCCGGACGAGACTCCGGTGCCCGTGCTGCCGCTCGATCCGCCCGAGGAACTCCCCGCCGAGGTCGCGGTGGTCAGGAGCGACTCCGCGGAGTTGCTGTCGCCGCGGCGCGCCAGTTCACCGCGGATGCGGGTGGCGAGGGTTCTGGCATCACCGGCGGTGCCCGCCTTCGGGAAGTTGCGAGTCTGCAGTTCGAGGCGCTGCTGCGCCTTCCGCAGGTCGTCGTCCCCGCCGAGGCGATAGAGGGCGAATGCCTCCCAGTAGAGGGCGTCGGCCGCGTAGCCGGACTTGGGATAGCGCCGGGTCAGCTCGGCGAAGCTGTCGGCCGCGCGGCGGAACTTGCCGCCGTTCAGCGCTTCGCGGGCGAGACGGTAGAGCGAATCGGCTGGGTCATCGGTGAGCCAGGCGGCGGGCGCCGTGGCCGCGATCGTCGGGGTCTGCACCACCCAGGTCATTTCCGGCAGACGGACATCGCTCATGGCCAGCCACGCGGCGGCAGCGAGTCCCATGTAGAGGCGGTTCATTCAGCTTTCTCCTTGCGAGACGGGCGAGGGGCCCGCGGGAACGGCCGAGCGCAGTCGGGAGAGCGTCCCGCGGCGGTCGAGCCCATCAGTGATCAGGTTCACGTCCTCGGGCGCACCGCCCGGGAGCTGAGCGATTTCGGCCAGGACCAGCTCCAGATCCTCGAGGAGCGGCCGGAGCCGGGGGTCCTGCCCACCGGGGCTGTCCAGGAACAGCCGGGTGGTCGAGAGCAGCCGCCGCGCGTCCGCGACGGAGATGGTGCCGGCCTGCCCATTCCGCGCGGCCGCGCGGAAGGTGGTGAGAAAGACTTCGACCCGGCCGAGATGCTCGCCGGCCGCGAGCTGGGCGGCGAGGCTGGTCTTGTCAGGCGCGGTCCGGGTGGCGACGGCCGGTGCCGGGTTGGCGGTCATCCGGCCGAGGCCGAAGGCCACGACGCCGATGGCGGCCGCCGCGAGCAGCCACGGCAGGAGGTGGCGGCGGGACGCACGGAGCGGGATGGGGCCGGTGTCCCGGACGTCGGTGGCGCGGGCCGCCTGGATCCGGGCCCACATCGCGTCGCGCGGGGGCTCGGGAGGGGTGCGGTAGCCGCGGAGCTGCTCGCGGAGCGCGGGATCGAGTTCGTCGTCGGTCATGGTCCGTATCCGTTTCAGGCAAAGGCCGAGAGGGTGTCTCTGAGACGGGCCCGGGCGCGGGAGAGCTGCGCCTTCGAGGTCCCCGTCGTCACGCCCAGCATCTGGCCGATCTCCTCGTGGGTGTAGCCTTCGACATCGTGCAGCAGGAACACCGAGCGATAGCCGTCCGCCAGTTGCGCGATCGCCTGGTCCAGCCGTTCGGCGAGGTGGCCGTCGTGGCGGTTCGCCGGGGCCGCGACCTCGTCACCATCCGCGAGCGGGCGCGCCCGGTCACTGTGCCGCTTGTTCGCGCGGAGTCCGCTCAGGGCGACGGAGACCGCGATCGATCCGATCCAGGTGCCGAGCTTCGACTCGCCGCGGAAGTCGCGGAGCCGCTGGAAGACTTTGATGAAGGTCTCCTGCGTCCAGTCGGCCGCACGGTCCCCGTCGCCGGCGAAGCGATAGGTCATGCGCCACACCTGGTCGACGTGGCGGTCGTAGAGGGTGCGTTCCGCACCCGGATCTCCCGCCAGCACGCGGGCGATGAGGTCGTGCTCGGTCACGGCGCTCCGTGGTTCCGGCGGTGGATCGGCCTGTCGAACGCCCCTCTGACGCGGCCGGCGGCGGAAGGGTTGCGTCCCGGATCGGGGGAGGGGCCCGGGGAGGGGCCGGGATGGCCTGCTAAGTGGCTGACCCTGAAAGACTTGCGGCGTGACCGCGCGGTTGCCTTGCCAGCTAGGATAGGGCTATATTCCCCCGTCTCCGCGGCCGGCTTTTTCGACCGCGGACGTCGCTTCCGTACCTCCCGACTTTCACAGCACAACCACGGACCCGCATGACCGGCCCCTCGCAGAGCGAACGGATCCTGCCGCGCCTCATCGAAGAGGAGATGCAGCAGTCGTTCATCAACTATTCGATGAGCGTCATCGTGTCGCGCGCGCTGCCCGATGTGCGCGACGGTCTCAAGCCGGTGCATCGCCGGATCCTCTACGCGATGAACGAACTGGGCCTCGTGCCGGGCCGTCCCTACAAGAAGTCGGCGACGGTGGTGGGCGATGTGCTCGGCAAGTATCACCCGCACGGCGACAGCTCGGTGTACGACGCCCTGGTCCGCATGGTCCAGGACTTCTCGCTCCGCTATCCGCTGGTGGACGGCCAGGGCAACTTCGGCTCGGTGGACGGCGATCCCGCGGCGGCGTACCGGTACACCGAGGCGCGCCTGACGAATATCGCGGTCACGATGCTCGAGGACATCGACAAGAACACCGTCGATTTCCAGCCGAACTTCGACGACCGGCTGAAGGAGCCGACGGTCCTGCCGTCGATGGTGCCGAACCTGCTGATCAACGGGTCGAGCGGCATCGCGGTCGGCATGGCGACGAACATCCCGCCCCACAACCTGCGTGAAGTGGCCAAGGCGGTCCAGCACCTGATCGACAATCCCGAGGCGTCGATCGCCGACCTGGCGAAGATCATCCCCGGTCCCGACTTCCCGACCGGCGCCTACATCTACGGCCGCCAGGGCATCAAGGAAGCGTACGACACCGGCCGCGGGCGCATCCAGATGCGGGCCCGGGCCCAGATCGAGGAGAAGGAGTCGAGCGGGCGCAGCCAGATCGTGGTGACCGAGATCCCCTACCAGGTGAACAAGGAGAACCTGGTCAAGGCGATCGCCGAGCTGGCGGTCGAGAAGAAGATCGAGGGCATCAGCGGGGTGAACGACGAGTCCGACAAGGACGGCATGCGGATCGTCGTCGACCTCAAGCGCGACGCGATCCCCAACGTGGTGCTGAACCAGCTCTACAAGCACACCGCGATGCAGTCGACCTTCGGCGTGATCATGCTGGCGCTCGACAAGGGCGCGCCGAAGGTGATGAACCTCAAGGAGGTGCTGGAGCGGTTCGTCGAGCACCGGCACGAGGTCGTGGTCCGCCGGACCCAGTTCGACCTCGATGCGGCGCTGGCCCGGGAGCACATCCTCGAGGGCCTCAAGATCGCCGTCGACAACATCGACGAGGTCGTGCAGATCATCCGCGACTCCGAGGACGTGCCGGACGCCGATGCGCGGCTGCGGAAGCGGTTCGGGCTCTCCGAGAAGCAGAGCGATGCGATCCTCAACATGCGGCTCGCCAAGCTCACCGGCCTCGAGATCGAGAAGCTCGAAGCCGAGCTCAAGGAAGTCCAGGCGATCATCAAGGAGCTCAAGAGCATCCTCGCGTCGAAGCCGCGCCGGATGAAGATCCTCAAGGACGAGATGGACGAGGTCGCCAAGAAGTACGGCGACGACCGGCGCACCGAGATCCTCGCCGACCAGACCGACTTCTCGGTCGAGGACCTGATCGCCGAAGAGGACATGGTCATCACGATCTCGCACACCGGCTACATCAAGCGGATCGCGGTGAGCACCTACCGGCGGCAGCGCCGCGGCGGGCGCGGGCTGCAGGGGGCGACGACGAAGGAAGAGGACTGGATCGAGCACCTCTTCATCGCGAGCACCCACGACTACCTGATGTTCTTCACCAACACCGGGCAGCTCTACTGGCTCAAGGTGCACGAGATCCCGCAGGGCGGCCGCGCCAGCCGGGGCAAGCCGGTGGTCAACTGCATCGCGATCAAGCCCGAGGAGCGGGTCTCCGCCACGGTGGCGGTGCGGGAGTTCTCGGCCGAGAAGGCGCTGATCTTCGCGACCAGCCACGGCACCGTGAAGAAGACCAGCCTGGCCGAGTACGGCAACGTGCGGAGCACCGGCATCCGGGCCATCAACATCGAGGATGGCGACGAGCTGATCGACGTGCAGCTCTGCGACGAGGCGAGCGACATCGTCCTCGCCACCGCGGACGGCATGAGCATCCGCTTCCACCAGGGGGATGTGCGCGAGATGGGCCGGGTGGCCACCGGCGTGAAGGGGATCGAGCTCGAGGCCGACGACAAGGTGATCGGCATGGTGGTCATCCGCCGCGATGCCACCCTGCTCGTCGTGAGCGAGAAGGGCTACGGCAAGCGCTCCGAACTCTCCGACTACCGGGTGCAGAAGCGCGGCGGCAAGGGCATCATCACCCTCAAGCGCACCGACAAGACCGGCGCGCTGGTGGCCCTGATGGAGGTCCAGCCCGACAACGAGCTGATGCTGATCACCAAGCACGGGGTGATCATCCGCCAGCCGGTCGAGGGCATCCGGGTGATCAGCCGGAACACCCAGGGCGTGAAGGTGATCAATCTCGACGCCGGCGACGCGGTGATGGATGTCGCCCGGGTCGTGAAGGAAGACGATGAAGGCGTCGAGGGCGAGGTCGTGGATGCGGAAGCGGAATGATGATGTTGCCCCGCCCTGCATCCGGCCGTAGGTTCGCCCGGTGAGCGCCACCGCCACGCCCGCCGCTGCCGCGGTCTCCCTCGAGTCGATTCGGGAGGCCGCGCGCCTGCTGGCCGGTGTGGCGGTGCGGACGCCGATGGTGCGCAGTAGCGGCCAAGGCATGCCTTGGCCCCTGTACCTCAAATGCGAGCACCTCCAGCCGATCGGTGCGTTCAAGGTGCGCGGGGCGCACACCGCGATCGCCCGGCTCGACCCGGCCCGCCGCGCCGCGGGGGTGGTGACCTCCTCCAGCGGCAACCACGGCCAGGCGGTCGCCTGGGTGGCGCAGCGATTCGGCATCCGCAGCGTGATCGTGATGCCGGAGTCGGCGCCGGCGGTGAAGGTGGCCGGCGTGCGGCGCTACGGCGGCGAGGTGGTCTTCGCCGGCCCGACCCGCTCGGCCGAGCAGCAGTTCCGCGCCGATCGCTTCGCCGCCGAGGAAGGGCTCACGATGATCCCGCCGTTCGATCACGCCGATGTGATCGCCGGGCAGGGCACCGCGGGCCTCGAGATTCTGGAGCAGGTGCCGGACGTGGCGACGGTGCTGGTGCCGGTCGGTGGGGGCGGGCTCCTCTCCGGCGTCACCACGGCGATCAAGGCGCTTCGGCCCGAGGTGACGATCATCGGCGTGGAGCCGGCCGGGGCGCCGAAGCTCACGGCCGCGCTCGCGGCCGGACACCCCGAGACGCTGGCCCAGACGGCGAGTCTCGCCGACGGGCTGCTGACCCGGGCGATCGGCAAGCTCCCCTGGTCGCTCATCGCCCCGCACGTGCACCAGGCCGTGACGGTCACGGAAGAAGAGATCGCTGCGGCGGTCCGCTTCCTCTATAGTGCGCAGGGGCTGGTGGTCGAACCGTCGGGCTCGGTGACGGTGGCCGCGGTGCTCGCAGGCAAGGTGACATCCACCGGTCCGGTGGTGGCGGTCTTGAGCGGGGGGAACGTGGATCCAGAGGTGTTCCAGCGCCTGGTGCAGGGATGACGGTCTCCCCCAGGATCCTGGTGGCCGACGACGATCAGGCGCTCACCCGTACCCTCTCCTGGATTCTCAAGGAAAACGGCTACGAGGTCGCGACGGTCTCGAGCGGCGAACATCTGCTCGAGCGCCTGTCGCAGGACCAGTACGACCTCCTGCTGCTCGACATCATGATGCCGGGGGCCGACGGCCTGCAGCTCCTCGAGCGGGTGAAGACCGATCCCCTGGTCCGCGACGTCCCGGTCCTGATGATCTCCTCGATGCCGCCCGAAGAGGCGACGGTGCGCGCCCTCGGTCTCGGTGCCGCCGACTTCATCTCCAAGCCCTTCCGGGTCCGCGAGCTGCTCGCGCGGGTGAAGGCGCATCTCCGGGTCGGCCGCGAGCTCAATCAGGCCCGTGCCGAGGCGCGAACGCGGACCGAGATGGTGGACATCCTGCAGGAGGTCACCGCCTCGCTCAAGCCGGAGGAGATCTATCACATCCTGGTGCGCCGGGTGGCGCGCGGGCTCAAGATCTCCAAGTGCTCGCTGGTCTTCTCGACACCGGGAGAAGAGGAGGCGATCGTGGTGGCCTCCTATGAGAACCCGATGCTCCGCGACCTGCCGATCGATCTCAAGCGCTATCCCGAGATCCGGCGCGCGCTCGACACCCGGCAGACGGTGCTGATCACCGACGTGGCGACCGATCCGCTGTACGCGGCGGCGCGCGACGAGTGGGAGCAGGAGGGGTGGACGGTGCCGACCCGCTCCGCGATCGCGATTCCCTTCGTGATGCGGGACCAGCGCGCCGGGGTGTTCTTCCTGCGGACGACGGCGGAGGACACTCCGCTCAACCAGTCCGACGTGGCCTTCGCGGAGCAGGTCATCCGCGCCGCCGCGCAGGCGCTGGACAAGGCCTACGATCTCGAGAGCGCGGTCATCGGCCGCGAGCAGATGAAGGCGCTGGCGGAGACCGATCCGCTGACCGAGACCTTCAACCGGCGCGCGCTCGCCGACAAGCTGGTGCAGGAGCTGGAGCGGGCGAACCGCTACGAGACCCAGCTCGCCTGCCTGATGGTGGACGTCGACAACTTCAAGCACATCAACGACGCGCATGGCCACCTGGCCGGCGACGGTGTGCTGCGGGCCCTGGGCGCGATCCTGCGCCGCGAGCAGCGCACGGTGGACATCGTGGCCCGCTATGGCGGCGAGGAATTCGTGGTGCTGCTGCCGGAGACGGCGGCGAGTGGCGCCCGGATCTTCGCCGAGCGCATCATCAAGAAGGTCGCCAGCACCGATTTCGGCGAGGCCGGCCGCGCGATCAATGTGACGATCAGCGTCGGCATCGCCTGCTATCCCGATCCGCGGGTCGAGGACGGTGAGTCGCTCCTCAAGCTCGCCGACCAGCACCTCTACAAGGCCAAGCTCGATGGCCGTAACCGGTACCGCGATTGAGCAGCCGCCGTTGTCCCCGGTGTAACCGGATGTATTCGGATCCGGCCCGCTTCTGCCCCCAGGACGGCAGTCCCCTCGTCGAAGTCGGCGGCGGTCCGCCGCCGGCGGAAACGAGTGCGGGGCTCCGCACCCTGGTGCGCCAGGCCGCGCTCAAGCGCGGCCCGGGCATGGACCGCGCGAGTTCCCTCTCGAACTCCCTGCTCGATTCCCGCTACGACGTCGGCAAGCGCCTCGGCGAAGGCGGCATGTCCTACGTCTACCTGGCGAAGGACCTGACCAGCAGCGAGACCGTCGCCATCAAGGTGCTCACCCCGAAGCTCAAGGAAGACAAGAGCTCGGTGGAACGGCTCCGCCGCGAGGCCGGCCTCGCGATGCGGCTCGACCATCCCAACGTCTGCCGCATCTTCCGCCTCGGCGAGACCGAGGACGGGCTCATCTACCTCGTGATGCCCTACCTCGCCGGCGAGCTCCTCTCCGACCGCGAGGTGCGCCAGGGCGCGCTGCCCCTCGATCTCGGCGTGCCGCTCCTGGTCCAGATGGCCAAGGGGCTGCAGCATGCCCACGAGCTGCAGATCATCCACCGCGACCTCAAGCCCGAGAACGTGATGCTGGTGCCCGACGACCAGGGCCCCGGCGGGGTGCGGGCGGTGGTGATGGACTTCGGCCTCGCGAAGGAACGGCGCCAGGAGCCCGAAGTCGCCAAGCTCACGGCGACCGGCATCGTGCTCGGCACCCCCGAGTTCATGAGTCCCGAGCAGATCCGCGGCAAGCCGCTCGATCCGCGGAGCGACATCTATGCGCTCGCGATCGTCGGCTTCGAGATGTTCACGGGCCAGCTGCCCTTCCAGGGCCGCAACGCGCAGGAGATGATGATCGCCCGGCTTCGCGGGAAGCCGAAGCTCCTCCGCGAGGTGAAGCAGGACCTTCCGGGACGGCTGGAACAGGTGCTCAACAAGGCGATGGCGCTCGATCCGGGAGATCGCTATCCCTCGATGACCGCCTTCGTGGAGGCCCTCGAGGGCGCCGAGGAGAGCGGCGTCTTCGCCCGGCTGTTCCGGAAGCAGTAGCAGACCACCGGAGCTTCGTTTCGCCATGCCGGCCGGCGCCCCTCAGCGCCGGCGGCACGGCTCCCCGCCACGATCTTCTCCTGCCGGCTCCGTTCCGGGGCGAGCCTTCCTGTATCGTGGACAACGCCGATTCGCGCGGCACCGGCGATCGGTCTCGGGGACAGTCACTGTCACAGTCAACGGCGGATGGAGGGGATATGCGACGCGGATCGGTCTCGACGATGATGGTGGCGGTGCTGGGCGTGATGGCGGGACTCGCGGGGAGCTGGGCGCTGAAAGCGCCAAGGCATGCCTCGGCCCCCACAACTCACGGCGAATGGGTGAAGTTCGCCAATGCGAAGGGCGACTCGATCCGCGCCTACGTCGGCTACCCCGAGCGCAAGGACAAGGCGCCGGCGGTAATCGTCATCCACGAGATCTTCGGTCTCTCGAACTGGGAGCCGACGGTGGTCGACCGGCTCGCCGCCGAGGGCTATGTCGCCATCGCGCCCGATCTGCTGTCGGCACGCTTCGGCGTGACGCCGGCCGATCCCGACTCCGGCCGCAAGCTGACCGCACTCCTGGTCCCCGACCAGGTGAATGCCGATCTCGATGCGGCGTATGCCTACGTCAACGGACTCCCGGCGGTGCGCAAGGACGACATCGCGAGCATCGGCTTCTGCTGGGGTGGCGGGAAGAGCTTCCGCTACGCGACGGCCAATCCGAAGCTCAAGGCCGCGGTGGTCTGCTATGGCCCGCCGCCCGACTCGACGCTGATCCCCGCCATCAAGGCGAAGGTGCTCGGCGTCTACGGCGAAGATGACGCCCGCATCGATGCGACCCTGCCGGATGTCGAGCGGCAGATGAAGGCGGCAAACGTCGCGTTCGAGTACAGCACCTATCCCGGCACCGGCCACGGCTTCCTCCGTCCGGGCCGCAAGGGCTCGGATGGCGAGCAGGTCGAAAAGGCCTGGACCAACATCCTGCGCTTCTATCGTGACGCGCTGAAGTGACCCTTTCCCTGCATCGGCGATGATCTACCACTTCGTCTGCTTTCGCTTCAAGGCCGGCACCACCGCCGCCCAGATCGACCACGCGGGCCAGGCGCTGCTCGGCATGATGGGGCGCATCCCCGAGATCAAGGCCATCCGCTGGGGGCCGAACTTCTCGCCGGCCGCGGAGGAGTACTCCCACGTGCTCACGGTGGTGCTGGACGACATGGCGGCGGTGAACCGCTACGTGGCGCATCCGGTCCACGTGCAGGTGGTGGCGGAGGCGATCGCTCCGATCCGCGAAGCCCGACTGGCGATCGACGTCGAAGGGTAGAACTCACCACGATGATGCTTCCGCTGCTGCTGCTCGCCATGCAGGCCCAGGCGCCGCTCGCCGCGCGCGCCGACACGCTGCATCCGCGCCACGACGCGATTCACCACGACGTCGCCGTCGTCATCGGCGATACCGCCAATCACATCGTCGCGATCACCCAGACCACCTGGGTGCTCCGTTCCGACGACCCGATCGAGGTCCAGCTCGATTCGGCCTTCCGGGTCGTGCGGGTGCTCACCGATGGTGAAGGGGAGCGGCGGATGGGCCGGATCACCTTCGCGGTGCTGCCGACCGGCGGCGTCTATATCCCGCACCAGCGCCACGCTGGTGACACGCTGCATACGTCGATCCGCTACCACGGCCCGGTGCGCGACGGCCTCGTGATCCGGACCGACGCGAATGGGCGCCGCACGGTGTTCGCGGACAACTGGCCCGATCGCGCGCATCACTGGATTCCGCTCCAGGATCATCCCAGCGACAAGGCGACGGTGGACTTCCACGTGGAGGTCAGCGCCGGCACCCGGGTCATTGCGAACGGACGGCTGGTGAAGATCGACACCCTGCCGAGGGGCCGGGAGATCTGGAACTTCACGATGGCGCAGCGGATCCCGGCCTACGGGATGGTCATCGGTGCGGCGCCGCTCACCTCGACGACGCTCCCCGATGCGGCGTGCGACATCAAGTGCGTGCCGATGGCGGTGCTGAGCTTCCCCGAGGATTCGGCCTGGGCGGTGGATGTCCCCTTCCGTCAGGCGGGGGACATGGTGGACTTCTTCAGCCGCTACGTCGGGCCGTTTCCCTACGACCGCCTGTCGCACGTCCAGTCCACCACGATCTTCGGCGGGGTGGAGAATCCCACCGCGATCTTCTACGACGGCGGAGCCTATCCGAAAAAGCAGCTGAGCCCCGTGACGGTCGCGCACGAGACGGCGCACCAGTGGTTCGGCGACGCCGTCACCGAGGACGACTGGCACCACCTCTGGCTGAGTGAGGGATTTGCGACCTACTTCGCCGCGCTCTGGGTCCAGCATGCGCAGGGAGACAGCGCCTTCCGCGAGCAGATGCAGCGGAACGCGCGGGCGGTGAAGGGCTCGAAGGTCACCGACCGGCCGATCCTCGACCTGGCCGCCACCGATCTGATGGGGCTGCTCAACTCCAACAACTACCCGAAGGGCGCATGGGTGCTGCACTCCCTCCGCGGCCTGATCGGTGATTCGGCGTTCAAGGCCGGGATCCGGGAGTATTACCGCGCGTACCGCGATTCGACCGCGCTGAGCAGCGACTTCGCCCGAATCATGAGCCAGGCCTCGGGGAAGGACCTCGAGTGGTACTTCCGTCAGGGCCTCACGCAGCCGGGCTACCCGAAGCTGGCGGTGACCTGGCGCTACGATCACAAGCGTCTGACGCTGACGGTGAAGCAGACCCAGCCCGAGGAGTGGGGGCACTATGCGCTCCCCGGCCTCGTCTTCCGGGTGGACGGCCGGCCGATGGCGGCAAAGGTCGAGGGGGCGGAGACCATCATCACCTTCGAGGATGTGAAGCAGAAGCCGAAGGAGATCGTGGTCGATCCCGACGGCTGGTGGCTGCTCGATGCGACGGTGGAGGAGGCGCAGTGAGGCGCTTCGCGCTCGGCCTGCTGCTGCTCGCCGGCTGTCGGGGGAGCCTCTCGCCGCTCTCGAACAAGATCGAAGTCGGCAAGAACCCGTACCTGATCTTCACCGCCGATGGCGAAGGCGGTGTCGGCGACCTGTTCGCCTCGCCGCTGCAGGGAGAGACCCAGTTCCAGGTGACCTTCTCCCGGGTGGACGAACGGCTTCCGGCACTCTCGCCGGATGGATCGATGCTGATCTTCGTCCGCTCGAAATTTCCGGGAGACACGGGCGACGTGTCGGTCGTGGTGATGAACCTGCTCAACGGCGCGGAACGTCAGATGCCGCTTCCGGCGGGATTCCATCCCCAGGCGACCGCCTGGGCCGCCGATGGCCAGCATCTATACCTGCGCGGCGCGGCTGGAGTGCTCGCCGCGGCGGCACCGCCGGCGCGAGGCACCTTCGAGCCCGTCGATCCCGCCGGACGGAGCGCCGCCGATTCGGCGCTCACCGTGCTGCTCGGCGAGCCGCCGCTGGCCGAGGTCGTGCCCTGTCCGGGTGGTGCGGGCGTGTGCGCGCGGCTCGGCAACGATTCGGTCGTCACCGTGGCGGAGGAGGGGACGAGCCCGGTGCAATGGCCCGGCGACTCGGTTGCCTATCTGGAGAGGGATGCCTGGACGGTGCGTCCGCTGGGGGGCGGGAAGACGCGGGTGATCCACTGGCTCCGGCCCCCAAGCCACATCCGCGAACTCACGACGTTCCGGGGAGCCGCGAAGCCGCAGTAGGTGTCTCGCGGGCGGCGATGGCATCCCACGCCGCTTCGAGCGTCAGTGCCGCGGGACTGCTGTCGGCGGTCCAGGTGCCTGAGGCCACCAGGTCGATGGCATGCTGCACGACGGTGAACCAGACCGAGGCCCAGAGTTCCGCGGGCCCGGGCCGCACCAGCCCATCCGATTTCCCCATCGCGACCAGTTGCACCAGCCCGTCGAGAAAATCGCGCCGCGCCGCCCGGCTCGGTTCGTCGAGATAGGGCTCCGCTTCCGTCGTGAACATCATCCGCATCAGCGCCGGATCGGCCGCGGCCAGGTCCACCAGCTGACGGCCGAGCAGCGCCAGCCGCTCCGGCGCCTTGCGCACCCGGTCGCCTTCCAGTGCCTTGAGCAGATCCATCCCGGTGCGATAGGCGCGCCGCCACGCCTCGTTCAGCAGCGCTTCCTTGCCCTTGAAATGCCGGTAGATCGTGCCTTCGGCGACGCCCGCCTGCGTCGCGAGCATCGGCGTCGTCGTGCGCGAATAGCCGGTGGTGGTGTACAGCTCGAGGGCCGCCTGAAGCAGGCGCTCTCGCGTGGCCTCGCCGTCTCGCCGGCTGGTGCGGGATTCCATGTCCGGGAATCTACCGTCTACGGATCGGGTCGGGAAATCGTCACGGGAACTTCATGCGGCGGAGATAGGTTAGGGGGTGGCGAGCCGATCTTCACTGTCAGGAGCGGGAGATGGACTGGAAGGCACTGTGGGAGAAGGGATACACCTTCGCGGATTTCGTCGCCGCGGCAGCCCCCGAGCACCGGGCGCTGTGGGAAGGGATCTATCGCGCGGCACGGGTCCCCGAGTGGGCGACGAAGCCGCCGGCCGAGGAGCGCAAGCTGCTGGTCCTCGCCGAGGACTGGTGCGTGGATACGTCGAGTACGCTTCCGGTGCTGGCGCGCTGGGTGGAGATGACCCCGGGGCTCTCCCTGCGGATCCTCCGGCGTGACGAGCATCCGGAGGTCATGGACCGCTATCTCAGCAACGGCACCCGGTCGATTCCGGTGGTGCTCGTGCTGAACGCGGAGTACCAGCTCCTGCGCCACTGGGGGCCGTACTCGGCGCCGCTCGCCGACTGGGTGCGGGAGCACAAGCCGCCGGCGCTCGTGAAGGAAGAGTTCGTGAAGGGGAAACGGACCTGGTACGCGCGGGATCGCGGCGAGACGACGCTCCGCGAAGTGATATCGGTGCTGTAGCGAGCGGGGCGACCGTCCGGTCGCCCCTTCGTCATTTCAGAAGGACCAACCCGAACCGGCGCTGAACACGAAGCCATCGGGACCGGTGCCGAAGTTGAAGGTCCAGATGGTGAAGCGCATGATGCGGATGGCGAGGCCGCCACCGCCGCCCACTTTCATGTCCTTCGTCGTCAGCTTGAAGTCCTCCTGCTCGAACACCCGTCCCGCATCGACGAAGGCCAGCAGCGTGAAGGCGCCGAGATCGCCGAGATTGAGCAGGTCGTGGCGCAGCTCGGCGCTTCCCATCAGGACGCCACGGCCGGCGAGCCGCTGGAACAGCAGTCCCCGATTCGAATAGCTCCCGCCCAGCACACCGATCTCGCCCTCCCACACCGGCATCTCGAACCGGGCGTTGAGCGGTGCCTTCTTCGAGAGTCCGGAGCCGCTGATCCGTGCGGCGAAGGTGGTGCCTTCCCGGATCGGGATGTAGCCGCGCACATCCGCCGTGATCCGGCTGTATCCGCCGCCGCCGGTACCGCCGCCAAATGAGGCCGTGCCGTAGATGCCGCGCGTGGTGTTGAACTCGTTGTCGCGCATGTCGAGCACCAGCGTCACCCGGCTCCGGAAGTCGGTGTCGCTGAGGTCGCCGGTGCCGATGTCCGTCCGGAAGAGCGACGGGCCGGAGAGGTCGCTGAGGTTGCTGCGCTCCACGCCGGCCGACCCCGCGACCCAGAGCCGTCCCTTGATGCGCCGCGAGAGCTCGAAACCGCCGAAGTACCGGGTGCGGCGCGCCTCGTAGTAGTGCTCCTGGCTCTTGGTCACGAGCGACTTGTCGTAGCTCGTGGCATTGCCGAGTCCGAAGTAGCCGAGGCGGGTCTCACGCGTCGTGCCGACGGTGAGGGCCAGGCGCCAGTCCTTCCGGAGCAGCGGCGCATGGAACCGGGCGATGCCCATCCGCGCGCCGGTGAAGCCCGAGCCGATGTCCACCGAGAGGAGGCCGGCGTAGGGCGTCCGCGCGAAGTAGTCGGCGGCCTTCCGCTCCTCGAAGTGCATCGCGATGAGCGGAAAGTTGTTGCCCAGGGAAGGGAAGTAGGGGAAGAAGCTGTCGCGCCACGGGGCGTCGCTCGGCTTCCACTCCTCCTGCTGGGCGGCCACCGGGGCCGCGCACAGGCCGACGAACACGGTGGCGACGGCGACGGTCGCGAGGAAACGCTTGAACATCACTGGGCCTTCTCGAAGAGGAATGCGGTATCGCGCTTGACGGCATCGCTGCCGTCGTGGGTCGCGTAGTCGCTCGGATAGATGGAGGCCGCGCCGGTCTCGCCCCGCTTGTTGAGGGCGTAGATGTTGAGCTGATACTTCGGGCGGCCCCGTTCGTCGAGCCAGCGCGGCGGCGTGAGGGCGATGGCGCGCTTGAGCGTCTCGAGCGCGGCATCCGTCGGCTTCATCCCGCGGCGCATGTGCTCCACCGTGAGGAATCCGCCGCAGATCATGATGTTCCGCTCGCCGAGTCCGGTGGAGCCGGCGGCGCCGATCTCGTTGTCGGTGTACTGCCCGGCGCCGACGATGGGCGAATCACCCGCGCGGCCCGGGATCTTCCACGCGAGGCCGCTGGTCGTGGTGATCGAGGAGATCTCCGCCTGCGCGTTGATGATGTTCAGGTTGCAGGTCCCGGTGACCCGCGGCGCCATGGGCTGCGAGTCCGGAACGTCCATCCAGTCGTCCTCGTGGCCCCGGTTGGCGCGCCAGTGCAGCCACGCCTCGCGGGAGGCCGGGGTCAGCAGATCCTCTTCCTTCAGTCCGAACGACAGCGCGAACTTCTTCGCGCCCTCGCCGACGAGGAGGATATGGTCGGTGTACTTGAGGACCAGGCGCGCCACTTCGCTCGGCGTCTTGATGCCCTCGAGCGCCGCCACCGCGCCGGCCCGCTTGCTCGGCCCGTGCATGCAGGAGGCGTCGAGCTGCACGACCCCATCCTCGTTGGGCAGGCCGCCGTAGCCGACCGAATTGTCGCTCGGATCGAGCTCGGTGATCTTCACGCCTTCAACCGCGGCGTCGAGCGTGTCGGCGCCCTCGCCGACCATCTTCACCGCGAGCCGGATCCCGCGCAGCGCGTTGGTCGACCCGACCGCCGTCGCGCGCACCGCGGACCGGTGGATGACCGCGGGTGCGCCGGGGAGGAGCTCGTTCGCCGGGCGGCCGAGCGAGCCGGCGGCGAGCGCCGCGCCGGCTGTCCCCAGGAAGTCGCGCCGGGTGAAGGAATCGGACACAGAGGACTCCGGTGGCAGGATGGACAGGTGCTGTGACCGGAGGGATTTAGGCACCGGGCGCCACTCCTGTCAACTTGCCGGTGCGAGAGGGCGCGGGCATTGTTCTGGACCCACCATGGACGAGGCAATCGAGTGAGCGAACGAGTCCGCGCGAGTCTGCTGACGCTGCTGCTGCTCGCGCCCGCCGGGGCCGGCGCGCAGGAGCGTCCCGATACCGCCGCGCTCCGTCTGATCCGGGAGGAAGGCTTCCAGCACTCGCAGGTACTCGCGAGCGCACTAGGCCTCTCCGATCTGCAGCCGCCGCGACTGGCGGGTTCCCCCGGCTACCTCTCCGCCGCAGGCTACGCCACGACTCGGCTCACATCGTGGGGCATCGCGCATGCGTCGCTCGAAGCCTGGGGCCGGCGCTCCCCCTCCTGGGTGCTCGACCGCTTCAGCGTCGAGATGGTCAGCCCCTGGTATCTCCATATCACCGCCTTCCCGCGCGCCTGGTCTGCCTCCACGCCGGCGCCGGTCACCGCACCGGTCACCGTGGTGTCGATTGAGTCTGACTCCGACTTCGCGCGCTACCATGGAAAGCTGCGCGGACGGATCGTGCTGAACGGGGCGATCGAATTGCCCGACACACTCGACCGGCCGATGGTCCGTCGCTTCACCGATGCCCAGCTCGACAGCCTGAGCCGTCTCACTGAGGCCGGCAAGCCGCACACCCCGGCCGAGGACATGCAGCCCTGGATCGACCTGATCCGCGCGGGGCGCCGGCTCGCTGCGTTCCTGAAGCGGGAGGGTGTCGTCGCCCTGATCGAGCCGAGCGAGATCAGAGCGTCGCTGCGGGCCGATGGCTGGTTCGCCTACCCGGGCGCGCCCTGGGGTGGCGTGCCGAGCTTCGTGGTGAGCCGCTCTCATTTCAATCGAGTGCTGCGCCTGGTGGAGGCGGGGAAGCCGGTCCGGCTCACCGTCTCGCTCAAGGGCCACACCACGCAGCGCGACTCGCTGGGTCGCGACGTCATCGCCGAGATTCCCGGCAGCGACCCCGCGCTCAAGGATCAGGTCGTGATGCTCGGCGGGCATCTCGACAGCTGGATCGCCGGCACCGGCGCCGCGGACAACGCGGCGGGCTGCGCCGTCGGTATGGAGGTCCTCCGGATCCTCACGGCCACGCATCTGCAGCCGCGCCGCACGATCCGGCTGGCACTCTGGGACGCGGAAGAGCCGAGCGAGGACTACGCCGGTTCGATGGGCTATGTGCGACGCCACTTCGGTGATCCCGGCACCGGTGTCCTCAAACGGGAGCATGCCGGCCTCTCCGCCTATTTCAATTTCGACAACGGCAGTGGCCGGATCCGCGGGATCTACCTGCAGGGGAACGCCGCGGCCCGGTCGATCTTCGAGTCGCTGCTCGCACCCTTCGCCGATCTCGGCGCGAATCACGTGACCCTCGCCAGCACCGGCGAGACCGATCACGTCCCCTTCTGGGCGCTGGGGCTGCCAGCGTTCCAGTTCATCCAGGATCCGCTCGACTACGACTCCCGCGTCCACCACAGCGACCTCGATGTCGGTGACTACCTGCGCGAAGGGGATCTCGAGCAGGCCGCCGTCGTCATGGCGTCGGTCGTCTATCGGGTCGCGATGCGCGACTCGCTGATGCCGCGGGTCCTGCATTGAGCGCCTTCGGACGCCGCTTCGATCCGGCCCAGCCCGACGTCCTCCCGGAACTCCGCAGCCTGATGGTCGAGGCGGCGGGGCTCGATCAGGAGGCCTCCGCGCCCCTGATCGCCCGTGCCTCCGAGCGGCTCCGGGAGCTGTTCCGCACGTCGCAGCCGGTCGTCATCCATCCCGGTTCGTCGGTGGCGCTGCGGGAGATCGCGTTGCGCTCCACCGTGGAGCACCGGGCCCTCGCGCTGGTCGCGGGTCCGAACGGGGCGGCGCTCGCCGATCAGGCGGAGGCGCTCGGCAAGGAGGTGCTGCGGCTGCATGTCCACCCCGGCCGCGCGGTCGAGCCCGCCCACCTCACCCGCTTCCTCGCGGGGCCCGAGGTGGACAGCGTGATCCTGGTGCACGCCGAGCCGAGCCTCGGCTCGATGCTGCCGCTCGCCGACCTCACTCCGCTGGTCCGCGGGCGCCGCGACGTGATGCTCTTCGTGGATGCGAGCGCGTCGCTCGGCGCCTCGCCCATCGAGACCGAGCAGTGGGGCGTCGACTTCGTGCTGGGGGCGTCGGAGGGAGCTCTCGGCATGCCCGCCGGCCTGGCTTTCGGAACGGCCTCGCCCCGGCTGGTGGCGCGGGGCCGCGGCATCACCGGCCGCGGCAGTCATCTCGACTTCGTTGCGCAGCACGATGCCGCCGCGAAGCATCAGACGCTCGCGCCGGTTCATCCCTCCCTCGCGACCGTCCTGCTGCGGCAGCTCGAGCGGATCCTCGATGTCGAGGGACTGCCCGAACGCTGGGCGCGCCACGCGCGGATGCGGAGCATGGTCGAGGCGTGGGCGCCGAGCCACGGGCTCCGGCTCTTCGTCGCCGAACCGCGGCGGGCCGATGCCGTGACGACCGTTGCGTTAGGCGCGTCGCGGAGTGCCGCGGCGGTGGCCGAGGCGATGCTGGCCGAAGGGTGGCGGATCGGAGCTGGGGAAGAGCGGACGGCCGGGGGGCTGCTCGGGATCGGGCATGCGGGGGATCTGCAGCCGGAACAGCTGCGGGGACTGCTGGAGGCCCTGGCACGGGTGCTCGGGCCGATCGGCGCTACTCCACCTTGAACTTGCCGACCTCGGCGAAGAGGGCATTCGCGGTCTCGGCCAGGGCGTGCGAGGAACCCGCCACCTGTTCCGTCGAGGCCGAGAGCTCCTGAGCGCTCGCCGCGATCTCTTCGGCCGCGGCCGCAACGTCCTCCGTGCCGGTCGAGACCTCCTGCATCCGGGAGGCGATGCCGCCGATCAGGGTCCGCACCTCGCCTGACGAGCGCGAGATCTGCCGGCTCCACTCGTCGGTCTGCTCCGCCTCGGCCGCGACCCGCGCGAGTCCCTCCGCCGCCTTGTGCGCCGTCGAACGGGCCGCCTGTCCCCCCTGCGCCAGCCGCAGCAGCCGGTCCCGCGCCGTCGCCACCCGCTCCTGCACCATCCGCACGGTATCGCTGGTGAGACTCGCGGCCTGCGCCGCCTGCCCGGCGAGCTTGCGCACCTCCTCGGCCACCACGGCGAAGCCCTTGCCCTCGTCGCCGGCACGCGCCGCCTCGATGCCGGCGTTCAGCGCCAGCATGTGCGTCTGCCGGGCGATCGCCTTGGTCTGGATCACGAACTGGCCGATCTCCTCCGACGCCTCGGCGAGCGCGCGCGCCTCCTCCGCTCCGAGCTCGATCTCCTCCGCGAGCCGCTGCAGCTCGTTCGAGCTCACGTCGAGTTCGTCCCGATGATCGCGCGCCAGCTTCACGAGCGCCGCGTTGCGGGTCGCGGCCTCCCCGGCACTGCTCGCCAGCGATTCGGCGATGTGCAGGATCTTTTCGGCGTCCTCCGTCGCAAGCCGGACCAGTGCGGCCTGCTTGGTCGCGCGATCGGTCAGGTCGTTGCAGGTGCCGGAGACCTCTTCCGTCGAGGCGCTCATCTGCTGGGTGGAACTCGATATCTCCTGCGCCATCGCGGCGGCTTCCTGCGAGCTGGAGCGGATCGCGCTGACCAGCCCGCGCAGCTCCTTCACCATCGTGCCGATCGCCTGGGTGAGGTTGTCCGCCTGGGCCGTGCCGACGGAGGTGAGCGCGACGGTGAGGTCCCCCTGCGCCACCCGGGTCGCAACCACCACCGTGTTGCCGAGGGGGCGGAGGATGTTGCGCGTGGTCCAGCTGACGACGAAGGTGACGGTCAGGAGGCCGATCAGCAGATACACCCCGAACGCGGCCGCCAGCGGGCCCCAGAACTCGACGGTGGCATGCTCCCGCCCGTAGAAGAGCCAGAGGGTGCCTGCCATGGCGAGCCCGAGCGCGACCACGAGCCCCGCCGCGGTCAGGTACATCTTGCGCACGAAGAGCTTGCGGTGGTCGCGGGCCATGGGCCGGTAAGTTGAGGGGAGCTGGGAAGTTAGAGACGCGGGTCGGGGCGGGGCAAGGGAGTTCCGAGTTCCGAGTACCGAGCGGAGACTCTCGGAACTTGGTACTCGGAACTCGGTACTTGAAGCTCCCCCTGCCTCCCACGCTCTGATTCGGTAGATTCCTGCCCCTATGACTGACATGCCGCCGGACAACAGCTATCGCCCCGACCAGGTCGAGGCGAAGTGGCGCGCTCGCTGGGCCGAGCGTGGCACCAATCAGCCCGATCTCGATCACCCGACGCGCCCCTTCTACAACCTGATGATGTTCCCCTACCCCTCCGCCGAGGGACTGCACGTGGGGAACATGTTCGCCTTCACCGGCAGCGACGTCTACGGCCGGTTCAAGCGGCTGCAGGGGTACACCGTCTTCGAGCCGATCGGCTACGACGCCTTCGGCATCCACAGCGAGAACTACGCGCTGAAGGTCGGCAAGCATCCCGCCGACCTCATCCCGCAGAACATCGCCAACTTCCGCCGCCAGCTCGAGCGGGTCGGCGGCATGTTCGACTGGCGCCACGCGCTCAGCACCACCGATCCCGACTACTACAAGTGGACGCAGTGGATCTTCCTGCAGCTGCTGAAGGCGGGCCTCGCGTACAAGAAGAAGGCCGGGGTCAACTGGTGCCCCTTCGACAAGACCGTGCTCGCCAACGAGCAGGTGATCGACGGCAAGTGCGAGCGGTGTGGCACGGCGGTCGAGCAGCGCTTCCTGGAGCAGTGGTTCTTTCGCATTACCGACTACTGCGAGCGGCTGCTGGCCAATCTGGACCAGATCGACTGGTCGGACACGACCAAGACGGCGCAACGCAACTGGCTCGGCCGGAGCGAGGGCGCGGAGATCACCTTCACGGTCCCCGGGAGCCTCCACCGCCTCGGCGCCGAGGCCATCCGGGTCTTCACGACCAGACCGGACACGCTCTTCGGCGCAACGTTCATGGTGCTCGCCCCCGAGCATCCGCTGGTCGCCGGGCTGACGACCGCCGACCGCAAGGCGGAAGTCGAGGCCTACGTGAAGGCGGCGGCGGCGCAGGACCTCGTCAGCCGCAAGGTGGGGGATCGCGAGAAGACCGGTGTCTTCATCGGTGCCTATGCGACCAATCCGGTGACCGGAAAGCCGGTGCCGGTCTGGATCGCCGACTACGTGCTGATGGAGTACGGCACCGGCGCGATCATGGCGGTGCCCGCGCATGACGAGCGCGACTTCGCGTTCGCGACGAAGTACGCGCTGCCGATCGTGCGCGTGCTGGCCGGCGAGGGGCAGGCCGCCGACGCACCGCTCGCGGCCGCGGAGACCGACGTCGTCGGCTTCCGGCTGGTGAATTCCGGACGCTTCGACGGCATGCCCGCCGAAGAGGCCAAGCGGGCCATCACCACGCAGCTCGCGGGCGAGGGCCGGGGCAAGCCGGTGGTCCAGTTCCGGCTGCACGACTGGTGCATCTCCCGGCAGCGGTACTGGGGCCCGCCGATTCCGGTGATCTATTGCGACAGCTGCGGCGCGGTGCCGGTCCCGGAGAAGGATCTCCCGGTGCTGCTGCCCGCACTCGAGGACTTCCGTCCCGACGATTCGGGGATCTCCCCGCTCGCCCGGCACGAAGAGTGGTACTTCGTCCCCTGCCCGACCTGCGGCAAGCGGGCGCGGCGCGAGACCGATGTCTCCGACACCTTCCTCGATTCGGCCTGGTACTACCTCCGGTACCCGAGCACCGAGTTCCACGACCGGCCCTTCGACAAGGCGCGGACGAAGACCTGGTGCCCGGTCACGACCTACATCGGCGGCAATGAGCACGCGGTGCTGCACCTGCTGTACTCGCGCTTCCTCGCGATGGTGCTCAAGGATCTGGGCCACATCGATTTCGAGGAGCCGTTCACCCGCTTCCGCGCGCACGGGCTGATCGTCAAGGACGGCAGCAAGATGTCCAAGTCGCGGGGCAACGTGGTCATCCCCGACGACTACATCGCGCAGTGGGGCGCCGACACCTTCCGCATGTACCTGATGTTCCTGGGTCCGCTGCAGGAGGGGGGCGACTTCCGCGACGCCGGCATCAACGGGCCGCGCCGCTTCCTCGACCGGGTCTGGCTCATGGTGGGCGACACCACCACCGGCGGCGAGGTCCCGAAGGAGCTCCTCACCCGCTGGCACGCGACCAAGAAGAAGGCCGCCGAGGACATCGAGGCGCTGCGCTACAACACCGCGATCGCCGCACTGATGGAGTTCGTCAACGCGATCAAGGAGGCCGGTTCCCGCGAGCGCGCGCTGGTCCAGGATCTCGTCGTGATGCTGGCGCCGTTCGCGCCGCACTTCGCCGAGGAGTGCTGGGAGCGGCTGGGGCACACGACCACCGTCTTCGATGCCGGCTGGCCGAAGTGGGACGAGGCGCTGGTCGTGTCCGACGAGATCGAGCTGCCGGTGCAGGTCAACGGCAAGACGCGGTCGAAGGTGATGGTCGCGCGCGGCGCCGATGAGGCGACCGTGCTGGCCGCGGCCCTCGCCGATGAGACCACGAAGCGGTTCGTCGGCGACAAGAGCCCGAAGAAGGTGGTCCACGTTCCGAACCGGCTGCTGAACATCGTCGTCGGATGACCCTCGCCGGGAGAGGCTCGATGCGCCCTGTCTCCGTGTTGCTCCTCTCCCTCGCGGCCGCACCGCTCGCCGCGCAGACGCCCGCCGATTCGGTCGCCATCGATCAGGCGCGCCGCTTCGTGCTCGACACGATGGCGGTGCTCCGGGCGCCGGGCGCCTCCGTCACCGTGATCCGCGACGGGGTGATGATCTGGAGCGAGGGCTTCGGTCTCGCCGACGTGGAGCAGGGCGTCCCGGCGACGCCCCTCACCCGCTTCCGTGTCGCGAGCATCTCCAAGCCGCTGACCTCGATCGCGCTCGGCCTGCTGGTCGAGGAGGGGAAGCTCGATCTCGACGCCCCCATCCAGCGCTACGTCCCCGACTTCCCGGTCAAGCGGTGGCCCATCACGACCCGTGAGCTGGCGGGCCATCTCGCCGGCATCCGGCACTACCGCGACAACGAGATGGAGAACGTCCGGCACTTCGATACGGTCCATGACGGGCTGGCCATCTTCGCCGCGGATTCGCTGCTCTTCGAACCCGGCACCCAGTACGCCTATTCCTCCTACGGCTGGAACCTCATCAGCGCGGTGATCGAAGGGGCGAGCGGAGAGCCGTTCCTGCCGTACATGGCCCGCCGGGTCTTCGGGCCGGCGGGGATGACCCGCACCGAACCGGAGTTCAACGACAGCCTGATTCCCTTCCGCTCCCGCTTCTACGTGCACGCCGACAGCACCGCGCCGGCGCGGAACGCACCGTACGTCGACAACAGCTACAAGTGGGCTGGGGGCGGGTTCCTCTCGACGACGGAAGACCTGGCGCGCTTCGGGCGGAAGCTGCTGGAAGGGAAGCTGCTCCGGCCGGCGACCCGCGACCTGCTCTGGACCTCGCAGCACACCGCCGACGGGAAGCCGACTGGCTACGGCCTGGGCTGGCGCTCGGGGGTCGATGATGCGGGCCGGCGCTGGGTGGGGCACACCGGCGGCGCGATGGGGGGCACCGGCAATCTCCTCATCTTCCCCGAGCAGCATCTCGTGATCGCGCTGCTGGTCAACAGCGACCGCACCTTCATCTCGGCGGCGCCGCGCATCGCCGGGCTCTTTCTCCGCTAGCAGCCCGCCTCAGGGACAGGCGTACCGGAAGGCGTCGTCCAGCGCGAGCGGAAGGACGAGGGTCCGGAGCCCTTCGCTCGCCGCCGCCTGACAGAGCGAGTCCCGCGCCGCCACGTTCGTCGCCCAGCGCGAGCGATACTCCGCGTTCAGCACCGGTTTCCCCGCCGCCGTGAATCCCCCGTAGACATCGCACTCGTCGAACTCGTGGCACTGCTCGTTGAGCGCGAAGTCCACGTACGCGACCAGCGAGTCGGTCTGGTTGAGGTCGTTCTTGAGCGCGATCGCGAGGCCGCGGGTGTGCGCGGCGTTGGCGAGCCAGCGGTTGAAGGCGAGCTGGTCGCTGGCGGTGAGCGGAAAGCCGGTGTCCTCCTGGTAGTTGTGCAGCCAGTCGGGCTCGACGCCATCGCAGTGCTTCGCCACCGCCGTATCCAGCCGGGCCAGCATCACCGCCTGCACCGAGGCCGAACGGATGTCGAGCCACTTCTCCCCGGGCCAGCCGGGGACCGGCTTGCCGCGGTCGGTGGGGAGGAACTGGCCGTGGTCGGGGCGCCAGTTCTCGTCGGAGCCAGCAGAGAAGTAGCAGATGAGCGAACGGTTCGCGGCGTGCAGCGCGTTGACCACCGCCGAGTCGGTCGCGAAGAGGTCGAGGTCGTACAACTCGACGGCGTAGGTGAGATTGGGCGCGCCGTCGAGCTGCCACTGCCAGGTCACCTGGGCGGGCGGCCGGTACCAGCTGCCGCTGGTGACGGGGGGAACGGCGGGGTCGAGGTTCCCCGGGGGCGAGGTGCCGAACGGAGTATCGGTGCCGCTTCCGCCGCAGCCGGCCAGAAGCAGGATCAGCGGGGCGATGCGGGACAGGCGCGGCATGCCGAAAAGTCGCGCCGCGCCCGTCCGGGCGCGGTGAGTGCGGTCACCCGTCAGCGCGGTCGCTTCATCTCCCGCCAGTCCTCATGGAGTTCGGTCGCCGGATTGAAGTTGGGTGAGTCGGAGAGGATGTACTCGCCCTGCCCGTTGCTCCACGCCGTGGTGTAACCGCCGACCAGTTCCACCTTTTCGTTGCTGCGCGGATCGATGTAGGTCTCGACACCGCGTATCGTCTGGCCGAACTGCTCCGCCATCCGGTCCTGCACCGCCTGGTTCTCCCGGTAGGTCTGCTGCATGCTGTTGCTGATCTCCTCCTGCGCCTGCCGCCAGATCCGGTGCCGGTCCATCGCTCCCTGCCGCTGGATGTTGGCCATGTTGCGGAGCCAGGCCCCGACGGCGGCGGCGTACTGCGGGTTGCCCCGCAGCGACGCGATCATCGTCGCGAAGAGCTTGTCATTCTGGTCCAGCTGGCCGCGCGGCGCCCAGATGCCGACGACGTTGTAGGCCATCACCTGGAAATTGTTCTGGGTCATCGCGGTGTTGCCGTTCATCAGCCCCGAGGTACTCGGCGAGGGCGCCGCAATCGTCTGGATCGTCGCCGACATCCATTCCTCGACCGGCTGCCCGTTCAGCTGATACTGCGCCCGCACCCGGCCGGCCTCGACCCGGAATCCCCGCAGATACCCCTGCTGCACCAGGGGAGCATAGGTCGACGCGATCTTCTGCTGTTCCGCCTGCGCCAGCGCATGCAGCGGCTCCGCCGCGACCACGCGCGAACCCTGGCGGACGCGCGGCAGCACCATCCGGGACAGGAAGTCGGTGGGATTCACCAGCGGGTTGGCATCGCAGCCCATGTTGTTCTGGGCGCTGTTCTGCATCGACTGCTGGCTGAACTGGTCGTCGGACCAGACCCACGAGTACTGCGGCAGGATCTCGAAGCCGGTGAGCCCGTCATGGGAGCGGGCCCGCCACCGGGCCTGGATGATGTTCTGCGGACAGCGGGTCATCCCCTGCACCCAGTTCACGCCACCCTCGACCTGCCAGTCGGAGGGCACCAGGAGCCGCGCGACCTCGACGGGCTGCCCCCAGCCCTGGGCATCCATGATCTTCACGAGCCGCATCCGCATGAGTCCGCTCCTTGCGCGAGGCGCCGCTGCACGCTGGCCCTGTGCCATCCCCGCGGAGGGCAGGGCGGCACCGGTCAGCAGGGCGAACATCGCGATGGTCGAGAGTCGCATCGTTCCACGGTCCTTGAGGCGGTACTGCGCCCGCGCGAGGGAGAATTGGATACACCGGGCGATCATTGTGTGCCGAGGCGCGTGCGGCCTGAGGCGATCATCCCCGCATGCCCACACGCCGCCGTCGAATTGCCCTGCATGCCCGGGCCCGGGAGCTCCGCAAGAAACCCACACCCTCAGAGGCCAGGGTGTGGGAGCTGCTCCGCTTGCGCCGCTGTGGCGGGGCACGGTTCCGGCGCCAGCATGTATTCGCCGGGTTCATCGTCGACTTCTACTGCCCAGCGCTCCGCCACGTGATCGAACTGGAGGGCTCAATCCACGACGACCCTGAGCGACGGGACTATGACGATCGCCGGCAGCTCGAACTCGAGCGCCGCGGCTATCGCGTGGTCCGGATCAGGAACGAACAGGCGACGGCGGTGGAACTGTTGAGGATCGTGCTCGAAAGCCCCTCACAAAAGCCTGGTAATCCACT
>JBGASX010000135.1:0-6439 GCA_044229445.1 Gemmatimonadales bacterium | reverse complement strand
GGCACCCGAGGAGGAGTGCACGGGCGCGAAACGGCGGATGGGCGGCCATGTGCGCTACTTGAGCCGGTCCCCGATGTACCGTCGGATGTCGAGCGAGAGGCTCTCCATGGGCGCGTAGTACCCCTGCCGGAAGACGCGGCTTCCCATGCCGCGCTGGACCGCGCCGCAGATGACCCAGTCCTGCAGGTTGGTGATGTCCCAGAATTCGACCGCGTCCATCGGGTCGAAATCGGGCCGGGCGATCTCGTCGGGGTGGAACAGGAAGTCGCAGATGACCGTGGTGCTCGCCGGTCCGTGTGGCCAGAGGGTGAACGCCGCGGCGTGGTCCGCCGAGAGCGAGACCATCAGGTTGGGGTAGACGAGTTCGCCCTTGTGCAGCACCCGCTCGTCGTCATTCAGGCCGGCGAAGGGCTTCCGGTCGGTGGTGCCGCTCATCGTGAACGTCCACGCCCCTTCGCGATGGGGCACCCCGCGGTCCCAGTCGAGGTCCATCCCGCCCTTCTGCTTGAAGGCCGGCACCACCCGGCAGAGCTCGGGATGCACCGGGCCACAGTGGTAGCACTCGTTGTAGTTCTCGAGCACGACCTTCCAGTTGGCCTCGACCCCATAGCAGATCCGGTGTGCGCAGCGCAGCTCGGCGAGCGGATAGCGGGCGGTGCGTTCCGGGGCGCCACCGAGTTGCTCGGCGAGTGTGACCGGTGGAGTGGTGCCGGAGAGATTGAGGAAGACGAAGCCCCCCCAGGTGGCCACGCCGACGCCATGGAGCGAAAGCTCCTCCTTGCAGAAGCCGTCTCCCTCCTCGAGGAAGGGGGCGGTGCGCAGCTGGCCGTCGAGGTTGTAGGTCCAGGCGTGGTAGGGACAGCGGATACCGCTCGCGAAGTTGCCCGTAGGGCGGGCACCCGTGCCTGACCACGGCTTGGCGGTCGCGTCGAAGACGAGTTGCGAGCCCCGGTGGCGGCAGACGTTGTAGTGCGCGTGGAGCGTTCCCTCCTTCGAACGCACCAGCAGCAGGCTCTCGCCGGCGACATCGAGCAGGAGGTAGTCGCCGGCGTGCGGCACCTCCTCCTCGCGGCCCACGCAGAACCACTCGTGGGCGAAGATGCGATCCTTCTCGCGCTGGAAGATCTCGGGCGAGAGGTAGTACTCGCGGGACAGGGTCGGTTCGAGAGGCATGCGCGAATTTACCGATGGGATGCGAACGGCGACAGCGCCTCAGCGGCCGCCGCCGATCTCCCCTCCCTCAGGGCCGTAGAAGAACACCCACAGGGCGAGATCCTCGGTGAACTGCTCGAAGCGATGGTCGCGGTGGGCCGGCACGAAGAGCACATCGCCCGGACCGAAGGCCACCCGTTCGGGCCCATTCTTGAACCAGCCACTTCCCCGGACCACGACGTAGACCTCGTCCCGGGTATGCGGCGTCTGCGGGTCGGTGGTCTTCGGCGCGTAGAGGCCGACCTCCAGGGTGCCGTGCTGCATCAGGACGGCGAAGTGGTCCCCGTAGGGGCCCGGCATCCGGGTGAGCCCTTCCGCGAGCGTCAGGTGGGTCGGCGTCATTCAGGTGCTCCTGAAAAGCGTTCCGTGGCGAAGAGCGAGAGCCGCGGGTCGGCGGGCTGGCCGAGCAGGCTGTCGGCCAGGATCCGTCCGAGGATCATGCCTAACGACATCCCGTTGCCGGAGAATCCGCCGACGGACCAGCCCTTCGCGCCGGGGAGCGGCATGGCAATCGGCAGCCGGTCCCTGGTGAAGGCCATCGTCCCGGCCCAGCGATGGGTGACCTGCAGCGCGCCGATCTCGGGAAAGAGCCCGGGCAGGACCCGCTCGAGCGCCCGCTGCACGTCCTCGGTCGTCGTGACGTCGAGCACCCGCTCGTCGCGGTCGGGCCGGATGCCTCGGCAGCCTCCGAGGATGATGCTGCCATCCGGCGCCTGCTGCCAGTACTCCTCGGTGGCGGTCGTCATCGCCGTCATCCCCGTCCGGAAGATCGGCTTTGTCGGCGCAAAGGCGAGGACCTGTCCGCGCACGGGGGTGATCAGTCCGCGGAGCGCACCGAGGAGCGCGCCGGTCCACGCATTCACCGCGACCGCCACCGCTGCCGCGTCGATCGTGCCCCGGTCGGTCACGATCGCGGCCTTGCCGCGGCGGCCATCAATCTCTCGAACGGTGGCCCGCGTGAGCGTAGCGCCGCGCCGCCGGGCCGCCTCCGCCAGCCCGCGGACCAGCTTGCCGGAGTGCAGCAGGCCGATGTCGCGGAAGAAGAGTCCGCCCGTGATTCTCGGACCGAACTGCGCCCCGACCATCGCCTGTGCCGCCGTGCGGTCGAGATGATCGGTGCGGCAGCCGTCCTCGGTGAGCAGGGCGGCAAGACCACGGTTGACCTGCTGTTCGTGGTCATCCAGCGCCAGATGCAGATGGCCGCACGGGCGCAGGTCGCAGTCGATCGACTCCTCACCGAGCCACTCGCCGGCGAGACGGCGATTCTCCAGTGTCAGGCCGAGCAGGGATCGGGCGCGCTCCCGGCCGAGCCGGGCGACGCTGGCGTCGTAGTCTTCGGCGGTCCCAACCGGGAGGAAGCCGCCATTCCTTCCTGTGGCACCGGCGCCGATGCCCTCGCGATCGAGGAGCAGCGGCTTCGCGCCGGCGCGCGCCAGCCAGTACGCCGTCGAGAGACCGACGATCCCGCCTCCGATGACGAGGAACTCGGTCGCGGAGGGGAGTGGGATCTCCTCGAGCGCGGGGGCGGCGCCCCACCAGGGTGTGCTCATGGCACGGCCGCCGGTGGGTTGTAGAGGATGCTCACCGCGCCCTGGCTCGCGACCTTGGTAAGCACCTGCAGTGTGGAATCGTAGCTGACCCGAAGATGGCTCTCGTCGTCCCAGCGGACCTTGGGGAAGTCGATCACGCCTTTGACGAGGTCGACGCGCAGCACCAGCAGGTTTCCCGGATCGGCCGACTCCGCCTGGGCCCGCGGCACGAGCGAGACGTTGAGCGTCGCGTCCTCCGGTCCGCAGGTTCGGGTGTAGACGATCGCCTTGAGATCATCGCCCGGCGATGGACGGACGCCGAGATCCTGGGTAGTGCAGGCCGGACGCGCATGGCAGCCGGTGAGCAGCCCGATCAGCATCATGGGGGCGCGTGCACGGCGCATGGTCATCCGGCACCCCTAGTATCGATCGAGGTCATGCGCGACCACCGTCTTGCCGCTGAATCCGCCCGCCTTCACGCCGGCGAGGAGCTCCTCGTCGGTGCCGCCCATGCGTACCACATGATACAAGACCAGGAGCTTCGGCCTGGCCCGGGACGCGATCGCGCCGAGCTCCCGGTCGGAGGTGTGAAAGGCGTGCATGTAGTCGGGCCACGAGTTGCCGCCCGGGCGAAGTTCGCTCTTGAGCCGCACCGAGGGATAGACCTCGTGGATCAGGACGTCGGCGCCCGCTGCGGCGCGCTCCAGGGCGGGGCTCGGGCGAGTGTCGCCTGAGATCACGATCACCTTGCCCGGGGTCTCGATGCGGTACGCGAACGCCTGCTTCCAGGAGCCATGCGGCACCGGAATCGCGCTGATGCGGACTCCCGCGGAATCGTAGACCACCCCGCCGCGTGTCTCGCGGACATCAACCTTGTATCCGCCGGGCGCCGCATGCTCGAGGCCCTCGGTGCGCACGGCGATGTCCTCCGCCCACGCCGCGAGGAGGTGATCGGTCATCGCCCTGGTGCCGCCCGGACCGATGATGCGGAGCGGTGCCCGCCGACCCATCACCCACGAGGTGAAGATCAGGTCGGGGAGGCCGAGGGTATGGTCGCTGTGCAGGTGGGTGAGGAAGATCGCGGTGAGCGGCCCCTCACGCACCGGCAGGCCCGCGGCGGTCATCTGCCGTTCGGCGCCCGGGCCGGCATCGAAGAGAAAGATCCGGCTGCCCACGGTCACGGCCGTGGCCGGGCCCTGCGCCTTGGGGTCCGGGAACGGCATGCCGGTGCCTAACATGATCACCCGGGTCGTGTCCGCCGCGGCGGGACGCCCGGCGCTCCCCTGGTGTCCGAGCCCGACCACGAGCAGCGGCAGCGCGAGGGAGATGGAGCGGATCACGGGCATCGTGGTTTTCCGGTGAGGAAGGCTAGTCCAGCAGTCCCAGCACCTCGTAGGCGGCATTCCGGCCGTTGATCCCGATCACGCTGCCGCCCGGATGGGTGCTTGCTCCGCAAAGATAGACGCCCGGCATCGGGGTCTTGTAGGCGAAACGATTCTGCCACATGTACTCCGGCAGGCACTCTCCCTGGAAGATCTGCCCGCCGGTGAGGCCCAGACGGGATTCCACGTCAGGCGGGCCGAGCACCTCGCGCGCGATGACCGCGCCGGGGAGGTTGGAGCAGAAGCGCCCGATCGATGAGAGCACGACGTCGCCTGCCGCCTCCCGGTGGTCGTCCCAGGTGCCCGTCGCGAAGGTGTGCGGCACATACTGGGAGAAGACGCTCATCAGGTGCTTCCCCTCGGGCGCCACGCTCGGGTCATACGCGGTCTGCAGGTAGATCTCGGTCCACACCCGCTTCGGCAGCCGCCCTGCCATCGCGTCGGCGTGGCACTGCTTCCACTCCTCGCGGGTGACCGGGGTGTTGATGGTGGCGAGGTGATGCGGCATCCGGGTACCCGGTCGCGCCCTGAAGTTCGGCAGCTCGGCCAGCGCGGCGTTGAACTTCACCGTGGCGCTCTTCATCGGCACTTCGTCGACCCGGCGCTTCCAGGCGGCGTCGGCGCTCGCGCCGAGCAGCCGGGCGGTCACGACCGGGTCGGCGTTGGAGATCACGACCGGGGCGCGGATCGTCTCGCCGCCCGCGAGCTCCACGCCTTCGCCGGTTATGATGCGCGCGACCGGTACGCCGGCCGCGACGGTGGCGCCCGCCTCGACCGCGGCATCGTGAATGAGGAAGGAGACCATCCCCATCCCGCCGGTCACGTAGCCCCAACCGCCGGGCTCGCCGTTGTCGAGCCGGCCGGAGAAGTGATGGTAGTAGAGCGACGCGGTACCCCGGTCGAACGGGCTCGCCGCGCTTCCGACCACGCCCTGCCCCATGTACGCGAGCTTCATCCGCTCGGCGTGGAGGTAGCGGTCGAGCAGTTCCGCGATGGACCAGTCATACAGAAGTCCGATCGCGTCGGGGTCGTGCCCCACCCGGCGCTCGATCTCCTCCCGGCTCGGCGCCCGGTGCAGCCAGGTGTCTCCATCGTCCAGCGGTCGCAGGGCGTAGCAGACCTTCTTCATCAGGTCGTGCATGTCGTGCCGCCCCTTCACATCCTTCGGACTGAAGGCGCGGAGTTCGGCCTCGGCCTTCCCTTCATCGTCCCAGAGCTGGATGCTCGAGCCGTCCTCGAATGGCACGAAGTAACCGCCCATCGCCGGCGTCCAGGTGTAGCCACGCCGCGGCAGCTCCAGCTCCTCGATCACCCGCGGATGCAGCAGTCCGACGACGTAGGCGCAGGGCGAGACCCGGTAGCCGGGCCAGGTGTCCTCGAGCGTGCAGGCGCCGCCGATCCGCTCCCGCGCCTCGAGCACCAGCACCCGCTTCCCCGCGCGCGCGAGGTAGAAGGCGCAGGTGAGGCCGTTATGGCCGCCCCCCACGATGATCGCATCCCACGGTTTGCGGGACAGCTCAGCGATCGGCGCGGGGAGCCCGACCTTGCCGAGGGTGTCGACGGCGCTCTGGGTCATCGGCGGTCCGAGAGGAGGATGACGGGCCTGTTACTTCAGATACTCGGCGAACCACCCCAGGTACTGCTCGTACCGGTGGCGCTGGTAGCTCGGTTTGCTGATCCCGTGGTACTGACCCGGATAGATGATCAGCTTCGTGGGCACGCCGAGGGTGCGGAGCGCCTGGTACATCTGCTCGGAGTTGAGCAGCGGGACGTTGAAGTCCTTGCTGCCGCACAGAAAGAGCGTCGGCGTCTTGATCCGGTCGGCATGCAGGAACGGGTAGGCGAGCTTGAGGTAGGTGGCGGTGTTCTTCCACGGCGTGCCGAGTTCCGCGACGTACTCCCGGACGTACATGTCGGTGCCGAACCCGGCGAGCGGATTGGAGAGACTCGCGCCGCTGGTCGCTGCCTTGAAGCGGGTGTCGGAGGCGATCACGTAATTGGTCAGGATGCCGCCGTAGCTCCATCCGCCGACGCCCAGCCGTGCCGGGTCGGCGATGCCGCGCTTCACCGCGGTGTCCACGCCGGCGAGCACATCCTGCACATCCTTGTTGCCCCAGTCGGCCCAGAGGGCGAGCGAGAACTTCTCCCCTCGTCCCGAACTGCCACGCGGATTCATCGCGACGACGGCGTAGCCGTTCGCGGCGAGGAAGTGCCAGTAGAAATCGAACTCGTTCTGGAACTGGCCGACCGGCCCGCCGTGGATGTTGAGCACGGTCGGGTACTTCCGGCCCGGCACGTAGTCGATCGGCAGGGTGA
>JBGASX010000134.1:0-6479 GCA_044229445.1 Gemmatimonadales bacterium | reverse complement strand
GAGGTCGAGCAGCTCGACCACGAACTTCCCCTTGCCGGAATAGGCGAGCAGCTGGCGGGTGAGATCGGCGGCGCGCCGGGCCGCCGTTTCGATGTCCTTCACCGTGCCGCGGAGCGGGGAGCCCTGCGGCACCTCGCTGAGCAGCAGGCTCGCATTGCCCAGCACACCCATCAGCAGGTTGTTGAAATCGTGGGCGATCCCGCCGGCGAGGATGCCGAGACTCTCCAGCCGCTGGGCCTCGCTCAGCCGCGCCTCCGCGGAGCGGAGCGCCTCGGCCGCGTCGTGCCGCTCGGTGACATCCAGGACGTAGCCGAGAAAGTGCTCCAGCTCGCCGGTGCTGGAGCGGACCGGAATGCTGAAGTCGTAGACCCAGCGGTAGACACCGTCGCTGCGGCGCAGCCGGTATTCCTGGGCATACGAGGCCTTGCCCGCCGCGAGAAAGTCGAGCTCCTCGTTGCGGACCCGGTCGAGATCGTCCGGATGCATGAGGGAGGTGTAGCACGGCATCCCGGCCATCAGGTGGTCGGCGGAATAGCCCCACTGGTCCAGGACGTTGGGAGAGGCGTACTCGACCGTCCACTCGAGACCGGGCCGCCACTGGAAGATGACGGTCGGCCCGCTGCTGAAGAGCCGACGCTCCGTCTCCAGCAGGTGCACCGCCCGCTGCCGGTCGATCACGAACGAGGTGTGGGCCGCGATGTTGCGGACCAGCTGCACCTCCTCCGGGTCGAAGCGGTGGGGCGCATCGTAGTACACCATGAACTTCCCGATCGTCCCGCCGCCGGTCACCAGCGGAATGAACGAGAGCGCCTCGATCCCCTCCGCGAGCACGGCGGCTTGCAGATGCGCGAGCGAAGTGTCGGTGCGGACGTCGGGAATCAGGATCGGCTCGGGGAGCGGCTGGCCCGCGGTCCACGGGGTGTGCCCCTCGACGGCGGCGCGGTAGCGGTCGGAGAGCCCCCGCCAGGCCTTGAAGCGGAGCACCCCGTCGGGATCGAAGAGCAGGACCGCGGCGCGGCAGGAGCCGGTCACCTTCCCGATGGCGTCCAGCGCCTCGCGGTACACCTCCGCGGCCGTGGACGCCCGGCTCATCGCCATGGTCATCTCGCCGATGATCGCCAGACGCTCAAGGACCGGCATGGCGCTCCCTTCGGACGGATGGGGGGACGGGGGGGAACCGAAGCCGACCAATGTACCGCGCCCCGGCGATCCCTGATAGAGTCCCGATTTGCGCTATCCCGGGGGCACGTTAGGTTCTTCGAGCGTAGCTCCCACCCTGTTCACTCCCAGCGAGGTCGACCCCAGATGCTCCCCGTCCGAAACACTGTCCGCGCGGCTGCGTTCCTGTCTTTCGGAGCGATGGCCCTCACCGCCTGCGGTGGCGATAAGGCCGCGCCGGCCGCCAGCACCACCGCCACCAAGATTGCCATCACGGCCACGAGCGATGCCCGGGCGGACGCGAAGACCTATCTCGCGCAGCTCTGCCCCAAGCCGATCGGCGGCGAGCTCAACTTCATGGTCTGGGAGGGGTACACCGACACCCTCTTCACCAAGCCGTTCGAAGAGGCCTGCGGGGTCAAGGTCAATGCGACCTACATGGGCTCGAGCGATGACCTCGTCACCAAGCTGCGCGCCGGCGGCGCCGAGACGATCGACCTCGTCTCTCCCTCGTCCGACGCGGTCACCGCGATCATCGAGGCCGGGCTGGCGCAGCCGCTCGACCTCAAGCGGATCCCGAGCTACGGCGACCTGATGGCGAGCTTCCGCAACCTCAAGGTCGCGCGCAAGGATTCGACCGTCTTCGGGCTCCCGTGGGCCTTCGGTCCCAACCCGATGATCTTCGACACCACCAAGATCAAGCCGGCGCCGACCAGCTGGGCCGAACTCTGGGACAAGAAGTACAAGGGCAAGCTCTCGCTGCAGGACGACATCGCCACCCTCTACATGGTGGCCCAGGTCCTCGGCATGGACGACCCGGCCGATCCGAGCAAGCTCTACAACCTCTCCGACGAGGACCTCGCCAAGGTCAAGGCGAAGATGCTCGAGCTCAAGCCGAACGTCCGCAAGTACTGGGTCACCGCCGGTGACATGACGCAGCTCTTCCAGAGCGGCGAAATCGTCGCGGGCGAAGGCTGGCCGCTCATGACCAGCCAGCTCCGCGCCGCCAAGTTCCCTGCCGGCGAGATCATCCCGACCGAAGGCACCACCGCCTGGGCCGACCACTGGGTGCTGACCAAGGGCGCCCGCAACCTCGACGCCGCCTATGCCTGGCTGGAGTATGCCGCGCAGCCCTTCACCCAGAAGCTGATGTCCGACGTCACCGCCTACAACGTCGCCAACCCGGCGGCGAAGGCGTACATGACGGCCGAGGCCTCCGCGCTGCAGAAGGACATCGCCGACTACGGCACCAAGGTGAACTTCTGGCAGTGGGGGTCGAAGCGCGACAAGTACCAGGAGATCTGGAACGAGGTCAAGGCGGGGAAGTGACCGCACCGCTCCTCGAGCTCAAGGCCGTCACGAAGCGCTTCGGCGACTTCGTGGCGGTCGATGCCCTCGACCTGTCGGTGGCGCCGGGCGAATTCCTGACCCTCCTCGGCGCCAGCGGCTCGGGCAAGACCACGACACTCCGGATGATCGCCGGGTTCGAGCACCCGACCAGCGGCGACATCCTCATGGGCGGGACCCCGGTGACGGGACTCCCGCCCTTCAAGCGGGATCTCAACACCGTCTTCCAGCAGTACGCCCTCTTCCCGCACATGAGCGTGCGGGACAACGTCGGCTACGGCCTGCGCATGAAGCGCGTCGGCAAGGCCGAGATCGCCGAGCGGGTCACCCAGGCGCTCGAGATGGTACAGCTCGGCCACCTCGGCGACCGGGCACCCCGGCAGCTCTCCGGCGGCCAGCAGCAGCGGGTCGCGCTGGCCCGCGCGCTGGTCAACCGGCCCCGCATCCTGCTCCTCGACGAACCGCTCGGCGCCCTCGACCTCAAGCTCCGCAAGGAGATGCAGCTCGAGCTCAAGCACCTCAACCGGCAGCTCGGCATCACGTTCATCTACGTGACGCACGACCAGGAAGAGGCGCTGACGATGTCCGACCGGATCGTGCTGATGCGGAACGGGAAGATCGCCCAGCTCGACACCCCGCAGGCGATGTACGAGCGGCCCGCCTCGAAGTACGTCGCCGACTTCATCGGCGAGACCAACCTGCTCACCGGCCCGGCGGTCGGCCTCGCGCCTGACAAGTGGCTCGCCATCCGGCCGGAGTACATCGAGCCGGTTCGGGCCGCGATGCATGGCGGCCCCGAACTCCCCGTCACCATCACGGAATCCATCTTCAGCGGCGCCGTCACCCGGGTGCATGCCACCCTCGCCGATGGGCAGTCGCTGGTCTTCCACTGGCCCGCCGGCGAACCGGAACCGGCACCGGGCCGACAGCTCACCGTCACCTGGCCCGCGGAGCGCGGCGTCCGTGTCGATGACTGAGGCGCCGGTCGCGAAGCGCCCCAGCCGCCGCGGCACCTGGATGGGCGCGGCGATTCCCATCGGCTGGGTCAGCATCCTGCTGCTGCTGCCCTATCTCTTTCTCTTCGCGCACTCGTTCTTCCGGCTCCGGAACGGCCAGCTCACCCACGAGCTCACCCTCGAGAACTACGGCCGGCTCTTCGGGACCGCGCTCTACCCGCAGACCATCCTCTTCTCGGCGGGGATCGCCGCGCGGGTGACCTTCGCGTCGCTGCTGCTGGCCTATCCGCTGGCCTATCTGATCGCGTTCAAGGTCAAGACTCACAAGAACCTGCTCTACATGGCGGTGATCATCCCACTCTGGGTGAGCTATCTCGTGCGCGCCTACGCCTGGAAGATCATCCTGGGCCAGGAAGGAATCCTCAACGGCTTCCTCACCGCGATCGGCGTCATCCACGAGCCGCTCACCATCCTGCTCTACAGCAAATGGGCGGTGATGATCGCGCTGGTGCACATCTACGTGCCGTTCACCCTGATGCCGATCTACGCCATCCTCGAGTCGATCCCCCCGGCGCTCAAGGAGGCGAGCTACGATCTCTACGCCAGCCGGTGGAAGACCTTCTGGCATGTAGTGCTGCCGCTCTCGCTCCCGGGCGTCATCGCGGGCTGCACCTTCGCCTTCGTGCTGAGCATGGGCGACTTCATCGCCCCGTCGCTGCTCGGCGGCAACGACAGCGCACTGATGGTCTCGAACCTGGTCGTCAGCCTCTTCGGCGTGGCGTACAACTGGCCGCTGGGCGCCGCCGTCTCGGTAGTGATGATGACGATGACCATCGCGCTGCTCAGCTTCGCACGCATGGTCGAGGACCGGATGAACTACGGCGGCTCGACGGGCACCCAGCCCGCCGCCGGCCGGGGAACGCTCCACGCATGAGCGCCCGCCCCGCCGATCGCCTGACACAGCTCCTCTGGGTCGCGGGGACGGGCGTCTTCCTGTTCATCTACCTGCCGCTCGCCGTCGTGATCCTCTACGCCTTTCACGACGCGAACATCGTCGCCTGGCCCTTCCATCCCTTCACCTTCCGCTGGTTCGGCGCCCTCGCGGAGGACCGCGGCCTCCTCGAGGCCGCCGGCGCGAGCCTCAAGCTCGCCTTCCTCGCAACCGCACTCGCCCTCGGCATCGGCGTCCCCGGCGCCTTCGTGCTCGACCGGCTGGAGTTTCCCGGCAAGGCCGCCTTCGAGCGACTGGTCCTGCTGCCGCTCATCCTGCCTGGCGTGATCACCGGTGTCGCGCTGCTCACCTTCTTCACCTTCATCGGGCTCTCGCTCTCGAGCGGCTTCCCCTGGATCCCCGGCTGGCCGGTCGTCCTCGGCCACGGCGCGGCGCTCACGTCGGTGGTCGTGACGCAGGTGTATGCGCGGCTCCGCCGCTTCGACCGGGTGCTCGAGGAGGCGAGCCAGGATCTCTACGCCACCCAGTGGCAGACCTTCTGGAACGTGACCCTGCCGGTGATCCGCTCCGCGGTGCTCGGCAGTGCGCTCCTCGTCTTCACCCTGAGCCTCGACGAGATCGCCGTCTCGTTCTTCCTGATCGGCCGGCAGAACACCCTGCCGCTCCAGATCTGGGGACTGCTCCGCCGCGGCATCACGCCCGAGGTGAATGCCGCGGCGACGGTGATCTTCACGCTGTCGGTGGGGGTGATCGTGATCTGGGCGAAGCTGATGCGGGAGGATACCGCGTAGGCGACCGACCTCGGGTCGGCCCCGTGCCGGCCGAGAGTTGCGCCGCCCCGTCCCGCCGTTAGCTTCTCCCCCCGATGATCCGCAGCTATCACCCCTGCCGCGCCGCCCGCACCCGGGCGTCCGACCCATCCCTGATGGTGTCGTCGGACGCGGCCGGGGGCGTGGGACTCCGCCTCGACAAAGACGAGTGGTGACGGCGGCACCCCGGAGCAGCCGCCCGTCTTCGCGGCCGCTCGGGGGAGCCCGTCACATTCGCTGGGGTGACCCTCGGGTCGCCCGCACCCATGACCTGGGCACGCCGCGTGGCGTCCCCGGTCGTCCGCCATCATCGGACCCATCATGACCACGACCTACGACGCGATCCTCATCGGGGGTGGCCATAACGCCCTCGTCACCGCCGCCTATCTCGCCCGCGCGGGCCGCAAGGTCCTCGTCCTCGAGCGCCGGGAGCTGGTCGGTGGCTGTGCCGTGACCGAGGAGCTGTGGCCCGGCTTCAAGATGTCCACCGCCAGCTACGTCAACAGCCTCTTCCGCCCCGAGATCATCCGCGACCTCGAGCTCAAGCGGCACGGCTTCGAGATGCTGCCCCGCAGTCCGTCGAGCTTCACGCCGTTCCCCGACGGCCGCTACCTGCTGATGGGGCCGGACAAGGAGATGACCCACCGCGAGATCAGCAAGTTCTCGAAGAAGGACGCCGAGAACCTGCCCAAGTACGAGGCGATGCTCGAGCGGGTCGCCGACTTCCTCGAGCCGACGCTCGTCCAGACGCCGCCCAACCCCTGGTCGATGGCGCCCGGCAATCTGCTCGCCCTGCTCAAGCTCGGGCTCGGCTTCAAGAAGCTCGGCACCGACGGGCAGAAGGCGATCGAGATCCTCACCGGCGCGGCGAATCCGATCCTCGATCGCTGGTTCGAGTCGGAGGAGCTCAAGGCCACCATCGCCACCGATGCGATCATCGGCGCCTTTGCGACCCCCTCGATGCCGGGGACGGCGTACGTGCTCTTCCACCACGTGATGGGCGAGTGCAACGGCGTGCGGGGCGTCTGGGGCTACGTGAAGGGCGGGATGGGCGCGCTGTCGAATGCGATCGCCGCCGCCGCGAAGGAGAAGGGCGCCGAGATCCGGGTGAATGCCACGGTCACGAAGATCCTGGTCTCCGGCGGCCAGGCGACCGGCGTGGTGCTCGCCGACGGCACCGAGCTCAAGGCGAAGAAGGTCATCTCCGGCATCGATGCCAACCTGACCTTCCTCAAGCTGATGGATCCGAAGCAGCTC
>JBGASX010000133.1:0-6370 GCA_044229445.1 Gemmatimonadales bacterium | reverse complement strand
GTGCTGGATCATCGCCGTCGTGCTCGGTCTGGGCGCGCTGGCGGTGACGCCGGTGCGCGTGCGCATCCTCAACGCGCTGCAGGCCGTGGTGGATCATTGGGACGACCGATGGTCCCGCCGGCTGGCATACGGCGAAAGCCTCTATCGCAAGGGCGATTACGCCGCCGCGGCCGCATACCTGGAGCAACTCGACGCGGAGTTTCCGGCGCGCACGGTGCGCCACGGTCGCGACAAGCAGCGCGAGGCGCTGCTGACGCTGCTCGGGCGGAGCTACGTCGCGCTCGAGAAGAAGGGCAAGGCGATGAAGACCTTCGCCCGACTGGTGGCCTTCGATTCCCTCAACTACCGCAATCACTTCGAGCAGGCCGAGGCGGCCGAGAAGCTGCTCAGCGGATGGGCCCTGGCGCCGGAGGCGCGCGACGCCTACGCGCAGGTCCTGGTGCTCGCCCCCTACCACCTGCCGTCGGTGCGGGGGGTGATCGCCTACTCCTCGGAGAAGGGGGAGCAGCTTCCGGTGATCGACGCGTACGAGAAGTACCTCGACGCCTTCCTGATCCAGCGCGTCCAGGTCCGTCTTGGCGACAGCACCTTCACTCTCACGGTGCCGGTGGATGGTCATCCGCATGACCTCCCGGTCCCGCTTGCCGCGCCGAAGGGGTGGGGCGGGAAGCTGACCCTCCGTCCAGGCGGCTTCGCGATGGCGCTCGACGCCGTCGCACTCACGCCTGCCGTTACGGTGGGCGAGGTCCGGCCGCGGGCGGAGGTCGCCGTGCCGGTGCAGCCCCTGATCATGGACGGCGTGGCCCCGGGTCCGAACCATGCCGTGATTCCCCAGGGCTACGAATCCACCGTGAGCGTTGCCATCCCCCCACAGCCGGCAGGGATCGAACAGGTGCGGCTGCGCCTCCGGCTCTTCAAGCCGGTCGATGCCAAGCTGTGGAGTGCCGTCGTGGCCGCGTACCGCAATCAGCTCAACACCGCGGGGCGGGACAGCGCCGACGTCCGGACCGTTCCGTTCGCCTCGGTGGCGGCGGCAGACTCCGTGCTGCTGCGCCAGCCGTGGGCCCGCGAGGGCGAGGAGTTCATCGTCGATGACCGCGGCAACTGAGCGCACCGCGTCCGCCCGCCTCACCCGCGACGAGCCGGGGCTCGTCGCGCGGATCTGGGCGCGGCTTCGCTTCCGGGACGTCTTCCTGCTGAGCCTCGTGCCCGTGACCGCCGTGCTGCTCATTCTTGGCGCGGCGATGTTCGACTACAGCCGGGCCCGTCAGTTTGACGACTGGTACTCAAAGGACCAGACGGTCGCGGGGGCCTTCAGCGAGCGGATGCACGCGCTCAAGGTGCTGCCCGGCACGCTGAGCCTCAGGCACGGCTTCGATCCCGATGCGCGGGATGCCGGCATCATCCGGCTCACGATCCCCGGCCGGACGTGGGACTCGCTGGAGGCGGATCCGCTGGCCATGTGGGGCAAGTGGGTCGACGGGAAGCTCCGGTATGGCGGCACCACGATCGATGTGACGGTCCGCAAGCGGGGCGACAACAGCGTCCACTGGCTCACCGACAAGCGGAGCCTCACGATCCGGACGCCGAAGGACGAGTTCTACAAGCGCTACCGCCAGTTCGGTTTGTCGGTGAAGGATGTGTTGCCGGCCTACACCGCCAACCGGATGGCGCAGGAGTTCGGAATTCTCGCCCCGAGCACCGAAGTCGTGCCGGTCTATCTCAACAACCGGTTCTTCGGGATGTTCCGCTTCGAGGAACTGCCGAGCGAGGGCTTCCTCCGGCCGTTCGACGAGATGCCGGGCAACATCTTCCGCGGCGACCGCGCGGAGCGGGCGGAGTATTTCAAGGGGCTGCCGCGAAACGTCTTCGAGAATCTGCCGCTGTGGGATCGCACCGCGAAGAGCGACCGCTGGACCGGTCCGGGCTCCGGGGCGCTGGCGCTGCTGCTCAAGGATCTGCACGGCGAGACTTTCGAGGACCATCTCCGGCTGATGCAGAAGGCCGATCCGGAGGAGTTCCAGCGGCTGTTCGCCTACCTGTTCGTGGTTGGCGATCCGTACCACATGGACAATGTCCACAACCAGCTCATCTACGAGGACTCGTGGACCGAGCTGCTGCATCCGATTCCCTGGGACATCCGGCTCCTCGATCTCTCCCGCCCGCAGCATCCGCTGAACGACTGGTTCCGCGCGATGCTGAGCGACCCGTTCGTGGTCGATGGCACCATGCGCGAGGTCGCCCGCCGGGTCGCCGATGATGCGACGCTGCACGTGGTGGACAGCCTCACCCGCACGGCGGAGAACCGGTACAAGGAATACTTCGAATACGACCGGCGCCGGATCGGTCTGGTCCCCGACGTGGGCTCCGCCGACCAGGTTGTGGCGACGGTGAAGAAGAACATCACGCTGCTCCGCCGCTGGACGGCGGATGCCCGCGTGGCCTTCCATGCCGGCGAGACACCGTCGGGTGCCGTACTCGACTTCGAGACCCGCGGCCTGGTGGGCGCCGACCTCACGGCGCTCGCGCTCGATCGCCGCCCGGCGTCGACCCCGGTCCTGCGTCTCGACAAGGATCCGGCCGTGCCGCTCACGGTCGAGGTCGGCGACTCCGGCACGCGCCTGGTGCTCGCGGCGCCCGTCGCGCTCTATGCCGGCTGGAATACGACGGAGCCCGGCGTGAAGCCCGGCCACATCGCGTACCGGATGTTCCTGAGCGGGCTTCCGGCCGGGGTGAAGGTGAGCCCGGTCCTGAGCAATCGGGCAACCGGCGGGGCGCCGGAGCTGCTCGCGCTCGAGGCGGGCGCCCCGCTGCGCGCGCCGACGGGGTGGCATCCGTGGCGCTATCCGGTGGCCGTGGGCAGGACCCACCGGCTGAGCGGGCAGGTTCGCCTCAACGAGACCCTCAAGATCCCGGCGACCGACACGCTGGTGATCGACCCGGGCACGACGCTGCTGCTCGCGCCCGAGGTGTCGATCATCTCGCGCGGCCTCGTGCGGGCGAACGGCACGGCCGCGCGTCCGATCCGGGTGCTGCCGCAGGTGCCGGGCAAGCCCTGGGGCACCTTTGCGCTGCAGGGCGACGGGGCGAGCGGAAGCACGGTGACCTACACCGAGTTTGCCCAGGGCGGCGGCGCGCTGGTGGACCGGATCGAATACACGGCGCAGGTGACCGTCCACCACGCGCAGCGTGTGGTGTTCGACCACGACATCTTCCGGGACAACCTCCGGAGCGATGACAACGTCCACATCCTGAAGTCGGATTTCGTGATCCAGAACTCGCACTTCCAGCGCTCCAACTCGGACGCGCTCGACCTGGACATCTCGAAGGGCGAAGTGCTGTACAACGTCTTCGACACCTCCCGCAACGACGCCCTCGACCTGATGACCTCGACGCCGAGGATCATCGGCAACGTGATGCGCGGAGCGGAGGACAAGGGCATTTCCATCGGTGAGGCGTCGAAGCCGTTCATCTTCAACAACCTCATCGATCATTGCGAGCGGGGCATCGAAGTGAAGGACCGCTCCGAGCCGATCGTGCTCAACAACGAATTCGTCGGGAACAAGATCGGCTTCCGGGAGCGCCGCAAGAACTGGCAGTACGGCGGCGGCGGCTGGCCCACCTTCGTCAACACCGTGTTCACCAAGAACAAGGTGACCCACCTGACCGATCCATTCTCCCGGATGACGGGGCTCGGTCTGGTAGGGCTCGATTCCACGACCACCGTGGACAGCGCCGGAGATCTCCGGTGGTTCTACGCCCGGTACGGGCTGCGCGTCGATAATCCGGCGCCAGGGCGGGTCACCGCATGGTCCTTCATCCCCCCGGTCCCCGCGATCGATCAGGATCTGTTTGACGACGACTTCGGGCCGGTCTCCGACGGCTGGGAGCCCTCCGGGGGCACCACCCGCCTCGAGAAGCGCCGCGACGTCCTCACGATGGAGGTCGAGCGCAGCACCGGAGCGGCCACCCGGCGCGTCGACTGGAAGATCGCTGGCCCCGATTCGGCGACGCTGGTGTTCGAGGCACAGGGGAGGGACATCGATTCGGTGCGCATCGTGGTTGGCTCCGAGCGCGGACAGGTGGTGCATATCTACCAGCCTGACAACGAGCAGGGCGGTGACAGGGTGAGCGGCAAGTCGGCGGCGGTGGCGCGAGGGCTCCAGCTTTCGGAAAATCTCCACACCTTTCACTACGTGATCATGCGGGTGCCGCCGGGCCACTACACCTCGCTCCGCGTCGAGGCGATTCCCAGTCCGGGACTCAGCCACATCAAGCGCAGCACCGGGCTCTCCGTGCTGAAGGCGGGCCGTCTGGAGTTCCGCGGCTTCGCGCTCTACCCGGGCCAGGCGGCCACGGACGCCGCCCCATCACCCACTCCCTGAACCGGGCCGCCGATGCGATTCCACTTCATGCTGCCGCTGCTTGGCGCGCTGGTCGTCGCCCCGACCGGCGCGGCCACGGGCCAGAGCGCGGACATGACCTTCGTCGTGCTCGGGCACCTGCGCGGTGACGGCCACGGGCTCAACCACAAGGCCGCCGAGGTGCTGGCCGAGGTGCGACGGGCCAGGCCGGACGCGGTCTTCCTGACCGGCGACATCATCTGGGGCGACTACAACAGCAAGAAGACCGACTCGGCCGCGGTCGAGGCTGAATGGAACCAGGTAGACTCCGCCCTCGCGACACTTGGCGTCCCGGTCTACCGCGTGCCGGGGAATCATGACATCAATGATGCCGTCACTCGCGACATCTGGAAGCGGCGCTACGGTGCGCTGCCCCAGGTCGTGAACATCCGCGGCAACCGGTTCCTGCTCATCGCCAGCGGCTGGGTACCCGCGGCGGGCGACACGGGGAAGGCGCTCTACATCCGGGGGAAGGATCTCGACCCGAAGCAGGTCGCCTTTCTCCGCGAGCAGCTGGCCCAGCCGAATCCGGCGGGTCACAGCTTCGTCGTCATGCACCACCTGCTCTGGTGGGAGGCTGACACCGCCTCCTGGTGGCGCGAGGTGCACCCGCTGCTCTCGGCTGCAAAGGTCTCGATGGTCTTCAGTGGCGACTACGGCCCGATGAAGTTCTCCGCGCTCGAGCATGGACATCAGGACGGTGGCGGCACTGTCGTCGGGACAGTTCTCGCCGTCGCGCTGGCACGATATCAATGCGGTTCCCCCCACGCGCCCCAAACTGTCGCTGGGCCAGCGGATCTGGGAACAGGTCGGCAGCCCGAAGCGGCTTGTGGTGCTCTTGGTGGCGATCGGTGGGTTGTTCGGTGCGGGCGTACTCGTCGGCCGCCGGAAGGGTACGCGCTAGGCGGACGGCCTAAGGTGCCGGACGCATTTTGAGGATGATGGCGTCATCGGCCCCCAGCCGGCGCCACTGCACGGCGTTTCGCACCGGCCAGTCAGGCGACTGCGAGGTGCCGGCGATGAGGATGTTGCCTTCCCGATCGACCGCCAGCCCCCGGCCAGCATCGCTGTCCTTCCCGCCAAACCGACGGCCATAGGTCATCTGGTCGAGGCCGGGAGTCAGCCGTACCACGAAGAGATCGCGGTCGCTCCCGCCATCCGGCGCGCCGGCGGACGGGAAGTCGGGTGAGTTCGTCCCGCCGGTGAGGTAGGCGTTGCCGGCCGAGTCGATCGCGAAGCCTTCGCCGCCCTCCGTGCCGCTCCCCCCGATATAGGTCGATGCCAGCAGCCTCGAGCCGTCCGCGGAGATCTTCGCGATGAAGGCATCGCCCTCGTCATCCGGCCGGCGATCGGCCGCCGTCCGCACCGCCCCCGCAGTCGTGGGAAAGTCCGGGGAGTCGGTGCCGCCGGCGACGTAGGCGTTCCCCTCACGGTCGACCGCGAGGCCGTGGGTCTCGATGTCCTCGGTGCCCGAGCCGCCGAGATAGGTGCCGAAGAGGAGGGTGGAGCCATCGGCCGAGAGTCGAGCGATGTAGAGGTCCATCGGGCCGTCCAGCTTCGTGTCGAATCCGTGCGGCGTGGGGAGATCGGGGGACTTCGTCGTGAGGAGGAGATACGGGGTGCCGCCCGGGCCGATCCGGATGGAGGGCGCGCCGGTCTCGTCGCCGCTGCCGCCGAGATAGGTGGCCCAGAGGACCCTGGAGCCGTCGCCGCTCAGCTTCGCCACGACGATGTCGGCGCCCCCATTCCGGTGCGGCTGGAAGGCGTGCGTGAACCACGTGGCCGGGAAGCTCCCCGACTCCGCACCGGCGGCGATGAAGATGTCGCCCGCCGAGTCGACGGCGACATCCCGGATGATCCCGCTGTCCTCGGTGCCGAAATAGGTGCAGAATTGGAGCGCCGAGGTCGCGCCTGACAGTTTGCACACGAAGCCGTCCTGCGGGCCATAGCTGGAGCCGGAGCCACCC
>JBGASX010000132.1:0-6632 GCA_044229445.1 Gemmatimonadales bacterium | reverse complement strand
GTCGGCACCACACCGGTGACGAGAATCGGCCGGCTCGAGCGGCGCACCAGCTCGCGGGTGTCCGGCCCGATCGGGTCGTCACTCATGATCGCCATCTCGCCGCGGATCCCCCGGCGGCCTACCACCACGACACCGACGCCATCGGCCTGTTCGCGGAGCATGTCGACGGCCAGGCCTTCGCGGATGAGTACCTCGACCTCGAGTCCCGCCCGCCGCACCGCTCCCGCCGCATCGTCGAGCATCCGTCGGGCTGCGTCCAGCAGACCGTCCCGACTGGTCGGGATCGCGGCATTGGTGAACTCCATCCACGGGGCGCCGAGCGCCATCTCGCCGGTGTGCCCCGGGCCGGGAATCACGTGCAGCAGCACCAGCCGGGCCCGGAAGCGCTGCCCGATCAGGATGCTCTGCGCCAGCGCGATTTCCGCCTGCAGCGAGCCGTCGAGGCCGACGAGAATGGAGGTGAACATGGGTGGACGGTGGGGCTTGGGGAGTGAGGTGTCAAGCCTGCGCGGGCTTCAGAGTACCTGGAACGATTCGACCTCGGTCAGGATGAAGACCAGCTCCTCTCCCGTCATTGGCAGGCGCCCAACGAAGGCCTCGTGGTTGTCTCGGCTCGTGAGGCGGGTCGGGACGACGACGTACTCGGTGCCGCGCCGCATGATGGCGACGCGGCGCCCGTCGCGAATGGCGCGTTCGATCTGGTCGAGTCGTTCGGGAGACCAGCGTATCATCTCAGTCCGCCTTCGCCACGTGGATGGTACCTGTGCGGTCGGTCACCTCGCCGATGACGGCACGGGCCAGGGTGCCCTCGGTTTCGAGGCCGGCGAGGACGCCGGTGAGCTTGTCGCGCGGGATGGCAAGCAGCAGCCCGCCTGACGTCTGCGCATCGGCCAGGAGCAGGCGGTCGGATTCCGTCACGCCCTCGCCCCAGATCACGTTCGTCGCCGCCTCGAGATTCCGTTTCGTGCCGCCGGGAATCACGCCGGCATCCGCGAGCTCCCGCGCCCGCGCGAGGAGTGGCACCCGGCTCACGGTCAGGCTGGCGCCGACACCGCTCCCCCGCACGATGTTGCCGAGGTGACCGAGCAGCCCGAACCCGGTGACGTCGGTGGCGGCGCGGAGCCCATGGGCGCGGGCCACGCGTGCGGCGCCGTCGTTGAGTGCCGTCATCGACGCGATTGCCTCCGCGAGATCCGCTTCGGTGATCCGGTCCCGCTTGAGCGCCGTGCTCAGGATCCCGGTGCCCAGCGGCTTGGTGAGCACGAGCAGGTCCCCCGGCCGTGCGGCGGCGTTGGTGAGCATGCGGTCGGGGTGCACGTCGCCCAGCACCACCAGCCCGACGTGCGGCTCGAGGGCATCCACCGAGTGGCCGCCGATGATCGGGCAGCGCGCCTTCGTGGCGATCCCCGCCATGCCGTCGAGCACCTCGCCGAGCAGCTCGAACGGGAGCTTCTCGCGGGGCCAGCCGACCAGGCTGAGCGCGAACAGCGGGGTCGCGCCCATCGCGTAGACGTCACTCAGTGCGTTTGCGGCGGCGATCCGCCCCCAGGTCGTGGCGTCGTCCACGACCGGGGTGAAGAAATCCACCGTGGCCACCAGGGCACGATCATCGCTCAGGCGATAGACCGCGGCATCATCCCGGGTCGCCGCGTCCACGAGGATGTTGGCATCCCCGAATGACGGCACGTGACGCAGCACCTGCGCCAGCTCGGCCACGCCGAGCTTGCAGGCTCAACCCGCGCCGTGGGAGAGCGAGGTGAGCCGGATGCGGGGCTTCTGGTCGCGGGGCTGGCCGGTCATGAATACCTTCCTTGCGTGACTCCCGAACTCGTCGAAATCCTCACCGCGCTGATGCTCGGCTTCCTGCATGCCCTGGAAGTGGACCACATGCTCGCGGTCACGACCTTCGTGGCCGGACGGCCCTCGCTCGCGACCGCGGCCCGCTTCGGATTCCGCTGGGGTGTGGGTCACTCGCTCGCCGTGCTCGCGCTGGGCGGCGTCCTGCTCGCCACGGGCATCCAGTGGCCCCGTCGCTACGATGCGATCGGCGAAGGCCTCGTGGGCCTGATGCTCATCGGCCTCGGCGCCTGGGCGCTCTGGTCGAGCCGGAAGTTACACCTCCACCGGCCCTCGGAACACGGTGACCACGCTCACCTCCATCTGCACGGCGGTCCTGCCGCGCATGGACATCCGCACCCGGCCCCGCACGACCATGGCCCCCCGCACGAACATCACCACCACGGGCACGGCATCACCCTGGTCGGGCTGATGCACGGCCTCGCCGGATCGAGCGGCGTGGTGGCGCTCGTGCCCGTCACCCTGATTCCGCGGATGGACGTGGGCCTCGCGTATCTCGCGGCGTTCGGCGTCGGGGTCACGGCGGGAATGATGGTCTACGCGACGGTGGCGGCCTACGCGATGCGTCAGGCGGCGGCGCGATCGCTCCGCTGGGGCCAGCGGATCACGGCGCTGGTGGGGATCGCCGGGATTGTGGTGGGTGCGCTGTGGGTGTGGCGGGTCGCGGTCCGTTAGGACCGCTAGCCCATCACCACGCCGAGCAGCAGCCCGGCGATCACGATCCGGATGATACCGCCGACCATCGGCTTCCACGGGGCGACGCCTTCCTGCCGGTGCCGGAGTCGCGCCGGGACTTCCATCAGTGCGCCCACGACGACGAAGAGGGTGACGCCTCCGCCGCTGCCGAGGCTGGAGAACCAGAGGCCGGCGAAGAGGGTGAGCAGCGCCGCCTCGATCGCCACCGGTCCCATCGCGCCGCGGAGTGCCGCACCCATCGGCTCCTCAACTCCCCGGATTCTCCGCTCGACTTCCCGCCACCCCAGGAAGAGCAGCGTCACCGCCGCCCACCCGAGCAGTACCCGCGCGAAGGTCATCTAGAAGGAGGCGCGGAGCGAATCGGCGCTGTAGAGCTGGCCGCGCACCATGACCCGCTGCACCGTGCGGGTGTTCCGGATGTCGTTCAGCGGGTTCCCCTTGAGCACCACGAGGTCGGCGACCTTGCCCGGCGCCAGGATGCCGATGGAGTCGGCGCCGAGCAGCTGCGCCGTGTTGAGCGTCGCCGTCTGCAGCGCGTCCGATGGCGTGAGCCCCGCCTCGACCAGCAGCTCCAGTTCGGTGTGCAGGCTCAGGCCCGGCACCAGCATCTGGTTGGTCGCGTCGGTGCCGGCCACGATGCGGCCGCCGGCCGCGCGAAACTCGCGCAGGAAGAGATCCTGGTTGGCACGCGACGCGCGGAAGGCGGCGAAGTCCGCACCCGTCCACCCGGCCCGCGCGATCATCCCCGGCACATCCCACTTCTTGACCTGGCTGTCAGGCACGCTCTTGAGATCGTCGCCGGTGAGCACGGCGGGGTCGTCGAGGCGGCTGAAGACCTCGTGCAGGACGAGGGTCGGGATCATCGTCGTCCGTGCCTCGGCAAGGGTCCCCGCCACGCGGCCGAGGCCGGCACTGTCGAGACCGGCCCAGCTCTTCTCGAAATAGGTCCAGCCGCGGAAGAAGCTCGCGCGGTGCTCGGCGTAGAACTTCTCCGGCGTCTTGCTGACCGCCTCGGGAATGCCGCTGAGGTGCTCGATCGAGCCGACCCCCATCTGCGCCGCGGTCAGGGCGTCCGTGAGGCCGAGGTGGGCGGTGACCTTCAGGTTAAAGTTGCTCGCCTCGTCCATGAGCGGCTTGAGCAACTCCGGCGTGATGCGGGTGTACAGCTTGAGGTAGTCGACGCCGAGGACGGCGCGGCGGTCCACCGCGCGTCTCGCCTGATCGGCGGTCTTCACCTCGGTGGCGTCGGAGTAGGTGGCCGGTGCACCGTCGATCATCGCGCCGGCGCTGTAGATCCTTGGAGCGATGAGCCCGCCGAGGCTGACCTGCTCGCGCAGGGCGAGAATCGAGTCCTGGGTGCCGTGCACGTCGCGCACCGTCGTGACTCCCGCCGCGACGTAGCGGGTGAGCGCCCAGCGCTCGGTGTGCACGTGGCCGTCGATGAGCCCGGGAATGATCCACGACCCGGTGACGTCGACCTCGGTCGCCGTCTTGGGAATCTCGAATCCCTCGCGCGGGGCGATGGTCTCGATCTTCCCCTGATAGACCACGATCACCGCGTCGCGCAGCACCGGGTCGCCGGCGCCGCTGATCAGGTTGCCGCCCACCAGGGCGATCCGGTCCTTGTGACGTGGCGTGCAGGCGGCGAGGGCCGCCAGCAGGAGGAGTCCGAGTCGGCGCATCGCAGTCGCTCGCGGAGTGGTCAGGCGGAGTATTCCATCCATCGGTCTACTGCTCCATGACCAGCGTGAAGGGTCGGCCGGAGCGGGACGCAGCAGGCTCAGCATCGGTGTCCGGTCGTCGAGGTAGATGAAACGTGCCGCTACGTGAATGGTGGCGCAAGATGAGACAGCTCTTCCATCAGGCCGACACCGGGGGTACCCTGCGCCATGTCCCTGTTCGGCCGCTGGGGTCGCGTCCCCGAAAACCCGCTCATCATCGTGAGCAACCGGGAGCCGTTCATCCATCAGCGCGATGGTGCCGGCTCGATCCGGCTCGTTGCGCCCGGGGGCGGACTCATCTCGGCGCTGCAGCCGGTCATGGCGCTCGCGGGCGGCACCTGGGTGGCGTGGGGCAGCGGCTCCGGGGACTTCGAGCTGACCGACGGCGGTGACACGCTCGCCGTTCCCCCCGAACAACCCAGCTATCGCCTGCGCCGGCTCCGGCTCACCGCGGAAGAGGTGGCGGGATACTATCTCGAAACGGCCAACCGCGCACTCTGGCCCCTCTGCCACTCGCAACTCCCCCGCTTCGTCTATGATGCCGCGAACTGGCTCATCTACAACCGGGTGAACGAGCGCTTCGCCGCGGCAGCCATCGCCGAGGCGCGGGGCCGGCCCGCCACCTGCTGGATCCAGGACTATCACCTCGCGCTGGTGCCTGACATCCTGCGGCGGGTGCGGCATCTGTTCGTCCACCAGTTCTGGCACATCCCCTGGCCACCGCCCGAGATCCTGCGCGTGCTGCCGAGCGCCCGCACCCTGCTCACCGGACTGCTCGGCAACAACCTGCTCGGCTTCCAGACCGCGGGCGATGCCGGCAACTTCCTCGACGGTGTGCGACGGTTCCTGCGCGGCGCCATCGTCGATCCGGCGCGCGGCCTGGTCCGCTATCGCGGGCGGCGCACCGTCGTGCGCGACTTCCCGATCTCCATCGACGTCCAGGCCTTCGCCGAACGGGCGCTCGACCCCGCGACCGCGGCTGAAGCGCGCCAGATACGCCGGAGCGTGCTGCCCGGCGAAGGTCAGCTCTTTCTCGGTGTGGACCGCCTCGATTATACCAAGGGAATCCCACGGCGCTTTCAGGCCATCGGACGACTGCTCGAGACTCATCCGGAGCTCGTCGGCCGCATCAGCCTCATCCAGATCGGGGTGCCGACCCGCATGGAGCTCCCCGAATACGCCTCGTTCGAAGGGGAGGTGTCGGCAATCGCCGCGGAGATCAACCAGCGGTTCGCCACGGCAGACTGGCGCCCCATTCACCTGCTGAGCGAGCAGTTCGACCACGATACGCTGGTCGCCTACTACCGCGCCGCCGACGTCTGCATCGTCTCCCCGCTCATGGACGGGATGAATCTCGTCGCCAAGGAGTACATCGCCTCCCAGGAAGGACGGCTCGGCGTCCTGGTGCTGAGCCGGTTCGCCGGTGCCGCGCGTGAGATGCGTGAGGCGCTGCTGGTGAACCCGTACGATGTGGGCGCGATGGCCGAGGTCCTGCATGAGGCGGTTACCATGCCGGCCGCGGACCGGGAGTCGCGGATGACCGCGCTCCGGCGCCGGGTCCTGCGTCACACGATTCAGCACTGGATGGATGATATCTTCGCGGAAGTCGATCGCGAACGACGGAGGACATGACCCGACCCCTCTCCCGCGGCGCTCCGGCGCGCGCCGCCTTTCACCGGCTGGTCCAGGCGGCGGAGCCGCTGCTCCTGCTCGACCTCGATGGCACCCTCGCTCCACTTCGGGATGATTCGACCACGGCGCGAATTCCGGATGGGACCCGCCGAAGCATCCAGGCCCTCAGGCGGACCGGCGCGAGGGTTGTGCTCGTCTCCGGACGCTCGGTCGCCGGGGTGCGCCGTGTCGCCCGGATGCCGGTCGAGGCGATCCTCGGCGACCATGGTGCGCGCGCCTTCATCACGGGGAAGACGACCGCATGGATTCGCGCCGACCAGCGCCGCCTGACAAAAGCGGCGCGAATGATCGAGTCCCTCGTCGCCGCGACGCCCGGTCTCGCGCTCGAACACAAGGACCGCTCGCTCGCGATCCATCTCCGGATCCTCGGTCACCATGCCCATCCGGCGGCACGGGCCATCGCCCGCCGGCTCCGAAGGGCGGGGCTTCGCGTGCTGCCGGGGCACCGCGTCCTCGACGCCCAGTTGCCCGGCGTCAACAAGGGCGTCGCGGTGCGGCGCTGGCTCGCGCGGCACCCCGCCGACGCGGTCCTCTACGCCGGTGACGACATCACCGACCAGGACGCCTTCAGGGTGGTACGCCCGCGCGGGACGGTGATTGCGATCGGGCCGCGCCCCAGTGGCGCGGAGTTCCGGACCCGGGATCCAGCCACCTTTGCGGTCTGGC
>JBGASX010000034.1:0-49035 GCA_044229445.1 Gemmatimonadales bacterium | reverse complement strand
ACCTTCCTGCTCCGCCGCCAGAGCGGGCGCTACGTCCGCTTCGCCTCGGTGCTCGCCTTCGATGGTCCGGCCCTCACCGGGGCGCGCTTCGCGGCCGCCGAGATCGTGGCCATCACCGCCGATGGCGAGACGATTCATCACCAGACCAGCGAAGGGTGGGAGGTGACCGAGGGCGGCGTCACCACTCCGCTCCGCGGGCTCCGCCGGGACCTGCTGAAGGCGAAGCTCGACCTCCCCTCGGTGGACACCGCGCTCCTCAAGTACGTGCCGCCCGTGGTCACTGCGTATCACGTCGCTGAACCGCCCGCACTCGATGGCACGCTCGAGGGTTTCGTGACGAAGCACCCGCTGACCCTCGATCACGAGGATCAGTATCGCCGCACCGAGGAGCCCTACGGTGGGCCCGAGGAGTTCTCCGCCGAGGCGTGGCTCGCCTGGGATGAGCAGGCGCTGTACGTCGCGATGGAAGTCGCCAAGGCGGAACTCGCCTTCCGCGAGGCGGATGCCGCGCCGCTCCGGCTCGACAACGAGTCCGACCTCATCCACTCCGACGGCATTCAGCTCTATCTCCAGCGCGCCGATCAGCCGCTCTACGGCTGGCTGCTGGTGCCCGATCCGGGGAGCGATGCGCTGCAGATCCGCGCTGCGGGCGGGACCGCCGCGACGGCGGACTCAGCAAGCGGCGCCTGGCAGGAGACCGATCGCGGGTACTGCATCACCGCCCGGATCACGGTGCCGGGCTGGCCGCCGGCGCTGGGGGAACCGTCGCCGCGCTTCGACCTGGTGGTGAACCAGATGCGGCCCGACCGCCTCCGCCGGCTCGGCCAGCTCTGCTGGACCGGTGGCGGGGGCTGGGCCTACCTGCGCGGCGATCGTCAGGACCCGGACTTCCTCGGCACGGTGGCACTCGCATGAGAATCCCGGGTTTCACTTCGACTGGCAGCAAGCGGCCGGAGGCGCTCTTCGGCGCCGGCGCCCCGCGCGGACTTCCGGTCCGGCTCGCGCGCTCCTCGGGCGCGTCGGTGTGGGACACCGAAGGCAGGGAGTACCTCGACTTCGTCATGGCGCTCGGTGCCGTTGCGTTAGGCTACGGACACCCCGCGGTGAATGCCGCCGCCCATGCCGCCATCGAGGCGGGCGTCGTCGGGCCGCTGCCGCCCGAGCTGGAGGAACGGGTCGCGGAGCAGCTCGCCTCCATGATGCCGTGGATGGAACGCACCCGCTTCCTCAAGACCGGCGCCGAAGCGGTCGCCGCCGCGGTGCGCCTCGCGCGGGCGCATACCCGCCGCGAGGTCGTGCTGCGCTGCGGATATCACGGCTGGCTCGACTGGTCCCAGCCGGTCGGCACGCCCGGAGTTCCCACTGCGACCTTCGCGCTGAGCGAGGAACTTCCCTTCAACGATCTCGAGCGCGGGCGGGCGATGATCCGGCTGCTCGGCAACCGGCTCGCCGCGGTCGTCATCGAGCCGGTGGTGGAGCGCGCGCCGTCGGGTGTGTGGCTCACGATGCTGCGGGAGGAGACCCGCCGCGCCGGGGCGCTGCTCGTGCTCGACGAGATCAAGACCGGGTTCCGGCTCGCGCCGGGCGGTGCGGCGGAGCGCTATCACATCGATCCCGATCTCGTGGTCCTCGGCAAGGCGCTCGCCAACGGCTTCCCCCTCGCCGCCGTCGGCGGGCGGCGCGAGATCATGGAGATGGCGCGGAAGACCTGGATCTCCTCCACCCTCGCGACCGAATCGGTCTCCCTCGCGGCGGCCGAGGCGACCCTCCGCGTGGTGATCGAGTCGGGGCTCGCGGAGCACCTCTCGCAGGTGGGGCACCGGTGGCTGGATGGCCTCAGGATCCTCGCCGACCGCTTCCCCGAACTCATCGTCGGGGTCGCCGGAATTCCGGAGATGTCCTTCCTCCGATTCCACAACGACGAGGCCGGCATTCGGGTGGCACGCGCTGCGGCGGGGCGGGGGCTTCTCTTCAAGCGGACGGCCTACAACTTCGTCTCGCTCGCCCACGACGTGGCGGCCATCGATCGCGGGCTCGCCCTGCTGGAAGAGGCCTGCGAGGAAGCGCGCCACCCGAGGGTATGAAGCTGTTTTCACGGGCTGTTCAGGGGCCGGGACTGCCACGGCCCCTACCTTGGGACCATGAGCCCCACCCCCGTCGGTGCCCCGGCGGTCTTCCACGCGGAGGGCCTGTCCAAGACGTACCGGATGGGCGAAGTCGAAGTGTGCGCCCTCCGGGGCGTGGACCTCGAGCTGTTCCAGGGGGAGTTCGTCGTGCTGCTCGGCCCATCCGGGAGCGGCAAGTCGACTCTGCTCAACATCCTGGGCGGACTCGACGTCCCCACCTCCGGCCGGGTCCACTTTCTCGATCATGACCTGACGGTGTTCGACGACGCGGCGCTGACGCTCTATCGCCGCGATCATGTCGGATTCGTCTTCCAGTTCTACAACCTCATCCCGAGCCTCACCGCGCGGGAGAACGTCGCCCTCGTCACCGAGATCGCCCCCTCGCCACTCGATCCCGGCGAGGCGCTCCGACTCGTCGGGCTCGGCGACCGGGTGGATCACTTCCCGGCGCAGCTCTCCGGCGGCGAGCAGCAGCGGGTGGCCATCGCCCGCGCGATCGCCAAGCGGCCCGACGTGCTGCTCTGCGACGAGCCGACCGGGGCGCTCGACTACGAGACCGGGGTGAAGGTCCTCGACGTCCTCCGCCGCTGCAACGAAGAGCTGGGGACGACGACCGCGGTGATCACCCACAACGCCGCAATCGCCGGCATGGCCGATCGGGTGATCCGGCTCCGCAGCGGGCAGGTGGTCGAGGTCACGAAGAACGAGCACAAGCTCCGCCCCGAGGAGCTCTCGTGGTAAGCGCCCTCACCCGGAAGGCGCTCCGTGACGCCTGGCATCTGCGCGGCCAGCTCGCGGCGGTGTCGACCGTGGTCCTCTGCGGCATCGCCTCGATGGTGACGATGCGCGGGATGCACGACGCGCTCTCTACCTCGCAGGCGACCTATTACGCCCAGGGCCGCTTCGCCCACATCTTCGGGCACCTGCGCCGGGCGCCGGAGTCGGTGGTCGCCCGGATTCGCGAGCTGCCCGGTGTGGCCGTGGTGGAATCGCGGGTGGTCGCCGACGTGCTGCTCGATGTGCCGGGCCTCACCGAGCCGGCCACCGGACATCTCGTCGCCCTCCCCGACCGCACCCCGCCTCTCCTCAACGACGTCTATCTCCGCGAGGGACGCCGCTTCGAGCCGGGGATTCCGGGCGAGGCGATCGCCAGCGAGTCGTTCGCGCAGGCGAATCATCTCCGCCCCGGCGACCAGATCGGCGCGCTGATCAACGGCCGCTGGCAGCGGCTCACGATCGTGGGGATCGGCCTCTCCCCGGAGTTCGTCTACGAGGTCCCCGCGGGCGGCCTCTTCCCCGACAAGCGACGCTACGGCGTCATCTGGCTCAGCCGGGAGCAGCTCGGTCCCGCGCTCAACATGGATGGCGCCTTCAACGATTTCTCGCTCACCATCGGGCCAGGCGAGAGCGAGCAGGGCGTCATCGATGCGGTGGACCATCTGCTCGAACCGTACGGCGGGCTCGGCGCCTACGGCCGCAAGGACCAGGTCTCGAACCGCTTTCTGACCGACGAGATCCGGCAGCACGAGGTGAGCGGCCGGGTGATCGGCTATCTCTTCCTTGGCATCGCCGCGTTCCTGCTCAATGTCATCGTGGGCCGGCTGGTGGGCACCCAGCGGGATCAGATCGCGGTGCTCAAGGCCTTCGGCTACCCCAGTACCCGCGTGGCGCTCCACTTCCTCTTCCTCGGCCTCCTTCCCGTCGCCGTTGGCGCCGTGATCGGGAGCCTGCTCGGTATCTGGCTCGGCGGGCTGGTCGCCAACGTCTTCGCCCAGTTCTACCGCTTCCCCGTGCTGCAGCACGTCATCACGCCGTCGGTCTTCCTGACCGCGAGCGCCGTGAGCTTCCTGAGCGCAGCGTTAGGCACCCTCGGCGCCGTCCGGCGGGCCTACCGCCTCCCGCCCGCGGAGGCGATGCGCCCTGACTCCCCGCCGGCGACCCGGCACGGCGTACTCGACCGGATGGGGATCCTCGGCCACGTCGGCCCCGCCGGCCGGATGGTGGCCCGGAACATCGCCCGCCGCCCGCTCCGCGCCGCCCTGACCGCCGTCGGCATCGCCTTCGCCGTCGCGATGATGGTCGTCGGCCGTTTCTTCTTCGATGCCGTGAGCTACATCGCCGACACCGAATTCCGGCAGATCCAGCGGCAGGACGCCACCGTCGTCTTCACCGAGCCGAGAAGCGCGCGCACCCGCTTCGATGTCGAGCGGCTGCCCGGCGTGCTCACGGCGGAGCCCTATCGCATGGTGCCGGCCCGGCTCCGGCATGCGCACTACACCTATCGTCTCGGCCTCCAGGGATTGCCGGAGGGCGGCACGCTCCGGCTGCTGCTCGATCGCAAGCTTGCCCGGGTGCCGCTCCCCGCCGCGGGCGTACTCCTCACCACCCGGCTCGCCCAGCACCTGCACGTGGCCGTGGGCGACACCCTCAGCGCCGAGATTCTCGAAGGCCGGCGTCCCGTCCGGGAGATCGTGGTCGCCGGCACGGTGGATGAGCTCATCGGCCTCGGCGCCTACATGCGGCTCGATGTGCTCAACCAGATCATGCAGGAGGGGCCCACGATCTCCGGCGCGATGCTCGCCGTCGACCCCGCCGTCGCCGACTCGCTCTACACGATGCTCAAGCGGGTGCCGGCGGTGGCTGGCGTGCAGGTGCGTCAGGCGACGCTGCAGAGCTTCAACGAGACCCTCGCCGGCAGCATGCGGATCTCCAACTGGGTGATGCTGGTCTTCGCCTGCGTGATCGCCGCCGCGGTGATCTACAACGGCTCCCGGGTCGCGCTCTCCGAACGCGGCCGGGAACTCGCGAGCCTCCGGGTGCTCGGCTTCACCCGTGCAGAGGTTGCGCTCGTGCTGTTCGGCGAGCAGGGCGTCATCACCCTGCTCGCGCTGCCCCTCGGCGCATTGCTCGGATACGGACTCTGCTCGCTGCTGCCGCACGCCTACGACACGGACACCTTCCGGCTGCCCATCATTCTGACCCGGCAGACCTACCTCATCGCCATGGCCGTGGTGGTGGGGGCGGCGCTGGTCACGGCGTTCGCGGTGCGGCGGCGGCTCAATCGACTCGACCTGGTGGCGGTGCTCAAGACACGGGAGTAAGCGGATGAAGCCTCGGCAAAGGAAGCAGCTCACCTGGATCGCGACGGGGGTGGCCCTCGTGGCCGTCGTGCTGCTGATGCTCCGGAAGTCGCCGCTCAAGGTGGAGTCGGCGGTCGTGGGGCGCGGCCCGCTGATGGTCACGGTGGACGCCGAGGGCCAGACCCGGGTGCGTGACCGCTATACCGTGTCGGCGCCGGTGACCGGACGGCTGGTGCGGCCGGCCTACCGGGCCGGCGATCACCTCGAAGCGGGCACCGTCGTTGCCTGGCTGGAGCCGGCGCCCCTCGATCCCCGTGCACTCGAACAGGCGCGCACCCGCGTGGACGCCGCCGAGGATGCCGAGCGGGTCGCAACCTCCGCCGTCATCTCCGCGCGGGCCGCGATGGTTGCCGCCGAGCGGGAAAGTCAGCGCGCCGATTCGCTCGCCGCGGTCGGACTCATCTCGCCCGCCGAACGGGAGCGGGCCGAGGTCACGATGGTGACGCGCGAGCGCGAGCTCGAGGCGGCGCAGTTCCACGCCCAGGCCGCCGGGCACGATGTCGAGACGGCGCGTGCCGGGCTCATCGCCTCCAGCGGCGGCAGCCGCGAGACCCGGATCGCGGTGCGCACCCCGGTGCGGGGCCAGCTCCTGAAGCTGGTCGAGGAGAGCGAACGGGTGATCGCCGCCGGCGCTCCGATCATGGAGGTGGGCGACCCCGCAAAGATTGAAGTGATCTCCGATCTGCTCTCCGCCGACGCGGTGAAGGTGAGCCCGGGCGACACGATCCTCATCGAGGCGTGGGGCGGCGGCACCGAACTCAAGGGATTGCTCCGCACCGTCGAGCCCTCCGGCTTCACCAAGATCTCGGCCCTCGGTGTCGAGGAGCAGCGGGTGAACATCGTCGGCGATTTCATCTCGCCGCCCGGGCGCCTCGGCGATCGCTACCGGATCGAGGTCCGCATCGTCACCTGGCAGTCGCCCGACGTGCTCAAGCTGCCGGTCAGCGCGCTGGTGCGGCAGGGAGACGGCTGGGGGGTGTTCACGATCCAGAAGGGAAGGGCGCACCTCGTCCCGGTGCAGGTGGGCCATCGCGGCGCGAGCGAGATCGAGCTGCTCGGCGGGCTCTCCGCCGGGGAGAAGGTCATCGTGCACCCGAGTGACCAGATCGCCGAGGGGGTGCGCGTCGGGGCCTAGACGGGCAGGGCGGCCGGGACCAGATTGAGCCATGCTCGTCGACGTGCACGCCCACTTCTATCACGACCGCACGCCGCGCAGCGACTGGCGGGAGCGGAACGCCAGCCGGCTCGCCGCCGGCGAGACCATCGGCATCACCTGGCACGTCGCCTCCATTCTGGGAAGCTGGGGACTCACCTCCCCGACCTACTTTCCCTCCGCCAACGACCTCACCCACGCCAACGAACAGCTCCGGCTCCTCACGGCCGCGCATCCCGGCCGCATCCGCGGCTACGTCGCGGTGAACCCGAACGTCACCGGGCATGCACTCGCCGAGATCGATCAGGGGGCCGAGTCAGGCATGATCGGGGTGAAGCTGGCGGCGAGCCGTCGCGCCGACGACCCGCTGCTCGATCCCGTCTGCGCGGCGGCAGAGGAGCATGGCTTTCCGGTGCTGCACCACATCTGGCAGCATCGCCGCCGTGAGTGGCCCGGGCAGGAGGCGTCCGACGCCGTCGAACTCTGTCGCCTCGCCGCCCGGCATCCGAAGGTCGATTTCATCCTCGCGCACATCGGCGGCGGCGGTGACTGGCTCCACAGCCTCCGCGCCGCGCGCGACTTCGACAACGTCTATCTCGACCTCTCCGGCAGCGGCGTGGATGGCGGGATGCTCGAGGGCGCCCTGCGCGCCGTGGGCGCCGAGCGGCTGCTCTGGGGCGCCGACGTGACCCTCTGCACCGGCTGGGCGAAGCTGCGGTACCTCGAGAAGCTGCTCACGCCCGCCGATCTCGCCCTGGTGACCTCCGGCAATGCGGTGCGCATCTTCCCGGCGGGAGCCTTCTCGTGATCGACGTCAGCGTCTTCCTCGGCTCCTATCCCTGGCGCCGCATCCCGGGGACTTCACCCGAGGCGGTGCTCGCCGCGATGGATCGGGTGGGGATTACCACCGCCTGGGTCTCACACCTGCCGAGTCTCTTCTGGAAAGATCCGGCAGAGGGGAATGGCTGGCTCTACGAGGTCGCCGCGAAGTTCCCGCGGTTCCGGGCCGTGCCGGTGATCCACCCCGGGCTGCCGCACTGGGAGGACGATCTCCGTGAGGCGGTGGACCGCGGCGCAGTCGCGGTGCGTGCCGACCCCGGGTATCTCGGCATCGCGCCGGCGGGCACCGAGATGCTGCGGCTGGTGTCCGCCACCGCCGCCGCGGGGCTCCCGCTCCAGAGCGCGGTACGCCTGGAGGATGGCCGCGGCCGGCATCCGCTCGATGTGGCGCCGGAACTGGCTCCCTGGGCGGTGCGGAGCTGGCTCCGCCACGACGCCGCTGCCCGTCTCGTCATCACCCACGCCGAACGGAGCTTCATCGAGGAGGTCCACTTCGGGTCCACCCCGGCGGAGGCGGCCCGGGCCTGGTGGGATGTCTCCTGGGCCTGGGGGCCACCGGAAGACCACCTGGAACTCCTGCTTGCGACGATGGGGGCTTCGCGATTCCTTTTCGGCAGCGGTCAGCCGCTCCGGATCCCGGAGACGCCTGCCGCCCGGCTGGACCTGCTCGACCTGGCCCCGGCCGATCGAGAGACGATCACGACCGGCAACGCCCAGCAGCTTTCGACCCGGAGCACTCCGTCCGCATGATCGAACCGACGCGCCGTCACGAGCCCCGCATCTCCTTCGCCGGCCGCACCGCCCCCCGGCTCGAGACCAACGGCGGCAGCTACGAAGTCGTGGATCTCTCCGCCGAGGGCATCCGCTTCCGCGCGCCGAATCATGAGGGTCCCGCGGTCACGATCGGCGACGTCCTCCGGGCCACGATTCGCTTCCCCGCGGATCGGCTGGTCGAGGTCGAGGGCCGGATTCTCCGCGTCGCCGGCGACGAGGCCGCGCTCCACCTCGAGAAGGGGCACGAGCCGATCGCGTCGAGCGCGCCGATGGGACCGGTGAGTCCCCCCCGGACGGGTCTGCTCTGGTAGGCGCATAGTCATGGCCTGGGTACATGAACGGGAGCACTACCGGGTCGCCTACCCGACCTCGCTCCGTCCCAAGCTCCTGGTGCAGGGGCACACCTTCGACGTGGTCGACATCTCCGAGCGCGGCATCCGCTTCCGGCTCGGCGGGGCGGAGGAGCCGGCGCCAGGGTTCGAGGTGCAGGGCGCGGTACGCTTTCGCCGGGGAGAGACGATCACCGTGCGTGGCGTCGTGCTGCGGGTGGTGCAGGGAGAGGTGGCCGCCAAGCTGGAAGAAGGCGTGCCGCTCCGCGTGATCATGGAGGAGCAGCGCTTCCTCCTCGATCGCCACCGCCACCTCGGCATGTAGGGTGGCCGACCGCGCCGACGTCGCCATCGTCGGACTCGGGGCCGCGGGAAGTGCCGCCGCCCTGATGCTGGCCCGGCGCGGCCAGCGCGTCATCGGCTTCGACCGGTTCCATCCCCCGCACCTCCACGGCTCCAGCCACGGGCGCTCGCGCATCATCCGCGAGGCCTACTACGAATCCCCCGCCTACGTTCCGCTGGTCCAGCGTGCCTACGAACTCTGGCACGCCCTCGAACAGGACAGCGGCCGCCACCTCCTCACCACCACCGGTGGCCTGATGCTCGGCCCCGCCGACGGGGAACTGGTGCAGGGCGCCCGCCGGAGCGCGGAGGCGCACGACATCCCCTTCGAGTTGCTCGATGCCGCCGCGGTGCGGCGCCGCTTCCCCGCCTTCCGGCCCGACGACGATGCGGTCGGCGTGCTGGAACACCGGGCGGGCTTCCTCGACCCGGAGGCCTGCATCGAGAGCTGCCTGACACTGGCCTCGAAGGCGGGCGCCACCCTCCGCTTCGACACCCTGGTCGATCGCTGGGAACCCACCGAGGACGGCGTCCGCCTGCACACCAGCTCCGGTATCGTGGAGTGCGCTCGTGTGGTGCTCACCGCGGGGGCGTGGATGGGAGGGCTGATCGGGATCGTGGCGCTGCCGCTCACCGTGACCCGGCAGGTGATGTACTGGTTCCGGCCGCACAGCGGGGCCTCGCACTACGGGGCGGGGGCGATGCCGGTTTTCATCTGGGAGTGGGAGCCGGGGCGGATGATCTACGGCTTCCCCGATCATGGCGCGGGGTTCAAGGCGGCGCGGCATCACGAGGGCCCGGTCGTGAATGCGAACGTCGCCGACCGCACGGTGAGCCCCGCCGAGATCGCCGAGATGCGCCTCATCCTCGGCCGCTGCTTCCCGGAGGCGGACGGTGAGCCGGTCGAATCGGCGACCTGCCTCTACACCAGCACGCCGGACCACCACTTCGTCCTCGGCCCGCATCCCAACGACCCGCGGGTGATCCTCGCGAGTCCCTGTTCCGGTCACGGCTTCAAGTTCGCGAGCGCCATCGGCGAGGTGCTCGCCGATCTCGTCATCAGCGGCCGCACCACCTTCGATCTCTCCCCCTTCTCGCCCGGCCGCTTCGGCTGATCACTGCCAGCGGAAGCTCTTCAGCGCGACCGCGAAGGCGACCACCAGCCAGACCAGCAGCACGGCGAGACGCCCCGCGACCTGGGTGAGCGTCGCTCCCTCCAGCATGATCGCGCGCAGCGAATCCACCACCGCGGTGAGCGGCAGCGCTCGGATCACCGGCTGCACGATCTCGGGGAAGCGGGCCGAGGAGAAGAACACCCCCGAGAGCACCCACATCGGCATCATCATCAGGTTGGCGAGGCCGGAGATTCCTTCGATCGTGGTTGGCCGCGCCGCCGCCATGAGTCCCATCGCGCCGAAGGTGAGCGACCCGGTGACGCAGACGACCGCGAGCGAAAGCAGCGAGCCGCGCACCGGCACCCCGAAGGCGAGCACGCCGAAGGTCAGGATGGTGCTGATCTCGAAGACCAGCAGCAGGAGCTGAGCGAGCGGAAAGGAGGCGAGGTAGTCAGCCCGCGACATCGGCGTCGCGACGAGCCGCTTGAGGAGCTTCTTCTTCCGCGCATCGACGATCGCGAAGCCGGTCCCCCAGATCCCGCCGCCCATCAGGTTCATCCCGAGCAGCCCTGGCAGCAGGAAGTCGATGTAGCGCGACCCCTTCTCCCGCACGATCTCGTTCGCGGTCGCGAGCGGATCGGTCCGCCCCGCGGCCCGCTGCACCGCGTTGTCCACCCGGAGCCGGGCCGGCGCCGCCTCGGGCCGTGTGTCATCGAAGCGGTAGTGCACCCCATCCGCCGCGGGGATCGCGACCAGCGCCACCCGGCCATTCCGAAGCGCGAGCGCGGCCGAGGTGGAATCGGCGAAGCGCACCACGTCGAGCGCGCTGTCGGCGCCGAGCGATTGCAGGATCGAATCGGCGGGCTGGGCCCACGACGCCCAGCCGATCCGGATCCGTTCCGGCGCCTGACTCCGGAAGGCGATGCCGAGTCCGGTCGCGAGCAGGATCGGGAAGATGTAGACCCAGAACACCGCCTCCGGCTCGCGGAAGAACTCCCGCAGCCGGACCGCGATCAGCGCGCGGAGCGCCGGACGAAAGCCTCGGCCTTCACTCATCGCGCAGGTATCTCCCGGTCAGCGACACGAAGACATCCTCGAGCGTGGGGGCGTGGGTCCGCAGTTCGGCGACGAGGATGCCGCTCGCGCGGAGGGTTTCGAGAATCCGCGGCAGCGTCTCGTGGAGCCGCGCGACCCGGAGCGAGAGCGTCGCATCGTGCTGCTTCACGCCGAGGACACCGGCGACGCCTCCGCAGCACTCGGCGGCGCGGCTCGGGTCTCCCTCGAGCGTCAGTTCCACCACCTGGTCCGCGCCGAGGGAGGCGATGAGTTCCCTCGGCGTCCCGAGCGCGATCACCCGGCCGTGGTCCACCACCGCGACCCGGTCGCAGAGCCGCTCCGCCTCGTCCATGTAGTGGGTGGTGATGATCACGGTGCGGCCGCTCGCCTTGAAGCCGCCGATCAGCTCCCAGAGTTGCCGCCGCGACTGCGGGTCGAGGCCGGTGGTCGGCTCATCGAGGAAGAGCAGTTCCGGCTCGCCCACGAGCGCGCAGGCGATCGCGAGCCGCTGCTTCTGTCCGCCCGAGAGCGCGCCGACCCGCGCGCCGCGCTTCTCCAGGAGCTGCACATGGCCGAGCACCGCCTCGACGCTCTCGCCGGAGGGGTAGAAGCTCCGGAACATCGCAACCGTCTCCTCGACCGTGAGCTTCTCGGAGAACTGGGTCTCCTGCAGCGACACCCCGATCCGACGCCGGAGCTGGGCGGCGTCGCGCTCCCAGCGGAGGCCGAGCAGCGTGACCTCGCCTGAGTCGGCGGGTTTGAGCCCTTCGCAGATCTCGAGCGTGGTGGTCTTCCCGGCGCCATTGGGGCCAAGCAGCCCGAAGCACTCGCCGGGGTGCACCTCGAGGTCGAGGCCATCCACCGCGCGCACATCCTTGTAGTGCTTGCGGAGGTCACGGAGCTGCAGGGCAGGGGTGGCGGTCACCGCGGGGAGGCTCCGTCGCCGGAGCGCTGTTCCGCCTGACAACGCATCCAGTACTGGAGCAGCAGCTTGGTGCTCTCGAACACCCGCACCTCCGGGTCCCGGAGCGCCCGTTCCCGCGGCTCGAGCTTGAGGTCGAGATGCGGCCGGGAGCCGTCCCGGATATGGAAGGCCTGGCGCGGAGCGCCCACCCGTTCCCGCAGCCGGTCGAGTTCGGCGAGATCGTTGGTGCTCGACAGCACGTGCGACCAGCCGGGGGCGAGCAGGTTTTCGCGGTCCATGAGCAGCATGCCAGAAGATAACGCGCGACGCGGCCGGATTCCTGTTCGTCCGCGACTTGTATAGAATTAGTCCGTCGTCCCTCACGACCTACTGGAGTTCCCGTGCCACACTCCCAGGCCCAGCTCGAAGCGGTTCCCATGCCTCCCTCGGCGGGGGAACAGGTCATTGCCCGCTGGAGCAATGCCGACGTGGTGCTGATCACCGGGGCATCGCCGCCGGCGCTCAAGACGCTCGCCGCCAGGGTGGCGGAACGCGCGATGAAGGACACCCCCTTCCATCACCCCGCCTACACCGCGGACGACACCGAGGACAGCCGGGTGTTCATCGTGCGGGAGGGCGGTCATGCCGTCGGCCTCGCGGTGCTCCGGCCGCGGCCCCGCTGGGCCTGGTGGTCGTGGGATGACTGGGATGCGGAGCGCCGTCCCGCGACCGGCGTCGCCCCGATGACCTCGTGGACCGTGGAGATCATCTGGACCCACGCCGCCGCGCAGTCCCGCGGGCTCGCGCACAAACTTCTCGAGGTGGCGAGTCAGCAGGTGGAGCAGCCGATCACCTCGTTCGGCTGGCGCCGCCCCTTCACGCCGTCGGGTGAGGGATTCCTGCGCCGGGTCTGCCCCGAGGGATTCTGGGTGCCCGACTGACGCCGACAGGATGAGGAAGGCGCGGACGCCCGCCCGCGCCCCAAGCCGTCAACCCGTAGGCGCGAACGGCCGTTCGCGCCGAGGTTGTCGTGAGGGATCAGAAGAAGTTCCGCACCACCGGAATCGAATCCCGCCTGAGCCACGCCACCACCGCCGCGCAGGCGAACACCGTGATCGCGAGCCCGAACAGGAGCCCGCCATCGCCCTGCACCACGATGCCGAGCTTCGTCAGATGCGACATGATGGCGCCGGAGATCACGCCGAGCGCGATCACCGCGCCGATCCCCGCCGTCGCCGGCACAAGCAGCAGGATCGAGGCGATGAGTTCCACCACGCCGCTCCCGATCCGGCCCCACGGCTCGAGGCCGAGGGTGCTGAAGATGTAGACCGACTCCGGCGCGGCGGTGAACTTGAAATACAGCGTCTGCAGCAGGATGACCGCGGCGACGATCTGGCAGGCCCAGCTCAGATAGTTGGCGGTCCTGGGGAGAGGCATGGCGTGCGACTGCAGCATCGGTGCTCCTGAGGGCTGAGGGCTCCGTGCCGGCAGCCCTTCGCCGCCAGCACCTAGTGATGACTTCGAATCGCGGCGCCGTGCTCCCGGACCAGCCGCCATAACTCGCGGGCGGTGGCGGGGCGGGCCCCTGCGGCGACATTCGCGGCGGCAATCTCGAACAGGAGCCGCCACTGCTCCCTGAGGGTACGATATGCGCTGCCGATCCGGTTCCCCGGATCGTAGATGCTCGTTGCTTCGGCGGTGGCGCCGTTCAGTTCCACGATCTTGAAGGTCCGCCCCTGCTGGAACTCCTCCACGCTCGGCGTCCGGATGTCGTAGCGGCCGAAGTGGAACCCGGTGAACCGCTGGCTGATCGCGTCGATCGCCGCGCTCAGTGCCGGGGTGGTGACCCACCCGCCATCGAAGAACGCCGCACCCCGGCAATGGGTTCCCAGTTCGACCAGCGGCACTGTCTCCCCGGCCGGCGGAATGTCGGCGAGCCGGCCCGCATGCAGCCGCAGGTAGAACCGCGCCATGCAGACCGCCCGGTCGTCGGCCAGGATGAGATCCTCGAGCGATTGCTCCCCGTCCCCGGTCACCGTCGGGAACCGCTTCTCGGTGACCGAGAAGATCCGACCCTTCGACTGACCCGGCTCCCGGAGATAGAACACCCCGAACTCCTGCCCCGGCGCGTACGCCTGCACGATCACGTCCCCCTGGGCATACGCGAGGTACCGTTCGATCTCCTCCGCGCTCCGCACGATCGCGACCCCGGAGCCCCGCTCCCCCACATCGGGCTTGAGCACCAGCGGCCATGGTGTCGTGAGCGTCGCCTGGAACGCCGTCGCCTCCGCGATCCGCGCCGCGACCGCGCGCCGCGCCGGGATGAGCCGCCACGCCGCCACGAACTCGGGACTCCCCGCGAGCCCCTCGAGGATCTGCGACTTCGATTCTCCGACGAAGCCGCCGCCCGGGATCGCCGGGTTCACCGCCGTGAAGAGCAGCAGGCTCCGGTGCTTCACCGCGAGCCAGAGCACGTACAGCACGATCGGCGGATAGAACGCCCACCTCGGCCAGAACTCCCAGCGGGTGAGCCGCCGCCAGCGCGAGAGCAGCAGCCGGCGTCCGCGCCAGGACAGGAGCGGAATCAGGAACTTGAGCAGCACGAAGAGGACGACGGCGCTGACGAGGAGGTAGAGCGCCGCGCGGTCGCGGAACACCGTGAGCGCCCGCTGCGTTGCCTCGCCGAAGCCGACGGACACCCCGACCAGGATCGGGGTCCAGATGGCGCACGCCACGAAGAAGTAGGCAGCGAACCGGCTCAGACTGGTCCGCAGCATCCCCGCGGCGAAGTAGGTCGGCAGTCGCGTCCCCGGCAGCACCCGCGTCGCGAAGACCAGCACCGCGCCGCGCCGCTGGATCCAGGTCGAACTCCACTGCACCGCCTCCGGCGTCATGAACCAGCGGAGCGGCGCCTTGCCGAGCACCGCGCGCCCAAGCGAGCGCCCCGCGAGGAAGACCAGCAGATCGCCCACGAAGATCCCGATGAAGCAGGCGAGCGTCCCGGTGAAGAAGCTGATCGTGCCCCGCGCGATCATGAGCCCGGTGGTGATGCAGGTGAGATCCTCGCTGAGCAGAGTGCCGAGCGCGATCAGCAGGCAGAGGATGACCAGCGCCATTCCGGTGATCTTCGGCAGGCTCCGCGGATCGAACGGTTGCGCGGCCGCGGCGAGGCGCTCGGCGCTCGCCGTCGCGCGGGTGACCGCCTCGCCCCGCTCCACCTTCTCCACGAAGGCGGTGACCGGCGCGGCGATCCGGTCGGGATACATGAACGCCTGGAAGTGATCGCCGTCGTTCATGTCGAGCTCGGCCTGTGGCACGATGCGGGCATGCTCGCGCGCGAGCGCCGCGCTCACCAGCGGATCCTGCTCCCCCTGCAGGATCAGCATCGGCCCCGCGTACTTCGTCAGGATGCCGCGGAGCGGGCGCTGGTCGGTGTCGTAGAAGTTCCGCGCGTACGACACGCTCAGCATCGCATCGTCCAGCCAGCCGAAGTGGGGCGTTCCCTCGCGCAGCAGCCAGAGACCGCCGAGCTGCAGGCCGTGGATCAGGTGATTGAGGTGGTAGTCCCCGATCAGCTCGTACTCCTGCGCACCGATCGCCGACAGCATGACGATCGAGCGCACCCGGCCCGGCTGGATGTCCTCGGCCTGCAGCACGACGCCGCCCCCCATGCTGAAGCCGAGCAGGTGGGTCTGTCGCACGCCGAGACTGTCGAGCAGCTGGAGCAGGTAGTGCGCGTGCGCGCGGTTGGAGTAGTCCGGCACATCCCAGCTCGAGCCGCCGAAGCCCGGCATGTCGGGCGCAATGGTGCGGAACGTCTTGCCGAGGATCTTCGCGAGGGCGGTGACTTCGCCGTTGTCGCCGGGACTCCCGTGCACCAGCACGATCGTCGGCGTCGCATGATCGAAGCTGTCGGGGAAGAACTGCCGGAACGAGAGCCGCACCGGGTCGGCCAGCTCCCGGTCTCCCTTGACCGCGTGCAGCATGATCACCTGCTCGTCGTTCGACGGCACACTGTCGAATGGACGGATCAGGCGGACGAGGTGCGAGGCGGCGAGCAGCACCAGATAGATGGACAGCAGCCAGTGCCGCCGCCACCAGGGCGACGGCACCGGCCGCTGCTCGGAATCGGCGCTCAGCTCGTGGTGCGGCAGGGGAGGGCGCGACGCGCGAGCACCACCGGAGGCAGCGCGGTGCCTCGGCAGGGGGCGTCGGGGATGTGGGTGAAGCGGACCTGATCCGCGCTCACACGAACCTCGCTGAAGCTCTGGGTTTCCGCATCGTCGCGGTGCATGCAGACCGAGAGGCGCCCGCGCTCGGGCAGGTGACTCCGGTGCAGCGCCTCGAGCGCCTCGTCGCTGACCTCGCCGAGGCCGGCGAACAGCGCCTTCCTCGAGGCCGCAACCTCCGGCTCGGTCACCGAGCTGCTGGTGAGGATCAGTCCGGCGCCGCGCAGGAAAGATACCTCGAGATCGTGGCCGTCCCATGCCGCGAGTCGGCCGGAATCGCCCGGCTCCGCCGCGACCAGGGTGAACGGCTGCACCGCCCGGAGATCGGTGGTGACGAGCGCCGCGATCGCCTCCGCCGCGGTCGCGTGGCCGATCAGCGCGAGGGGAAGCAGCCCGCGACTCCTCGGCGACGCGGGCGCGACGTAGCCCGGCACGGAATAGCGGTTGGTGATGCCGAGGGTGAGGCCGTAGGCGTTGGTCGCGAGCCAGGTGCCGCCGAAGTCGCCATCGGTCGGTGCGATGTAGGCGACGCCGCCCGCCTCCCGCGCCTCGGGGGGGAGCCCCGGGGCGCGGGTGAAGCGCTCATCGCGGTTGAAGCAGAGGGTGTAGCCGAGCGGGTCGGGGCGCCAGCTTACCGTGCACATGCGGGATCGCGGCGGGTGGCCGCGATGGTGGACGGCGCCACGCCGAACTCCGTCCCCGCATCGAAGCCGGTGCGCCGGAGCAGTTCCTTGATCAGGGCGTAGTGGTGCACCGTATGGCTGACCAGGAACTGCAGCTCCCGCTTGAGCGAGGACTGGCTCCAGTCGGCCGCGCCATCCGCGCCGGCCACGCTCCGGGTGCTCACCCGCACCGGCCGGCTGGCGAGGTCGTTCGTGAGCCGCCCGAGATCGGTCGCGAAGCCGAGCGCCGTCTCGATAGCGAGCTGCCGCTCGGTCTCGAGCGGCACGTGCCGGTGGCGCGCGTCGTAGTCGATCTCGTCGATCGCGAGTCCCATCAGGAAGGAGCGGTAGTGGTCGAGTACGTGGCGGAAGTGCACCCCGATCGCCGACACGCCGGGCGATGCGCCCCCGTGCGCGTAGGTCTCGTCATCCATGCGGCGCAGCACCTCCACCGCCTGCGCGAGCACGATCAGGTTCCCCTCCACCGCTTCCATGCGTTCCGTCATTTCGACTCCAGGACTACGGGTATGAACCGGGCCGACACCGCCTGGTGCAGCCGGTCGGCCAGTCGTTTGCGATCCCGCTCCGCGATCGGCGCCTCACCGAAGCGGACGGTTGCTTCAATCCGCGGCAGCCGCGCCAGCGCCACCAAGTGCGACCCGAAGGTCATGTCGCCCCACCAGCACACCGAGAGATGCGCCGGAATGCTGCCGGCCGAGGTCCGATAGCCCACGCTCGCGTGGTGCACCGGGTGACCACTCCGCGCCGCCCATTCGAGCAGCGCGGGGCGGAACGGCAGCACGGTGTGGCCCGGCGAGCTGGTCGCCTCGGCGAACACGACGACGCCGTCCCCCTCGCCCGAGGCCTGTTCCAGCCGCTCCAGCACCCGGAGCGCGTCGCGCTTCACGGTGCGGTCGATGAAGATCGTCCCCATCGCGGTGGCGAGAAGCCCCACCACCGGCCAGTCCCGCACCTCGCTCTTCGCCACGAACCGCGCCGGCATCACCGCCGCGTAGGTGACGATGTCGAGGTAGCTCAGGTGATTCGAGACCAGGAAGAACGGCGCCTTGGGCACCGCGCCGTCCACCCGCACCCGGAGTCCCAGCAGCGTCGCTCCTCCCCGTGCCCAGCGGCGGAAGATGCTCCGCCGCACTCCATGTCGTGCCGCGCCGAAGGGGAGCATCAGCAGCGAGAGCACGCCCCACACCGTGATCCAGGCTGCCGTCCACGCGGCGAGGCCGGTGAGCCGAAGCCACGCGACCGGCGCCGGGACCGCTCCCGCCTCAGCGGAAGAAGAAGCGGTAGCTGTGTTCGTCGAGGCTGGCGACATCCAGTGCCACGAGAAAGTCGATGGTCTTGAACTGCCGGTCGATCGCCGGCGGTCCGAATACCTTGGCGCCGAGATGCAGGTAGCTCTGGAAGAGCGCCGGGATCTTCACCGTGGCCGCCGCCACCGCGACCGGATCGGCGCCGGCACAGCTCAGCGCGGGGAGCGGCGGCGCGAGCAGCGTCGGGTGCACATGCCCCTCGCGCTCGAGGAACTGCATCGTCGCCTGGCCCAGCGCCTCGTCCTGCGACGTGAGCGAGCAGCAGCCGAAGAGGTAGCGCTTGCTGTTCTGCAGCAGATAGAGCGCGAGGCCGCGCCAGAGCAGATTGAGCACCCGGCCGTTCCGGTGTTCCTTCGCCACGCAGGCGCGCCCCACTTCGACCGCATTCTCGATGAAGTCGCGCGGCAGCCCGCTCAGGTCGAATTCCCCCGCCGAATAGAACCCCTGCCGCGACTCGGCCATCTCGGAGGTCTGCAGCCGGTAGGTCCCGACGACCTCCCCGGTCGCGGGGCAGGCGATCAGCAGATGATGGAAGTGGGGGTCGAGGTCGTCATGGTCCCGGCCGGTGGCAAAGGCGCTGTCGAGCCCCTCGCCGAGCTCGAGGTTGAACACCTCGAACCGGAGCCGCTCGATGGCGTCGAGGTCCTCCACCGTCCGCGCGAAGCGGACGACGTAGCGCCCCGCCTCGAGTTCCTCCGCCGGAAGCAGCTCCGGGAAGCTCGGGTAGGGCACATCCAGTTCGCGCGGGGCGAACTCGGTGGCGGCGCCGGATCGGCGCGGGTCGGGAGCGGCGGTCATAGGATGCCCCCCGGTCGGTGGGGGCACATGGGTACAACGTACCGGGCCGGCATTTGGTTCCCTCGCAGCCGAGTCCGCGGCTCAAGCCGCGGCTCGGCTGAGGCCAGTAAACTGGCCCCGGTCCGCGGAGTCAAGTATCGTCGCTTTAGCGACGAGCTCGGAGGCCGAGCCCGGAGGGACGCCGAACCTCGGGCCGCAGCTCCGCTACCGCCAGTCGCCGACCAGGACCCAGGCGCCCCAGTAGAAGGGGTGGTTGTACTTCGGGTCGGCCTTGAGGGTGAGCTGCGCCTGCCGGAGCGCCTCGGCGGTATCCATCGTCCGCATGTTCTTGTAGAAGGCGGTGATCAGCACCGCCGTCGCCGCGTCGTCCACCGGCCAGAGCGAGGCCACCACCGCCGGCACCCCGACATCCAGGAAGGCCGTCGCCGGGCTGTTGGGCCACCCCGCCACCTGCTCGTCGGTGACCGCGGTGTTGCAGGCCGAGAGCACCACCAGCCGGTGATGCCCGAACCCGACCAGCTTCCAGACCTCGCGCAGCGTCAGCTTGCCATCCTCGGCCGGCGTCGCCGTCGGCGCGAGCGTGAGGAAGGTGTTGTCGAAGTTCTGGTAGTCGAGATTCCCGTGGGTCGCGAAGTGGACCACGTTGAACGTCGGCGAGAGCGCCTTGGCGCGCGCCTCGGTGGCGTCGGTCCGGAGGAAGACGGTGGAGGTCGGATAGAGCCGCTTGAGGTCCATCACCTCCCGCTCGGCACTCGGCAGCGAATTGTCGGCGTTGCCGAAGGCGGCCAGCTTGAGCGGGGTGCGCGGCCCGGTCTTCGCCGGCGCGACCTTGAGCTCGGTGACGTAGAAGACGGTGCGCTCGTCGCCGAGGGTCTTCGCGTTGCTGTCGGCGCTCAGCGCGAGAATCTGGAACGGCAGGAAGTAGAGGCTCCCGCTCGGCACGATCGCCAGCCGCTTCCGGTTGCCCAGCTCCTTCTCGATCGGCGCGATGAGCCACTGGTAGAGCAGGGCAGACTGCCTCCGCACATCCCCCGCCGGCTTCGCCTCCACCGGCGCCTGGCCGGCCGCCCCGGAGCGCCGCGCCGCGGCGAGCGTCATCGTGGGGTTCCGCGCCAGCTTCACCATCAGCTCGACGTTCTGGTCGAGGGTGTCGCGGGGAAGCTCGATCACCTTCGCGACCAGGGTATCGGAGGTGACGGCGAAGATGTACAGCTCCTTCTCGCCGAGCAGGTAGGCGAGCAGGGCCACATCCTTCGGCAGCTCGGTGCGTGCGCTCCGGAGATCCCGGAGACTCACGCTCATGTGGTTCTTGAGATCCGGCTGCTCCCGCATGAGCTGGTTCACGAAGCCGAGATAGTCCTCCTCCGCGACGCTGCGGCTGGCCTCGAGCGCGGTGATCTTGGCATTGTTCCGGGCACTCTCCGGCGCGGCGCGCTCGCGGGCAAGCTGCTCGGTGACGCCGTCGAGCTTCGCCTTCCGCCGCTCCTCCTCGGCGAGCAGCCGCGCCTTGGTGCTGTCGGCGAACTCGATCCCCAGCCCGCGGAACTTCCCGCGGATCTCCTCGTTCATGCTGTGCTCCAGCACCGAGAGCGCCTTCTCCCCCTGACCCATGCGGATCAGGAGCCCGACCAGCGCCTCGTAGAGCCGGCCCTGCACCTTGCCCGACGCGAACAGCTTCTGCGCTCCCTCGCCGCCGACCACCTTGTTGCGGAGCTGCTCGACGACGCTCACCGCCTCCTGGAAGGCGGCGAGGGCGCCGGCCGAGTCGCCCTGGTCGCGGAGCACCTGGCCGAGGAGGTAGAGCGGCTCCCAGAGATACTTGGTCGCCCCGATTTCGCGGGCGATCCGCGCCGACTCCTCGAGCTTCGGCCTGGCACCGGCGAGATCATGCTGCGCGTACGCGAGTTTCCCCTGCTGGGTGAGCACCTCGGCGATGTTGTCGCGGGCGCCCATGCGCCGGCGCAGCGTGTCCGCGGCCTGGAACCAGCGGGCCGCGTCGGGATACTTCCCCTCCTCCAGCGCCGTCTTGCCGAGCAGGGTGAGTGCGGTGGCGGTGGTGCGCGCGGTCTGGACGTCGCGCGCCCGCGCCAGCGCATCGGTGAGCCACCGCTCGGCGTCGGGATAGTTCCCCTGCTCGTAGTACACCTCGCCGATGTTGCCGAGCAGGAGCGGATAGAACTCCCCTTCCGAGCCGTTCGCCTTCACGATGTCGAGCGCCCGGTTGAACTGGCTCAGCGCCTTCGGATAGTCCCCCTGCCAGAAATAGATGGTGCCGATGTTGTTCATCGCGGAGGCCTGCGACACCGGATCCTTGAGATCCACATACATGCTTTCGGCCTGCTGGTAGAAGCCGATCGAGCGCTGGTAGTCGCCGCCCTGGTTGTAGGTGTTGCCGAGGCCGTTGAACGAATTGGCGATGCCCCAGGGATTCTTCACCTCCTGGCTGATCGCGAGACTCCGCTGTTCGGTCTCGATCGCCTTGGGGTACTCGCCGGTCAGGGTGTAGATCCACGCGATCGAGGTGAGCAGGCTCGCCACCTCGGTCCGCCGGTTCGCCTTGTCGGCGATCGTGACGCCATCCTGATACGTCGCCAGCGCCTTGGCGAGGTCGCCCTTCTGGAGCTGGATGTCGCCGATGGCGGAGAGCTGCAGCGCCACCTGCCGCTGGTCCTCCTGGCCCCGGTAGATCGCGAGCGCCTGGGTGCGGAACACCATCGCGCTGTCGAGCTGGCCTCGCGCATAGGCCGAACGCCCGAGCGCCGCGTAGCAGCCGGCGATGAGATTCTTCGCATCGAGCTTCTGCGCCAGGGCCAGCGCCTCGCGATAGTACCCCTCGGCCCGCGGCCGGTCGTGCGCGCCGAACTCCGCCACGTAGCCGAGGCTGTTGAGCGAGGCGATCAGGTTCCACTCGTCGCCGATCTCCCGCTGCAGCGTCACCGCGCGAGTGTAGTACGCGCCGGCGCTGTCGAGCTGGGTCTGCTGATAGAACGCGTCGCCCAGGTCGTAGTAGGTGAGCGCCAGCGGGCTCGGCGTCTGCAGCCGCTCCTGGATCACCCGCGCCTCGTGATACCGGGCGATGGCGCGGGGATAGTCCTTCTCGTTGTAGTAGACGTCGCCCATGTCGTTGAGGACGCTCGCCTGCTGGTCGCGGTCCTCGAGTTCGGCGTAGAGTCCCGCGACCCGCTGATAGGCCTCGAGCGCGCGGTTCGGATCGCCGCTGTCCCGGTAGAGCGAGGCCAGCTTGGCGAGCGAGTAGGCGACCCCCTTCTTGTCATCGGCCTTGGTCCGGAGCGTCACGGCTTCGTTGTGCGCCGCGATCGCCGCGGCGTAATCGCCGAGACTCCAGGAGGCCTGCCCGATCTGCGACTTCGAGTAGCCGGCGTCGCCCGTCTCCCCCGAGCGGATGTGCAGCGCGTAGGCCGAATCCCAGATCGCGATCGCCTCGCGGTACTTCGAGAGCTTGGAGAGCTGCACCCCGATCTCGTCGAGCTGGTCGGCCTCCCCCTCGATGTCCTCGAGGTCGTGATACAGCGCCTGCGACTGCCGGTAGGTGAGGATCGACTTCTCCCGGTCCCCCTGCTTGCCGTAGATCCCGGCGATCGAGTTGAGCGCATCCGCCTGCCGGCTCCGCGCATCGGCGGTGCTCACGGTGCCGAACAGCTTCACCGCCTCGGTGTAGGTGGCGATCGCCTCGTCGTAGCGGTCGATCTTCTCCTGCGCGCTGCCGTAGCCGAACAGCGAGATCGCGAGGCTTACCCGCTGCGCCGCTGAGGAGTCCTGCCGGGTGCGGGCCCGCTCGAGGCTCACCACCGTGTCCCACACCGCCATCGAGGCAACGTAGCGGCCGAGCCGGGTGAGCTCATCGGCGATGTTGTTGAGGGCGAAGCGCACCCCCTCCTCGTTGTCGGCGATCTTGAAGGCGTCGATCGCGGAGCGGTACAGCGCGATCGCCTGCTCCCGCTCCTTCGCCTGGTGCTCGGTCTGCGCGGCCGCGAACAGTACCCAGCCCCGCCGCTCCTTCAGGTCAAAGGCTTCCACCACGAGCATCGCGACGTGGTTGAGGGCGCGGGCCGCATCGTACTTGCCCGCCTTCGCGAGCCGGCTGGTCTCAGTATTCCACTGCTCGACCCAGATGCCGTCGGAAAGGGCGTCGGGCTGGGCGGTGATGAGCCGGCGGCGTTCGTCGTCGGTCGTCGCCGCGAGCAGCTCGTCGCGGACCGCGAGCTTGCCCGGCGTGGCGCCGACGCTGAGCCAGTCGGCAAAGGCGCTGGCCAGATTCAGCGACCGGCCGACGTACGGGCCGGGATAGCTCACGATGAAATCGAGGTAGCGGGCGGCATCCTCGGGCGTCGCCGCCGCGAGGATCGTCATCACGCTCTTCCCCTTGTAGTGTCCTTTCTCCAGCGGCTTGCGTAGATCGTTGTCCGCGGCGATCGACGTATCCACCCGTTTGGCGACGGCGCGCAGATCGTTCGCCATCGCCGCGAGGACCGGGGTGAGCAGCGAATCGTTGTCGCCGAGGAGGATGTTCCAGAAGCCGTAGAGGGAGTGGCCGTCGTCGTCGGTGTAGGTGATGCGGCGGGTGACCAGCTCGGTCAGCAGGGTCGGCGTGAGCGAGTAGCGCTCCTCGAGCTGCAGCCCGATCAGGTCCCCTTCGTAGATCTGCTTCTCCGGAGTGGCGGGGTCCGTGAGGGCGACGTTCGCGATGCTGCCCGAGGTGTCCGACTGGATCACCAGCGCGTCGCCGAGCAGGGTGCCGCCCCGGTGGGTCATCGAGTCGCGCCGGACCGCGATCGCGCTGCCTTCCATCCCCACCAGGATCCCGGCGCCGCTCCCCCCCTCGAGGCGGACCTGCGCCGAATCGCCGCGCTGCCACAACACCTCGAGGATGCGGAACCGCAGCCCCTTCATGGTGGGCGAGGGGCGGTTGCCCTGGGCGAGGGCGGCCGCGGGAAGGAGGAGCAGGACGCCGAGCAGCAGGAAAGGCTGTACGCGCAGTCGCATGGGACCGGTCCGTAGGAGTGGCGCGACAGGACGCGAGTCACCGCGCCCACTTGTACAGGGAGATAGGTTACAGTCTCGTCATCTGAGCCGGGCCGTGCAAGTCGAGCCGCCGGGCGCATCTCTGGCCCCGTGACACCCCAGCCAAGGACCCGCTTTCCATGCAATTCCGCTGCCTGCCAGCCATGCCGATGCTCGGAGCCCTCCTGCTCCTCCCCACCGGTATCGGCCGACCCGCGCCTTCATTTATAGGGCCCGGCCCGGCGCTCGCCGCACCCGCAGCCGACACCGGCCGGAAGCTGGCCCTCATCATCGCGATCGGGAAGTATCCCCGCTCGAGCGGCTACCAGAAGCTCAGCTCCGCCAACGACGTCCCCCTCATCCGCGCCGCCCTCGAACGGCAGGGCTTCGACTCCACCGCCATCCGCACCCTGGTCGACAGTCAGGCGACCCGTGCCGGCATTCTTCAGGCGCTCGACAACCTGGTCGCCGACGCCCGTCCCGGCGATGTCGTGGTGGTGCACTACTCCGGTCACGGTCACCAGATGACCGACGACAACGGCGACGAGCTCGACGGCCTCGACGAACTCTGGGTGCCCGTCGATGCGCGAGGCGATGTGGACCCCGCCACCTACAAGGGGGAATACCACATCAAGGACGATCAGCTCGAACCGATCCTCGCCCGGCTCCGGCAGCAGGTCTCCCCCGGCGGCAACGTCGTCGTCTTCATCGATGCCTGCCACTCCGGGTCCGCCACCCGGAGCGCGATGCCGGTGCGTGGCGGCATGCCGCCGATCGGCAAGCCGGCCGCGACCCGGCAGACCACCCGCGGCGACACCCCGACCGGCTCCGGCTGGCTCGCGATCCCCGCCGCGACCCGTGGCGGGAACAGCGGCGCCAGCGGGCTCGCGCCGATGGTGGTCTTCTCCGCCGCGCGCGAGGATCAGCTCGCCACCGAGGTGGAGCTCAAGGGCGAGGACAAGACCGCCGGCCCGCTCTCGGTCGGGTTGAGTCACGTGCTCGCCGCCCTCAACGTCGCCGACGGACAGACGCTCACCTATCGCGCGGTGTTCGATCAGCTCAAGTCGTGGATGCAGGGGGAGGTGCCGGAGGAGACGCCGCAGCTCGAGGGCGACGCCGACGTCGCTGTCTTCAGCGGCCGCGCGGTGATCCAGAAGCCCTACTTCCGCATCGCCTCGGTGATCGGCGACTCGATCGCGGTGCTCGAAGGGGGGAGCCTCGTGGGCCTCCTCCCCGGGTCGAAGCTCTCCTTCTATCCCGTCGGCACTCAGGATCCCGCAAAGGCGACCGCACTCGGCAGCGGCGAAGTGGCCGTCTCCGACGAACTCCAGGCGCGGGTGCGCCTCGCCCCGGGCGGAAAGGTCGCGGGGAGCTGGGCCTTCGTCACCGAGTACGCCTTTGCGGAGTTCCGGGTCCGGCTGCTGCTCGATCCCGCCATCGCCCCCGCGGCGCGGAACGCCCTCGCCGCCGATCTCGAGCGGACCGGCGTGATCCAGCTCTCCGACTCCCTCGCCGACATGGTGGTCCACCCCGTCCTCACCAAGGCGAAGGGCCCCGCCGGCCTCACCGTGAGCTGGGCCGGCGACACCAGCGTCGCCCTGGTGGCGCCGATCGACGCCTCCACCGCGGTGGGCCGCGCCTCACTCACCGAGCAGATCCGCGCACTCGCGCGGAGCAGCTACCTCAAGCAGGTGCAGATGGCCGATCCGCGGATCCGGGTGCGGATCGAGCTGGTGCCGGCCACCCATCGCTTCGGTCCGAACAACAGCTGCGACGGCCGTCAGTCCGACACCGTGCATGTGAAGGCGAAGCTCTCCGAGGGGAATCAGTGGATCCTCCGTCCCAACGACGGCTACCTGCTCCGCTTCGTGAACGAGGGCGCCGACTCCGCCTACATCTCGGTCCTCGATCTCACTCCCGATGGCGCCATCGGGCAGCTCTTCCCCCGCGCCGACCTCGGCGGCGAGGACAATCTCCTGCCGCCCGGCGCGAGCTACCTGAGCCAGCTCTGCTACTGGGCGACGGAGCCCTATGGTCCGGAGGTGCTGAAGCTGTTCGCGACCCGGCGGCCGGTGAACTTCGCACCGGTGCTCACCAGCCCCGATCATGGGGTGAATCGCAGCTCGGCGCATCCGTTGGAAGTGCTGCTGGCGGGAACCTACTCGGCGACCCGCGGCGATCCGCCGGCCGCCCCGCAGGGCACCGGCTCCACCGCGGCCCTTACCCTTCAGGTGCTGCCACCCTCCAGTACCGCGGGGCCCTGAAGGAGGACCGCCGTCGCGCGCGCGATCATCTCCTCCTCCCGCGTGGGGATCACCCACGCGTGGAGCCGGGAGTCGGCGGTGGTGATCCGCTCCTCCCGCACCCAGTCTCCGTCCTGCGCGATGGTGAGCCCGGCCCACCCGAACGGCTCCGCGATCTGCCGCCGGATCACGCTCGAATGCTCCCCCACGCCACCGGTGAAGACGATCGCCTCGGCCGCCCCTTCCAGCACCGCCAGATAGGCGCCGATGTACTTGCGGATCCGGTAGCAGAAGATCTCGAGCGCCAGCCGCGCGTCGTCGTCGTCCCGCTGCAGCAGTACCCGCACATCGGAATCGCCCGCAAGGCCGAGCAGCCCCGACTGGCGGTAGAGCAGGTCGGCGAGCTTCTGCTCGTCGTAGCCGTTCCGCATCAGGTGGAGCAGCACGCCGGGGTCGAGATCGCCGGGGCGGGTGCCCATCACCAGTCCTTCGAGCGGCGACATCCCCATCGAGGTGTCCACCGACTTCCCCTTGAGGATGGCGGACGCCGAGGCGCCGCTGCCGAGGTGGAGCACGATGAGCGAGGGATCGGCCCGGCCGGTGAGTTCGGTGTAGCGCTCCACCACCGAGAGGTAGGACCAGCCGTGGAAGCCGTAGCGGTGCACCCCCTCGAACGCCGGCAGCGCGTACCGCCGGGCCACGTCGGGGACGGTGCTGTGATAGGCGGTGTCGAAGGCGGCCACGAGGGGGACGCCGAGTCCGAGGGTGGCGATGATCCCGGCGAGGGCGGCGCCGCCGTGGAGCGGATCGAGCGGGATCAGCTCCTCGAGATCCTTCACCACCTTCTCGTCGATCGGGACCAGGGTGGTGAAGCGCTCACCGCCGTGCACGCAGCGGTGCGCCACCGCGTCCGGCTTCACCGGCAGGTTGGCGAGCAGATGCGCCACCGCGCGGCCATGCCCCTGCGCCAGCTCTTCGCGTCCCTGCGCGACGATCTTCAGCTCTCTTCCCGCCACGCGAACGAGCTTGAACTTCAGTGTGGCGCTTCCGGCATTGACCACCAGCACGTGCATTCCTGCATCTCCCTGAGTGTCGTCGCGGGCCGGAAAGTAATGGTCTCCGCCTCGCGAAGGCACCGGCATCTTGCGCTCCGCCGCCGAATGCCGATCTTGAGGACAGCGCTTCCTGGCCGGGAACCGCTCCCACCTCGCGCAGGATGTTCATCATGAACGATTCAATAACCACCTGGCTCGGTGACGCCGGGACGTGGGCATGGCAGACCAGCGTACTGCTGCTGATCGCGCTCAACGTCGCCGCTGTCGCCGTCGTCTCGGTCACCCGCGACCGTGGCCTCGTCAATCGGTGGACCGGTCGCTGGCTCGGCGCCAACATCGGGCTGATCGGCTTCGGCGTCGGGGTGCCGGCGATCACCGGCCTCCTCCGGCTCGGGCTCAGCGCCCTGCCGACCTTCGGCTCGGCGGCGGCGCACCTTCCCAAATGATTTAGGCCGGGCGGCGGTAGATTAAGGAAGGATCATGCCGACCGCCGCCCCGACCTCCGCGCCCTCGACCCCGTCCTTCGACGGGGAGGGACGCTACGCCCTGATCGCGGCGGTCTACAGCCTCGCCTTCGAAATCGCCCGGGTCACCGGCCTCCTCGGCACCGGCCCCGTCGGCAGTCTCCTCATCCTGCTCTTTTTTCCGCCACTCAACCTGGCCACCGCCTGGGTGCTGTGGCGCGCCTCGCGCCGTCCCCTGATCGAACTCCGCATCGGCCAGGGGCTCCGGCTCATCGGTGCCGCCTACATTTTTGTTGCGATCGGGAACCTCGGCTGGTTCTATATCGCCCTCTTCATCAAGGGCGACCCCGCCTTCGCCTGGCCCAACATCCCCTACCTCCTCATCTACCCGCTGCTGATCGGCGGGATGCTGAAGCTGCCGAGGAAGGAACGGTCCACCCCGGAGCTGTGGCGGCACCTGATCGATGCGCTGATCATCCTGCTCGGCCTCGGGCTCCTGGTCTGGTTCTTCGTCGAGAGCGTGCACGCCCCGATGCACCAGGGGGTGCTGCGGGTGGTCCAGACGCTCGCCTATCCGGCCTGCGACCTGCTCGTCATCGGCACCGCGGCGGTGGTCTGGTTCCGCCGTCCCTCCACCCAGCAGGGGGCACTCACCCTGCTGCTCGGCGGCATTGCGATCAACGCCGCCGCCGACATCGCCTACCAGGTCATCTACTTCCGCACCGGGCAGCCGTCGAACGAATGGACCGACGCGGTCTTCGCCGCGAGCTACGTCCTGCTCCTCTGGGCCGGCGGCCGCTATCTCAGCCGCCCCATCCTCCCGGCGCCGCAGGGGGCCGGAGGCGGTGGCGAGTTCCTCCGGCCGAGCCGGATTCCGCTCGCCGCCGCGGCGGTCGCGGCGCTCCTCCTCCTCGGCGTCGCCATCCGGACGTGGACCTACCCGCTCAGCCTCCTCGCCATCGGCGTGGTCGTGATGATCGGGCTCCTCGCCATCCGCGACATGCTCGCGACCCGGGAGAACATCCGGCTCCTCACCGAGCAGGTCGCCCGGAAGAGCGAGGCGCGCTACGAGGCGCTCGTCAGGCACGGCTCCGACCTCGTCATGGTCGTCGACGACCGGGGGGTCGTCCGCTTCGCGAGCGCCTCGGTGCGCCGGGTGCTGGGCCGCACCCCCGAGGAGCTGCTGGGGAAGCCGTTCACCCAGCTGGTGGTGCCGGAGGATCGCCCCCGGGCGGAGCTCGCCCTCAACGACGCGCTGCTCCTGACCGCGGGGTCGACGACGCTCCACTGGCGGCTCCTCCACGCGAGCGGCCAGGCCCGCTCCCTCGAGACCATCGTCACCAACCTGCTCGGCGAGCCCTCGGTCGCGGGGCTCGTGCTCAACGCCCGCGACGTCACCGAGCGCGACCTGCTCGAGGAACAGCTCCGTCAGGCGCAGAAGATGGAGGCGATCGGTCTCCTCGCCGGCGGCGTCGCGCACGACTTCAACAACCTCCTCACCACCGTGCTCGCCTCGAGCGACCTCGCGCTCCTTCAGGTGCCGGTCGGGCATCCGGCGCGGGGCGACCTCGAGGAGATCCGCCACGCCGCGGAGCGGGCCGGGGCACTCACGGGGCAGCTCCTCGCCTTCAGCCGGAAGCAGGTCGTCGAGCCGCGGGTGCTCGATCTCGGCAAGGTGGTGCACGATACGGTCCGGATGCTCGAACGCCTGGTGGGAGAGCGGATCCGGGTCGTCCCGCTGGTCGCCCCCGATCTCGGCCTGGTCCGCGCCGACCGCGCCCAGCTCGAGCAGGTGCTCCTCAACCTCGCGGTGAATGCCCGCGACGCGATGCCCAACGGCGGCGTCCTCACCATCGAGGCCGAGAACGTCGAGTTCACCGCGCCCCGGCACACCCCGTTCATGGAGCTGCCGGCCGGCCGCTACGTGCTGCTCGCCGTCGCCGACACCGGGCAGGGGATGAGCGAGGAGACCCTGCTCCGGGTCTTCGAGCCGTTCTTCACGACCAAGGAACGAGGCAAGGGGACCGGACTCGGCCTCGCCAGCGTCTACGGCATCGTGCGGCAGAGCGGCGGGAGCATCACCGTCGAGAGTGGCGAGGGGGAGGGGGCGCGCTTCGTCATCTATCTCCCGCGGGCGGTGGGGAGCCTCCCCAGGGAGGAGCCGAAGGGCAACGGCACCGCCGAAGTGGGGAGCGGCACCATCCTGCTGGCGGAGGACGAAGCGGCGCTGCTCAGCGTCGCGACCCGGATCCTGCAGAGCTTCGGCTACACCGTGCTCGGCGCGTCGAGCGCGGAGGCGGCGCTCGACCTGGCCGGGAAGCATCCGGGGAAGATCGACCTCCTCCTCACCGACGTCATCATGCCGGGCGAGTCGGGCCCGATGCTCGCCGCCCGCCTCACTCGGCAGCGTCCCGGGCTGCGCGTCCTCTTCATGTCGGGGTATGCCGGCGACGAGCTGGGGGTGCACGGCGTCCTTGACCCGTCGGTCGAGCTGCTGCAGAAGCCGTTCACGGCGCAGGAGCTGGCCGGCCGGGTACGCGAGGCGCTGGCATCGCCCGGGACCCCGGCGTCCAGTTAGTTTGTCTGCCATGGACCATCCGATCGACGACTTCGTGCGGCAGGTGGCGGCCGCGCGCGAGAGCTATGCGCTGCCGGTACAGGCGCGGCGGCTCGCCGAAGAGTTCACCCACGCCGCGCTCGCGCTCCTCTTCCCGCACTTCGCCGAGACCGAGAGCGCCTCGCCGGGCGAGGTGCGCGCCGAACTCGAGCGGCTCCGGAGCCAGCTCGACGGCTTCCTTTTGGCGCAGGGCACGCCGCACGACCATGCCTCGCTGCTGAGCGCCGCCTTCACCGCCGACCTGCCGGGGCTCCGCCACCTGCTCGAGCTGGATGCGACCGCCATCTGCCAGGCCGATCCGGCGGCCAAGAGCCAGGACGAGGTGCTCCTCGCGTATCCCGGGTTCTTCGCGCTGGCCTGTTACCGGATCGCGCACTCGCTGTGTCAGATCGGTGTCCCCCTCCTGCCGAGGCTGATCACCGAATTTGCGCACCGGGAGAGCGGCATCGACATTCATCCCGGGGCCTCGATCGGCCGGTCGCTGGCGATCGATCATGGGACCGGCATCGTCATCGGCGAGACCACCGTGATCGGGGACCGGGTGCGGCTGTATCAGGGCGTGACCCTTGGCGCCTTGAGCGTGCGGAAGGAGCTGGCGCGGCAGAAGCGGCATCCCACGATCGAGGACGACGTGGTGATCTACGCCAACGCCACGATCCTCGGGGGCGACACCGTCATCGGGGCGGGGAGCGTCATCGGCGGCAACGTCTGGCTGACGCACAGTGTGCTGCCGGGGTCGGTCGTCACCCATGGGGCCACCGTCGAGCGGCCCCGCGCGGCGGACGAGGCATTGCTGGAATACAATATTTGATCGTACCACCGATTTCCGGTGTGACGATGGAACCCGGCCGGCGCCCGCCACGGATCCCGGCGTGATGACGGAACCCGGCCGACGCCCGCCGCGGATCCCGGCGTCACGACGGAACCCGGACGGCGCCCGGCGCGGATCCCGGTGTGATGACGGAACCCGTAGGGGCGACCGGCCGGTCGCCCCTACAATGATCGCGGCACGCGGGGCGGTCATCGACGGGCGGCGACGGCCCGGGGTCGCCCCCACGATGATGGCGGAACGCGGGGCGTCACCCGACCGCGCCACCCGAATCAACGCGACGGCCCGAATCACCATGACGTACGCGCGATCCGCATCGCGCCATTCCAACACCGATATCGAGGACACGCGCCATGAAGGCCAATTCGATTCTGGACACCATCGGCAACACCCCGCACGTCAGGCTGGGCCGGCTCTTTCCGGGCAAGGTCGAGGTGTGGCTCAAGCTGGAGCGCGCCAATCCGGGGGGGAGCATCAAGGACCGGATCGGCATGGCGATGATCGAGGATGCCGAGCGGCGCGGTGTCATCACGAAGGGCAGCGTCATCATCGAGCCCACCTCGGGGAACACCGGGATCGGGCTCGCGATGGCGGCGGCGGTGAAGGGGTATCGCCTGATCCTGGTGATGCCGGAGTCGATGTCGGTTGAGCGGCGCCGGATCATGGCGGCGTACGGGGCGGAGTTCGACCTCACCCCGCGGGAGAAGGGGATGAAGGGGGCGATTGCGCGGGCGCAGGAACTCGTGGCCGCGACGCCGAACGCCTGGATGCCGAACCAGTTCGACAACCCCGCGAACATCGAGATCCACAAGCACACCACGGCGAAGGAGATCCTGGCCGACTTCCCGGAGGGGATCGACTACCTGATCACCGGGGTGGGCACCGGCGGGCACATCACCGGCGTGAGCGAAGTGCTGAAGGCCAAGTTCCCGAAAATGAAGACCTTCGCGGTCGAGCCGGCCAAGTCGCCGGTGATCAGCGGCGGGGCGCCGAGTCCGCACCGGATCCAGGGGATCGGGGCGGGATTCATTCCGGGGAACCTGCACACCGCGACCCTCGACGGCACCATCCAGGTGACGGAGGAGGACGCCTTTGCGTACGCGGTGCGGTCGGCGAAGGAGGAGGCGATCTTCGTCGGCCCGTCGTCGGGGGCGTCGCTGGCCGCGGTCGCGCAGAAGCTCCCGGAGATCCCGGCGGGGAGCCGGGTGCTGGTCTTCTGCTATGACACCGGGGAGCGGTACCTCTCGGTGGACGGGTTGTTCGTCTGATCCCGGTTTTCGAGTCCGCGGCTGATGTCGCTGAAGCGACCTCCTCGTCGATAGGGTCACTTCAGTGACTTCAGCCGAGCCGTCGCTTCAGCGACGACTCGGAGGTGGAGATTCAAGGCCGGGGCTTCGTCCCCGGCCTTTCGCGCGTCATGCTCCGTGCCCTCCGCGTGCTCCGCTCGAACTCCCCGGGCGTCGCACCAATCCGGAAATTTCTTCCCACTGTCCAACTGTCCTCGCATCTCCCTGAAAGTGTCCACCCGAGTGTCCACGGTGGACACTCGGTGTCCTCCGCCGAGGACACTTTTCGGGGCGGTGCACACTCCGCGGTTCACGCGGCGTCGCGGAGTTGCGGAGGATCGAGCGCGGCGATTTCCGGAGCGTACTCCGGTTCTCACGGACGTTCCCCCCCGGTCCGCACCGTCCGCGCCGGTGTTCGACATGGGTGCGCCCGCGCTTGATCTGTCTCCGCATCCATCTGAGATGCGTGCGCACCGCCCCACAACCTCCCCGCTCGCCCTGACGCTGTATCTCCTTTCGTTGTAACAGTCTGCGCATGCACTCGACATGAGTGCGCCGCCATTCACGCGGCGTGCGCACCGATTTCCGCGGTCTCCGCACGACCTCACAACGCGTGCGCACCGGTTCGACATGGCCCCGCGCGCGCGCGACATGCGCGCGCCGGAGTTCGACATGCGTGCGCCGGTATTTGCGCGGTCCGCGCTGGTTTCCGCGATCGTCGTCACGCTGTGTGAGGCACGGAATTTTGCGCTGGCACGGGGTCTGCAAAGCCCACCCCCGTCGCGACGTGGTTGGGACACGTGTGCGGCGGGACTGAACCTGGGAGGTGGGGCCGTGCCCAACCGCGGACCCCGGTCGAGCAGAAGAAAGGCGAGGTGTACGATACGGTCCGGAAACCTGATCGAGCTCGAGATGGCCACGCGGGTGGTTGCCCACAGCCGGGCGAACCCGTCGGACAATCCCGGGCAGGAAGCCGCGGTGCAGAAGCTGGAGGAGAAGGTCACGAAGGCTAAGGCGCTGCTGAATCAGGAGGGGGCGGGGCATGTGACGGTGCATGCCTCGGTGCTCACGCGGGAGGAGCTGCGTGAGGCGCTCATTCTCAAGATCCGTCTGCTGCAGGGGGTGGCGCGGGCGGCGGCGGTGGAAGTCCCGGGGATGGGGACGCGGATCCGGCTGCGGGGCAGTCGGCCGGGGAACACCACTTTCCTGGCCTCGTGCCGTCAGGCCGTGGCGCAGGCCACCGAGTTCCAGGAGCTGTTCACGAAGTACGGCATGCCGCCGGGGTTCCTGGAGGAGTTCGCGGGGCTGATGAAGGAGTTCGAGGCCAGTCTGGATGACAAGGACTCCGGGCTTCGGAGCCATGTGGGCGCCAACGCCGAGCTGGATGCGACGATGGCGGACATCATGATGCTGGTGAAGCAGCTCGATGCCATCAACAAGCACCGGTATCGGAAGGACCCCGAGAAACTGTCGGCGTGGAAGAGTGCGCGGAACGTGCACTGGCCGCGCGGGGAGAAGGCGGCGAAGAAGAAGCCCGGCACGGAAGGGGCGGCGTGAGGTGTGCTGCTGAAGTGCCTGTGTTGCAGTTGGTTAGGTGCCTGACGGTGATCCCCCGCATGCCTGGGGTGGGTGCGGGGGAGTCACCTGATTGCACTGAACCGTGACGTCTCGACGTCGTGGCGACGATCTGCGTCGGCCGTCTCAACGGACCGCCGCCCTCTTCTCGGCAGAGGGTGCCTCACAGCAGTGGGGGCCCGCCGTTCGCGCTCACTTTGTGGCCGCACCGAACCGTTTCTGCAGGGCGAGTACCGTGTAGGCGTTGCCCTGGCTGAAGAACTGGCGCATCCTCTGCGACTCGTCGTCCGGCCCGAATCCCATGCTGACGACCCGGACCCGCGTTCTCCGGCTTTCCACCGCGTCGAAGTAGATCACCGACCACATGTTGCCGATGGCGTTCGGGAAGGGAAAGCCGGCAGGGGCCTTGGCGACCTTGATGGCGAGCATCCGCAGCGGCTCGTACGCGAGGACGGTATTCACGATGGTCGAGGCATCGCCCAGGGTCGCCTCCTGCGCATAGGCAGATTGCATCGACCCGCCGATCCGCAAGTCGAACGAGGCGTGCGGCGCCATCCACGATTGCAGTCCCTCGGCGGTGGTGAAGGCGTTCCAGACCGAATCCACCGGGGCTTCGACCACCCCTTCATTGACGAGCGACTGCTGGCCCTGCGCCACGCTGGCGCTTGAAATGAGGGTAAGGGCGAGAGCGGCGATCTTCACGTGAGTTTCCTCCGTCTGGATGAGGCCGAGTCCTCGAGGTGAGTGAGATAGCCGCGCAACTGATTCACCGCGGCGTCGTAGGTGTCGAGGGAGCGATGGGTCCGCGCCTGCATGACCCCACCCTCCATCGTGGTAAGTATGAAGGAGGCGAGCTCCCGCAGATTGGTGCCGCGGGGGAGGCGCCCTCGCGCCTCCTTGAGGCAGCCTTCGATGGCCCCGGTCCATGCGCTGAAGTTGGCGGCCAGGAGCTTCCGCACCGCCGGGTCGGGTTCGTGCAGCTCGAGTGCGAGCGACCCGATCGGACAGCCGTAGGTGCAATCCGTGGCCACCAGCAGCTCCCGGTAGCGCTTCAGCAGCGCGAAGATCTTCTCGATCGGATCACTGACGCCCTCCCACGCAGGGGCGAGCAGCATCGGGTGGATCCCCGCGCGGTAGCGCTTGAGCACCGCGATCAGGAGATCCTGCTTGGTGGGGAAGCAGTAGTAGAGCGACCCCGCATTCGCCCCGGCCGCCTGCAGGATGTCGGCGATCGAGGTGGCGCCATAGCCCTTCTCCCAGAAGAGCCGCATCGCCACCATGACGAACTCGTCCTCGCTGGTCCGGGTCGGTCGTGCCATGATCTCGTAGTTGAACGGTCACTCAAAATGAGTGATCCGGCCGGTTTGTCAAGCCAGCCTGACCGGCCCCGGGCGGCGGCGCCTGGCAACCGCATTAGGATTCATCCGGCCTCCACCTCCTCCCGGGACCCCACGATGGATCGTGCCACCCGCCGTCTCATCGCACTCGGCGCGATCCTCGCCCCCGCGGCTCACACCGCGACCGACGTGATGGAGTGGCTCCACGGCGGCTTCACCCCGGCGCAGCTCTGGCTCAACTACGCCGCCTTTCTCCCGCTCCCGGCGATCATGCTGGGCCTCTACGCGGTGCAGCGCCCCCGGATCTCGATGATCGGCCTCGTGGGCGCACTACTCTACGGCTTCGCCTTCGTCTACTTCACCCACACGACCCTCGCCGCCCTCGCGGCCCACGTCCCCGACTACGAGCAGCTCTGGGACCAGCTCGGCACGCTCTACACGGTGCACGGCGTGGTGATGCTGGTCGGCGGCGGCGCCTTCGGGTACGCGACGATCCGTGCAAAGGTATTTCCCGCCTGGTGCGGCGGGCTCTTCCTCGCCGGCCTCGGCGTGAATCTGCTGGTCGGCCTGCTCCCACTCCCCGACCTGCTGCAGAGCCTCGGGACGGCGGTCCGGAATGCCGGCCTCGTCGCCATGGGCATCGCGACCTGGCGGGACTCCGCACGCGCCGAGATGCAGACGGCCGGCTGATCGATGCCGACCATTCTTTACACGGTCCTCACCGTGCTCGGCCTCACCGGTCTCGGTGGAGCCGAGGCCACGCCCGCTCCGCGCCGGATCCTCTTCATCGGCAACAGCCTCACCTACACCAACGATCTCCCGGCGATGGTTGCGGAGCTGGCCGATGCGTCGGGAGAGCCGATCGAGGTGGCGATGATCGCGCACCCCGACTTCAGCCTCGCCGATCACCTCGCCACCGGCGAGGCCGCTCGGCGGATCGCGACCGAGCATTGGGATCTGATCGTCCTGCAGCAGGGACCATCCGCGCTGCCCGAGAGCCGCACCGAACTGATCGCGTCCACCAGGCGATTCGCGGAGCTCGCGCGGCCGCAGCATACGCGCATCGCGCTGTTCTCCGTCTGGCCGGCCGCCGATCGGCCCACGGCCTTCGACTCGGTGACCGCTTCCTATCAGGCCGCGGCCACGGCGGTGGATGGCCTGCTCCTCCCCGCGGGACGGGCATGGACCCTCGCGTGGCAGCACTCACCGAAACTGCAACTCTACGGGGCCGACGGGTTCCATCCCTCGCCGCTCGGCTCACTGCTGGCGGCGCTCGTCGTGTACCGGGGCATCGCCGGGCACCCGCTGCCGGCGCAGCTGCTTGCCGATAGAAGACTCCCGCCGGCCTCCCGCGACGATGCCGCGACGATCCTCCGGGCGGCGGAGGACGCCTATCGCTGAGCGGATCATCGGCAGGCTTGCTGACCATGTTGCACGTGGTGCAGCTTGCATGAGAGCGTCAGGCGACCGCGACCGCCCCCACCGAAGCCATGGCCATCAAGACCGCCGGGACCGCGACATCACTCCCCACCACCCTCCCGCTGCTGCCGCTCCGGGATCTGGTGCTCTTCCCGCAGCTCAATGCCTCGCTCTTCCTGGGACGCGCGACAACCAAGCAGGCCGCGGCGGCCGCGATCGCCACCGATGGGCGACTCGCCGCCGTGGCACTCCGCTCGAGCCAAATGGAGGAGGTGACCCGGGAGGGGCTGCATGACGTCGGTGTGATGGCGAGCGTGCTGAACATGGCGCGGATGCCCGACAGCACGATCAAGCTGACCCTCTTCGGCGTGCAGCGGATCCGTGTCGGCGGGCTGAGCGAGGGCGTGGCGTATCAATCGGTCGCCATGAATCTCATCGAGGATCCGGTGACGGCCGCACCGAGCGACGCGAGGGAACTGCTCGAAGGCGTCGCCGCGCACGGTCCGACGCTCAAGGCGATCCTGCCCGAGGCGGCCTTCGAGTCGCTGCCGCGCCTGGGGAATCCCGGCTATCTCGCCGACCTGATCGCCGCGCATGCCAGGGGAGTGTATCCGGCCGTGAGGCAGGAGCTGCTGGAGACCCTCGACCCGTGGGAGCGCCTGCGGAAGGCGCTCCCGGTCCTCACGGGGAGTGCCGACCCCGCGCTCGACATCCCCGAGGCGCTCGACGTGGTGCGCGAGTGGCTGGAGCGTCGGGTGAAGGGCCAGGACAGGGAGGGCACACGCTAGCGCCTGTTGGCCCCCGCGCGTGCCCGCCCCGACACCCTCACCCGTCCGCGTTCACCACCCGGCGTCCTCTTCTGCGGAAGTTCAGCTCGACTCGGCGCTCACTGGGTCCCAGCCCCGAAGTGCTTCAGGAGGGCGAGCATGGTGTAGGCGTTGCGGGTGGGCCGCGCCATAGGCTCGTAGTTGAATGGTCACTCCAGCGGAATGCGGCCTATGCCCGCGCCATGTAGCGGAACAGTGACAGCAGCAGATCGGCGGAGTTGAACGCGGTGATCGCCACGAAGCACGCCATCGCGACGAGCCAGGGACGGCGATCGGTGCCGAGCAGTGCGCCGCCGGCGGCCAGCACAAGGAGCGAGGTGTGCCAGTGCAGGGCGTACAGGGCGAAGTGATCGCCGAAGAAGAGATTGAGTCCGGCATTGAACAGGATGATGCTTCCCGCGGCGATACCGAAGCCGCGATACCCCGGCCGCCGCGCGAACCCCGCGATTCCCGCGCCCACGAGCAGCGCCGTGGCGAGGAGCCGCCACAGGCTTGGCCAGCCATGCCGGTACGGCGGCGAGAAGGACCAGGTGAAGTCGTACTCGGGGTTCTGGCTCGGCGTGACCCAGGTGGTCTCCGGCACCGGCCGTGGCGCGAGGAAGGTGTGGCCGACCATCCAGCCGAGTTCGGTGGCGACGACCGCCGAGACCGGGCGCAGCATGCTGCCGGTGTCGTGCATCCCGCTCCTGAACCGCTGCAGTGAGCCCGCGCCCACGACCGCGAGCACCAGCACCATCCCCGCCACCACTCCGCCGAGCCCGACGAACTGAATGCCTGCGCGCCGAAGCGAATCGCCGCGCCGGATCCGCGAGAGCCCCAGCAGTACGAGCCACGCAAAGGCGTTGGTGACCGTCGCCCCGATGGCGACGACCCCCGCGACGATCCAGAGCGCGGGATGCACCCACGGCGCGCGTGGCCTGTCGTCCAGCGCCAGCCAGTACATCAGTGAGATGGCGCAGGCGGTGACGGGATAGCTCTCCGGCACGCTGCCGACGGTCACCACCGCAAAGGCCGCCATGTCGAGCAGTGCAACCAGCACGGCGCCCGCCGCCGTGCCGGTGAGGCGGAGTGCCGTCTGCAGCACCAGCCGGGTGCGGAGGGCGTTGAGGAGCGGGATGGAGACGAGGAAGACCCAGCTCTGCGCCGCCACTGCGCTTCCCGTCGCGATCCGGAGCAGGGTCAGGAGTCGCGCGATACCGAGCACGACGAGCTGCCCGAGCGGCGCGGCCGCGGGATGCCGCGCGAGCACCCAGGGGGGTACGGCAGTGCCGGTCGCGACGTCGAGATAGACGTTGCTGTCCGACTGGAACCAGACGTCCCAGTTGTACCAGGAGCGGAGGTCGTAGAGTCGCGTCGCGACGAAGAGCGTGGCGAGGAAGCTCAGCGCCATGAGCAGCGTCGTGACCCCATCCGGGAGCGCCGGTGCCACGGCGGTGCGGTTCGAGCCCGGCGTGGCGTTCGTCATGGCGCGGGTTCCGCTCCGGGTCCCGCATGGGCGCGCTCAGGGAGCAGTCCCTGTTCCCGCAGGAAGGCCTCGATCGCGGTGGCGGCGAGGGCATGCGCGCTTTCGTTGGGATGTCGGTCCATGGGCGGATCGACGGCGAAGCCGCCGGGCGCCGTCTCGGCCTCGAGTGCGGGTCCCAGGTCGAGGAGGGGAATCTGGAGCTCCGCGGCCGTCTGCCTTACGACCGCCTGGATTCCCGGCCAGCGGGGGTCGGCATCCTGCCGGAAGCTTGCGATCGCGAGTCGAGCACCCCGGCTCCGGACGAGCGCGGCGAGCGCCCGGATCTCCCGGCCTACCGGATCGGGGGAGACGCCCGCGTCGGCCGGCGCCGGGTGCGCGGAGTTCCGCGCGATGAACTTCGACGGAAGATACGGCACCGCGGGCGGCTGATAGCCGCCTTCGGCATCGTCAGCGTCGAGTCGCGCATCGTTCGCGGTCACGACGAGCAGCACGACATCCGCGGCGAGCTGCGCACCCCGAGCGGCGTAGAACTGCCGTTCCTCGCGGGTGCCGTAACCGGGGACAGCGCAGGTCAGCACCTCCAGGGAGTCTGCCTGACTGGGGGCCGCGGGGCGCCACGCGGCCGTGAGGCGGGCGCCGAGGAACTGGTCGTCGGGGACGCCCACGCCGAACGCGTAGGAGTCGCCGAGAATGAGGAGGCGCCAGCGTCCGGCGGGCTTGTGCGCCGCCTGGTCCGCACCCCGGCAGCCGAGGTTGTTGACCCGGTACGAGAGCGAATAGCGGTTGGGGAAGGGCGCGTCGACGAGCGCGCCGCTCTCCAGTTCATGGATCGCGATGTCGCCGAGCTCGACCGACGGGGCGGCGCCTCCGAGGCCGAAGACGAGGCGCGAGGAATCCGCGACACTCTCGAGGTGCACGGTGTCGGTGAATGCGCGCCAGGAGGTGCTCAGCGTGACGACGCGATCGAAGCCGAGCGGCCTCCAGGGCCAGGCGGCCTCGGTGAGCCCGACGGCGATCGAGCGGGCGGCGTCGGCGCGGGCGTTGAAGGAGAGCCGGTACGCGACGCCCGCGCGGAGTGGGAGCAGCCCGGAGCTGAGCGCGATCGATGCCGCCGAGCGGTCGGTTGCCGTGTGGATCTGGACCCGGAGGGTGCCGGGTGCATCCGGCGGATAGCGGAGCCAGGCGATGTTCCCGCCGCGGGGAGATTCGAGCCGCCAGCGCCGGGTGATGGGATCCCGCTCTCGGAAGCTGCCGCGCGGATCGTCGCCGTAGTAGGAATGCCAGACCGAGTTCGGCGCGAGGATCTGGCCCGTCGTCCTGTCAGGCACGAGCCCCCGGGTCTGCGTCATGCCGCCGCCACTCATGCGCTGCCCCGGAATCCGCTCGATGGCGAGAGAGGCACCCAGGAGACCGAGCAGGAGCGCCGCGGTGACGGTCAGGGTCGGGCGGAGGACCGCGAGCGCCGTCACCGCACTCGCCAGGACGATGGCGCCGGGGATGACTCGGACGAACGCGATGGCGCGGTCGTCCACGACCGTGACCACGGCGTTCGCCGCCATGAGGAGAAGTGCTCCCGCGAGGGCGGGGCGCCGCGAGGCGCCGTGCCACGCGGAAAGCAGAGCGGCGCCCGCGGCGAGGAGGGCCAGGGCGCCGTTGCCGTCGGGAATTCCCGGCGCCCGCATCGCCAGCGCCTGACCGGCCGCCACGACGAGGACGAGCCGGTAGCTCTGCGCCGGGCGCCATTGTGTGGGGCGGCGGATTAGTATTCTCCCAGCCAGTCCATTCCGACCTCACCTCACGTTTGACTCGCGCGTCGCCTCACCGGGCGAATCTACCCTGGCGCCGTCCTGCCGCCAGCGGTGGAGCCGCCGATGCGCATCCCACTGGAGCCCCCATGGGTCCTGTCCCTGAAGCCGACGCGGATCGGAGCGGGGCGTATGCCGAGCCTCGGCGCGCCGACATGCTCCGGTTCGGTCTGACGGAAGAGGCCCTGCGACGCGCCGGACTGCGCGTGCATGAGTCCGGGGACGGTACCGGGGCCGGCCTGCTCCTGCCGGTCCCCGGCGATGATGGGCGACAGCTCACGGCGCGCTTCTTCCCCTCGGTGCACCCGTTCCAGACGCAGCCGAGGGACCTGGGGCCATTCGGCCGGCCCGAGTGTGCCGCCCTCGAAGGGATCAAGGCGGAGGAGCGCTATATCGCGGTGCCATTCGTGGCGCCAGGGACCGTCGCCACGCCTCGCGCCGCGATCGTCACCTGCCACGATCTTTGGGCCGTCGGCATCGCGGAGCGTACCGGGCTCCCGGTCGTCTCGACTTTCGGCGATCGACTCCTCGAGGTGGCGGTCCGGAGGGCGGCGGAGCTGACGAACGGCGGCTGCATCATCGTGGCGCCGGCGCTCGGGCCCCGGTTCACACCGCACCAGCTTCGGCGAATCGTGGCGCTCGCGGGTGTCGCCTGCCGCGAAGTCCGGATCGCGCTCTGGTCCGGTCGTGATCTCTCGGCCATCCCCGGCGCGCCGCTGGACGGAACCCGGCTCGCGCTGCGCGACGAGAGGCCGCCACTCCGAGGCCGCACCAGTCCCGGGCTGCCCGCCATCCTCCGGCTGGAGGGAGTGGAGGCCGCCGCGGCGGAGCTTGCCGGCAGTGCCTCACGCCTCCCGCTCCGCGCCCTGCTCCACTCGGCCACGCGCCGCCCCGCCCGACTCGGCCCGCACGCGGCCTATCTCGGCTGCTGCGTCAGGCTCATCGACGAGATCGCGAAGGATGCCGCCGCGCAGGGCGCCCGGATCGCCGCGTTCGGCGGCGTGGCGATCGATCTCATCACCGGTGGGAGTGTCAGGCCGCGGAAGGACCTCGACCTGCTGGTCACCGGCGGTCCACCCGACATTCTCCACCGGCTGAGCCTGCCGCTCGAGGCGCGGGGCTTCCGGCGGCTCTCGTATCGTCCAGGAGAGCAGGTGGTGCTGCACGGGCCGGAGGTGATCCTCGACCTGTACCGGCTGGTGCCCAACGGGGCAGGGGCGGTGACCCTGTCGACCCGGTACACCGTGCAGCAGTTCGCCGCGGACGTCCCCTTCTCGCAGTCTCGTCTGGGTGAGCGGCAGGTACCGATCCTCGATCCGCTGCTGGTGGCGGCGATGAAGCTGGAGAAGCTCGCCGAAATGGCGCGGCCTTATCTCCGGAACGGGTGGCGGCGCAGCGCCGATGACCGCGCCGACCTCGCCGCGCTCCGCCAGCGGGTGGACTTCTCCGGGATCGGTCCGCTCCAGGCGCGTGGCGCATGGTGGGCCGCCCCGCTCACCCCGTTCCGCTTCCGCCGGCCGAGCCGGGCCCCTGACCCATGAAGCGATTGGCCGAACCAGCCATCACCTGGCTCCTCGACGGCGACCCCGCCATCCGCTGGCAGGTCCTCCGGGATCTGACCGACGGATCGGAGGCGGCTGTCAGGCGGGAGCGGAACCGAGTCGCGAGGGAAGGGTGGGGCGCCCGCCTCCTCGCGAAGCAGGACCCGGCAGGCACCTGGGCCGGGGGGCGCTCGGGGGACGGCGGCCTCTACTCGCCCAAATGGACCTCCACCACCTACACCCTGCTCCTGCTTCGCGACCTCGGCCTCCCGGCCGGGAACCGTCAGGCGCGCAGGGGGTGCAAACTTCTCCTCGAAGGCGGTCTCCAGAAGGACGGCGGACTCAACTTCGGCTGGCGGGGACGGAGCGAGACCTGCATCTCCGGCATGGGACTCTCGATTCTCGCCAGCTTCGGATACGACGACCCGCGTCTCGACCGGCTGCTCCACTACCTGCTCAAGGAACAGATGCCCGATGGCGGCTGGAACTGCCGTCGCCCGCTCGGCGCGACCCACTCGTCGATGAACACCACGATCAGTGCGCTCGAGGGGCTGCAGCATCTCGCCACGCTCAGGGCGGGTCGTGCACGCACCATGCAGGCGGCGATGCGACGGGGCAGGGAGTTCCTGCTCGCGCACCGGCTCTTCCGGTCGCACCGGACCGGGAACATCATCAAGAGCGACTTCACCCGCTTCGTCTTCCCGCCGCGCTGGCACTACGACGTGCTCCGCGCGCTGGATCACTTCCAGGCGGTGGACGCGCCGCGCGACCCGCGTCTCACGGAGGCGATCGACATGGTGCACGAACGTCGCGGGAAGGATGGCCGCTGGGCGCTGCCGTACGCCTATCGGGGGAAGACTTACTTCGTCATGGAGCAGGTGGGCCGACCGAGCCGGTGGAACACGCTGCGGGCGCTCCGGGTGCTCCGGTGGTGGGAACGATGAAACTGATGCCAGGCATCGCCACAGTACTTGTGATGGTCGCGCTGCTCCTGCCGCCGTGGCGAATCGTGTGGGCGCCGGTATCCGGCGGGACGGGCCCGGTCGCCACCGAGCCGACCTGGTCGGGGTTCCACTTCTGGAGCTACGCCTCGGCACGGCCCACGAGCGAGATCGCCTGGGACGGTCCGGGGACGGGTGGCCACGTCGAACTCGAAGGGACTCCCGAAATCGCCTTCGGCCCGTGGGCCGGGATCGTGCTGCTGGCGGCGGGCGTGGTCTATCTCTCGCTCCGCCTGCCAGGCAGGGAAGAAGAGCGCGAATGACCCCGTTGCATCGTCGCTCCGCACGGCGGTCGCTCGCCGCAATCGCGATCTGTCTGACGGCCCTCGGTTGCGGCGCCGGGTGGCATACAGTCAGCGGACCGGAACCAGGCGCCTACCGGCCGAGGCAGCAGGCGCAGATCTGGCATGCGGGGACCGCGACCCAGGTGCACGGCCTCCGCCTGACGAGCGATTCGGTCTCGGCGGTGCCCTATCTCCAGCCCGCCGGCTGCGACTCCTGCCGCATCGCGTGGGCCCGGACCGAGGTGGACTCGATCCGGCTCGGCGACCCGAGTGGGGGATTCCTGGCCACGCTCCTCGGCGCGCTCGCGATCCTTTCGCTGGGCCTGTTCGTGACCTGCGGGCTCGGGTCGTGCGGGGGAGCGACGTGAAGGCGGGCATGCTCGTTGGTCTCTTCGTCGCACTCGCCTGCGCGCCCTCTCCACCGGCTCCGACCGCGGCCTACTTCCCGTCAGGCGGCAGCGTCGGACTCCCGTACGCTGCCAAGGTGCTCCGGGCCGCGCATCAGCCACCGCTCAGTCCCGGTCCCGATTGCCTGCGGCTGCTGGTGATGGACGCCTGGTTCCGGGAGGGCACCCTCTATGTCGTGACCCCGGCCGGCGACTCCGCGCTGCTCACCCGCGTCACGCTTCACCACGGTAAGCCCTCGCGTCGCGAACTCTCAAGTGTCTCCCCCGCGCGCTGGGCCTCCACCCGGAGCTACCTCGACACGCTCGGTCTCCTCGCCGCAACGATGCCCGACGGATCGCACGCGGACCTCGACGGCACTTATCGACTGTGGGAGACTCAGCTTGGCGGCCGCTATGCCCGGGGCGAATTCGGCGAAGGCACCGATCCGATCGCACAGGCGGAGCACTGGATGGACTACCTGGCGGAAGGGGCGCGCTGAAGGCGACTGCCCGCGGGATGAGCGCTCCCCTCCGCCGCGCCCCCTACTGCGGCCGCACGAAGTAGCCTGCGATCCGCCAGCCGCGCGTGCCGTCGAACATGGCCGTGACGGTTTCGGTGGCGGTGTGCCCGGGCCCGGCCGTGCTCCGATACTGCAGCACCACGTACTGCCCCGCCGGCGCGCCGGGAAGCTGGGTGGTGAACTGCGCCGTCGGCTTCTCCCGGGTACCGATCGCTCCCGCCGAACTCCGCGCCTGCGCCGCCGCCTGCGACCACTGCTCGCGCGTCACCGCGCCCTTGAAGAGCGTCGCCGCGCTGTCCCAGCTCGCCCCGTACTGCTTCTGATCCACGATCCGCAGCCAGCCGTCTGCCGCCGCGGTCGCGGAGCGGACCGCACCGGCTGTGTCCACGGTCTGGGCCGCGAGCGGGGCGGCAAGGGCGACGAGCGCGAATGCCGCAACCACTGTCCAGTGCTGGCCGGAGCGCATGACGCATCCTCGAGTTATCTGGGTGGAGGTGTGAGGAACCCCCACCAAGATATCCCGTACCCTTCGACGACGCGCCGCGCCTCAGGGCACCAGCACCAGCTTGCCTCGGGTGCCGCGCGATTCCAGGGCCCGGTGCGCGTCGGCCGTCCGCTCCAGCGGATAGCTTCCGCCGATCGTGACGCGGAGTTCGCCGCGGACAGCGGCCGCGAAGAGTTCGCTGAGGCCGGCCCGGAGCGTCTCCGGCGTGAGCAGCGGCGCCACCGCGAAGCCGGTGATCGACTGGTTCCTGAAGATGAGTCCGAGCAGTTCCGGCACGCCGAGCTGGAACTGCTGGATGTTGAGCGCACCGTAGATGACCAGCTCGCCACCCGGCGCGAGCACCTGCAGGCACTGCCCCGTGATGTCTCCGCCCACCGACTCGTAGATGAGGTCCGGGCCTGCGCCGTCCGTCGCCGCGCGAGCGGCGTCCATCCACCCGGGCGAGCTGTAGTTGACCACCGCGTCCGCCCCCATCTCCCTCGCGAAGTCCGCCTTGGCGTCGGAGCTCACGCCGGCGATGATGCGCCGCGCGCCTTCGCGCCGGGCCTGCTGGACGAGCAGCGAGCCGACGCCGCCGGCCGCGGCGTTGACCAGGACCGTACGGTTCCGTGGCGACGCCTGCCGGGTGAGGTAGAGCGCCGTGAGTCCCTGCACCATGAGCGCGAGCGCCTCGTCGAAGCGCAGCGCGTCGGGCAGCGGCACCACCAGCTCCGCCGCGATCAGCGCGTATTCCGCGTACCCACCGGCGATCGTGCCGCCGGCGAACAGCGGGCCCGCGACCCGGGTGCCGACCCGGAGCCCTTCCACGCCGGGTCCGATGGCGTCGATCACGCCGGCGACCTCGTCACCGAGAACGGTGGGCAGATCGGGGGTAATGGCGTACCGGTTCTGCCGGAGCAGGGCGTGGGACAGATTGACGCCCGCGGCCTTCACCTGGACGCGTACCTGGCCGAATCCCGGCTCGGGGGTCGGCTGCATGACCACTTCAAGGACTTCAGGGCCGCCGAAGCGGCGCAGAGCAACGGCTCTCATGAGATAGACTCCTGTCTAGGCGTACCGGACCAGAACTGCCTATGGCACCAGAACGCGGTCCGTCGTGGCCAGGTTCCCGCGCGGGCGCACGATTCGCCGGCTCGCTTGCGCACGCGCCCTTCGGTCCGCAGGTTACGGGCAATCGTCAGGCATCGAAGGCGGCATGCACCACATCCTCGTCTACGGCGACTCGCTCACCTGGGGCATCGTGCCCCTGACCCGCGCACGTCTGCCATTCAACGCCCGCTGGCCCGGCATCCTGGAGGAGGGGCTCATCGCCCGCGGCCTCCCGGTCCGCATCGCCGAGGACTGTCTCAATGGAAGGCGGACGGTCTTCGAGGATCCCTTCAAGCCGGGACGAAACGGGCTCGTCGGCCTCGAGCAGCGAATGGAGGTCCACTCACCGCTCGACCTGCTGATCCTGTTTCTCGGCACCAACGATTTTCAGTCGATGCACACGACCACGCCGTGGCAGTCGGCGCAGGGACTCGCCACGCTGGTGGCGGCGGTGCGGCGGGCGCCGATCGAGCCGGGGATGCCGGTGCCCGAGATCCTGATCCTCGCGCCGCCGCCGATGACGGAGCCGAAGGGGCCGCTCGCGCCGAAGTTCGCGGGGGGACCGGCGCGGAGCGCGGGACTCTCCGCCGCCTACGAGGCCATCGCCCGCGAACTCGGCTGCCACTTCTTCGACGCGGGCACGGTGACGCCATCGAGCGTGGTGGACGGCGTGCACCTGGATGCGGATCAGCACCAGCGGCTGGGGAAGGCGCTGGTGCCGGTGGTGGCGGGGGTGCTGGCGCGATAGGTGGGTGCTGACGTCCGGAATCGCCCAATCGCCTGACGAGGAGTCCCGTAGACAGTGCCGCGGGGAGCGGCTACCATCCTGACGTCGTGACCTGCTCCTCAACTCTCCATGCCGGGGAGTCCCCGGCGCCTGTGGGGCACCCCCGTGAATCCGCACACGAATCTCACTCAGGCCAAGCGCCTCGGCACCGGCCTCGCCTTCATCGTCGCTCCCCTGGTCTTCGTCTTCGCCTTCGCCGAGCATCCCGGACTCGTCACGCCACACCTGATGGGCCCTGAGGATCTCGTAATGCGGGCACTCCACAACCCGGAACTCCAGTTCGGTCATGCGCTGGTCACGCTGGACACCGCGCTGCTCGTCGTGGCGGCGATCCACTACATGCGACTGCTCGAGGGGGGCCGGGCGGAGTGGTCCGGGTTCATCGGCGGATGTCTCGCGGTGTTCGGCGCGCTGATGCTGGCTGCCGACAAGGGTGCGCTCTGCCTGACGCTGAGCGGACTGGATACGCTGTCGCCGGATCAACTGGCCGGTATGATGCCGGGGCTGCTGGCGATCTTCTCGAAACAGGGATGGCTGGTGCTGCTGTGGGGGATCGTGTTCCTGCCGCTCGGCTTCGCCATCCAGGCCGTGGGCCTGCTCCGAGCGCGACTGGTCCCTCGGTGGCAGGCTCTGCTCGTCCTCGTTGCCATGCTGCTGATCGCCACGCCGGACGGAGTGGAGATCGTCAACCTGACAGGGGCGGTGCTGCTGTCGGCCGCCTTCCTTCCGTACGGCTCTCAACTGATCGCAGGGAGGCGGTCGGCGGCCTAGGCATCCCCACCCATCTCCCGCGTCATCTCCACCATCGTCCGCCGGAACCCTGCCCGCGCGAAGAGCCGCTGCGCCGCCCCATTCTGCTCGGCGGTGAAGAGCACGACCCGCGGCGCGCCCCGTGCCGCGAGCTCCGCGAGGGTGCGCTCGAGGAGTGCCTGCCCGATGCCTTCCCCACGAGAAGCCGGATCGACCACGATGTCGTACAGCGCGCCGGCCGGTCCGCGTAGCGCCATGTAGTCCCAGTCCTCGATGCCGGCGTAGGTGTACCCGAGCACGACGCCGCCCCGCTCGGCGACGAGGACGACGACGTCGGGTCTCCCGAGCTGGGTGCCGAGATACGACGCGTAGCCATGCGGAGTCTCCGGCGTCGCCGGGATGAAGCGCTGCGGGTCGAACTCGTGATGTTCGCGGACGAGCATCGCGCCGAGACGGCCGATGGCGTCGAGATCTCCAGGGGCCGCGGCGCGGATCAGGTAGCGCACCGCGCGATCATCTTCTGTCTCCATGCGTGCCGGTCCTTCTCGGGCGGTCTAGTCTCCTTGACGACATCTCACGGCCCGGTATGCTGGTACACCGGTACCGGGATGTCCAGCCACGTTCACCGCGAGGTCGCTGTCATCATGTCGCGCCAGATCGTCTTCACGCCCAGGGCCGCCAAACCGCCCGCGACCTACAGCCAGGCCGTGAAGGCCGCGGGTTTCGTCTTCGTGTCAGGCACCGGCCCGCAGGACCCCGCCGACGGCACCATCAAGGGTGCCACGATCCAGGAACAGACCCGCCAGTGTCTCTCCAACATCGCCGCCATCCTCGAGGCCGCGGGGAGTTCGCTCGACCGGATCGTGAGCGCCACGGTGATCCTGGCGGAAGAGGACGACTTCCCCGGGATGAACGAGGAGTGGCTGCGATGGTTCCCGGCCAATCCGCCGGCGCGCCAGGGCGCGAAGCTGCCGGTCCGGGTGCCCGGACTCAAGGTCTCCATCGCGGCGATCGCCGAGGCGTGAGTCGCGTGGGTAACATGCGCGCGGTGACCCCCGACGATCTCCCCGCGGTGAACACCCTTGTCCGCGCGTCAAAGGGATCGTGGGGCTATCCGGCCGAGTGGCTCGATCGGTGGTGGTCCGACCTCGAGGTTACGCCTCACCTCCTCGCGCGGGGCCACGCCCGGCTGATCGAGGCAGGGGGAACGATCGAGGGCTTCTACCTCATCCTGCCGGAAGCGCCGGAGTGGCTGCTCGATCACCTCTGGGTGGCACCGGCCGCGCAGCGGCGCGGGGTCGGTCGCACCCTGCTCGACGACGCCTGCCGGCACACGCTCGGGGCGGGGCGGGCTGGGCTCCGGATCGACTCCGATCCATTCGCGGAGCCGTTCTATCTCCGCTGTGGCGCGGTGCGGCGTGGGGTGGTGCC
>JBGASX010000131.1:0-6833 GCA_044229445.1 Gemmatimonadales bacterium | reverse complement strand
ACGCACACCGGGACCGCGGCCGCGCTGCCGCGCGTCAACGTCGACACCGACCAGATCATCCCGAAGCAGTTCCTCAAGCGGGTGGAGCGCACCGGCTTCGGGCCGGCGCTCTTCAACGACTGGCGCTACCTGGCGGACGGCTCCCCCAATCCGCGCTTCGAGCTCAACCAGCCGAAGGCGGCCGGGGCCACGATTCTCCTCGCCGGCCCCAACTTCGGCTGCGGCTCCTCCCGCGAGCATGCGCCCTGGGCGCTGGGCGAGTACGGCTTCCGCGCGATTCTGAGCGACTCGTTCGCCGACATCTTCTACGCCAACTGCTGCCAGAACGGGATCCTCCCGGTCCGCTTGACGGCGGCCGAGATGACCGAGCTCTTCCGCCGGTATGAGAGCGCCGAGGGGCAGTACACTCTCACGGTCGATCTCTCGGCCTGCACCGTGACCGACGCCGCCGGTTTCCGCGCGAGCTTCACCATGGATGAGTACCGGCGCGAGTCGCTGCTCCAGGGGCTCGACGAGATCGGCCGCACCCTCCTCAACGAGGACAAGATCGCCGCCTTCGAGCGGCGCCGCGCCTCCCTGCTCGCCCGACTGGAAGCATGACCCACGCACGCATCGCACTCCTTCCGGGCGACGGCATCGGCCCGGAAGTCACCGCTGCCGGCGTCGCGGTGCTCAAGGCCGCCGCCACCCGCTTCAGCTTCACCATCGAGCTGGCGGAGTATCCGATCGGCGGCGCCGCCGTCGCCGCGGCCGGGGATCCCTTTCCTGCCGTCACCCGCGAGGCGGTGAAGCAGGCCGACGCGGTGCTGCTCGGTGCGGTCGGCGATCCGTCGCTCGACAGCGCGCCGAGGCATCTCAAGCCCGAGACCGGGCTCCTCGCGCTCCGCGCGCTGCTCGGCGTCTACGCCAATCTCCGCCCCATCGCGATCCACCCCGCGCTTGCCGACAGCTCCCCGGTGCGTCCCGAGCGGCTGGCGGGGACCGACATGGTCATCGTGCGGGAGCTGACCGGCGGACTGTATTACGGGGAGCCGCGCAGCAACGACGGCGAGGTCGCCGTCAACACGCTGCGCTACACCCGGAAGGAGATCGAGCGGGTGACGCACCTCGCCTTCCGCATGGCGCAGCGCCGGCGGAAGAAGGTGCTGTCGGTGGACAAGGCGAATGTGCTGGAGGTTTCCCAGCTCTGGCGGAAGGTGGTGACCGAGCTGGCGGCCGGCTATCCCGACGTCACCCTGGAGCACATCTACGTCGACTACGCCGCGATGCGGCTGGTGAGCGATCCGGCGTCGATCGACGTGCTGCTCACCGAGAACATGTTCGGCGACATCCTGAGCGACGAGGCGGCGGTGCTCGCCGGCTCGCTCGGGCTGCTCCCCTCCGCCTCACTCGGCGACGGCCCCGGGCTCTTCGAGCCGATCCACGGCTCGGCGCCGCCGCTCGCGGGGAAGGATGTGGCGAATCCGATCGGCACGATCGCGAGCGTGGCGATGCTGCTCCGCCACGGCCTCAACCAGCCGGCCGCCGCGGATGCGATCGACGCCGCGATCAGCAGGGCGCTCGATGCCGGCGCCCGTACGCGCGACATCGCCCGGGCGGGCGAGGCGAGCCTCGGCACCCGGGCGATGACGGAACGGATTCTGGCGCTGCTCGGCTAGGACGTCTGCCGAGGGATGGGCAGGCAGAGGGTGTACTTGAGCATCTGATCGGGGACCGACTCGAGTTCGAGTTCCGACAGCTCCGGCGCCTTGATGGCGATGTCGGCGCGCAGTCCGCGGTTGTACGGCTCCTGCAGCTCGACGATGCACTCGGCGCAGAAGCAGCCTTCGATCTCTCCAAAGAGCTGGACCTGAACGGGGATTCCGTCCCGTTCGAGGGCATCACGCGATTGGCAGTGCTGGCAACGCATGCAGGCCTCCGGTCTGTCGTGGTCTCCGATGAGCGGGAGACATGACGGAGCGGAGGCCGGATTGTTTCGGGGCCGGGCGGCGGGTGCCGCCCGGAATTCACTCAGAAGAGGTCGGTGACCGCGCCGAGACTCGCGCTCGAGACGAGGCGGGCGTACTTGGCGAGCACGCCGGCGGGGTAGCGGGTGGGGCGCGGGCGCCAGGCGGCGCGGCGGCGTGCCAGCTCGGCGTCCAACACGTTGAGCTGCAGCAGCCGGCGCTCGGCATCGATGGTGATCGAGTCCCCTTCCTGTACCAGCGCGATCGTCCCGCCCACCGCCGCCTCGGGCGCCACGTGCCCGACCACCATCCCGTAGGTGCCGCCGGAGAAGCGGCCATCGGTGATCAGCCCGACCGAGTCGCCGAGTCCGGCGCCGATGATCGCGGAGGTGGGGGAGAGCATCTCCCGCATCCCGGGGCCGCCCTTCGGCCCCTCGTAGCGGATCACCAGCACGTCGCCCGCCTTGATCTTCCCTTCCAGGATCGCCGCGAGGCAGAGCTCCTCGGAGTCGAACACCCGGGCGGGGCCGGTCATGTGCGGCGTCTTCACGCCGGTGATCTTCGCGACGCCGCCCTCTTCCGCCAGGTTGCCGCGGAGGATCGCGAGGTGTCCCTCGGCGTACATCGGCCGGTTCCAGGGGCGGATCACGTCCTGGTTGGCGGGGGGCTCGGCGGGCACGTCCTTGAGCAGCTCGGCCACGGTCGCACCGGTGATCGTCAGGCAGTCGCCGTGCAGGAGGCCGTGGTCGAGCAGCATCTTCATCACCTGCGGCACGCCGCCGACCTTGTGGAGGTCGGTCATCACATAGCGGCCCGAGGGCTTGAGATCGCAGAGGACGGGGACCTTCGCCCGGATCGCCTCGAAGTCGTCGAGGATCAGGGGGACGCCGGCGGCGTGCGCGATGGCGAGGAGGTGGAGCACCGCGTTGGTGGAGCCGCCGGTCGCCATGACGACGGCGATCGCGTTCTCGAACGCCTTCCGGGTCATGATCTGGCGCGGGAGCCGCTGGGCGGTGACCGCCTCGACCAGCACCTCGCCGGAGCGGGCGGCGCTGTCGGCCTTCTCGGGGTCCTCGGCGGCCATGGAGGAGGAGCCCATCAGGCTCATCCCCATCGCCTCGATGACGGAGGACATCGTGTTGGCGGTGTACATCCCGCCGCAGGAGCCGGCGCCGGGGCAGGAGTGGCACTCGACCGCGTGCAGCCGTTCGGCGTCGATCTTCCCGGCGCTGAACTGGCCCACCGCCTCGAAGGCGCTCACGATGGTGAGGTCCTCCCCGTCGAGGTGCCCCGGCTTGATGGTGCCGCCGTAGACGAAGATGCTGGGCACGTTCATCCGGGCGATGGCGATCATCGCGCCGGGCATGTTCTTGTCGCAGCCGCCGACCACCAGCACGCCGTCCATCGATTCGGCGCTCACGGCGGTCTCGATCGAGTCGGCGATCACCTCGCGGGAGACCAGGGAGAACTTCATCCCCTCGGTGCCCATCGAGATCCCGTCGCTCACCGTGATGGTGCCGAAGATCTGGGGCATGCCGCCGGCGGCCTTGATGGCGGATTCGGCCCGCCGGGCGAGGATGTCGAGGCCGGCGTTGCAGGGGGTGATGGTACTGTAGCCGTTGGCGACGCCGAGGATCGGCTTTTCGAAATCGCCCTCGCCGAAGCCGACGGCCCGGAGCATGGCGCGGTTCGGGGCGCGCTGGACGCCCTGGGTGACGGTGCGGCTCTTGAGATTGTGGGGCATGGGCGGGGCGCGGTCAGGGATATATAAGGAATGCGACGGGGAGGAATCTATCGAGTTCGGGGCGGGCGGGCATCTGGTGGGGCCGCACCCTGTCATGGCGAGGGCACGGAGTGCCCGAAGCAATCTGTGGTGGCGCTCGAGTCCGCGACTAAAGCCGTCCCGCAGAGCTCGCTCGCCGTCGAGTCCGCGGCTCAAGGCGTCCCTCACAGCTCGCCCGCCCTCGAGTCCGCGGCTAAAGGCGTCCCGCAGAGCTCGCCCGCCTTCGAGTCCGCGGCTCAAGGCGTCCCTCAGAGTTCGCCCGCCCGCGAGTCCGCGGCTAAAGCCGCGACTCGGCTGATGTCACTGAAGTGACCCGGTCGCCGAGCCGTCGCTTTAGCGACACCAGCCGAGCCGTCGCTTCAGCGACGAGCCGGGCTGGGTGTTCGGGCTGCGTCCGCACCGATTTCGGTGCGGGGCGGAGCAGGAGCTCCGCCCCTACCCCAGAACGCGACCGCTCACTGACGCGCCTCCGGGACTCCGCGGCCCGTCGCGCCATTCCCGCGATGTACTCGGCGTCGAGCACAATACATGCAGCACCAAGCGGTCGGTGTCAGGCTGTTGACCAGCGGATCGCGGTCCACGGTCGCCGGAACACGGTCGCCGACACCAGGAACGCAGCGCTCGGAGACTGGTGTTCGCTGGCGGCGCGCCTGCCGCAGGGCTCCCGAGACACTCAAAGCGCTGAACAGTTGTTTCGATCGGCTGGAAATTTCCAGATCGGCGGGTTGGTTGCTATGGGCGCGGAGCAACCGTCCAGCGCGGTGCGCTGGGCATTCTACTCATTGAACTCGACGCCCAGCTCAATGAATTCGACGTCCAGTTCAATGAACTCGATGTCGCACTCGGCGGTCTGGAAAGATTTCCAGCTGTCTGAACCGACCAACTCGTCGCCTCGACGGCTCATTCGGCGGGCTGGACATTCGATTTGGCGGCCTGGAGAGTTGATTCGACGGGCTCAACAATCGTTTCGGCAACCTCGAGAGTCGATTCGGTGGCCTGAACTATCGATTCGGCAGTCACCTCAGGCGTTTCGGTGATCTCCACAACCATTTCGTCGGCCTGGACAATTGATTCAGTCGGCTGGAACTCGAATCGCGAGCCTGGAAATCGAAACGGCAGTCTGGAAATTCAAACTTCTCCCTCGACAACTGTTTCGTCGCCCTGAACGGATGGAGCGGTTCTCCAGGCGCCGAGTCGGCGGGCTGGATGGTGGTGTGTCTGGCGGGGTGGAGGCTCGATTCGTTCCGAGCCGGGGACTCGGCGGGGTCGATTCGCATTCGGCGGGGACGACCGGAAGCGGATGGATGCGTTGGGCGATGCCGTGGAGGGGCAGGGGATCCTGGTGCCGGTACTCCCGCACCGGTGGACGCTACGGGGGCGATGTGCTAAGAGGAGGGCGACGAACTGCTCCAGGCGGGCGGAACGGCGGCCATCGGATGGGAAAGCGCCGGTGGGACGGCGCAGCCTTCCGGGGGGAACCCGCCGAGCCCGGCCTGCAATGGCGAGCGAGGTCCGGGAAAAGGACGAGGCGGTGCGGGGCAGGGCACGGGGGCGCCGGCGGCAGTCGAATTCCATATTGTCGCAGTTTCGCCGTCATAATGCACCGGTAGACGCGGCCGGCGTGGTCCGATCCTGGTGGGAGAGGCGGACCGGCTGCCGGGAGTGGGGTGAGGGCGGGGTTCACGCGGAGCCGCGGAGTCGCGGAGGGGCTGGGGGAAGGAGGCCGGCGTCGTGTCGGTCGCAGCCCTTCCTTTTTATGCCGTCAAATTCGGGTCAAACCGGTTCTTGCTGGCGCGAGGGGCGGGTTTCGCATACAATCGAATGAACGTTAGACCGCAAGATTCAAGGCTGGCCATGACGCGCTTCCTACCTGCATCGCTCCTGGTCTTCTCGCTGTGCGCCCCCGTTTCGAGCGCGCTGAGCCAGGCGACTCCCTTGAGCTGCGCGGACAGCGCCGCCCCACGGCGCCCCCCGGTCCCATTGTCTTTCAAGTTCCCATCTGACACCATGCTGGCGGTCACCGACCCTCAGGACACCTCCGCGACGTATTTCCGCGACCTGGTCGCGATCAGTTTTGCTGACACCGCGTCCGACCGCACGGTGTGCGTCTTCTTCGAGCGCTTTCCAGGCGCAATTGTTGGGGGGGACGTGCTCGGCGAGGTGTACATCTATCGCTTTCCTGACCCGGGACCCTCTTGGCAGCACTTTCGCGCCACGTTGGATTCGATGAACGCCACTGCACCGACTAGCGTCTGAGGGACCCCACGACCTTTCTGGCGTTGCGGTCTAACCGGCGCATGAAGCTGTCGAAGCGCGGCGGGCTTTCCCGGGACCACTGGCGCCCGTGAGCCGCGCTTCGCAGCTTATGCGCAGACGTTAGACCGCTGTCCTTCATCGCCGCGAGGCGCCAATGCCGGACTCCTTGGACGACAATCAGCGGTTGCTCGCCCACCTCTCCAGCAGCCGCGCGAGCCAGCTCTCGTACCTTCAGCAACGTGCCTCGACCTTGGACCCCATGTCCCGATGGCACGTATGTATCATGGTGTCGGGCGAGTCCCGCGAATTGCTTGCGGATCTCGCAGGCGCACCGCCGGATCCACTCCGCATAGTGACCTCGCTCAAGTACGTCACGCCATCACTTGAACCGCTCACTTCGACAGACTGGGAGCATGCGCGGGCGCTGGGCGAGAGGCTCGGGTATCCAGCCCCGACTCAGATAGCCAGGTTAAGCGCAGCGGCTGGATGGCACCTCGAACTCGGCATCGACCTCGAACCGCCAGTCCTGGAGACCTTTGACGCAGGATGGGATTGCTTAGTGCACGTCCTTCGATATCTGCCGCGAGGGGTCTCCTTCGTCTGGGCAAATCTCGGAAGCGACAAGGTGGATGGGGCCAAGGGCATGGAGCCAGCGGTCTAACCGGCGCATGAAGCTGTCGAAGCGCGGCCGGCTCAATCGGGACTACTGGCGCGGGTGAGCCGCGCTTCGCAGCTTATGCGCAGACGTTAGGCGGCGTTCGGAGCGTGCCGGGAGAGATCGTACCAAGGCTTTTGGTGGCCCGGTCGTCCGGGTGAGAAGCTCGACCGCGGAAGGTCCGGCCCGGCCG
>JBGASX010000033.1:0-49570 GCA_044229445.1 Gemmatimonadales bacterium | reverse complement strand
CGGAGGCGTGGGAGTCGTCGCGATCGCCCTCTCGGCGATCGCGCTCCATCGGCTCGAGGCCGCGCCCACGGTGGCGCGCCCTGCCCAGGATGCAGCGCCATTCCGCGAAGCGCTCCGGTCGGCCTGGCAGGAGCCGACGACCCGCCGGTTCGCGTTCTTCGTCTTCGTGGCGATGCTCGGCTACAGCGCTCAGGACCTCATTCTGGAGCCCTTTGCCGGTGTCGTTTTCGGTCTGACGCCAGGCGCATCCACCCGCATCAGTGGTCTGCATCAGACCGGCATGCTCGTGGGGATGCTGGTGACCGCCCTCTTCGCCGTGCGCCGCGGCGGGCTGGCAGCGTGGGCCGCGGCGGGCTGTGGCGCCTCCGCGGTCGCGTTCCTGGCACTCGCCGGCGCACCGGCTCTCGGCACGCTGACCGCGCTCAAGGTCAGCGTCTTCGCCCTGGGGTCCGCGAACGGCGTGTTCGCGATCGGCGCGATTGGCAGCATGATGGTCCGTGCGCGTGGAGATCGGGCCGGGCTCAAGATGGGGATCTACGGGGGGGCGCAGGCCGTTGCTTACGCCATCGGGGGATTTCTTGGCGCGCTGGGCAGCGATCTGGCGCGCACCGCCTCCGGCTCGGCCGCGAAGGGGTACGTCACCGTCTTCCTCGCGGAAGCGATGCTCTTCCTCGTTGCGGCGATGCTGGTCGGGACCAGCCCGCGCCTCGCCGCGGACCGACTCCGAATCACCTCCGAAGAGGAGGGTGAGCGGCTTCTCGCCGTGCTCAACTGACGATGGCAGCACCGTCCATTCCACTCCCGATCCTCGACGCTCCGGCGCTTCATGCGCCGAAGCACCGGGATCTCTGCACCGATTGCGGCATCTCCCGCACGTCGGCGCCGGAGCGGTGCGGGCGGGCCTGCCAGTTCATCAACCCCCGGTATGCGGAGCTGGAGACGCAGGCGCATGGCCGCCCGCGTGACGCGAGCCGTGGCGACGAAGCGCTCTTCGGCCCCTATCTCGAGATGCGGAGAGCGCGTCTCGGGCGTCCGCTCGATGGCGCCCAGTGGACCGGCATTACGACGCGCATCGGTGAGCGTCTGCTGGAGACGGGCGCGGTCGAGGCGGTCCTCGCCACCGCCTCGGATCCTGCCGATCGCTGGCGCCCGCGGCCGGTCCTGGTGCGCGAGGCTGCGGGCATGGCGGCCTGTCGCGGCATGAAGATGGGGTACTCCCCGGTGCTCGCATTGCTGGACGAGGTCGCGCGCCTGGGACTCAAGCGGGTCGCGGTGATTGGCATTCCCTGTCAGGTACACGCCCTGCGGGCGCTGCAGTCGGAACTTGGTCTCGAGCGGCTCTATATCATCGGCACCCCCTGCAGCGACAATACGACCACCGACAACTTCCACAGCTTCCTCGCCCGCCTGACGGATCGGCCGGAGCGGGTGACCTACTGCGAGTTCCAGCCCGACTTCCATGTCGAGCTTCGCTTCGAGGACGCGCCGACCCGGCGCATTCCCTTCATCCAGCTGCCGATCGCCGATCTGCCTGCGGACTTCTTCCCGCTCACCTGTCGTGCCTGCTTCGACTACACGAATGCACTGGCCGACCTGACGGTCGGGTACATGGCGGGTCAAGGGGACCAGTGGCTGGTGATCCGCAATCAGCACGGGCGTGAACTGCTCGACCTGCTGGCCAGTGAGCTGGTGACAGCGCCGCTCGCGAGCGCCGGCGGGCGCACGGGGGCCGTGAAGGCATTCCTCGGGAACCTGGAGCGGGCGGCCAACGGACTTCCCGTCCGCAGGGCCCCGCGGTGGCTCCGGCCGGTGATCGCCTGGGCCATGCCGAAGTTCGGGCCCCAGGGGCTCGAGTTCGCGAGGACCCGAGTCGAGATGAAGCAGCTCGAGGGCATCGTGACGCTGCGGCGTCATCGCCCGCATCGGCTGGCACGCATGGTTCCCGATTTCGCCTGGCGGACTGCGGTCCGCTACGGACTCGTTCAGGAGGGTGCATGACCTTCGAGACGTTCGACGTCGTGGTGGTGGGTGGCGGTCCCGCGGGCTCGACCGCCGCGTGGGATCTGGCGCGGATGGGCCGCTCCGTGCTGCTCCTGGATCGCGCCGGCCGGGTGAAGCCCTGCGGTGGCGCCGTGCCGCCGCAGCTGCTCGAGGATTTCGACGTTCCCACCTCGCTCCTGGTCAACCAGGTCGACTGTGCGAGGATGATCTCCCCCCGTGGAGAGTCGGTCGACATCCCGATCCAGAACGGGTTCGTCGGCATGGTCGACCGCGAGGTCTTCGATGAGTGGCTCCGCCTCCGTGCGGTGCAGGTCGGCGCGGTCCGCCGCACGGGCACCTTCACCCGGCTGGGCCGGGACCGGGACGGAACCGCGCTGGTCAACTACACCGTCGGAACCTCCCGTGCCGGTGAGCCCGCCTGCGTGCGCGCCCGGATGGTCATCGGCGCCGACGGGGCGCTCTCGGCTGTCGCCCGTCAGGCGGTGCCGGGGGCCGATAAGGCCAAGTTCGTGTTCGCCTATCACGAGATCGTGCGGTCGCCGGCTGAATGGCGCCACACCCCGACGGCGAAGCGTTGCGACGTCTTCTACGAGGGGGGACTCTCTCCCGACTTCTACTCCTGGATCTTCCCGCACGGGGAGACCACGAGCATCGGGACCGGCACGATGATGAAGGGCTTCGACATGCGCGGGGCGGTGGCGGCGCTGCGTCAGCGGACCGGCCTCGACGGCGTCACCACGCTTCGCAGCGAGGGGGCCCCCATTCCGCTGTACCCGCTCCCGCGCTGGGACAACGGCCGCGATGTCGTCCTCGCCGGCGACGCAGCCGGGGTCGTGGCACCGGCGTCAGGCGAGGGGATCTTCTACGCGATGACGGGCGGCCGGTTCGCGGCCGATGCGGTCGATGCCGCACTGACGGCCAGCGATCCGCGGCTCCTCGGCCAGGCGCGCAAGCGCTTCATGCGGATCCACGGCCCCGTGTTCATGGTGCTGAACGTGATGCAGAAGTTCTGGTACAGCACCGACGGGCGCCGGGAGCGATTCGTGGCGATCTGTCGTGACCGCGACGTCCAGCGGCTCACGTTTGACGGCTATATGCACAAGCAGCTCGTGCGAGCGGACCCGCTCGCTCACCTCCGGATCTTTTTCAAGAATCTGGGCCACCTCAGCGGATTGGTGCCAGTGTGATGACGACTGCGATGATGGTCGAGCGGGTGCCGCGCGGCTCCCAGGACCTGGCGCTCAAACAGTTCGCAACGACGTATCTGCCGGAGGTCGAGCGCGGCCTCGCGGCGGCCGTGCAGGGCATCCAGATCCCGGCACCCGCGATGGCGGCGGCGCTCGCGGACGCGGTCGATGTCGGCGGTGGTCAGGCGCACCGGTGGCGGCCGCTCGTCGTCCTCGCGGCGGCCGATGCGTGCGGCGGGACCCCGCGGGCGGGGCTCGAGGTCGCGGTCGCCATCGAACTCACCCACACGGCGTCGCTGATCCTCGATGACCTGCCGTGCATGGACAACGCGCCGCTCCGCCGCGGCCGGCCCGCGACACACAGCCAGGTCGGGACCGCCGGGGCAATTCTGATCGCCGTGGGGCTGCTCGGCCGGGCGGTCGAGCTGCTCGGTCGTGCGCCGGCCGGGACCGCCGAACTCGCCCGGACGTGGGGAGAGGCCGTCGGGCTCCCGGGCATGGCCGGGGGCCAGGCGATGGACCTCCGCGATCGCGCGGGGGAAACGCTGAGCGGTGAAGCCCGCCGACTCTACCGGCGGAAGACGACGGCCCTCGCCGCCTTTGCCGCGTCGGCGGGAGGAGTGGTGGCCGGTGCGCCCAGCACGCTGCTGGCGGCGCTCAACCGCTTCGGGGATCATCTCGGGTGGGCCTATCAGCTGCGGGACGACGACGCCGACATCGTCGAGGATGGTGCCGGGGGCCGGCTGCTCGCGCTGGAACAGGCCGGCATGCGCCGAGCACGGCTGGTCCGTCGCGCGGAATCGGCGCTGATTGGGCGGCCGTGGGTGCGCCCCGGCAGCGCCGATGTTCTCGCCGCCTCCGCCCGGCGGATTGCCGGCGTTCCGGCTGCTGCGCTTCGTGATCGGTGAGCGGAGTGGGACCAGAGCTGTCGCCGGTACTGCCGGCCGTGTGCTGGGCATTGGTGCTCGGAGGGGGCGGGGCGTGGCTGACCCGGCTGGACCCCTGGTACTACGCGCTGCGCTTCCCGGGCTGGAAGCCGCCCGACTGGGCGTTCGGACCGGTCTGGACCACGATCTTCATCTGTGCCGCGTGGGCGTTCGTCCGCTCCTGGCGGTCGCCCGGGGTGACGGACGGGTTGCGGATGGCGATGATCGTCGCCTATCTGGCGAACGGCGCGTGCAACATGTGGTGGAGCTATCTGTTCTTCCGTCGGCATCGCCCCGACTGGGCGCTGCTCGAAACCGTGCTGTTGTGGATATCAATTGTTGCGATGCTCGTCGTGATCGGTCTCGCCTCTCCCGTGAGTGCGCTGCTGATCGCGCCGTACCTCGCCTGGGTTACTCTCGCCGGCTTCCTGACCAGGGCCGTCGTCCGGCTGAATGGGCCGTTTACCACGTGATCCCATGCTGATCTCCGTCTCGCTCGATTTCCGTCATGCTCCGCTCCGCACTCGTGAGCGCTTCCATCTCTCGGATGCACGAGTCGCCGGGCTCTTCAACGCTCCGCGCGAAGACCGGGTGAAGGAGCTGGCCCTCGTCTCGACCTGCAACCGGCTCGAGCTCTATGCCTGGACCGATGCCACTGAAGCCGCCGATCTCGCGGCGGCCTCGGATGAGCTGGTGCGGCGCTGGGCCGGGGACGATCACCATCACCTTCGCGAACTGGAGGAGCTGGTCCTCCGTCGTACGGGCGAGGAGGCGGCGAGCCACCTGATCCGGGTGGCCTCCGGGCTTGAATCGCAGATCCTGGGTGATGTGCAGATCCTCGGGCAGGTGCGCCGGGCCTACCAGCAGGCCGTGGAGGCCGGGGCGGTGGGCACGGGATTGCACCGCCTCTTCAGCGTCGCGCTCCACGCTGCCAAGCGGGTGCAGCATGAGACCGGCTTGGCGGGTGGCCGGCACTCGGTGGGCGCTGAGGCAGCCGCACTGGCCGCCCGGCGCCAGGGTCCGCTGATGAAGCGGCGGTGCGTGATTATCGGCTGTGGCAAGACCGGGGAACGGGCGGCGCGGCAGTTGGTCAAGCTGGGCGCGGCTGATATTGTTCTCATGAACCGCTCCCCTGATCGGGCCGAAGCGCTGGCCAAGGATCTGTGGGGGCGGGCGGCACCGTTCGATCGCCTGCACCGCGAGCTGGCCCGCGCCGATGTGGCCATCATTGCCACGAGCGCCGATCGTCCACCGGTGCGGGCTGCATCGCTCCGGTTCTGCCGGGAAAGCGCCGGGACCCAGGACCGGCCGCTGGTGCTGATCGATCTCTCGGTACCGAGGAACGTGGAACCCGAGGTCGCCGGACTGCCCGGGGTGGAACTGCTCGACATGGATGCGCTGCATCCTCCGCTCGCCCAGGCGGAGGCGCTCCGACGCGCCGCGGTGCCGCAGGCCGAGGCGATCGTGACGGAAGAGCTGGCGGCCTTCATGGTCTGGGTCCGCGCGGAAGCAGCCCGTGAGGCGCTGCGCCCGCTGCGCGAGGCCCTCAATGAGGTGTGCCGCCGTGAACTGGCCTTTGCCGGAGCCAAGGCGGGGGCCGACCTCGACCGGGCCGCGGAGCGCATCGTGGCCAAGCTCATGGCGCGGCCCATGACCATTCTTCGTACCGCGACGGCACGCGGGGAATCGGTGGACCGCGTGAGCGATACCTTCAGAACCCTCTTCGGGGATCATGACGAACCCGTGACTGCCACTGCGCAATGAGCGTGTCGCACGACACCGTACTCAGGGTCGGCACCCGGGGCAGTGCCCTCGCCCGCTGGCAGACGGCCCGCGTGTGTGAGGCGCTGGCGGCGGCCGGCTATCGGACCGAGACGATCGAGATCCACACGACGGGCGATCTCGCGCCCGAGACCCCGATCGGCCAGCTGTCGGATCCGGCGCTGTTCACCCGCCAGCTCGACGAGGCGATGCTCGACGAGCGCATCGACCTGGCGGTCCACTCCCTGAAAGATCTTCCCACCCGGCTGCCGGAGGGGATCTCGCTCGTGGCCGTCAGCACCCGCGAGGATGCCCGTGATGCACTGATCACGCGTGACGGCAGCGGGTTTGCCGCACTGCCTCCCGGTGCCTGCATCGCGACCAGCAGCCTCCGCCGCCGCGCCCAGCTGCTCAGTGCGCGTCCCGATCTCGAGATCATCGAGGTGCGTGGCAACGTCGACACGCGCCTCGCCAAGCTGGACCGCAATCCCGCCGTCGCCGCCACGATGCTCGCGAGTGCCGGACTGGTGCGGCTCGGCCTGGGTCACCGCATCTCCGAGCGGCTGCCATTCGACCTGATGCTGCCGGCGCCGGGGCAGGCCGCGCTCGCCGTCACGGCGCGCACCTCCGATGTGCGGGCAACGGCTGCGGCGGAGCGTGCCATGCACGACCCCCGCTCGGCGGCGTGTGTCGGTGCGGAGCGCGCGCTGCTCCACGCGCTCGAGGGTGGCTGCGAAGTGCCGGTGGCCGCTCTCGGCGAACTCGTCGATCCCTCGGTGATGGTGGGGGCTTCGACCAACGCCGCCCTCCGCCTCCGGGCGCGGGTGGTCTCGCTCGACGGGCTTCGCGTGGTCGAGGGGGCCCTCGAGCGCCGGATTCACTCCCAGCAGGATGCCGACGCGATCGGCCGCGACCTCGCCGCACAGCTCGTGGCGGAGGGCGCCGGCCGGATTCTCGAGGCACTCCGAACGCCCAGCGCCGGGCCGTCGGTGTGAACGCCGTGCCGTCCTTGCGGGTCGTGCTGACCGGGGCCGCCGGGACGCTCGACGGCCTCGGGGCGGCGCTGGCAACCGCAGGACTCGCCTGCGAGGATCGCCCGCTGCTGGGATTCGGTCCGCCCGCCTCCTGGCAGGCGATGGATGACGCCATCGGTCGCCTGACACACTACGCCGCCATCGCCATCACCTCTCCCCGTGCCGCCGACGCCCTGGTGCAGCGCACGCGAGCCCTTGGGGTGGATCCGGCCGGCGCGCCGACCATCTGGACCGGTCTGGCGAGCGCGGAACTGCTGCGCATGCTCTTTCCCCGGGTCGAAGTTCCCGCGGCGGACGTCACCGAGCCGGCGAGTCTCGCGGTGCGGCTCGCGGGGGCGATGCTGGAATCCGGCGTCGGAAGTCCGGTGCTCTTCCCGTGCGGCGAGGTGCATCGCGGGGAGCTGCTGGTGCGGCTCCGCGCCGCCGGACGGCGGGTGGAGCCGGTCGTCGCCTATCGTGCCGTGATCGCCTCACCGGAGGTGATCTCGGCCGCGGTCGCTCGTGGTGACATCCTCGTCGTGACCAGCCCACGCGTCGCGCAGCACCTTGCCGCGGCCGCCCCGGCAGATGGCCGCCCCTCCATGGTCGCCATCGGACCGACGACCGCCGACGCTGCGACGGCGGCGGGGTGGTCGCCCGACGCGGTCGCCATGCGTCCCTCCGTCGCCGATGTCGTCGGCGCCATTCACGCTCTACTGCCGAGTCTCACATGACCGCCGTTTGCGACACTGCGCTCTTCCTGCGCGCCTGCCAGGGAGAATCCCTCGAGCGTCCTCCTGTCTGGATGATGCGTCAGGCCGGTCGCTACCTGCCGGAATACCGCGCGGTGCGGGCCCGTTCCGATTTCCTGTCGATGTGCCGGACACCGGAACTTGCGGTGGAAGTCACGCTGCAGCCGGTTGACATCCTGGGCGTGGATGCCGCGATCATCTTCAGTGACATCCTGGTCATTCCCGAAGCGATGGGCCTCGCGCTCACGGTCGATGAGGGGGTCGGGCCGCGCTTCGGCTCCACCGTGCGCACAGAGGCCGAGATCGCCCGGCTCGTCGACCCGCTCGCCGAGGGACGTCTCGACTATGTGCTCGAGGCGGTGCGCATGGCGCGGCGCGCCCTCGATGGCCGGGTGCCGCTCATCGGGTTCGCCGGCGCACCCTGGACGCTCGCCGCCTACATGATCGAGGGGCAGGGCACCAAGAATTTCAGCGTCGCCAAGAAGTTCCTCGCCCAGGAGCCCGAGCGCGCCCATCGATTGCTCGGCCTCCTGGCCGATGCGGTCGGACGCTATCTCGCGGCGCAGGCTGCTGCCGGCGCCCAGGCACTGCAGCTGTTCGATTCCTGGTCCGGCGCGCTCAGCCCTGAGGATTACCGGACCTTCGCCCTGCCGCACCTCACTCGCGCGGTGCACCTCGCGCGGGCCGGCGGGGTTCCGGTGATCGTATTCTCCCCGGGGGCCGGCTGGGCACTGGAAGAAATCGCGCGTGCCACGGGTGCCGACGTGGTCGGGGTGGACTGGCATACCACGGCCTCGGAAGCGCGGCGCCGACTCGGACCGAAGCAGGCGCTGCAGGGCAACCTGGATCCCTGCTGGCTGTACTGTGAACCGGCGGAGATTCGCCGCCGGACCCATGCGATGCTTCGGGCCTTTGCGCCGGGCCCCCATATCGCCAACCTGGGCCATGGCATTCTCCCCGATGTGCCGGTCGAGCATGCCCGCGCTTTCATCGATGCGGTGAAGGAGTGGACGGCATGATCGGGCTCGCACCCTCCTGGGCGCCGGCGGCAACCGCGTGGATCGCGTCGGTGCACGACGCGATCACGGCGTTCTTCACGGCGGCCGATCAGGGCGGCGGGTTCACCGAGGATCGCTGGGAACGACCCGGAGGTGGCGGCGGGGTGTCGCGCGTCCTGATCGAGGGCACCACCTTCGAGAAGGCGGGCGTGAACCGCTCGGCGGTCGAAGGGGTGCTCGAGCGGGGGATGGCATCCAGGCTCGCACTTGCCGGTGTGCCGCCCGAGGGCTCGCGATTCTTCGCGACCGGCGTCAGCATGGTGGCGCACCCGAGAAGCCCGATGGTGCCGACCGTCCATCTGAACGTGAGGTATTTCGAACTCACCACCCCGGACGGGGAAGTCTTTGACGCCTGGTTTGGCGGAGGCACCGATCTCACGCCAACCTACCCGTTCCCGGACGATGCGATCCAGTTTCATCGCGCCCTCGCCGCGGCCTGCGGTCGATTCCGCCCGGAGCTGTACCCGCGCTACAAGGCCTGGTGCGACGAGTACTTCCGGAATGTCCATCGGGACAACGAGGCACGCGGCGTCGGCGGCGTCTTCTTCGACCATCTCCGCCCCGGCGCCGATACCGGCATGACGTTCGACGAACTGCAGTCGTTCGTGGACTCGATCGGCCGGATTCTGCCCGTCGCCTATGGTCCCATCGTCGAGGCGCGCCGTGCGCTGGCCTATGGCGAGCGCGAGCGCCGGCTGCAGCTCCTGCGTCGCGGGCGCTACGCAGAGTTCAATCTGCTGCATGACCGCGGCACCTCGTTCGGCCTCAGCAGTGGCGCACGTTCCGAGAGCGTGCTGATGAGCATGCCGCCGCTGGCGCGCTGGGATTACGCGCCGCAGTTCGCGCCTGGTTCCATCGAGCAGGCGTTGGAGGAGATGCTTGTTCCGCGGGACTGGGCAACGTTCGACAATAGGTCAAGTGCTTTACAGTTTGGCCCTGAGCGGCCATTTCTGTTGGGCGAATGAACGGCAATCCCCTCAATCCGCCCTTCGGGACCGCAGACCTCACCAACTGTGATCGGGAGCTGATCAACCTCCCGGGATCGGTGCAGCCGCATGGCGTGCTGCTGGTGCTGCATCCGGTCCACCTTCATGTCCTGCAAGCCTCGCTGAATGCCGAGGCCGTGCTGGGGAATTTCGGTGCGTCCCCCATCGGCCGGCCGATTGACGCGCTCGATCCCGAACTCGGACAGCGGATTCGTGCGCTCCGAGATGAAGGAGCGCTCACGACGCTGGTGCCGGCCGCCGCCCGCACCGAGGACGGCGGCGTCATTCGCCAGTTCGAGGCGCTCATCCACCGGTTGCCGAACGAGGGCATCGCCGTCGAACTGGAGTCGGTGGTGCCCGATCCCGTCGCCGGTCCAGGAGAGGAAACGGCGGGGCGCATCTCCGCAGTGCTGACGGAGGGGATCGCCGCACTCAGCGCGGCCTCTACGCTCCCGGCATTGTATGAAGAGGCTGTCCGGGTCATGCGGGAGCTGTGCGGCTACGATCGGGTCATGGTCTACAAGTTCGACCCGGAAGGTCACGGCGAGGTCGTTGGTGAGGCGAAGCGCGAGGATCTCGAGCCCTTCCTGGGTCTGCATTACCCGGCATCCGACATTCCGCAGCAGGCCCGCGAGCTCTATCTCCGCAACCGGATCCGACTCTGTGCGGATGTGGCCTACGAGCCGGCGCCACTCTTCCCCCGGCTCTCCCCCATCACCGGGGGAGATGTGGACATGTCGATGTGCTGGCTGCGCAGCATGTCGCCGCTCCACTTGCAGTACCTCACCAACATGGGAGTGCGGGCCACGCTCGTGACCTCGCTGACCCGTGGTGAGAAGCTCTGGGGCCTCGTCTCCTGCCACCACTACAGTCCGCGGCGCCTTCCGTACGAGGTGCGGGCAGCCTGTGACATCCTTTCGGAGATGGTGTCGACGCGGCTGTCCGCCCTCGAGAGCCTCGCGATCGCTCAGGCGGAATTGCTGGTCAGCCGGCTGGAGCAGCAGATCGTCGAATCCCTCGCGACGACGGGCGACTGGCGGACGACGCTGTTCAGCTCCCCCAAGCTCATTCTGCAGGCCATGGAGACGTCGGGCGCCGCGCTGGTCCATGAGGGGGAACTGGTCACCGCCGGTGATGTGCCGTCGTCGGAGGACATCCGCGCGATCGTGCGATGGATCGGGGAGCAGCATCCCCGCGACGTCGTCTTCTCGACGCACGCGCTCTCCCGGCTCGCCCCGCAATTCAGCCATCTCACCGCCTCTGCCGCCGGCGTCGTGGCGATCTCGCTCTCGGGACGCGCCCGCGACTACCTGATCTGGTTCCGCCCTGAACAGGTGCAGACGGTCCGCTGGGGCGGCGATCCGAGCAAGCCGATCGATCTGACGGATCCCTCGAAGCTCTCGCCGCGACGGTCATTCGCCGTCTGGACCGAAGTGACCCGCGGCTCCTGCAAGCCCTGGCTGGATTCCGAAATCAGCACCGCGCGCGCCATTCGCACCTCACTGGTGGACATGGTACAGCAGGTCCAGGCGGTGCGGGTACTCATCGCGCAGGATCAGTTCAGCCGGGTGCTCAAGGTGGTGGAGGTGGCGCCCGAGCCGACGCTGATCATGAATGGCGACGGGCAGATCGTCGTCGTGAACCGTGCCTTCCGTGAACTTGTGGGGCCGGCGCCCGTCCAGCTGAGTTCCGCCGAGGATCTGGTGGGACTGTTCGGAGGCGACAGTGAGGTGCTCGCGATGGTGACGGCGTTGCGGGTCGAGCGCCGCCTCTGGACGGGAGAACTCACCCTGCAGTCGCCGTCGGGGGCGGGGATTCCCATCTCGCTGCGCGCCGAGCCGGTTCCAGGCGACGAAGGTGGAGATCTCGGGTACGTGGTCTTCGCGACCGACCTCCGCGCCCGTCACGACGCCGAAGCGGCTCGTCGCCGGGTGCAGGACGTGATGATCGAGGCACGGCGGCGCTCTCGCGCGGAGGCCATCGACTCGGAAACGGCGCGGACCTTCGGTCACATGATCGAGGCGATTCTGGCGGGAGCGCGTCGCGCGATGACCGACATCTCTGTCGGGACCGGCAAGACGCCCGCTCCGCACGCGATGGCGAGCCTCGAGGCTCTGACGCAGCGCGCCGCGGAACTGGCCCTGCAGCTGGAAAGCTACGCGGCGTCGCGGCGCCGTCGCTGACCCGCAGGACTCCCCGCTAGTCCAGCGCTTCGAAGAGGAGGGCGTTGAGTTCGAACGCCGCGAGCGCCTCTCCCACCACCCGATCCGCAAGCTCCCGGTCCATAGGCAGTGCATCCAGCGCGGCGCGGTACGCGTGCTTGAAGCCGTCCGGGTCCGGAATCTCCGGGAACTCGTAAAAGGACACCGCCCCCGGGCCCGCGTCGCCGAGCAGCCCCAGCACGATCCGTTTCAGGATCTGTCCCCCCGAGAGATCACCCAGGTACCTGGTGTATGAGTGCGCGACGAGCAGCGCGGGTTCCCCGGCTGCACGATGGATGCGTTCGACGTACCGAAGCGCGGCGCCGGTCGCCGGGAATTCGGCCGCCCAGGCCGGGCCCGCGAGGTGGAGGAGGTCGCGCTCGAGCGCCGGGAGTCGGGCGAGGCTCGGGTGGTAGATGGGAGCGACCATGGGACTGGTCGCGTGCCGGTCGAGCTCGGATTCGAGGGCCTGGTAGACGGGATGCAAATTGGCAAGCAGCGCGGCATAGTGGCGGGGTTCGAGCTTGCCGGTCAGCATGCTGCGCATCAACCCGCTCCGCTCTGCCCGGGTATGCGCCTGCTTGGTCTCCTGGCGGAGCCGGGTAGATAGCGTCTCGTTCATCACATCATGATCCTGTTCCGCAGGGGTGAGGTGCAAGATTGTCCGGTGTGAAGGTGCGGGCAAGCGCCACGCTGCTCGGTGCGTCGGCGTCGGTGCGACCGTGAGGGATCGTTCAGGCATCGAAGGGACGGGCGGGCATGCGCCGGTTCCGGCCCGTTCGAAGACCGCCTCATCGCCGCAGTGGCGCAGTTCGGTGCAGTCAATGCCGGCCGCCGCCTGACGGATTCCGCATTGGGGGAGTGAGGCACTATGTTGGAGTTTACCGCCCGCCAGACCGGTGCGAAGCCGGCCTTCATGGATGCTCACCTTCTCGCGAGGTTGCTGATGGACCGCCGCGCTCGATCCCTGCTGTTGACCCTTCTCCTCGCCGGCAGTGCGCTCGGCTCCCTTGCGGGCCAGGCCGCTCCAGCCACGAAGCCGGCGCCGGTACGGCCGAAGGTCGCAACCACCGCCGGCGCCAGGCCGACGCTGGTGACCTCGGTCGAGGGCCTGACCGAATACCGTCTGTCGAACGGACTTCGCGTCGTGCTCTTTCCCGACGCATCGAAGCCCACCGCCACCGTCAACATCACCTATCTCGTCGGCTCGCGGCACGAGGGCTACGGCGAGACCGGCATGGCCCACCTGCTGGAGCACATGGTGTTCAAGGGCACGCCCCGGCACAAGAACATCCCGCAGGAACTGACGGAGCACGGCGCGCGGCCGAACGGCAGCACCTGGTTCGACCGGACCAACTACTTCGAGACCTTCAGCGCGAGCGATACCAACCTCATCTGGGCACTCGACCTCGAGGCCGACCGGATGGTCAACAGCTACATCGCGAAGAAGGACCTCGAATCCGAATTCACCGTGGTTCGCAACGAATTCGAGTCGGGGGAGAACGATCCCGGCTCGGTGCTGGAAGAGCGGGTGCTGTCCACCGCATTCCTCTGGCACAACTACGGGCACTCCACGATTGGCGCGCGGTCGGACATCGAGCAGGTGCCGATCGAGCGGTTGCAGGCCTTCTACCGCCGGTACTATCAGCCGGACAATGCGGTGCTGTTCGTGACCGGCAAGTTCGATCCGGTCAAGACCCTCGGCCTCATCCAGCAGAAGTTCGGGCGGATTCCGAGGCCGGACCGCACCGGGGCGCTCAAGCTCTGGCCGACCTACACCACGGAACCCACCCAGGACGGGGAGCGAGAGGTCACCCTCCGCCGAGTCGGGGACGTGCAGGTGGTGATGGCCGTGTACCACGTGCCCTCCGGGGCCGCCGAAGACTACGCCGCGGTCGATGTCCTGGAACAGATTCTTGGCGATGAACCCTCCGGCCGGTTGTACAAGGCGCTGGTGGAAACCAAGAAGGCCGCCAGTGTCTCGGCCTATGGCTACCAGCTCCGCGAACCGGGCGTGCTGATCGCATCGGCACAGGTACGCAAGGAGGATGATCTCGGTGCCGCCCGTGCGGCGCTGGCGCAGGCCCTGGCCGAGGTCGTCGCGCATCCGCCGACGGACGAGGAAGTCCAGCGGGCCAAGACCCAGCTGGTGAAGAACATCGAACTGACGCTGAACCGCTCCGACCGGGTCGGGCTGTCCCTGTCCGAATGGGCGGCGATGGGCGACTGGCGGATGTTCTTCCTGCACCGCGACCGGGTCAAGAAGGTCACGGTCCAGGATGTGGCACGGGTTGCGGCTGCCTATCTCAAGCCGGCCAATGCCACCTGGGGACAGTTCATTCCCACCGAGAAGCCTGACCGGGCGGAGGTTCCAGCCGCGCCGGACGTGGCGGCCCTGGTCGCGAACTACAAGGGTGACACCACGCTTGCGGCCGGGGAGGCGTTCGACCCGAGTCCCGACAACATCGAGAAGCGCACCACCAAGACGACGCTGCCAGGCGGGGTGAAGCTCGCGCTGCTGCCGAAGCAGAATCGGGGTGGGGCGGTGAACCTCAACCTCACCCTGCGCTTCGGGACACTCGCGAGCGCAACCGGAAACGCCACCGTCGCCGACCTCGCGGCCGACATGCTCATGCGCGGGACCCGGACGAAGAGTCGCCAGCAGATCCAGGACGAGTTCGACCGCCTCAAGGCGCGCGTGAGCATGTTCGGCGGACCGACGTCGATCCGGGTGAACGTCGAGACGACCCGGCCGAATGTCGTCCCCGTGCTCCGGCTGATCGGGGAGATCCTCCGGGAGCCCGCGTTCGACGGCAAGGAGTTCGAGGAGCTTCGCCGGGAGAACCTGGCCGGCATCGAGCAGAACCGCTCCGAGCCGACCGCGCTCGGCTCGAACGCCTATCAGCGTTACCTGAATCCGTATCCGAAGGGCGATCCGCGCTACGTGGGCACGTTCGATGAGCAGGTGGCCGACTACAGCGCCGCCACGCTCGACCAGGTGCGCCGCTTCTACGCGGAGAACTACGGCGCCTCGAATGGGGAACTGGTGGTCGTCGGGGACGTGGACAGCCGCGAACTCACCGCCACGGCGACCGAGCTCTTCGGCTCCTGGAAGAGCCCCGGGCCCTTCGAGCGGATCCCGACTGAGTTCAAGGACGTCGCGTCGAACAGCATCACCATCGAGACGCCTGACAAGGCCAACGCCTTCTTCCTCGCCGGGATGAATCTGGCCGTCCGGGACGACGATCCCGACTATCCGGCACTCCTGCTGGGGAACTACATGCTGGGCGGCGGCTTCCTCAATTCGCGGCTCGCCGTGCGCATCCGCCAGAAGGAAGGGATCAGTTACGGCGTCGGCTCCGGTGTGTTCGCGAGCCCGCTCGACAAGGCCGGCGGTTTCCAGACCTTCGCGATCTACGCCCCGGAGAACGCCGCACGTCTGGAGCAGGCCTTCCGGGAAGAGATCGATCGGGTGCGCAAGGACGGGTTCACGGCCGACGAAGTGCAGAAGGCCAAGGAGGGGTGGCTGCAGTCGCGCCAGGTCACCCGGGCGCAGGATCCCTCGCTGGCGGGCCAGCTTGGGAGCAACCTTTTTGTGGGCCGGACGCTCCAGTTCGACGCCGAGTTCGAGAAGCGGGTCGCCGCGCTCACCCCCGAGGTGATCAACGGGGTCATGCGGCGGTACATCGATCCCTCGAAAATCACGGTCGTGAAGGCGGGCGATTTCGCCAAGGGCAAGCCGGAGCCGGCCAAGCCCTGAGGTCGCGATGGTTCCCCGCCGGCCGTCATGCTCCCTCTGACGGCCGGCGGGTGACCGCCTTAGTTTTCCAGGCATGCCGACACCGCCGTTCTACTACCGGTTGTCCGAGGGAATTCGCATCACGGTCCGCCCGGTCTATCTGCCGGAGCGCTCGAATGTGGCGAAGCAGCAGTATGTCTTCGCCTATTTCGTGCGCATCGAGAACGTCGGGGAGCTGACCGCCCAGCTCCGTTCCCGCCGCTGGCGCATCCACGATTCGATCGGGGAGGACACCGCGGTCGAGGGGGAAGGGGTGGTCGGCGAGCAGCCGCTTCTCGCCAAGGGGCAGGTGCACGAGTACCAGAGTTTCTGCGTCCTCAAGTCTCCGAGCGGGCACATGGAAGGGGAGTACCTGTTCCACCGCGCCGACGGAACGACCTTCAGCGCGGAGATCCCGCGCTTCCATCTCGAGGCGAGCGAGTCGGCGGAGCCGCACTCCTGAATGCGCGTCCTCGACCGCTTCGCCGAGCATCTCGACGGACTCCGGCTGGGGGCGGGGCCGGTGCTGGTGGCGGTCTCTGGCGGCGCCGATTCGGTGGCCCTCCTCGATCTCCTCGTGCTGAGTCGCGAACATCACCAGCTCCAGCTGATCGTCGCCCACGTCGATCACGGCATTCAGCCGGAGAGCGCGCTCGTCTCGCATGAGGTCGAAGCGCTCGCCGCCGGCCATGGTCTCCGGTTTGTCAGTACGAAACTCGGTCTGGGGCCGGAGGCCAGCGAGACACGGGCTCGGGCAGCGCGGTACGCCTGGCTGCGCGCGATGCGGCAGTCGCTCGGCGCCCGGTGGATTCTCACCGCCCATCATGCGGATGATCAGCGCGAAACAGTGCTCATGCGGGCGCTTCGCGGCTCTGGTCCCGCCGGTCTCGCCGGCATGTCGGTCCGGGAGCGCGGGGTAGCGCGGCCCCTCCTGGCTTTTTCCCGGAAGACGCTGCGCCGATACTGCCGCACCCGTGGATTACGCTGGTGGAACGACCCCGCGAATCGCGACCCTCGACACCTCCGCTCCTGGATCCGTGAGGCACTGCTCCCCGACCTTGAGGAGCGGATGCCGGACATCGCGCGGAAACTCGGGGAGCTTCGCCGCCATGCCCACCGGGACCGCCGGGCCTGGGACGAAGCCCTCTGGTCCTGGCCTGGTTTGGACGCCACCGTTGAGGGTGGCTCAGGCTCCGTCGCGTGGCCCGTGCTCCTCGACCTGCCCGCCACCCTCGCCGCCAGTCTGACGGAGAGTCTGGCCCGGAGTTCTGGGGCCCCTGCAGGACCGGCCCGGGTGCGTCGGGCGCTCGCGGCGCTGGCCTTCGCCCAGAGCGGGGCGACTGCAGACCTGACCGGCGGATGGCGGCTCGAACTGGCATTCGGCCGATTGCGTGTCCTGCCACCGAGCACGCCCGACTCCCCGGCGCCGCTGGAACTCATGGCCCCCGAGGGACAGATCCGCTGGGGCGTCTGGCGGGTCCGGTGGATTTCGGAGACCGCTCCTGCGATCCAGTCCCGCGACGGTCGGACCGCGTGGTTCATCCCGGCAGGTCTGGCACTTCGTGCCTGGCGCCCCGGGGACCGATTGGCCCCGCTCGGGGGTAGAGGACACAGGCTGGCAGTGCGCTGCTTCCAGGACGCGCGGATCCCCCGGAGTGAGCGGGGGAGCTGGCCCATGATTGAAGGGGCAGGGGCGCTGGCCTGGATTCCGGGTGTCTGTCGCTCCGATCTCCTGGTGCCTGCTCCCGGCACCCCGGCGCTCCGTATCGATGTCGAACCCTGTGGCTGATCCCCGAACCGGCGGACGCGTCATCCGGGAGGTCGTCTTCGATCAGGCGACCCTGGCCCGGCGTGTGGCCGAGTTGGGGCAGGAGGTCACCCGGGCATACCCCGAAGGCGACCTCCTCCTGATCGGGCTTCTCAAGGGGAGCTTTGTCTTCCTCGCCGACTTGGTGCGGGCCATCGAACGCCCATTGCATGTGGACTTCCTCATCGCCAGCTCCTACGGCTCGGGAACGACCTCGAGCGGCGAGGTGCGGCTGCTCTACGAACCGTCGGCGGCGCTGGCGGGCAGGCATATCCTGCTCGTTGAGGATATTATTGATAGCGGTCGAACCCTGGCACTCCTGATGGACCGGTTGCGGTCCCGGGGGCCTCGGAGCCTCGCGATTTGCGCGCTGCTGGATAAGCGCATCGCTCCCCCGTTGCCGGAAGTCCGGTTCACGGGGTTCGTGGCTCCGCCGGCGTTTCTGGTGGGTTACGGCCTTGATCACGCGGAGGATTTCCGGCACCTCCCGTACATCGCGGACCTTGGCTGAATGGCTGAACGCATGCCTCCGACGCCGCCCCGGCCTGACTGGCGGGGCCTGAGCAAGAACCTCGCACTCTGGCTCCTCGTCGCGCTCGTCGCGATGGCGCTCTTCCAGCTGATGAACAATCAGAAGAGTGCGGTACAGGAGTTCACCTATACCTCCTTCAAGCAGCAGCTGTCGAACGGCAACGTGAAAAACGTCACCGTCTACGACGGCAAGCAGCTCGAGGGCGACTTCGTCAATCCGGTCACCCAGGAAGACCGCAAGGCCACCGGCTTCGTGGTGCTGCTGCCTATCAAAGACAGCGAGCAGCTGCTTGGCGAGCTGGAGCGCTCCGGCGTGCCCATCTCGGCCAAGGAGCCGAAGATGGGTGTCGCGAATTTCCTCGTCGCGGCGCTGCCGTGGATCGTGATCATCGGACTCTGGGTCTTCCTGCTGCGCCAGCTCCAGGCGGGCGGCAGCCGGGCGTTCAGCTTCGGGAAGAGCAAGGCGAAGCTGCTCTCCGGTGATACGCCCAAGCTGACCTTTGCCGACGTCGCCGGCGCCGACGAGGCCAAGGTCGAGCTGCAGGAGATCATCGAGTTCCTCAAGGACCCGCAGAAGTTCACCCGCCTCGGCGGGCGGCTCCCGAAGGGCGCATTGCTGGTCGGCCCTCCGGGCACGGGCAAGACCCTGCTGGCGAAGGCCGTCGCCGGTGAAGCCGGCCGCCCCTTCTTCTCCATGTCCGGTTCCGACTTCGTCGAGATGTTCGTCGGCGTGGGTGCCTCCCGGGTGCGCGACCTCTTCGAGCAGGGGAAGGCCCACGCGCCCTGCATCATCTTCATCGACGAGATCGACGCCGTCGGCCGCCATCGCGGTGCCGGCCTCGGGGGCGGGCACGACGAGCGCGAGCAGACGCTCAATCAGCTCCTTGTCGAAATGGACGGGTTCGAATCGAATGACGGCGTGATCCTCATCGCCGCTACCAATCGCCCCGACGTACTCGACCCCGCGCTGCTCCGGCCGGGACGCTTCGACCGGCAGATCGTGGTCGATGCCCCGGACGTGCGCGGTCGCGAAGGGATCCTGCGGGTGCACACCCGGAAGATTCCGCTGGCGGCGGATGTCGTACTCGAGGTGATTGCCAAGGGCACCCCCGGCATGGCTGGGGCCGACCTCGCGAACCTGGTCAACGAAGCGGCGCTGCTGGCCGCCCGGCGCAACAAGACCCTCGTCGAGATGCAGGACTTCGAGGACGCGAAGGACAAGGTCATGCTCGGCGTCGAGCGGAAGAGCCTGGTCCTGTCCGAGGAGGAGCGCCGGCTGACGGCATACCACGAGGCCGGCCACTCGGTGGTCTCGATGAAGACCGAGGGCTCCGATCCGATCCACAAGGTCACGATCGTGCCGCGTGGACGGGCGCTGGGGCTCATGATGTCGCTGCCCGACAAGGATCGTTACGGTCAGACGAAGGAATGGCTGATCGGCCGGCTCGCGATCGCCTTCGGCGGCCGGGTGGCCGAGGAGCTCATCTTCGGCGCGAACAAGGTCACGACCGGTGCCGGCAGTGACATCGAGCAGGCGACGGCGATCGCCCGGCGTATGGTGACCCAGTTCGGCATGAGCGAGAAGATCGGCATGATGGCGATCGGCGACCGGGAGCAGGAAATCTTCCTCGGTCGCGAGTTCGGGCAGCGGCGCGAGGTTTCCGAGCGCACCGCGCAGGTGGTCGACGACGAGGTGAAGCACTTCCTCGACGAGGCGCACGAGGCCGCGCGGCGGATCCTCACCGAGAACCGGCTGCTGCTGGATCAGATCGCGGCCGCACTGCTGGAGCGGGAGACGATCGACCGGGAGGACATCGATCTGCTCGCGCAGGGCAAGTCGCTCCCGCCGATGTCATCGTCTGCGCCTCCGCCACCGGCGCCGACGGCGGCTGTGATGCCCAAGACCGACCAGGCCCCGCAGCGGACGCCGATCCTCGGGGCGCCGCCGGCGGAACCCATGGGCGCGTGATCGCGCGGGCTCTCGGCGCCCACTCTCCTCGCGCAGTGGCCGAGGCCCTGCGCGCGAAGGGATGGGATGAAGTCAGATCAGACGCGGCGGCCGGCGGAATGCTGGCCGCCGCGCTTGAGCTTTCCGGACTCGACGACACGACGCTCCTGGCCCTGGTGCAGTATGCCGGGCAGCTGGGACTGGAGGCTGTCACCGGAGACGACTGGGCCATCCTCGGTGGCAGCCAGGCACGGCTGAGTGCGCTGGCTCGTCCGTGGGTCGTGCCGCCAGCACTCGCCGAGGTTGCATCGGTCGTCGGGAGAATGCTGGCGCCCGAGATGCCGTCCGCCTGGCTCACTGCACGGGGTCCGGTGCAGCTCAATCGGCCAGTGATCATGGGCATCCTGAACCTGACACCCGACTCGTTCAGCGATGGCGGCCGGTTCCTGCAGCGCGCGGAGGCCCTCGCCCAGGCCGACCGGCTCCTCGCCGACGGCGCCGGTATTCTGGATCTGGGTGGGGAGTCCACGCGCCCCGGCTCCGAGCCGGTGCCCGAGAGTGAAGAGCTCCAGCGGGTGATTCCCATCATCGAGGCACTGGTGCTGCGCCACCCGTCCGTGATGCTCTCGGTGGATACCGTGAAGGCCGGGGTGGCTCGCGCGGCGATCGAGGCCGGCGCCGCCATCGTCAATGACGTGTCGGCCTTTCGCCTCGACCCCGCGATGGCCGGGGCCATTGCCGCAACGGGAGCCGGGGCTGTGCTGATGCATTCCCGAGGTTCCGTCAGTACCATGGCGCGGCTGGACCATGCGGAATACACTCCCGATGTGGTCTCCGCCGTCCGGGAAGAACTCCGCGCCGCCCTCGATGCCGGCATGACCGCGGGGATCGCCTCCGACGCGATGGTGCTGGACCCGGGCTTCGGCTTCGCAAAGACCGCCGAGCAGAATCTCTTGCTCCTTGATCAGCTCGCCACGCTCCGTACGCTCGGGCATCCGCTCCTCGTCGGTCCGTCCCGGAAACGCTTTCTCGGCAGTGTGACCGGACGGGAGATCGGCGAGCGAGATGTCGCCACGGCCGCCGCCTGCCTGCTCGCGTATGAGCGTGGCGCCCGGCTCTTCCGGGTCCACAACGTCGCCGTGACGCGTGACGCGCTGGCCGTCGGGGCCGCGGTGCGCGGGTCAGGGTAGGCGGACCGCTCCGCCGCGTTCCCTCCAGCCCATTCCTTCACTTCAACACCACGCCACATGGATCGCCGTCCTCCGTATCTGCTCGCGGGTCTCGCCACGCTCCTGGTCCTGACGGGCTACGTGATCACGCTCGCGCCGACGGTGACCTTCTGGGATGCGGGCGAGTTCATCGCCGCGGCCAAAACGCTGGGGATTCCGCATCCCCCCGGGACTCCGCTGTTCGTGCTCATCGGGCATGTCTGGGGGACGCTGCTCCCGTTCGGGGAGTTCGCGCAGCGCACCAATCTGCTGAGCGCCACGCTGAGCGCCCTCGGGGCGGGGTGCTTCTTTCTCGTCGCGCATGAGACCCTGGTCCGCAGCAGCAAGGATCTCGCTGGGGGGGCCGCCCGCCTGGTGCAGGTGGGTGGCGGACTCGCCGCCGTCGTGATTGCCGGGTTCACCTTCACCCAGTGGCAGAATTCGAACGAAACCGAGGTCTATGCCGCCGCGACCTTCACGATCGCGGCGATCTGCTGGCTCTGTTTCGTGTGGCGGGCCGCACGCGGCACCGACCGTGCGCCACATGTCCTGCTGCTCATCCTGTACCTGGCCGGGATCTCGATTGGCAATCACCTGCTGGCGCTCCTGGTCGGGCCGGCGGTCGCGGCCTTCCTCGTTGCCACCGTCTGGCAGCAGCCCGCCGATGATCCCGTGGTGCGCGCAGCGGAGTGGGCACAGGCGGCCGTGGTGGCGGGCACCTGGGCGCTGCTGATCGGCTGCGGACTCGGCAGCACGGTGCTCACCACACTCGGGGCGGGCTGCTACGTGGCCGCGGCGCTGCTGGCCTGGCGGGCCCGTGTGCTCTCCTTCGCCGTCGTTGCTTTCGTCGTCTCGTCGATCGGGGTGACGAGCTACCTCTATCTGTTCATCCGGTCGGGGCAGCATCCCATTCTCAACGAGGCCCAGCCTGACAACTGGGAGGCGCTACTCGCCGTCATCCGCCGTGCCCAATACCCGGTGCGGACGCCACTGGACGATCCGACGGTCATGCACGGTCCGGAGAATCCGGGGCGCAACCTCCAGATCATCGGCCTTCAGCTGCTCAACTTCCTGCAGTATTTCGACTGGCAGTGGGCCAATGGCCTCGCGGGGTCGATCAAGCTGGGCGCTTCCCGCTTCCCGGTGCACGCGTTCGCGACTCTCATCTTTGCGTCCCTGGGTCTGCGCGGCTTGTTCCTGCAGCGCCGCACCGACCGGCCGGGATGGTGGCTGCTGTTCACCCTGTGGCTGGTCACCGGCCTCGGACTCGTCGCCTACATGAACTTCAAGCCGGGCTTCAGCCTTGGGTACGACCTGTATCCCGACGTCAATGCCCATGAGGTGCGGGACCGGGACTACTTCTTCGTGGTGAGTTTCGTGGTGTGGGGTCTCTGGGCGGGTATCGGCCTGGCGTCGCTGGCCCGCGCCGCTCTGGAGCGCTGGCGCACCGCCCCGGCGCTGGTCGCGGTCCCGCTCGCGGTGGTGGCGCTGATTCCCTTCGCCGGCAATTTCTCCGCAGCGGGCCGGCGTCACGGGACGGACGCGACCCTTGCGGCCGACTTCGCGTACAATCTGCTCAACTCGGTCCCGCCCTACGGCATCCTGTTCACCTACGGCGACAACGACACCTTCCCGCTCTGGTGGGCCCAGGAGGTCCAGGGGGTGCGCCGGGACGTGCTGGTCGTCTGCCTGGCCCTCACCGAGACCGACTGGTACAAGCGTCAGTTGCGCGACTTTCCGACTCGTCCCTTCGATGAGGCCGCCGCGCCGGCGCTCTGGAAGGGCCGCTCGCCGGTGGCGCCGACCTGGAAGCCGCACTCCCTCACCGACCAGCAGATCCTCGCCGCACAGGGGGTGATGCTTTCCGAGGACATCACACTCCAGATCGGTCCCATCACCCACGTGATCCGGAAGGGCACGCCGCTGTACAGCCGCGACTTTGCGGTGCTGCGGATTCTCCAGGACAACCTGGGCCGACGCCCGATCGCCTGGTCTATGACGACGGGGGGCGAGTTCTACGGTCTCGAACGGTATGTACTGCAGCAGGGCCTCGCCATGCAGCTGCAGACACAGATGGTCGATACCACCCGTGCCGATGTGGACAACCACCGGGTGCTCGGGGTCGCGCTGGACGTGCCGACCACCGAGGCGCTTTCGTGGGACACGTACCGATACGCCCGGCTCGGCCAGCGCGATGTCGGGAGCCTCGAGCCCACCGCGATGGGAGTCGCGAACAACCTCTCCCTGCCGTTCGCCCAGCTCGCCTACGCGTACGAGGCACGACGGGACCGGGATCGTGCGGTGAAGAATCTGAGCCGTGCCGGCGAACTCTCAACCAATCCTTCCCTCAAGCGCGCCCTCATGTCGATTCTGGCCCCGCCCTTGGGGGACTCCAGCCACTGACGCCCCCGGCCGGGTCCGGGCCGCACGCCGGAAAGGCAGGGCGGGGTCTTCAAATAACCTCAACGCCCGCCTACCTTTAGACCCTATGCCGTACCCGGATCTGGCTGAACGCGTCGTGGAGGTCCAGGGCCGGATTGCCGATCGTCAGGCCCGCGCCGGCTGGCGTCACCGAGTCGAGATCATTGCCGTCACCAAGACCCATCCCGCGGACGCGGTGACGGCGGCTGTCACGGCCGGCCTCACCGCCGTGGGTGAGAACCGGGTGCAGGAAGCGCTGCAGAAGCAGGCGGAACTGCCGGGACTGGCGGTCGACTGGCATCTCATCGGCGGTCTGCAGCGCAACAAGGCCCGGCTGGCGGTGAACCGCTTTGCCCTGATTCATTCGGTCGACAGTGTCGACCTCGCACGCGAGCTCGACCGGCGCGCGGCACCAGGCACTCGTCAGGCGATCCTCGTGCAGGTCAACTGCTCTGGCGAGCCGCAGAAGGGCGGGGTGGAACCGGGGGCGCTCGCAGCGCTGCTCGATGCGCTCGCGACGATGGAGCACCTCCAGGTGCGCGGTCTGATGACGATGGCCGAACTCACTGCGGATGAGGCACGGCAGCGGTCGGCCTTCCGGCTGTTGCGCACCGTTCGCGATGAAGCGGAACGGCGGGGGGCCTCCCTGCCGGAACTGTCGATGGGAATGTCGGGGGACTATCTGGTGGCGGTCGATGAGGGCGCCACGATGGTTCGGTTGGGAACCCTCCTCTTCGGAGCACGAGGCACATGAGCGACGATGCCTTTCACCTGACGCCCAGCGACGTCCGGGCGCAGGAGTTCCAGCGGGTGTTTCGGGGATGCGATCCGGTCCAGGTGGATGAGTTCAAGGGCCGCGTGGCCGAAGAACTCGACCGGCTGCTCCGCGAGAAGGTGAAGCTGGAGGAGCGGCTGCAGGGATTCCAGGAGCAGCTGCGCGCCTTCCGCGATCGCGAGCGGGCCATGAACGAGGCGCTGCTGGCGGCGCAGCAGCTTCGCGTCGCCGCCCAGGAACAGGCCGAACGGGAATCGGAATCGATTCTGCGCGAGGCGCGCGCCGATGCCCTCCGCCTGGTGGGGACGGCGCAGGATGAGGAGCGCCAGGTGCGCGAGCGGCACGAGCTGCTGCAGCGCCAGTTCGCCGCCTATCTCGCCAATTTCCGCGCGCTCCTCGAGCGCCAGCTGGGGGAAGTCGAAGGACTCCAGGCTCACGCCCAGTTGACTCATCAGGTCCAGACGGAGCTCCTGCTCAAGCGACACGCATGACCGCCCCCAGTCTCTACGATCGAATCCAGCAGGCGGCCGCGTCCATTCGCGGCCGCACCGCCTTCACCCCCGACATCGCGATCATCCTCGGCACCGGCCTGGGCGGCCTGGTGAAGGACATCGCGGCCGAGGCGATCATCCCCTACGAGGAGATCCCCGGCTTTCCCCTTTCGACCGTCGAGAGTCATGCCGGGCGGCTGATCCTCGGCACGCTGAGCGGCCGCAAGGTCGTCGCGATGCAGGGTCGGTTCCACCGCTACGAGGGCTACACGCTGCAGGAGGCGACCTTCCCGGTCCGGGTGATGCACGCGCTCGGTGCGCGAACCCTGGTCGTCACCAACGTGTCAGGCGGCATGCATCCGCTCTGGGCGCCTGGTGATCTGGTGCTGATCGCGGACCACATCAACCTCCTCGGCGACAATCCCCTCATCGGGCGGAACGACGAGCGGCTCGGCGGGCGGTTCCCCGACATGTCCGATCCGTACGATGCGGAGCTGCGCGCCAAGGCGCGGGCGCTGGCGCTCGAGCTGGGGATCACCCTGCGCGAAGGGGTGTACGTCTCCGTGACCGGTCCCTGCCTGGAGACGCGCGCTGAGTATCGCATGCTTCGCGCGATCGGCGCCGATATCGTCGGCATGTCCACCGTCCCCGAGGTGATTGTCGCGGTCCATCAGGGGATGAAGGTGGCGGGGCTGTCCATCGTGACCGACCAGTGCCTCCCCGACGCGCTGGAACCGGCCGACATCACGCACATCATCGCGACGGCGATGGGGGCGGAGCCCAAGCTCACCCGTCTCGTGTCCGCCCTGGTCAAGCAGATCGGCGCATGACCTATCGGCCGTGGCCGGACGGCGGTGCCGACCGGATGGAGCAGGAGCTGCTGGAGCGCTGGGCCTCCGAGCGGCTGTTCGAGCGAACGCTCGAGGCGACCCGCCAGGGCGCGCCGTTCGTCTTCTTCGAGGGCCCGCCGACCGCCAACGGCAAGCCCGGCATCCATCACGTCTTTGCGCGCACCATCAAGGACCTGATCTGCCGCTTCCGGGCGATGCAGGGCAGGTCGGTGACGCGCATCGCCGGGTGGGACACCCACGGCCTCCCGGTCGAGATCGAAGTCGAGAAGCAGCTCAAGCTCAACGGCAAGAAGGCGATCGAGGAGTTCGGCGTCGAGGAGTTCAATCGGCTCTGCCGGCAGAGCGTTTTCACGTACAAGGCGGACTGGGAGCAGCTTTCCAACCGCGTCGGCTACTGGCTCGACTACGATCACGCCTACGTTACCTACACGAACGAGTACGTCGAAACAGTCTGGTGGCTGCTGCACCGGCTGTTCGAGAAGAACCTGCTGTATCGCGGCCACCGCGTCCTCCCGTACTGTCCCCGCTGCGGGACCGTGCTCTCCAGTCACGAACTGGCCCTCGGCTACGAAGAAGTGAAGGACAAGTCGATCTACGTCACCTTCCCGCTCGAGGATGGCTCGGGCCGGGAACTGGTGGTCTGGACGACGACGCCGTGGACGCTGCCCTCGAACGTGGCGGCGGCCGTGCACCCGGACCTCGACTACGGCGTGTATCGCAGCCCCAAGTATCCCGGGCGCTCGTTCGTGATGGCGGTGAGCCGCGAGGCGAAACTCAAGGAGATCGCCGGCGACGACCTGGTGCTGGATTCGACGGTGTCGGGCGCCGCCCTCGTGGGCCTGCGCTACACCCGGCCACTCCAGGTGGTGCAGTTCGAGGGGAGCCGGAATCACTCGGTCGTGGTGCCCGGCAACTTCGTCACCGCGGAAGACGGGTCCGGTATCGTCCACATGGCGCCCGCCTTCGGGGCGGACGACTATGCCGCGGGCAAGGAGCACAATCTCGAGATGGTGCGGCCCGTCGGCATCGACGGCACCTTCTTCGGAACGACCTGGCCCGAGATCGAGGGGAAGCTCGTCACCGCCGACGAGACCAACGAACTGATCATCCGCCGGCTGAAGGCCGATGGCCGGTGGCTCCGCACCGAGCAGTACGTCCACAGCTATCCGCACTGCTGGCGCTGCCGCAGCAAGCTGATCTACTACGCGCGCGACAGCTGGTTCGTCCGGACCTCCCAGGTGAAGGAGCGGATGCTCGAGATCAACCGCGGTGTGAACTGGCAGCCGCCCGAGGTGGGCGAGGGGCGGTTCGGCTCGTGGCTCGAGAACAACGTGGACTGGGCCCTCTCGCGCGACCGCTACTGGGGAACCCCGCTGCCCGTCTGGGTCTGCGACCAGAATCCGGCGCACGTCGAGGTCATCGGCAGCTACGCGACGCTGGCGGAACGCTGGGGGAAGCCGCTCCCCGCGGACTTCGATCCGCACAAGCCCTACATCGACGCCTACCGCTGGACATGCCGCTGCGGAGGCACCATGCACCGCGCGGCCGAAGTGATCGACACCTGGTTCGATTCGGGCGCGATGCCCTACGCGCAGTGGCACTATCCCTTCGAGCATGAGGCGGAGTTCAAGGCCCACTTCCCGGCGGACTACATCTGCGAGGGCGTGGATCAGACCCGTGGCTGGTTCTATTCGCTCTTGGCGATCGCCACGACGGCGTTCGACAGCCCGGCGTACAAGAACGTCATCGTGAACGAACTGGTCCTCGATGCCGAGGGCCAGAAGATGTCGAAGTCGAAGGGCAACGTGGTGAATCCGTGGGAACTCATCGGCGAGTTTGGCGCGGACACCATGCGGCTCTACCTCCTGGTGTCGAGCCAGGTGTGGCTGCCGAAGCGTTTCGACCGGAAGCAGATTCCGCAGGTCACCGGCGACTTCCTGCGCGCCCTGCGCAACAGCTACGAATTCTTCCGCCTCTACGCCGCCCGCATCGACGCGGCGCCGGCGCGCTCGGCCCGCCCGGACAGCGACCGCTGGGTGCTGGGGCGCCTCGACGCGACGGTCCACGCGGTCACGACGGCCTGGTCGAAGTACGAACCGACCGCGGGCGTCCGTGCCCTGATGGACTTCGTGGTGGACGACCTCTCCAACTGGTATGTGCGGATCAGTCGCGAGCGCTTCTGGGCGCCGGAAGGGGAGGCGGATGCGGCGGCCGTTGCGACGCTTCGCGAGTGCCTCGTGGCCGTGAGCCGCATGCTCGCACCTGCGGCGCCATTTGCGAGCGACTGGCTGCACCGGGCCCTGACGGACGCGTCCGTGCACCTCGCGGGCTGGCCGGAGGCCGGGGCCGTTCCCGGCCGCGAGGAGACCGAACTCGCCGTCGCGATGGATGCCATTCGGCGCCTCGCCTCGCTGGCGCGCGCGGCCCGTGAAACGGGAAAGCTGAAGGTGCGCCAGCCGCTGGGACGGATGCAGGTGGCGGTGCCCGTGGCGGCGCGCGGCCCGGTCTTCGAGCGGCTCCTCGGTATTCTCAAGTCGGAAGTGAACGTCAAGCGGATCGACATCGCCGAATCCGACACCGATCTGGTCCGCCTCAAGGGCAAGGCCAACTTCCGCTCGCTGGGGAAGCGGTATGGCAAGGAGACCCCTGCGGTGGCCAAGGCGGTGGAGCAGCTGGTGGCGGAGCAGCTCCGGGCCCTCGAAACCGGCGGCCAGGCCACCCTCCGTGTGAACGGGAGCGAAGTGGTTTATTTTCCTGAGGATGTGACGGTCGAGCGGGAGGTGGCGACCTCCTGGCTGGTGGCAAGCGACGGGCCGTTCGTCGCGGCGCTCGACCCGACGATCGATGCCGAGCTGGCCGCCGAAGGGCTCGCGCGCGAGCTGATCTCCCATACGCAGCGGCTCCGCCGTGAGGCGGGCTATGACGTGAGCGACCGGATCGTGCTGGGCATCGAGGGTCCCGACGCCGTCCTGGTCGCGGGGCGGACGCATCGGGAATTCATCATGACCGAGACGCTCGCCAGGCAGTTCGAAGTGGGGGCAGGAATCGCGGATGCCGATCTCCGGCAGGCCGCAGACGTGGATGGTCACGGCGTCACATTCAGCATGCGGCGGCATGGTGCCGGCGCCTAGCGCCCGAGCGCAGTCGATCGGGCAGGGATAAGGGAATGAACAAGAAGCACCTGGCACATTTCGAGAAGCGCCTCATGGAAGAGCGCGCGCGAGTCATGAAGGAACTTGGCCACTATGACGAGTCCTTCAGCGCCACGTTGCAGAGCTCCGACGGAGACCTGTCGTCCTACTCGCTGCACATGGCCGACCAGGGCACCGACGCCATGGAGCGGGAGAAGCAGTTCCTCTTCGCGTCGCAGGAAGGGCGGTACCTCTGGCACGTGAACGAGGCGCTCCGGCGGCTGTACAAGACTCCGGAGAAGTTCGGGCTCTGCCACACCTGCTCGAAGGAAATCAACTTCGAGCGCCTCGATGCGCTGCCGCATGCCAGGCTCTGCATCGAGTGCAAGGAAAAGGAAGAGAATGGAAAGCGGCGCTGAACGGCGCTTGTACTGGGGCGCGGGACTCGCCGTCCTCGCCCTCGACATCGCCACCAAGTTCCTCGCCGAGCGGGAACTGCTGCGCTCGGCGGGGCGGGCCGTGCTGGGGGACTGGTTCCAACTGCGCCTGGTCTACAATCCCGGCGCGGCGTTCGGTCTCAATCTCGGCCCGCTCTCCCGCTGGATCTTCATGGGTGTGGCGGTGGCCGCGGTGTTTCTGCTTTTCCGCTACCACCGTTCGGCCGAGCCGGGCGACTGGTTCCGGCAGCTCGCGCTCGGTCTCGTCAGCGGTGGCGCCCTGGGCAACCTGGTCGACCGGGTCCGGTCGAGTCAGGGCGTGGTGGACTTTCTGGATGTCGGCATTGGGGCCTATCGCTGGCCCACGTTCAACGTCGCGGACATGGCAGTGAGCTGCGGGGCCATTGCACTCGCCATCTCGCTCTGGCGCGAAGACGCCCGGCGTGAAGCGGCCGCCGAAGATCCGGGACGGCCGCTCCCACCCGAACACACGCCACCACAGACCGTACCGGCGGCGAGGAGTGAGGACTGACGAGTGGACGCCACCGCGGAACGCGCACCTGACCCCTCTCTCTTCGCTCCCTACTCCTCCCTGACGTTTTCCGTGCTGGCTCCGGCGACCGAACGCCTCGACCGGTTCCTCGCCGACCAGTTGCAACTCTCCCGCACCCACGCGGCGCGGCTCGTGGCCGAACAGCGGGTCGCCGTCAATGAGGTCGTCGCCCGCTCGTCGCGAACGCTGGCGAGGGGCGAGCGAGTCACGGTGAACTTTCCCGAGACCGAGCCACCGCGCCAGCTGGTGGCGACCGACATTCCCCTCGAAGTCGTGTTCGAGGACGAGTATCTCGCCGTGATCAACAAGCCGGCGGGACTCGTCGTGCATCCGGCCCCAGGGCACTGGGACGACACGCTCGTGAATGCGCTCGTGGCCCGTGGCACCACGCTCTCCGGCGGGGCCGAAGGCCGGCCGGGCATCGTCCATCGCCTCGACCGGGACACCTCCGGGCTGATGGTCGTCGCCAAGACCGATCTGGCGCATCGTCGGCTCGGCGCCATGCTGGCCGCCCGGCGGATCACCCGGCGCTATGCCGCACTCTGCTGGGGGCACCTCGACGAGAGTCCTCTGGTCATCGAAGCCGCGCTCGCCCGGCATCCGAAGGATCGCAAGAAGATCATCGTGTCGGATGAGGGGAGGCCCTCGCGCACCGATGCGTTTGTCGTCGCCCGTTACGGGCTCGTCGATCTGCTGCGGCTCGAACTGCACACCGGGCGCACCCATCAGATCCGGGTGCACCTCGCCCACATCGGGCATCCGGTGGTCGGCGACCCCGTCTACGGGGCGGGAGGGAGTCGGCGGATGACCGGCGGCACCCAGCGGCCCGTCGCCGAAGCGCTGGAGCGGCTCGCCCCCAGGCAGGCGCTCCACGCCGCCTGGCTGCAATTCCGCCACCCCATCACGAGCGAGCCGCTGGATTTCAGGGCGGAGTGGCCGACTGATCTTGCGCCACTCCTGACGGCGGCGATGGGGGCCCGGGACGCCGTTGCTCCGGCCGAAGCCCTTCGGTATCTTCTTTTCTTTGAAGCACATGGCTGACTCCGACCCGGTCCGGCTGGTGGTCTTTCGTCTCGGACCGCTGGTGTGTGCCGTGCGTGCCACAGCGGTGCGGGAGATCATCCCGGCAGGCCGTTCGACCCGGATCCCCGGCGCCGCTGCCGCCGTGTCCGGGCTGGTCAACTTGCGGGGCACTCTCCTCACGGTTGTGGACGCTCGGCTCGCGGTCGGACTTGCCGATAATGGAGTGGCGGCCGAGTCCATCCTGGTGATGGAGCAGGGGGAGCGAAGCTTCGGCCTGGCGGTCGACGAGGTCCTGGATCTCGTGGAGGTGACCGCGGATGAACTCGCCGCAGGCGAGGATATGCCGGGGGTCGATCCCGGGGTGGTGGAAGCGATCGGCCACCATGGCGGTCAGGTGTTCGCAGTGCTCGATGCGAAAGCGATGCTCGCGCCGGTTTCGGGATAGCCATCCCGCCGGCAGGCCAGGGGAACGGCGCAACACGGCAACCGCACTACGGAGGGACGCGTGAGCCACACGGTGCTGGTCTGCGACGATGCCATCTTCATGCGCACCATGATCTCGGACATCCTCGCCCAGGCCGGTTTCGAGGTGGTCGGGGAGGCCGAGACGGGCCGCGAAGCCGTCGAGAAGTACCGGCAGCTCAAACCCGACCTCGTCACGATGGACATCGTGATGCCTGACATGGGAGGAATCGAGGCGGTCCGCGAGATCTGCAAGGATCACCCCGAAGCCCGCATTCTCATGTGCAGCGCGATGGGCCAGCAGGCGCTCGTCGTCGAAGCCATTCAGGCGGGCGCGAAGGATTTCGTCGTCAAGCCGTTCCAGCCGTCCCGGGTTCTCGAAGCGGTCCAGCGCGTCCTCGGCTGAGGCCGCCATGGACCTGTCCCGCTACGCCGCCCTCTTCCTCACGGAGAGCCGTGAGCAGCTCGGCGCGTGTGGACAGGCGCTGCTCGAGTGGGAACGCACGCCGGCGAGCATCGAGCCGGTGGTCAGCCTGTTCCGTGCCATGCATACCTTCAAGGGCATGGCGGCGGCGATGGGCTACTCGAACCTCACCGAACTCGCCCACCGCAGCGAGTCGATTCTCGATCTGCTTCGCAGCGACCCCGCGTCGGGGCGGGAGCTGATCGACCTTTTTTTCAGGATCGTGGATGCCCTCGAGCAGGGGGCCGAGCGGGCGATGGCCGGGGGCGATGCTCAGCTGGATTTCACCCCGCTGCTCGGGGAACTCGATCAGGCGTCGGCCGCCACCGCGCCGACGGGAAGCTGGGCGATCCCGGTACCCGAGATCGTGGCTCCGGTCGCGGCACCCGGACGCGAGGTGCGGGTCACGATCCGTTCCGGTGCCGTGATGAAGGGGGCGCGGGCACTGCTCGCGCTGCGGAAGGCCGAGGGGCTCGGCACGGTCAGCGGCGTTCGTCCGCCGCTCGGGGTGTTCGAACAGGAGCTGTTCGACGGGCGGTTCAGCTTCCACTTCAGCGGCTCGGCGGATGATGATGCACTCCGTGCCGCACTGGAATCCGCCGGGGACGTTGCCGCGGTCGAGATCGGCGCCGCCGACACCGGGGGGGCCGGAGAGGGTGGGGGACGCAGCCGCCAGATCCGGATCGATCTCAAGCGGCTCGACGCGATCATGAATCTGGTTGGCGAGCTGGTCGTCGCCAAAGGACGGCTGGCCGAGCTCGCCGACCCGGCAGACTCGCCCGAGCTCAAGGCGGTCGGCTCGCGCATCAGCCGGATCGCCTCCGACTTGTACGGCGAGGTCGTGCAGGCCCGCCTGACGCCGGTCTGGCAGGTGTTCGACCGGTTTCCCCGGGTGGTCCGCGATCTTGCGAGGCAGCTGGGGAGGCGAGTCCGGTTCGAGGTCGAGGGGGAAGACACGCAGCTCGACCGCACGATTCTGGACGAGATCGGCGAGCCGCTGATTCACCTGCTGCGCAACGCCGTGGATCACGGGATTGAACCGGCGGATGTCCGGCTGGCGCACGGCAAGCCGGAGGAGGGGCTGATCCGGATCACCGCCGCCAGCGATCGCACCACGGTGCTGATCCGGGTCATCGATGACGGCGCGGGCATCGATCGGGCCAGAGTGCTCGCCGATGCCAAGCGGGACGGCCTGGTGCCGGAACAACTGACGGAACTGAGCGACGACCAGCTCCTGAGGGTGCTGTCGCGCCCGGGGTTCTCGACGGCCGAGCAGGTGACGGACGTCTCCGGGCGCGGCATGGGGATGGACGCGGTCGTCTCGCGCCTGCGGGCGCTCGGCGGATCGGTCGACCTGACGACCGCCCCAGGGCAGGGCAGCACGTTCACGCTGCGTCTGCCGATGACGCTCGCCATCGTGCGGGCGCTTCTGGCCCAGGTGGGGGACGAGCGCTACGCCATTCCGCTCGCCGGGATCGCCGAGACGGTGGAATACCACCCGAACCGGGTGGCGGCGCTCGAGGGACGCGAGGCGTTCGTGCTGCGGGACATGCTGGTACCGACGGTGCGGCTCCGGGAGCGGTTCGGCGTGACCGGCCCGCGACCCCCTGGACGGTCTCCTGCGGTGATTCTCGATGTCGGTGGCCGTCGCGCGGCGATCGTGGTGGATGCACTGATCGGTCAGCAGGAAATTGTGGTGGAACCCTTCGAAGCGCCGAAGGGTACCCTGCCACTCTTCAGCGGGGCGACGATCCTCGGGGATGGAGCCCCGGCGCTGATCGTGGATCCCGCGGCGCTGGTCTGAGGAGGCCCGAATGGATGACGTGAGGGAACTCCACGCGCTGCAGCGTGACGCGCTGCGCGAAGTGGCGAACATCGGGGCGGGGCACGCAGCCACGGCGCTGTCCCAGCTGACCAACCGGCGCATCATGATTTCGGTGCCGGAGGTCAACATCGTCCGCCTCGAGGAGGTCCCCGAGATCCTCGGCAAGGCCGATGATGTGGTCGCCGCCGTCCTCATGCACATGATGGGCGACCTGACGGGACGCACCCTGGTGCTCTTCCCCGAGGAGTGTGCCCGCACGCTCTGCGACATCCTGCTCCGGCGCCCGCCGGGCACCACGAAGGCGTTCGACGAGATGGAGCAGTCCGGTCTCAAGGAGGTCGGCAACATCCTTTCGAGCGCCTACATGAACGCGCTGTCGGATTTCATGGGGATGATGCTGGTCCCCTCGGTGCCGAGTCTCGCCATTGACCTGATGGGGGCGGTGCTCACCTCGATCTACATGAATTTCGGGTACGACCGGGACTACGTCTTCTGCGTCGAAACGCAGTTCCTCTTCGAGGACCCGGGGCTCAAGCTGCGCGGCCATTTCCTGCTGCTCCCCGACCTCGCGAGCCTCCGGGCCATCTTCGACGCCATCCGGCTGACGTGAGGGTCGTGTGACCGGATCGGCGCCCTCGGAACGCGATCTCACGGTCCTCCGCTCGTTCGCCCGCCGCATCGATCCGGCTGATGCGGGGGCGCACAACAATCTTGGTGTCCTCTACTACCAGAAAGGCCTCGTCCCGGAGGCCATCGAGGAATTCCTCCGCGCCCTCGAACTCGACCCGCGCATGCAGGTCGCCACGGAGAACCTCGAAATTGCCTATCACGCGACCGGGTACTACGATCGCCGCCTCGCGGAGCTGCGGGAGCGACTGCGGCGGGAGCCCTCCGATGTGCCGGCGCGCTGGGAACTCGGGCGCACCTGCGCGGCGCTGGGGCACTGGGATGAGGCGGTGGCCGAGTTCCGGCTGATTCTCAGCCGCAAGCCCGACGACATCGCGGCCCTCCTGCAGGTCGGACTCGCGGAACGGGGCCGTGGCAATCTCGAAGCCGCGACGGCGGCCTTCGAGCGGGCCCGCGCCCTCGATCCGCACTCCTCGATCACCCTGTTCTACTACGGCGAGGCGCTCTACAACCGCGGGCTCTCGGAACAGGCCCGCCTCGCGCTCGAGTCGGCGATTCAGAAGAACCCGGACAACGCGGACGCGTACTACCTGCTCGCCTTCGTCTATGGCGACCTCGGCGACCATGAGAAGGCCCGGCTCGCCACCGCGCGCGCCACGACGCTGAACCCCACGCTGGCTCGGGCACAGAACAATCTGGCCCTCAGTCGCTACGGACTCGGCGGGGAAGGTCCGGGGGCTCCCTCACCGCGAACGTCGGTGCCGCGCCCCGCCGTCTCCGAAGGGTCGACCCTCGCCCACTACAACCTCGGCCTCGCCTTCCGGCAGAAGGGCTACTACGTCGAGGCCCTGCGCGAATACCGGCTGGCCCTCGAGGCGGGCGAGGACGGCAGACTCGTCAGGCAGGCCATGGCGGAGGTCCACCTCCTCCGCCGGGACATCGCGGCCGCGCTCGAGCTGTACGACCTGCTCCTCGCCGAGGATCCGGCGTCCCCCAAGCTGTGGAACGAGCGGGGCATCTGCCTGCACCAGTCCGGGCGCCGGGACGAGGCCACGGTGGCCTACGAGCAGTCGGTCACGCTCGACCCGGAGTACGCGCTCGGCTGGAACAACCTCGGCGTGCTGCGTACCCAGGCCCCCGACGGGGACAGCGCGCTGGAGGCGTTCCAGCGGGCGCTGCGCCTGCATCCGGACCTCGTCGCCCCGCGGCTCAACCTGGCCCTCGCGCTCTTCCATCGTCGCCGGCTGCAGCTCGCGCTCGAGGCCTACCGCCAGGTGCTCGCGGACCACCCGCAGCACGCGGTGGCCTGGAATGGCGTGGGCCTCGTGCTGGTGGAACTGAAGCGGTTCGAGGACGCCAAGCACGCCTTCAGCCGCGCGGTCGAGGCCGATCCGGCGAATGCGTCGGCACACTACAATCTCAGCTTCACGCTCAGCCACCTCGGCGACTTCGACGGGGCGCTGCGCGCCACCAAGCGTGCGCTCGAGCTGGAGCCGTTCTACGTCGCCCAGAAATACGCACTGACGATCGATCTGCAGTACGAGCATCCCGAGATCGCCATCGTCCCGGAGATCTCCGCTGATGTCACCGCCGACCAGGTGGGCGGGGAGTTCCATTTCGACGAGCGGCTCCTCGACCGGATCTTCGAGGAACTGGACCCGGCGGAGCGGACGCCGGTCCCGGTCGCCGCGGAGGATCCGCTCGCGCTCGCCTCCGATTATATCGCCAAGGGATTTCTGGAACACGCGACCGTGCAGGTGGAACGCGCGCTGGCCCGGGGCACCCAGCCGGCGCGGGCGACTACGCTGCTCGGCGAGATCTACGCCCGCCGGGGGCTCCATGGCGAGGCGCTCGACCGCTTCCGTCAGGCGCTCGCGCAGGACGCGACCCAGCCGCGCGCCCTCCTGGGCGAGATCCGCGCCCTGCTCGCGATGAGCCGGGGACTGGAGGCCGTGGAGCGCGCCGAAGAGCTGCTCCAGCTCGCCCCCGACGATGTGGAGTCGTTCGTGGCCGCCGCCCGGGTCCGCCTGGTCGCCGGACATCCCGGCCCGGCGCTGGAGGCGCTGCGTCAGGCGCGCGTGCTCGAGCCGGGACGCTCCGATCTGCTGCAGCTCGAGGCGAGTGTCGCCGCGCAACTCGGCGATGTCGAAGGGGCGGTGGATGCCTGCCATGCCGCGCTGCAGCTCGATCCCATGGTGCCACAAGTCTGGCTCGACCTGGGCCGGCTCGAGGAGCGGCGCGAGAACTGGACCGGGGCGCGCCTCGCCTATCAGCACGCCCTCGATCTGCTGCCGACCTACATGGACGCCTCGCTTGCGCTGGGCGACCTGCTGCGCCGGACCGAGTCGCCCACCGTCGCGGTCGCCTACATGATCGACGTGTTGATGGCAGAGCCCTGGGATCTCGAGGCGCTCCTGCTGCTCGCCCGGGCGCTCCTCGACGAAGGTCGTCCCGACCGCGCCATCGAGGCACTGGACCGGGTGCTGAAGTTCGATCCGGACCACGAGGCGGCGCTCTTCCACCGCGGCGTCGCCCTCGCGCGCTCGCGGCGCTACGGCGACGCGGTACGCGCGTGGGAACGGGTCGTCCAGGTGGAACCCTCGGGGCCCTACGCGCAGGCCGCCCGGACCCATGCCCGCTCCGCGCGCGACCTCGCTCACATCTTTGCTGGAGCGGCCTGACCCGTGGCGATCGAAGGCCCGCTCAAGGAGCTGAGCATCCATGACGTCTTCCAGCTGCTCGATCTGAGCCGGAAGACCGGGATGCTGCGGGTCACCTCCGATCTCCGCCAGAATGCGGGGACGGTGTTCTTCGAGGATGGGGTCGTGGTCGGCGCCGAGATCCGGAGCAATCCGCATCCGCTCGGACGGCTCCTGGTGCGGGCAGCACGGGTGAGCGAGCAGGACCTGATGCGGGCCCGCGCCCTGCAGACCGCAGGGGACAAGCGCCGCCTCGGCGAGATCCTCGTCGCCCAGAGCCTGGTCACGCCGCGCGATCTCGCCCGCTATGTCCGGCAGCAGATCGAGGAGGTCGTCTTCGAGCTGGTTGGCTGGTCGGAAGGGTACTTCGCCTTCGACGAAGGGAAGCAGGGCGACTGGCCGGTCGAGGCCGATACCCGCGTCGCCACCGGTCTCCTCCTGATGGAGGCGGCGCGCCGCACCGATGAGTGGTCCCGGATCGAGAAGAAGATCACCCACCTCGGGCTGGTCCCGCGGCTGGCTCCGGTCATCGACACCGGGGCTCCGCTCGACCTCCTGCCCGCCGAGTGGGAGATCCTCGCGATCGTCGATGGGGAGCGTTCCGTGCGGGATCTGGCGGCCGCGCTTGGTCGGCCGGAGTTCGAAGTCGCCCGAACGCTCTTCGGGCTGGCCACGGCCGGCATTATCCTGCTGGAGGATCCGGCGCGCCGCGCGATGGAGGCGATCGGGAGTGCCGACCTTCCGATTCTGCTCGGCGAGGTCGATCAACTGCTCGGTTCGGGCGATCCGGCGTCGGCGGTGCAGGCGGCACAGCAGGCGGTTGCGGGCCATCCGCAGCAGCCGCTCGCGCACCTCGCCTACGGGCGCGCACTGCTCGCGGCCGGCCACATCGCCGAGGCGGCGGAAGCGCTCTGGCAGGCGGCACAGCTCGACCCGGCATCGGCACCGGCGCAGCGGTTGTTCGGCCTGGCCCTCGCCGGGGTCGGGCGGTTCCGGGAAGCGGCACAGGTGTGGGAGCAGTGGAAGCGCCTCGCGGGCAAGCCGCCCGAGGAAGAGAAGCAGGTGGCGATGGTGGAGCGCGTGAAGCAGGCCGCGCTGGCTCTCGATCTCGCCCTCAGGGGGTCCCGTGACTGAGGACATCCGCGCACTCAGTGCGCAATTCGCAGCCGACCCGTCCAGCCTGGTCTTCCTGAGACTCGGCGAGGCGCTCCGCCACCGCGGTCAGGTGGATGCCGCGCTCAAGGTGGCGCTGCAGGGTCTCTCCCGGTATCCGCATCTGCCGGATGCCCACGATCTCTACGCCCGCATTCTCGCCGACCGGCAGGACTACGCGACGGCATTCGACGAGTGGGATACCGTCCTGCGGCTCGCGCCCCAGCACCTGGGTGCCCACAAGGGGATCGGGTTCCTGTACTATCGCGCCGGCGAGCCGGAGCACGCGCTCTATCATCTGCGCTTCGCGGCCCAGCTCGACCCGCAGGACGAGGGTCTCCGCGTCGCGGTCGAACGAGTGGCAGGCGGTCGCGAGATCTGGGACGCGCCGATGCCTGACGAACCGCCGGCGCGAGGGGTGGAGCCCGCCCCGGTCGCGGCGGCCCCCAGTCCGGGTGATCCCTTCGCCGGGATCGAGGGCGGAAGCGACCGGCTCCTGCTGGTGGACGCCGACGGCCTCCGGCTCGGCGGTGGCCTCGCCGACCGCAGCGGTCACGATGTGAGCGACCAGACCGCCGCGATCGTTGCGGGCACGACCCGCGAGGCGGGCCGCGCCGCCAAGCTGCTCGAACTCGGCGAATGGAGCACCCTCGCCATCGAGGGGGCCGACATGAGCATCTGCCTCCTCAATCCGACGGCGGACACGAGTCTGCTCGCCGCGATGGAGGCGGGGCGCCCCGCCGGCCAGCTCGCGTTCTTCGCCGAACGGGCGGCCAAGGCCGCGCGGATCTGGCTGGAGCGTGTGCGATGACCAAATACGCTCCGTTGCTCGAAGCGCTCACCCGGCTGCGCGGGATCCGGGGCGCGATGGTGGTCGAGGCCGCGGACGGCCTCGTCGTCGCCGAGTCGCTGATGGGGGGGGTCAAGGGAACGGCCCTCGCCGCGATGGCCGCGAACATCGCGACACGGGCTGCGGACCTCGCCGGCGGCGCCGCCGTCGGGGCGCCCCGCTTCGTGCATCTGCAGGCGACCGAGGGGGCGCTGCTGGTCGCGCCCGCGGCGGCGAACCTGGTGCTGGTCGCCGTCGCGAGCCGCGATGTTCCGCTCGGGCTGCTGCGGCTGGAGATGCTGCGCATGGCGGAGCGCCTGAGCTGATGCAGGCCATCGAGCCCTGGGTGCTGGGTCCGCTCCGGTCCTTCGTCGGTGAGAGTTCCGCCAGGCTGGCGTTGCTCATGACGACGTCGGGGCAGGTGGTGGCCCAGCACGGCTTCACCGGGGCGCTCGACTTGATGTCGGCGGCGGCCCTCGGCGCCGGGATCATCGCCTCAAGCAGCGAGCTGGCGATGCAGATGGACTGGCCGCCGTTCCGGATCGTGGCGCACCAGGGGGAGCGGTTCAGTCATTTTCTCGCATGGTTCGATTCTCCGCGCGGGCGGTGGGTCGGACTCGTCGTCTTCGGCAGCGAGACCAAACTCGGGGTGGTCCAGGTGTACTTCGATCAGCTGGTGGAGGAACTGGTGGCGGCCGCGCCGCCCGAGCCCGTGCAGAAGAAGGAAGTGCTCGCCGCGGATTTCGAACGGGAACTCAATGCGAGCCTCCGGGCCCTCTTCGGACGCTAGATCATGTCCCTCGTCAACTTCACCACGCGCGAAATCACCTGCAAGATCGTGTACTACGGTCCGGGGCGGTCGGGGAAGACCTCGAACCTGCAGTACATCTACGGCCGGGTGCCCGAAGCACGGCGGGGTCGCATGGTCAGCCTCGCGACCCAGACCGACCGCACGCTGTTCTTCGACTTCCTGCCGCTCGACCTCGGCGTGATCAGCGGGTTCACCACGCGCTTTCAGCTCTACACCGTCCCGGGGCAGGTCTACTACAACGCGACCCGCAAGCTGGTGCTGCAGGGTGCCGACGGTGTCGTCTTCGTCGCGGACAGCCAGGCGCGTCGGCTGGAGGACAACATCGAAAGCCTGCAGAACCTGCAGGCGAACCTGCTGGGCCAGGGAGTCGACGTGCGGAGCTTCCCGCTCGTCCTCCAGTACAACAAGCAGGACCTTCCGGCGGACCTCATCCTCACGCCGCCCGATCTCGATGATGCCCTGAACTTCCGCGGCTATCGGAGCTTCCCCGGTGATGCGCTCCGCGGCGCGGGCGTCTTCGAGACGCTCAAGGGCATCTCGGAGATGGTGCTGAAGCGCCTTGCCGCGACGGGCAGCGGAGCGGCCTGATGACCCGGCTCAATCCGCGGCTCCGCTTCGACTCGTATGTCGTCGGTTCGGCGAATCGGCTCGCCGTCACCGCCGCCCGGGCCGTCGCGGAATCCCCCGGAGCCGTGTACAACCCGCTCTTCGTCTATGCCGGCTCCGGACTCGGCAAGACCCACCTGCTGATGGCGATGGGGCACCACGCCATCGCGGTGAATCCGCAGCTGACGGCCGAGTACCTGACGCTCGACGAATTCGTGGAGTCGTTCCACGCCGCGATCGCGGCGGGGCAGGGCGAGGCCTATCGCCGGCGTTATTCGGACGTGGGCATTCTCCTGGTGGACGATGTGCAGTTCCTGACGCACCGCCGGGAGATGCAGGCCGAGCTGTTCCGCCTGACGAATACGATGCTGACCTCGGGCCGCCAGATCGTGCTCTCGAGCGACCGGCCACCGAACGAGATCGAGGCCCTCGATGAGCGCCTCATCCAGCGCTTCGCGGGCGGCCTGGTCATCGACATCTCCGCGCCGGACTACGAGACCCGGGTGGCGATTCTCCGGCGCCAGGCGGAAGAGAGGAAGGCGCAGTTCGATCCGAGTGTGCTCGAGGCGGTGGCCTCCCTGCCGATCGGCAGTGTGCGCGAGCTCATCGGCGCCTTCAACCGCCTCATTGCCTATCAGGCGGTCCGCGAGAGTCCGCTGACCTCGACAGAAGCCCGGGCGGTCCTGGCGAAGACGATGCCGGCCACCGTGCGCACTGCGCCGGAACCGGCGGCTGTGACGCCGGAGGTGATCGGCACCATCGAGCCCGACGAACCCCAGGCACCGCCGCCGGCGGCACCGTCCGGGAGCGGGGACGAGTTCGGCTCCTTCCTTTCGGAGATCTCCTCCGCCGTCGCCCGGCAGGTCGAGTCGTGGCGCGGGCGGGTCGCGGAGGCCATCGTCCGCTGGCAGGGTGAGGACTTCCGCACGGAGCGCCTGCAGCGGCTGCTCGAAGGGGAGTCGCCGGTCGATCCCGATGCCGCACTCCGCGATTACGAAGAAGACATCGAGAAGCTCAAGGTGCTCGCGGCCGAGGCCCGCGAACTCGATGTCGCCGTCGCGGGACTGGCGGTCTTCCACGATCCCGACCGCCTCACGGAAGCGGAAGCGGAACTGCAGAAGGCCCGCGAGGGGCTGAGCCCGCCGCCCGGGCCGTCGCCGATCTGGAGACTCGAGGAGTTCGTCGCCTCGACGACGAACAAGATGGTCACCACGGCGGCGCAGAGTGTCCTCGAGGATCCCGGCGCACACTTCAATCCGCTCGTCATCATCGGCCCCGTCGGCGTCGGCAAGACTCACCTGCTGCACGGCATGGGGAACGCGCTGGCCGAGCGCCCCGGGATGGTCGTGGCCTGCCTCGGCGCCGAAGACTTCGTCGATGACCTCATCAAGGCGATCGACCGGGACCGGGTCGCCTGGTGGCGGGCCCGGTATCGCCGGATCACCGCGCTCCTGCTGGACGATGTCCATCTGCTCGGCGGCAAGGACCGCACGCAGGAGGAGCTCTTCTGGCTCTACAATCTCCTCGCCGATGCGGGGAGTCAGATGATCTTCACCTCGGCGGTGCCGCCCCAGGAGCTCGAGGGGATCGAGCCGCGACTCCGCACCCGGCTCGAGGCCGGCCTCGTCGTGGAACTGCCGCAGCCCGATCGGGACGTCCGCGAAGCGATCGTCGGTCGCATCCTGCGTGAGAAGGCCGGCGAAGCGGAGCCGGAGCTGGCCGCCTATCTGGCGGCTCGCCCGGTCGAAACCGTGCGCGCCCTGCAGGGACTCGTGCAGCGGGTCCTCGACGCCGGCGAGATGGAGAACGAGCGCCCCTCGGCCGGGCTCGCGCGGCAGGTCCTCGAGGGCAGTCCTGCCGCGCCCGCGCGCCGGACGACCGGCACGCGGACCAGCGGACTGCTGTCGCCCACCGGGAGCCTGCGCAGCCGTGAGAAGCTGGTGTGGGACTGGCCGGACATCGCCGACCGCCTCATTGAAGAGGTGCGCTGATGGCGATCAAGGGCAGTCTCAAGGAAGCCAGCCTTCCCGACGTGCTCCAGCTGCTGGCCCTGGGGAAGAAGACCGGCTGCCTGGCCGTCGCCGACCGGCAGAACTTCGGCTACATCTACTTCGAGGATGGCCGGATCTCGTACGCCTCGATCGTCAACCGGCGCGACCGGATCGGCGACCTGCTGCGGAAGAATCAGCTCGTGACCAACGAGCAGCTCGATCAGGCGATCCGCCTCCAGGAGGTGCATCGCGATCGCCGTCTCGGCGACATCCTGATCGAGCTCGGCGCCGTCGGACGCGAGCAGCTCGAGCGGCTGCTCTTCCTGCAGATCGAGGAAGCGGTCTACCACCTGTTCACCTGGGTGCAGGGGACCTTCAACTTCGAAGCCGGGGTGCGGCCGGAACAGCAGGTCTTCACCGTCTCGATCAATCCCGAGAGCCTGCTTCTCGAAGGCGCGCGGCGCGTCGATGAGTGGAGCCAGATCGAAAAGAAGATTCCGAGCTTCGACCTGATCTTCTCGGTCGATCCGGCGCGCGCGCCAGGCGAAGACGTCGACCTCTCCGGCCACCAGCGGCGCATCCTGCCGCTGCTGGATGGCACCCGGGACGTGCGCCAGGTCGTCGATGAGTGCTCGCTGATCGAGTTCGAAGCGGCGCAGGCGCTCTACGGCCTCATCACGGCCGGCTACGTGCGCCGGGTCGGCACCTCCGCGAAGGCCGCGCCGCCGCGGGCCAACGATGTGCGGGTCCAGGAGCACCAGAATCTCGGCGTCGCCTTCTTCCGGACCGGCATGCTCGACGAGGCGCTCCGCGAATTTCGCCGGGTCGCCGAACTGCGGCCGGATGAAATGGGCGCGCTCTTCTATCTCGGCCTCATCGCGCTCAAGCAGGCCCGCTGGCTCGAGGCGGTGGATGTGCTGCAGCAGGCCTCGGAGCGGGGCGGGCGTCGGCCGGCCGCGCTGCACAATCTCGCCTTCGCGCTCGAGCAGCTCGGGCGCCTCTCGGAAGCTGAAGCGACCTACGCGGAAGCCGCCTCGAAGGCCAGGGACGACGCGCGCATCATGATCGGCTGGGGCGTGACGGCGCTCAAACGGAACGATCCGGAAGTCGCCGTGAGCCGCCTGCAGCGCGCGGCGGAGCTGCTTGGCGATCGCGCCTATCCCCCCACCTGGTACTGGGCAATGGCGCTCGCGACCGCCTGCCAGGGCGATCTGACGACCGCACTGGAAGTCGCCGAGCGCGGCGTCATCGCCCATCCGAACACTGCGGCGCTCCGGAACAATCTCGCCGCGCTGCAGGAACTCGGCGGCGATCTCGCGAGCGCGGAGATGATGCTGCGGACGGCGCTGTCGGAGGATCCGACCCTCGCGCAGGTGTCGAAGAACCTGGGCGACCTGCTGTACCGGGCGGGACGCTACGACGATGCCTTCGAGGCCTACGAGCGGGCGGCCAAGCTCAGCCCCGATCTGGGGGATGATCTCTACTTCAAGATGGGGAACATCGCCTTCAAGAAGCGCGACCGTGATCGCGCCCGCACCTGCTGGAAGCGGGTCACCGAGCTCAATCCGGGCCACCAGCTCGCGCGCGCCAATCTCGACACCCTGGACGCCACGGCGTGACACCGCACGAAGACCCGGCCTTCACCGCGCTCGCCGCACGGATCGCCCAGCATACCGGACTGGACATCGGCGTCTACAAGGAGCGCTGCCTGCGCCGGCGGATCGCGGTCCGGATGCGTGCCTGCGGCGCGGAAGACTACGCCGCCTATGTCGGGGTGCTCGACCGCACGCCCTCGGAACTCGAACTGCTCGCCGACGCCCTCACGATCAACGTCACGACCTTCTTCCGCAACCGCGAGACCTGGGACTGGCTCGGCCGCCATCTCCTTCCCGGGATGCTCGCGGAGCGGGAAGGGCGCCTGCGGGCGTGGAGCGCCGGGTGCGCGAGCGGGGAAGAGCCGTATACGCTCGTCATGCTCATCGCCCAGGTGCTGGAACGGATGGGGCAGCAGGACTGGCTCGCGCGCGTGCACGTGGATGCGACCGATATCGACCGCAAGTCGCTGGAACGGGCCGCCGCCGCGATCTACCCCGAGCGCGCGTTCGCGGAGATGGATCCTGTCGTGCGTGCCCAGTGCTGTGTGGCGGTGGGCGAGGGGCGCTTCGCCGTCCAGGACGGGCTTCGGGCCCTGGTCGATGTGCACCGGATGGAGCTGACCGGCCGCTGGAATGGGAAGCGGGAGTACGACCTGATTCTCTGTCGCAACGTCATCATCTATTTCGACCGGGAGACCCAGGAACGACTGATGGAACGCTTCGCTGACCGGCTCGCTCCCCGTGGAGTGCTGGTCCTCGGAAAGGTCGAGACGATCCTCGGTCCCGCGCGGACCCTCTTCGACCTGGTGGAGCCGCGCGAGCGGATCTACCGGAAGGCTGCTTGATGGCCGACGAGATCATCGTCCGGGTCGCCGAGTACCGCTCTGCCAGGGGCGACACCACCCTGGCCACCCTCGGACTGGGAAGCTGCGTGGCGATTCTCCTGCACGACCCGGTCGGCGGCGTGGGGGGACTCGCCCACATTCTGCTCCCGTCCCGCTCCCTCAGCCGCTCGAGCGACAACCCCGGCCGCTTCCCGCAGACCGCGCTCCCGGCCATGGTCGAGGAGATGATCGGCCTCGGTGCCGACCGCCGCCGGCTGGTGGCGCGACTGGTCGGCGGCGCGAGCATGTTCCAGAACCTGGTGCCGTCGGGATCGATGCAGATGGGGGACCGCAATGTGATCGCGGTGCGGGAGGTGCTGAACCAGCTGGCAATCCCGATCGTCGCGGAGACAGTCGGGGGCAGCCAGGGCCGCTCCGTCTGGTTCCATGTGGGGCAGGGCACCATCACGCTTCAGTCGGTGGGGAAGCGTGAGCAGGGGCTCTGACCTCCCCGGAGTGCTTGTCGTCGACGACAGCGCCTTCTTCCGTCGGCTTGTCAGTGAACTCGTCGCGGGTTCAGGAGAGTTCCGCGTCGTGGGCACGGCCTCGAACGGGCTCGAGGCGCTGGAGCGGGTGCACGCGCTTCACCCCGACGTGGTGACGATGGACCTGCAGATGCCGGAGCTCGGTGGCCTCGATGCCATCGGCTACATCATGTCCGAGGCCCCGCTGCCCGTCGTCGTAGTCAGCGCCCACGCGGGACACGGCTCGCCCGCCGCGATTCGCGCGCTGGAGCTTGGTGCCGTGGAGCTGGTGCCCAAGGACGACCCGAATGGCCGCATCTCCGCGCTCAGGATTGCACCGCGATTGCTGGCCGCATTACGCGCCGCGATCGCGTCGGATGTCCGGAGGCTGCCGGTGCTCGCCCGGCCGCGGTCGAGCGGCGCCCAGGCGGTCTTCGCCCGGCCAGCGGGAGAGGCGCGACGTTGCGTGGCGATCGCGGCATCGACGGGAGGGCCGCGGGCCCTGGCGGAGCTGGTACCCGGTCTCCCGATCGGACTCGAGGCCGCAACGCTGATCGTGCAGCACATGCCCCCGGGGTTCACCCGGAGTCTCGCCGAGCGGCTCGATGGACTCAGCGCGCTGCATGTGGTTGAAGCCGAGGATGGGATGGAGGTGCGCGCGGACACCGCCTACCTCGCGCCGGGGGATTATCATATGCGCGTGGAAGCTCGCTCGACCGGATTGCGACTCGTGCTCGACCAGCAGCCAGCGGTGTGGGGCGTGCGACCCGCGGCCGACCCGCTCTTTCACTCGGTCTCCACCTGCTTCGGCAGTGCGGCGATCGGGGTCGTCCTCACCGGGCTTGGCAAGGACGGCGCGGCCGGGCTGCGCGCGATCCACGACGCGGGCGGCGTCGGGGTGGCGCAGGATCGCGGCACAGCCACGATCTATGGAATGCCCGGCGCCGCACTCGAGGCGGGTGGTGCCGACCTGGTCCTGCCCCTCGGCACGATTGCCGAACGGGCCGGCGCGCTACTGCGGGAGCTCCCGCGCCGATGAGCGCCACGGGCGTCCTGCTGGTGCGCAGCGAAGGCCGGATGCTCGGCATCCGGCTCACCGACGTGGCGGAAATCGGTGATACCGGAGCGGTGCAGCGCGTGCCGTCGGCGATCCCCGCCTTGCGCGGGGTCACCACCGTGCGGGGCCGGCTTGTCCCGCTTTTCCATCTCGGCGCGCTGATCGGCGCACGGGCGTGCCCGCCCGGCGTGGTGGGGAATACGATGGTGCTGGCGCAGGTCGCGGGCCGGTGGATTGCCTTCGAGGTCGATGGGGCGGACGCCGCGCCTGACGAGGAAATCCTGACCACCTTCATGGAGAGTGCGGCGGGGAGCTGGACCCTCGGGGCTGTACGTCGAGCGGATGGCTGGGTGCCGATCCTCAATCTCGATGCGCTTGCCGAACGCTGGCTGGCACTGGAGCAGGCGTCATGACGATGGGCGATGAGTTGCAGTTTGTGGTCTTTCGTCTGGGGAGCCAGGAGTTCGCGCTCAGCATCACCCAGGTCGAGCGCATCCTGCGGTACGAACCCCCGGCGCCGCTGCCGAACGCCCCGGAGTTTCTGGAGGGCGTCGTGCGCTATGGCCAGAGCGTGGTGCCTCTGGTCGACCTGCGGAAGCGGGTCGGGCTCGAGGCGACCTACCGCGAAGAGACGCGGACCATGGTGGTCCACTACGAGAAGGAACAGGTCGCGGTCGTCGTCGATCTCGTGGTCGAGGTCCTCCGCGTCGACGCGACAACGATTACCGCTCCACCGCCTATGGTCCGCGGCCTCGCCGCGAGCTACATCAGTGGCATGATCGCCCGGCCCGGCCGGACGATCGTCGTGCTGAATGCCGCCCGTCTGCTGTCGAGCAACGAGCGGCTTGCCCTTTCGGAGACACGCGCGTGAGTGACCTACCCGCCACGGACCCGCTCGTCGCCGGGTTCCGGCAGCAGTATCGCGACGTCGCCTCCCGACTCGAACAGGCCACCTCGGGCTCCGAGCGGGAAGCGGTCAAGCGCGAGATCATCGCCTTCTTCAAGCGGGTGGATACCGCACTGACCGAGCTGGGCCAGGTCAAAGAGGAGATCCGTGCCCTCGTCGACCGCTACAAGCAGATGGCCACGACGACCGACACGGCCCAGGCCCCGCAGTTCACCGGGGCCCGGCCGGTGGTCCAGCAGGACCATCTCGGCGCCTCGACCTACATCGAGAAGGGCTGGAGCCTGATCTCCCTCGGGGACTACGCCGGAGCGATCGCCTCACTGACCAAGGCACTCGCGCTGGCGCCGTCGGAGATCCAGGCCCAGTCACTGCTTGGCTGGGCGCAGATGCTGCACGAGGACTACGACGACGCCCTCGCGACCTTCTCCCGCGTGCTGATGAAGGAACCGGCCAACTCGCTGGCCCGGATCAACGTGGGCTACATCTGCCTCAAGAAGCGGATCTTCGGCGAGGCAATCGAGCACCTCTCGAAGGCGATCCGGCTCGATAACGACCGGAAGGCGACGCTCTACGCCCACTACTACCTCGGGCTCGTCTATCTCGAGCGCGAGATGTTCGAGGACGCCGTCACCTTCTTCCAGAAGACTCTGCGCCTCGGCCCGAACCTGATCGAGGCGTATTACGAACTCGGGCGGGCCAACTGGTTCATGGGGGACAGGCCCGCGGCGAAGGCAGCGTGGGTCGACGGATTCAAGGCCAACAAGTTCAACCCCTGGGGCAAGCGGTGTAAGGAGATGGTCGACCTCACCGAGGGCGGAGGCGAACCCCCTCGCGGTTCCTCCTAACCCTCTCGCTCCTCGCCTTCCAGGCGCCTCCCGGTGCGGTGCAGGTCGGGCAGGTGACGGTGGTCGCGCCTCCCGACCGGCAGCAACTCGGCATCGCGCTTGCCGAACGTTCCGAGCGGCCGGTCGACTGGCCCGGTCTGGGCCGACGCACCCCGCCACCATTCGTGCTCGTGCTGGTCAGCGACTCGCAGTCACTTGCGAAGGTCACCCGCGGCCGAGCCCCTGGGTGGGGCGCCGGGGTCGCCTTCCCCGGGGCGCGGACCATCATTCTCCGCGCCGATCTCCCCGACATCGAACAGACGCTGCGTCATGAGCTCGCGCATCTCGTGCTCCGCACGAGCGTGCGGGGGCGGTTGCCGCTCTGGTTCGATGAGGGGTATGCCGCGTGGGGCTCGGGGGAGTTCTCCCGGCTCGCCAGCCTGGAGCTCAACCTCGCCGTCGCCTCGGGGAAGTTACCGACGCTGGAGGAGCTGAGCCGGATGCTCCGTGGCTCCGCCGTCTCGGCCGACCTCGCATACGCGCTCGCCGCGTCGGCGGTGCTCGAAATCGTGCAGCGCCCGCCACCGGGAGGACTGACCCCGCTGCTGGATCGGCTGCAACAGGGCGAGGACTTCGAAACGGCCCTCACCGAAGCAACCGGGTTGTCACTGGACCGGTTCGAGGAGTCGTGGCAGGCAGCCCTTCGGCGACGCTACAGCCTGCTGACCTGGCTCGTCGCCGGCGGTATGTGGTCGTTGGTCGCCTTCAGCCTCGGGGGCCTGCTCTGGTACCGCCGGCGCCGTGATCGCCCGCGCCGGGCCGCGCTGGATGAGGGCTGGACGGTCGAACCGGAGAGTCCCCCGAACGAAGGAGACCCTCCACCCTTGGAGGGGCCACCCGTTGACCGGGAAGCCCAAACACAGTAAGCTCAACCCCCATGCCAAGTTCCGACTCCATCGCTCCCGGGCAGAAGCTGCGCTTCGGCCGCCGCAATGTCCTTCTGCTTGGGGCGGCGCTCGTCTCCCTTGCCGCTGGCTACTTCTGGCTTCATGCCGGAGGGACCACTGGCGCTGCAGCACTGCTCGTTCTGGGCTACTGCGTGCTCTTTCCTCTCGGAATCGCGCTCTAGCCGCTCGACGGCGGGGTGGTAGAAGCAAGGCAGGCTTACGCCACGGGTCGCTCGGCAGGGCGGCGCGGAATTTCTTGTTTGTCCCGGGCGAATAGCTCAGCCGGTTCAGAGCGCCTGCCTTACACGCAGGATGTCGGGGGTTCGAATCCCTCTTCGCCCATACTGTTCTCGATTCCGGTACGCCGGTTGCATCTGTCGTCCGGTGACCCTCTTTTTGTGGAGATCATGTGATGCGCGTGGCCCGTCTGCTGATTCCCACCGTGCTCGCGGCGACGACCGCGATGGGGCTGTCCGCTCAGATCCCGACCCGCCGTCCCCAGACGCAGGGGCCAGCCCCCAACGCCGTCCGGCTGCTGGTTGGCAATCCCTTCTCGTACAACGCCGAAGATTCCTCCCACGCCGTCGC
>JBGASX010000130.1:0-6912 GCA_044229445.1 Gemmatimonadales bacterium | reverse complement strand
ACGAACCGGTCGGCCCGGGCCGTGAGAGCGGCCATGCTGATGATGCTGAGACTCGAGGTGTTCGAGGCAAAGATGGTATAGGCCGGGCAGCGTGCGTCGAGGTCCTGGAAGAGCTGATTCTTGAGCGCGAGATCCTCGGTGACCGCCTCGATGATCAGCCCGCATCCCGCGAGAGCGCTGACGTCGGTGGTGAAGCTGAGCCGGCCGAGGGCCGCGTCGCGGTCCGCGGCGGCGAGCTTCCCCTTCTCCACGAACTTCGCGAGCGACTTCTCGATGCCCGCCTTCCCCTTCCCGAGCTGGGCGTCGGCGGTGTCGCGGACGATGGTCCGATACCCCGCCACCGCGCACGCCTGGGCGATGCCGCTGCCCATCAGGCCGCAGCCGAGTACGCCGACACTTTCGATGGTCGTCATGGATTGAGTGCCTTTCGCACTTCATCGAGCAGGGCCCCGACGACGCCGCCCCCGCGCGGCGGCAGGGCATGCGAGGGTTTCACGTCTCCTCGCTCGAGATGATCCAGTGCCCGCTCCAGGCCGAGCATCGTCCGCTCGGGGATCGGCCGATACGCCCGTCCGACGGCCCATGCGGCGGCGGCACCGAGCGGCAGCGGCGCGACCGCGACCAGCCAGAAGGGGGACATGAGCAGCAGAATGGCCGCGCCCGCGACGCCGAGACTGCCCATCGCCGCCATGCCGCCGACGTAGCCGCCGCGAGTGGCGCGGAGATCGGCGCTGAGGGCGACGTGGCAGAAGCCCGGCTCGAGCGCGGTGATGGTGGCGGTGACGAGGCTGGCGCGGGTGAGCATGAAGGGCTTGCGTCCGCCGAGCACCGCGGACGACTTCCGGAGCGCCGCCTGCACCCCGGTGAGCGGCTCCCAGGTGACGCGCCCCGGCTGCTGCCGCTGCACCGTGAGCAGTTCCTGGTTGTCCATCCAGGCGAGCAGGGCGCGCTCGATACTGTCGACTTCGCCGCGGATCACCCGCTGGGAGGTGATGGTGGCGGTGCCGATCGCGCGGTCGAGCAGGCCGTTCGGCGCCGGCAGCTCCTGGCGGCCATGCTCCTCGAGCATGGCCTGCTTGAGGTACTGCTCCGGGATCCCGACGTCCTTGCCTAACGCAACGACCTCGTCCGGCGTGAGGCCGTCGGCGATGTCGCGCTCGCCGGTCTGCAGCTCGGCGGCGCGCTGGATGATCCGCTCGATGGCGGCGCGGTCGATCCGGGAGGGGAGGTTGTCGGGCATCAGAGGGCTTCGACGATGACGGCCTCGCCCTGGCCCCCGCCGATGCAGGCGCTCGCGAGTCCGTAGCGCTTGCCCCGCCGGCGGAGCGCGTGCAGCAGGTGCAGGGTGAGACGCGCCCCGCTCGCGGCGAGCGGGTGGCCGATCGCGATTGCGCCGCCATCCACGTTGGTCTTGCCGCGGTCGAGCTTGAGTTCCCGCTCCACCGCGAGATACTGTGCGGCAAAGGCCTCGTTCACCTCGATCAGGTCCATCTGTTCCAGCGTCATCCCCGCCTTGGCGAGCGCCTTGCGCGCGGCCGGCGCCGGACCGATCCCCATCACCGCCGGCTCGACGCCGGTCACCGCCCAGGCCACGAGGCGACCGATGGGCGTGAGCCCCTGCGCCCGGGCCACGGCGGCATCGGCGAGTACGACCGCCGCGGCGCCATCGCAGATCCCCGACGCATTCCCCGCCGTCACCACGCCATCCTTCTTGAAGTAGGGCGCCAGCTTCGCGAGCCCCTCCGCGGTGGTGTCGGGGCGCATGTGCTCATCGGCGGCCCACGGTTCCGCCTGTTTCGTCTTGCGGTTGAGGATCGGGACCGGCGCGATCTCGTCGGCGTAGCCGCCGGCAGCCCAGGCATCGCGGGCGCGCTGCTGGCTCGCGAGCGCGACCACATCGACGTCCGCGCGGCTCAGCCCGTACCGGGTGGCGAGATTCTCGGCGGTCTCCGCCATGGAGAGGCCGCACTCCGTGTCGCGGAGCGCCTCCCAGAGCGAATCCTCGAGCGGGGCCGCGGGGCCGAGCCGGAGGCCCCAGCGGGCACCGCGCACCACGTGGGGTGCCTGGCTCATCGACTCGGTGCCGCCCGCCACGACGAAGCGGGACTCGCCTAACAATATCTGCTGGGCGCCCTGCACGATCGCCTCGAACCCGGAGCCACACAGCCGGTTCACCGTGACGGCGGGGGTCTCCACCGGGCAGCCCGACTTGAGCGCGATGTGCCGCGCGAGGTAGATCGCGTCGGCGCTCGTCTGCAGGGCGTTGCCGAAGATGACGTGGTCGATCTGTTCCGGCGCGACGCGCGCGCGCTCGAGGGCGGCCTTGGAGGCGATGACGCCAAGCTGGGTCGCGGAGAAATCCTTCAGTGCTCCGCCGAACGCGCCGAATCCGGTGCGCGCGCCGGCGAGGAAGAGCACATCCTGGGGGTGCCCCTGGGTGGGCATGGCGGGCTCCCTATATAAGGAAAGGGGCTTCGGAGCCCGAAATATCGCCGGGGGCTGGAGGGAAGTCGAGCGAGCAATGAAGCCGTTGCCCGCCAACGGGTTAATTCAGGGCGGCGCCGCTAGGAATCGCCCCGCAGCTTCTGCCGGCGCGCGGTCGCATTGGCGTCCCGGAACACCCGGAGCGAGGCGACGCCGCGCTGGATCTCCCCCACCCGGATCTCGTAGGTCGTCGTCACGAAGGGAATGATCTCGAACGACACCGTGCGGCTGGCGCGCGGATACGGCTCCGTCTTGCCGAAGCGTGGATTCTGTTCGCCGGAACGCAGTGCGCGGATCTGGACGTCGCGCCCGCCGTCGACCTCGACGCGATACACCTGTCCTTCCAGCAGCTCTACCCGCATGAACTCGAGCCCCGATCCGGTGAAGTCGTGGTCGACGATGAGACTGTCCCGGGTGAAGGTCGTGTCGTGGCCGTGGCGCAGGGCCTGGGGGATGGCCGCGCTGTGAAACAGCAGCGCCATCGTGAGCGGTGCGAACATGGTCTCTCTCCAGCGAAATGGTGCGGTGATCCTGCTGCCGCCGATTGTCGGTGGGGAGACGAACGAGTGCGGGGCATTCGTGACATCACCCGCCATGGCGGGTTTCCGTCAGGCGAATGTGTGTGCGGAACTACCCTTCGACGACGTGATGGCCGCAGTTGATGCAGTGGCGCCAGCCGAGCTCGAGCTCCGACTGGCATTCCGGGCAGCGGGTGAAGCTCTGGTTCTGGCCGCAGTGCGGGCAGAAGTTCACCGTCCGGCTGCTCGGCAGGCGGCCGCCGCAGAATCCGCAGCGGGCGCCCGTTTCACGATGGAGCACCGGGCCGGTCGGCGTCGGCTCGGCCGTGATGCGCGGGAGCGGCGGAACCATCGGCGTGGCAGGCGGCGCCGGTTCCGCCGAGAACGACATGCGCCGCACCGGCTCGGCCGGCGGCTCCACGACTGGTTCGATGCGCCGCGGCACCGCCGGCAGATCGATCGGCTCGTCGTCTGGCGGAGCATACGACTCATCCGGGCCGGGTCCGAGGGCGTGCGCCAGTGGCTCGGTGCCGAGCAGCATCTCGGCCTTCGGATGCTCGCGGAGAATGCCCAGGTCGGGATTCGGGCTGGTGAGCTGGTCGTTGAAAAGCTGGGTGATGTCCTCGTCGACCATCCGCACGAAACCGCCTTCTCCCGCGCAGAGCCGCAGCACCAGCATGTCGTAGTCTTCGGCGGAATCGATCGCGAGCGAGCGGCGGTTGGTGCGGTAGGGCATGACCGACGTCAGCAGATCGCCGACGGCCAGCGGACGATGCAGGCGGGCGGGATCGATGGCGATTAGGTTATCCACCAGTCGGCGGAAGAGCCGTTCGAGGTCGGTCATGGAGTGCGGAGACTAGAGCCGCCCTCTCGCACTGTCAAGCAAGGAGCGTTGATGCGCACCCTTTGTCTCGCCCTCGGGGGCCTTCTGGCCGCAGCACCGCTCGCCGCCCAGAGCGACTGCACACCGAGTTCCCGCTCCCGTGAAGCAGACATGCTCGCGCACCTGTCGGTGCCGCTCGCGTACAGCATGGGTCAGTCGCCCTGGATCTATCGGCCAGGATCGGTCCATCTCGGGATCGAGGGGGCGCTGATGCCTGATGCCAGCAGCCGCATCCGGACCCCGACCAAGTGCCGGCCGACCGCGGGACCGGAGAACTGGAACGTGGGCACCTACCTGTTCCGCCCGCGACTCGGATTCGCGCTCGGCGACGGCGTGCTGCTCGAGGCGAGCTGGCTTCCGCCGGTGAAGATCGGTGACATCAAGCCGAATCTCTGGAGCTTCGCGCTGTCGCGCACCGTCCCGATGAACGCGAAGGGGACGATGTTCGTCGGCCGTCTCCACGCCACGATCGGGAGCGTCCGCGCGCCCATCACCTGCTCCGCCGCCGCGATCCTCGCCGCCGGCCCCTGCTTCAACGGGACCGTGTCGAACGACCGCTTCTCGCCCAACATCTTTGGCGTGGAGCTGGGGATCGCCAAGCCGCTCGCGGGTGGGAGGCTCCGCCCCTACTTCGGCGGCGGCTACAACATCCTCCACCCGCGATTCCAGGTGAGCTACACCGATTCGCTCGGCCAGAGGAACGATCAGAAGACCCGGGTGAATCTCAGTCGCTGGACGGTGTTCGGCGGCGCGACCATCGAGCCGGTGTCCGGCTTCATGCTCAGCGCCGAAGCCTATTCGGCGCCGTCGGACCTGGTCACCGCACGGGTGCGCATGAACGTGATGTTCGGAGGGAGAGAGGGACGGCAGCGCTAGTCGCGGTCGGCGTGGGGAAACTTCTCCCCGGCCGCGAGCCGCCGTTCGAGCGCGGCAAAGGCCGCGTCCGGATCGTACGAGCCGTACTGACCCTTCGCGCGCTTCGCCTCGAGCCACGCCGGGAAGCCTGACTCGATCGCCCCCGCCGAGGTGATCTGCTCCGTGGCGGCCTTCACGGCGAGGTCGTTGGCGTATTCGTTCTTCGCGTGGCCCTTGTGGCCGCGCACCCAGGTGTACTGCACCTCGTGCTTGCGTGCCGAGTCGACCAGGACGCGCCACAGCTCCAGGTTCTCGATCTCCCCGCCTTTGCGCTTCCAGCCGCGCGCGATCCAGCCCGGCACCCACTCCCGCATCCCTTTGATGAGGTACTCCGAGTCGGAGACCAGCAGCACGTGCAGCCGCTTCCCCTTGCCGGCGAGGAGCTGCAGCGCGGCGATCGCGCTGGAGAGTGCCATGCGGTTGTTGGTGGTGTCCGGAGCGTGGATGTAGAAGTCGCGGCGCTGGATGGCGCCACCCACGCGGATTTCGATCAGGCCGCCGGCGCCGCCGGGGGTGGCTCGCGCCTGACCGTTACCGAGACAGCTCTCGTCCAGATGGAGTATGGCGATGGGCAGTGTAGGAGCTGGCACCAGGCGGGACGGGTTGCATGTGGATCAGCACCGGAATATCGGTGGCCCGCAAGATAACCTCGGTGTGGGATGGAATCCGCCAGCCGCTGTCCTCGCGATGCGCGCCGACGAAGAGTGCGTTGCTGCCGAGTCGTGCGATGGTCGCGGGCACCGCCGAAGCGAGGTCGCCCTCGATCAGGTGGGTGTCGAAATCGAGCTGCGCCATCGACAGGGCGCCGGATGCCCGGGCCAGCCGCTCCCGGCCCTCGGGCTGGTCGGGGCCCACGTGCAGGACGTCGAGATGCGCGCCGGTGATGCCGGCGAAGCGCGAGCCGAAGGCCAGCGCCGCTTCGCTGTTGGGGCTGCCATCGTAAGCGACCAGCACCCGGTCCATCGGGGTCGGCACCACCCCGGTGACGAGAATCGGCCGGCTCGAGCGGCGCACCAGTTCGCGGGTGTCCGGCCCGATCGGATCGTCGCTCATGATCGCCATCTCGCCGCGAATTCCTCGGCGGCCAACCACCACGACACCGACGTCGTCGGCCTGTTCGCGCAGCATGTCGACGGCCTGGCCTTCGCGGATGAGCACCTCCACTTCGAGCCCCGCCCGCCGTACCGCACCCGCCGCATCGTCGAGCATCCGCCGGGCCGCGTCCAGCAGCCCCTCCCGGCTGGTCGGGATCGCGGCGTTGGTGAACTCCATCCAGGGGGCGCCGAGCGCCATTTCGCCGGTGTGCCCCGGACCGGGAATCACATGCAGCAGTACCAGCCGGGCCCGGAAGCGCTGCCCGATCAGGATGCTCTGCGCCAGCGCGATTTCCGCCTGCAGCGAGCCGTCGAGGCCGACGAGGATGGAGGTGAACATGGCTGGACGGTGGGGCTTGGGGAGTGAGGTGTCAAGCCTGCGCGGTCTTCACAGTACCTGGAACGATTCGACCTCCGTCAGCACGAAGACCAGTTCCTCTCCCGTCATTGGCAGGCGCCCAATGAAGGCCTCGTGGTTGTCGCGGCTGGTGAGCCGGGTCGGGACGACGACATACTCGGTGCCGCGCCGCATGATGGCGACCCGGCGCCCGTCGCGAATGGCGCGTTCGATCTGGTCGAGTCGTTCGGGAGACCAGCGCATCATCTCAGTCCGCCTTCGCTACGTGGATGGTGCCTGCGATATCGGTCAGCTCACCGATGACGGCGCGGGCCAGTGTGCCCTCGGTCTCAAGATCGGCGAGGACGCCGGCAAGCTTCTCGCGCGCGACGGCGAGCAGCAGCCCGCCTGACGTCTGCGCGTCGGCCAGGAGCAGCCGGTCGGATGCCGTCACGCCCTCGCCCCAGATCACGTTCGTGGCCGCCTCGAGATTCCGTTTCGTGCCGCCGGGAATCACGCCGGCATCCGCGAACTCCCGCGCCCGCGCGAGGAGCGGCACCCGGCTCACTGTCAGGCTGGCGCCCACGCCGCTCCCCCGCACGATGTTGCCGAGGTGGCCGAGCAGCCCGAACCCGGTGACGTCGGTGGCGGCGCGGAGCCCATGGGCGCGGGCCACGCGTG
>JBGASX010000032.1:0-50778 GCA_044229445.1 Gemmatimonadales bacterium | reverse complement strand
GTGGCCGGCGCTCCGGATGGCCGACTGGAGCGCGGCGGGCGTCATGACCGTCTGACCCTCGACCGAGACGATCAGGTCGGGACCGCCGTTGTCAGGCGAGGCGAGCTGATCGGCGCACGGCCCCGACGGATCGACGTCGGTGACCACCAGGCCGCGCACCCCTCCCTCTTCACCCTTCTGCACCGTGATGCCAAGGTCGGCGATGCTGGCGCGGCCGGTATTGTCATCCTCCGGCCCCGCTGACACACGCTCCGCGACCGGGGTCTCCGCGGCGGGTGCCTCCTGCAGCCGGACGTTCACCGTCCGGTGCACGCCGCCCTTCCGCGCCACCTCAACGGTCACTTCCGAGCCCGGCTTCCGGAAGGCAATCGACTGCTGCACCTGGCCGACGTAGTCGACCGGCTTGCCGTCAATGGCGATGATGACGTCGCCCTGCTCCAGACCCGCCCTGCGCGCAGGGGAGTCGGCCTCGCCGAGATCCTCGACGACCACACCGCGCACCTCCTTGAGGCCCACATACGCCGCGTCGGTCTCGGAGGCATCCTTCACGCGGATGCCGAGCGCGGAGCGGTGCACATGGCCGCCGCTGGCAAGCTGCTCCATGACCTGGTGCACCAGATTCACCGGGATGGCGAATCCATAGCCGGTGTAGTAGCCGGTCTCGCTGGCGATGGCGCTGTTGATGCCGATGACCTCGCCCTGCAGGTTGACCAGCGGGCCGCCGGAGTTGCCGGGGTTGATGGCCGCATCGGTCTGGATGAAGTCCTGGATGCTCCGTTCGCTCTGGTTGGGAAGCTGCAGCGTGCGGCCCTTCGCACTGATGATGCCCGAGGTGACCGTGAACGAAAGATTCTCGCCCAGCGGGTTGCCCACGGCCAGCACCCACTCGCCGACGCGAGTGTCGTCGCTGTTCCCCAGCACGGCGGGGGTGAGGCCGGAGGCGTCTATGTGAATCAGCGCCACGTCGGTGGTCGGATCGGTGCCCAGGACCTTCGCGGTGAACTGACGATGGTCGAGCAGGCGGACGGTGACACGGTCCGCGTCCTCCACGACGTGCGCATTGGTCAGAATGTCGCCATCCGCGGAGACGATGAATCCGGAACCGGAGGCGCGGGAGACTTCGGGTTTGTCAGGCGCGCCCGGCATGCCGCGGAAGAAGGGGGCGAACTCCCTGGGGATCTCGGGATGGACGGCGCGGGTCCCCTTGTGGGTGCTTTCAATGAAGACCACACTCGGCTTCACCCGGTCGGCGATGGCGGCGAAGCCGTCGCTCAGGGCCGTGAGCGAGGCGGTGCCGGCGGTGGCCACCGGACCTGTGACGGCGAGCGGCTGCGCCGCGGAATGGCGGGGAAGATTGAAGACGCCGGCCACGAGCAGGCCGGCGGCAAACGAGACGCCCACGAGCGCGGTGACGGCGCGGGGCCAGGCGGAACGGGTCATCACTGCCTCCGAAGCTGGGGGCGCCGCCGGGTCAAACTGTCGTGACGGGGGTCAGCTTGACCGACACAATGTCACGGCGGCGCGCAACACCGGTGCGATCTCGCGGAGTTACGGGATGCGCGAGCACCGGCAGCAGGCATCAAGGCATCAGGTGTGCCAGAGTAGTTCCGGGTTCCGGGTGCCGGGTGCTTAGTGCTTGGTGCTTAGCGCTTAGGGCGGGCCGGGGCGCACTGAGAATGCGACAGCAGGAGGTCCGAAGGAGAGCAGGGCTAGCGGGGGCGTTCGATCAGGTACTGCGCGACCATCTGCTCGAGATTGCCGAGGGCCGCGTCGTAGTGCAGGGCAACGCGCAGGAATTCGAAGCCGCTCTTCTCGAGCACCCGGCGCGAGGCGGTATTGCGTTCGAGCGCATGGGCGCGGACCTGATCGAGCAGCAGATTCTGGAAGGCGAATTCGAGCAGCAGCTTCACGCCGGCAGTCGCGTAGCCCCGTCCCCAGTACGGAGCCCCGATCCAGTAACCGAGCTCCGGTGGATCCTCGCCGCCGATTCCCTCGATGCCGCAGACCCCGACGAGCTCATCCTGGTCGGTGATTGCGAAGGTCCAGGCGGTGCCCCGTTGCCGGGCTTCGATCTGGGCCGCGATGAAGTCGCGGGCGCCATGCTCGGGGTAGGGATGGGGGATGCGGGTGGTCGCCGCGATCCGGGCATCGGAGGCGAGGCGCTGGATCGCCTCCGCCTGTTCCGGGGCGAGCAGGCGAAGGGCGACGTGAGGTTCCGGCATCGTGCGATGCCGCCTACGGGATGGTGACCTTCGTGATCCGGCCCGCGGGGCCGACCAGCCACCCCGCCTGCCGATTCGCGAAGGCCGCGCTCCAGTAGTTCAGCGTGTCGAGCGCGATCCAGCTCTTGCCCTCGTCCTTCGAAAGACTCGCGCCGCCGGGGCCGACGGCGACGACGGTGGTCGCGGCACCCGGCACATAGGCCACGCCGAAGACCGCACCGGTGAAGGTGGGGCGGCCGCCGAGCGTCCAGGTACGACCGCCATCGTGGGTCATGATGACGTTGTCGGTGACGCTCTTCGCGTTGCCGATGTCTCCTCCTGCGGCGACGCCATCGGTGGCAGTCCGGAACGCGATCGTGGTGTGCCCGGTCGTGTTGGTCCCCTGCACGATGGGCGTATCGAACTTCTGCCAGGTGTCGCCCCGGTCGGGCGTGTAGTAGACGTGCGAGGCGGTACCAGCCCCCGTCGCGACCCACGCCTTGCGTCCCTCCGCGGCGACGATGCAGGTGCCGCTCGCGGCGAAGGCGCCCTCGCCCTGTGTGGCCCCATCGAGGTAGTGCGGGCGCCAGATGAGTCCACTATCGGCGGTCACGACGTACGGGAAGCGGCCCCCGACGTTGTCGCTCCACGCGATGCCGCTCTTCTGGTCCCAGAAGGCGAAGCAGTCGAAGAAGGCCGTGGTGTCGCGATTGATGAACTGCAGCTGCCAGTTCTGGCCGCCGTCGACGGTGCGGTAGATCCGGGAGGCCGGGCCGTTGCCGGAGCTGAGCAGGAAGGCGGTCCGGGCATCGAAGCCCTGCACGTCACGGAACTCGAGACTGTCTGCGCCGGCGACCGTGCCCGTCCGCCAGCTCTTGCCGCCGTTGACCGTGATGGCGAAGGTGCCGCCCGTCCCGCTCGCCCAGACGATGTTCTCGTTGACCACGCTCACCGCCTGCAGACGATGCGTGGTACCCGAGACCTGGTCCTGGAGCACGATCCCGCCGGGTCCCGAGCGGGCGGGTGGCAGTTCGGCCGGGGGCGGCTCCTTGATCTTCGGGACGCTGTACGGGGCGCAGGCGGCGAGCAGGGCGGCAGCAGCCGCGAAGGGGAAGAGTCGCATGCCGTAAGATAGTTCAGCGCTTGAGGGCGGCGAGGGCCACCGTCTCCCGCACGAAGAGGTCGCGGACCTGGTGCGCGAGCTCGCCCCGGAGCGCCGCCGCCTCCGCCGCGGGCAGGGGGAACTTCTTCTTCGCGTCGGCGGCGAGCCGGTCGAGCCGCTCCCAGCAGGCGCGGATCTCCCTGGCCGGCCCGCCCTGGTGCGCCAGTTCGGCCTTCCGGTCGAGCAGCTCCCGGGCCTCGCGGCAGGCGGGGTATTTGTCAGGCAGCGCGGCCGTCGCGGCGGCGGTCCAGCGCAGCGCGAGATCCGCATAGGCCTCCGCCGCCGTCGCCAGGCCGGCCTCCCGGAGCCCGTCGGCGAAGAGCGCGCGACAGAGGCCACCGCCGGTGAAGTAGTTGGCGATGCAGTCGTGGAAGGAGGTCAGGGCGGTCCACATCCGCCCGCCGGGCGGGAACATCTGGGCCCAGCTTTCCTTGTTGGTGCCCGCCATCCGGTCGGCGAGCTCCTCGAAGGCATCGAGCCGGAAGTTGGCCATCTTCGCCTTGGTCAGCGTGCTCACGCAGGTGGCGAGTGCCTCGTCGATCAGCGCCTCCCGCGTCGGCGGCTTCCCGGTACTCTTCGCGCGCTCGAGCCAGAGCAGCCGGTTGCGCTGCTTCGCGATCCGCTGCCGCGCGATGCCGAGATCGCGGAGCGAGATGCTGACCGGTTCGGGCGCCAGATCGCCGATGCGGGCGTCGTCACCGTGGATGCCGTAGACGGTGACGACATGGTACCCGCCGCCGGAGAGCCGCGCGGGCGCGGCGCGATGCGGCAGGTGAGCGAGGTCCACCCACGCGATGACCGGATGGCCCTCGTCGAGGGCGGCGCGCAGCTGCTCTTCCCCGACTTTCGTGGAGGTTGACTCCTTGATGACGGCGCGGAAGCCGAGTCGCTTGGCCGCGGCGGTCAGGTAGGCCTGGTCGTCGGCCCAGAGATGCCGGCCGGCGAGGAAGAGACTCGCCTGGTCTTCCTTCTCGTACAGGAACGCGAAGACGCCCGCGCCGATGCCGCCGGCGAGCACGAAGAGGAGCGGCTCGGAATACTCGGCACCGGCCTGTTGCAGCAGAATCCGCAGCGCGGTGGTCGCGGGAACGCGGCCCGGGAGATGATCGGTCATGGCGGGAGAGGATATGGCCCGGAGGAAGGCAGCGCTAGGCGCCCTGTTGTGGGCTTCATCGATCCAGTTCTTCGTCACGCAGGTGATCGTGGCCCTGGGATGGGACACGCCGTACCGCCTCACGGCGCGCTACATCAGCGACCTGGGCAACACGGCCTGTGCGCCCTATCCGGTCGGTGCTGCCACGTTCGTCTGCTCCCCGTGGCACGCCGGCATGAACGCTTCGTTCCTCGTGCTCGGTGTGACGATGGCCGTTGGCGCGGTGTTGCTCGCGGGCGCCTTCCGGGCGGGGTGGCTCAGGGCGGCGGGAGTGATGCTCATCGTCCTTGCCGGCGCCGGCGTGCTAGTCGTCGGACTTTTTCCCGAGAATGAGAACATCGCCGCGCATACGCTGGGCGCCGGGCTCAACTTCGTCTGCGGCAACCTGGGCATGATCGCGCTCGGCCTCGCGGGTACCGGCAGTCCGCGAGTGGACCGGATCTCCCAGGCCATGGGCGGCCTCGGACTGGCCGGCACGATCCTCTTCGTCGAGGGCGCATTCCTGGGACTGGGGCAGGGCGGCATGGAGCGGGTGGCCGCGTATCCGCTCACGGTCTGGCTGACCGGAGCGGGGCTTCACTTCCTCCGAATCGGGACACCGGCCGGCGGGAAACCGGGTCGGGTCGCGTCCTCGCACGGGCCCTGAACGGGGCTCTTGCGGAGGCTCACTCCCCGTGGAGATTGCCACGCAGGTTAGGCGCAGGCGACCGGAGATCTGGAGGATCGGGTGGGAGTACGCGAGCTGCTCGCCGGCCTCAAGCCAGAGGCGGCCGAGTTTCATTGGGAGGCCTGCTGTTTCTGCGGTCGGGAGATCCGGAACAGCGCGAGCGAGCCATGCCGAGTGTGGCTGGAGCGGCCGGGAGAGGGTCGGGAGCGGACGATGCTCGAGTACTTCTGCCATGAGCGATGCTTCACTGCCCGGCTCGCCAGTCCGCAGATGCGCATCATCGTCACGGAGCCGGAACTCGCCGACGGCGTGATCATCAACGCCAATCAGCTCGCGGCGGACGACGTCGCGCAACGCCGGGTGCGCTGTCCCGCCTGCGACGACAAGGTCTTCCAGTCGTGGCCCGAGGGATGGGACGGCCACGCCGCGCACAAGTGCGCCGGCCTCGTCGCAGCGGGTGAAGCGGAACGGAAAATCGAGTTCAAGCGAAGGTTCGCCCACCTGTTCCGGTAGCGCCTGCAGGATGCCCTGGCCGACGTGACGATCTGGAACAAGCCAGCGTCGTTTGCGTAATGGAAGCGCGCGACCCGCGTCAATTTCATGCGGCGCACCGCTTCATCCGGAGGGATACCCATGGCAGGCCAGGGCTCCAGCGGCAACGTGATCGCCGCGCTCGCCAGTTTCTTCATTCCCGGCCTCGGTCAGCTGCTGCAGGGACGGCTGTTCAAGGCCGCCATCATGTTTGTGCTGGCAGGAATCCTCTGGTGGTTTCTGCTGGGGTGGCTGATCCATCTCTGGTCGATTCTCGACGCGGCGATGTGGAAGCCCTCCTCCGGGTGATGGCAGCCCGGGAATAAATCGGGGCCTTCCCGGGTCTGGGTCTCGCACGATGTCATGGTGCGAGACCCAACACCCGAAGGAGGCCTCCCCTTATGCCGATTTCCGGCATGCAGTTCCTTGCTTCCGTGCTGATTGCCGCACGGCTAGTCACCCCGGCGACTGATTCCCCGCCCGAACTCACTGTCCGGCTCACCGAGTGGAAGGTCGAGCTCTCGGCGCCCTCGATCGCGCCGGGAACGACCCGCATTCTCGTCACCAACGACGGCAGCATCCCGCACGGCGTCGAGATCGAGGGGCGCGGTGTGGAGCGGCGCATCGCGCTCATCCAGCCCGGAGTCACCGACACGCTCACGCTGAGTCTCAAGGCAGGCCGCTACGAGATCTACTGCCCCATCGGCGATGGCTCTCACAAGAAGCTGGGCATGGAAGTGGATCTCGCTGTCGGGACGGCTGGTACCGGTGCAGGGCGGATGGAGCGCGCGGGCGGGAGTGGGCGCCACTCCGTCAGCTCGATCTCGGTCACCGGGGGCGGTCCGGTCGTTCAAATCCTTCCCGGTCCCTTTCCGTTTCCTGACAGCGCTGCACCGATCCTGGCGCAATTCGGAGACGAGAAGGAGGGACTCGAGTCTCAGGTGAAGAACGGGCCCTATTCGAACAACGTCGCGACGATCCAGGGCAGCTTCCGGTTCACGGCCTGGGATCTCGGATCGGTTCGGGATTCGGTGGACGGCGTCGCCGAGTTCACCGTGCAGGATGGCGCGAAGTGGCGGATGGTGATGGACCGGGTGCAGACCAAGGACGTGCCGCACCATCCCCGCTTCGGCGGCGTGATCCTGGGACTCTACTATCACGGCAACACGATGGTGCACACCCCTCTCGTCCCGACGATCAACAGTGCGGTGGCACTCTGGGCGTTCGCGCATCTGTACCGGAACGGAGTCCTGGTGACGGACGACGCGATGGTGCACGTGATGCTGCTCTCGCACACACGGAACGAGAGCGATTTTGCGCTCGCATGCTGGGATTGCTCGAAGAACCGGATCGATGAGCTGCAGCTGCAGATACTGCCCGGCGTCGGTGAGCCCAGGTTCGATGCCCCAGGCGGATTCCTCTTCGTCAACTGGGAGAAGTCGCGCGGCGTACGGCATGCGGGGTGAGCTGGTCCTTTCCAGCATCTGTACCGTGCCTCAGCTTTTGGGGGTGCGTGATCGAACCGGTGAGGTGTGGTTGGAAATCAGCCAGCTCGAACGATTCGAAACTCTGGTGCTGCCGCACCTGAAGGACGCCTATACCCGGGCGCGCTGGCTGATGCGCAATGACGCCGATGCGCAGGACGTGACGCAGGAAGCGATGCTGCGCGCGCTCCGGCACTTCGACGGATTCCGCGGTGGTGACGCCAGGGCATGGCTGCTTTCGATCGTGCGCAACACCTGCCACAACTGGCATCGCGACCGAACCGGTGAGGCGCAGGCGGTGGTCTTCGACGAGGAGCTGCACAGCGAGGCGGTGGCGGACACGCAGCCCGAGACCGAATTGATCCTGGCGGCGAACCGGGAGGAGGTCAGGCGCGCGCTCGATGCGCTGCCAGCCGAGTTCCGTGAGGTGATCGTGCTGCGCGAGCTCGAGGGGCTCACATATCAGGAGATTGCGGCGGTGGCGGAGGTGCCGGTGGGCACGGTGATGTCGCGTCTTGCCCGGGCGCGGAAGCGTCTCGCGCAGGCACTGGGGACACCGCGGACGAAGGGAGGGGGCTGAGATGAACTGCCGCGAGTGCGAGGCCCAGCTCGGTGCCCATCTCGACGACGAACTGCCAGACACCCTGGCGGCCGAGATCGAGAGCCACCTGCGTGGCTGCAGCGAATGCGCGGGCATGGAGGAGCGTCTGCTGGCCGTGCGTGATGCGCTCAAGCTGCAGCTCCCGCCACTCGAGGTACCGGCGCAGCTCGAGGGCCGGATCCGAAGCGCGATCCGTATCGCAGCCGAGCCTCAGGCAGCGGTGGTGCCCAGGCGCTCGTTCGGGATCGCGGGTCGCCTGCTCGCGACTGCCGCGGTCCTCATGATCGCCGTGGCCGGTACCTGGCGAATCGCCGAGCGGCGTGCGGCGACGGATCGTCTGGTGGAGAGCCTGCTGGCCGGACACGTCCGCTCGATGATCGGTACCCATCTCACGGATGTCGAAACGTCCGACCAGCATACCGTCAAGCCCTGGTTCAACGGGAAGCTCGACTACTCCCCTCCCGTGCATGATTTCACGGGGCTAGGCTATCCGCTGATCGGCGGTCGGCTGGACTACATCGACGGTCACACGGTTTCCGCCCTCGTCTACGGCCGGCGGCAGCACCGGATCAACGTCTTCCTCTGGCCGGCCGATCGCGATCCGGTCGATGGTGGGTCCCCCGTGAGCCGTCAGGGCTATCATCTGCTGCACTGGAACTCACCGGAGTATGCCTACTGGGTGGTCTCCGACCTCGGCGCGATGGAACTGGAAGAGTTCGCCCGGATGATTCGCCAGGCGGATTCAGTCGCCGCGCTTCCCGAATGAGCACTTGTGAGGCGCGAGCGGGGGTGTCTCCTCTTCCGTCCGAGTTCCACCTGCAACGGGTTGGCCCATGATTGCCCTTCTCGGCGCCATCGCGTCGGCCACTCTCGCGGGAATCGGGATCCTGCATATCGTGTGGGCCTTCGGTGCGAGGCCGCTGTCGTCTGCCGCCATCCCCACTCGCGCGGACGGCTCACCTCTCTTCGCCCCGGGAGTGGGTGTGACGCTCGGCGTGGCCGCGCTGCTGCTCGTGGCGGCGTATCTGGTGCTCGAGCAGAGTGGGCTCGGTCCCGGCATCCTGCCGAGCCCGTGGCCCAGGTTCGGAGCGGCGGGCGTGGCGGGGGTGCTGCTGCTCCGTGGCGTCGGGGATTTCCGCTACGTGGGCCTCTTCAAGCGCGAGCGCACCACCGCCTTCGCGCGGCTCGACACGCGGCTGTTCACACCGCTGGTGCTGGTGCTCGCTACACTCTCCGCGATCGTCGCCCGCTGGGGGAACTGACGCCGGCGGTACGCCCTCGATTCCGGGTGACCGTGCACGCTCGACCACCGGCCGTCGTCCCCCGCCTGACCACGACACCCCCTTACCCTCCCAACCCCTCGACTCATGCTCTTCACGACCAACGCCGCTACGACGCTTCTCGGCGGGTTCCTCCTCCTGCTCGGCGGGACTCCTGCGCCTCGCTCCGGCGCGGCCACGATCCGGGTGGACATCGCGACCCTTCATGCCGCCGCGCTGACCCGGGCGCGCTCCTCCAGTGATGCTTCCGACGGGGCCTACCTGCTCGTCTCCATCGTGGGGCCAGGTGCGGCCAGCGAGAGCATGCATCTCCCGGATGGAGCGCACGTGAGCCTGCAGCAGAACCAGGCGATCGCCCCGATGAAGCTGAGCAGCTTCACGCTGGAACCGGGGGACAGCGTCCGGGTGCTCCTCTCGATCCTGGAGTCGGACCAGCTCGCGCTGCCGGCGGAGCTGCAGGCCGCCGTTGCGACGACCGCCGCCATGGGCCAGAGCCAGGCGAAGCCGAGCGTGGATCTGGTCACCACGGCGCTGGCTCCGCTGACGGGCCTCGAGGCGCACTGGATCGGTTCGGCATCGCTGCTGCTGACCAATGACGGCGGGACGGCGCGCTGGCGGGCCTTCGACTGCGTGAAGAGCTGCAGCGTCCTGCAGCCGGTCTCCGATGCCTCGCTCTCGGCGAATGCTGCCAAACCGGCGGCGGCCGTCGTCGAGCTGTCGGGCAGTTCGGGCACCTACCACATGCAGGTGACGATGCAGCGGACCTCCTGACGGAGCAGGTCGCCCCCCGCCCGATTTCCTGCGCCGGGTCTCGGAATTCGGCCGGGGCGGCTTGCCTGATGCCGAGGCCCGGAGCAAGTTAGGCGAGTCCGCAGAACAGGGGCGGGGCTCACCCCGCAGGCACCGGTCCAATCCTCCCGGAGGCGGTATCTCCGACGTCGCGCAGCTCCTCACCGCGCTGCGGTTCGCCGCCCGCAAGCACCGCACCCAGCGGCGCAAGGATGTGGACGCCTCCCCGTACATCAATCATCCCATCGAGGTCGCCACGGTCCTCGCCACCAGGGGCCGCATACGCGATCTCCCGACGCTGCTGGCGGCGATCCTCCACGACACGCTGGAAGACACCGAGACCACGCTCGAGGAGCTGGAACAGGCCTTCGGGCCCGAGGTGCGGGCACTGGTACTCGAGGTGAGCGACGACAAGCGGCTGCCGAAGGCGGAGCGGAAGCGGCGCCAGGTCGAGCATGCGCCGCTCAAGTCCACCAAGGCCAAGATCATCAAGCTCGGGGACAAGATCGCGAACGTCCTCGACGTCACCCTCGCTCCGCCCGCCGACTGGAGCATCGGGCGCCGCCGGGAATACCTGGACTGGACCGAGCAGGTGGTGAAGGGCTGCCGCGGGACCAACGCGGAACTTGAACGGTATTACGACGAGGTGCTCTGGGAGGGCCGGCTCGCGCTTGAGGCCTGACCGAGACGTCCGCACGGTCGCCGACTATCTTGACGCATGACCGTGATCTCCGGCGCGAGCCGCGCCGCCGCCGTCACCGCCGAACAACCGATCTGGGCCGAGCCGGACCCGGCCTTGGCCGCGGCCGGTATCGAGGGTGAATTCGTCGTCGCGCGGGTGCGGGTCTTCGCGATGGCGCTGCTGATGATCGCCCCCACCTGGAACATCCTGCACGATCCCGCCGAGCCGATCTACGTCACCGGATTTGTCGTCACGCTCGCCGCCGCCCTCGCGTCCGTGGCGATCTGGGCGTGGCTGCGGCAGGGCCGCTGGCGTCCCTGGATCGGGCTCGCCTCGAGCGCGTTTGACGTCTCGATGGTGAGCCTCGCCCTCGTCAGCTTCCTGATCGTCGGGTCGCCGCTGATCGCACTGAACTCGAAGGTCACCTTCGAGATGTACTTCCTGGCGGTGCTCGCGACGAGTCTCCGCTACGATGCCCGGATCTGCATCGTCGTGGGCGTGCTGGCGCTCCTCGAGTACGCGGGACTCTGGGGATACGCCGCCACCCGGTACTCCCTCGGCGATCCGGCCTACGTTCCCGCCGCCGGCCCCTATTCGCCGGTGGATCTCTCCACCCGGCTCATCCTGCTCGGCGTCGCGACGATCCTCGCGGTCACCATCGTGCGCCGTGCCCAGCGGCTGCTGTATCTCGCCGCCCGCGACGGCCTCACCGGTCTCTTCAACCGGGGCCACTTCGACCGGGCGCTCGGTGCCGCGATGGACAGCGCGGCGCGCACCGGCCAGCCGCTCTCGCTCGCACTGCTCGACATCGATCACTTCAAGCAGATCAACGACGCGCACGGTCACGCGCTGGGCGACCGGGTGCTGTGCGAGGTGGCCAGGCGGCTCAGCAGCGCGATGCGCCGCACCGACCTCGTGGCCCGCTACGGTGGCGAGGAATTCGTGATCCTGTTGCCCGGGACCGATCGTGAGGCGGCGCTCGGCCGGATCGAACTGCTCCGCCGGGCGACGGCGGAGCAGCCGATCGACATCGGTGACGGGCGGACCCTCACGATCAACTTCAGCGCCGGCATCGCGGGGATGCCGGCCGATGCCGAGGCGACGGCCCCGAAGGCGCTGGTGAACTGCGCCGACGCGCGGCTCTTCGCGGCCAAGCGCGCCGGCCGCGGCCGGTGTTTCGGGTTCACCACCGAGGACGCGCTCGCCAGTTAGGCTAGCGGAGGATGTACGGGATCGGCGCATACCAGCCGCCGATGCCGTTCTCGATGCTGAATTTGTACGATCCATCCGGCTGCCGCTCCGCACTCCACGGCAGCGTCCCGCTCACATCCCGCGTCACCCGCCCGTTCGACTTCATCACCTGCCGGAAGGTCGACTGCCCCGACACCCGCTCGACCGTGCCGGTTCCGCTCGACAGCGTGTAGGTGAACTCCACTTCATCCAGCACCCGGATTCCCCGGTTGAACGAGCTCATGTGGAAGCGGAGCTGCTGGTTCACCGTCGCCCGGCCCGTCGCGTCGATCTCGAGATTCACCGGGGTCGACTCGAAGGTGGCGGTGAAGTTGGCGCGATCGTACCCCGCGATCTTGTCCGCCACGATCTGCGGGTCGAGTCCGCCGTTGACGGCTACCAGCGTGCCCGTCGGCGGATGCCGCTCCGGCGGCGGGAACTGCCCATCTGGTGGCGGTACGACCGGTTGCGTGTCCGGCGGCACCCGGTTCTGCTGGCCGCAGCCGTAGAAGTTGCGCCCGTAGCGGGAGAGGATGGTCATCGCCATGTCCCCCTCGCGCCACGTCGCGAAGGGGCCGCCGTAGCTGGGATCGGGCCGCCATCCCTGGCGCCACGCGAAGGACGTCGCCCCGCAGCCGCCGGCCCCGATGCTCACCATCCGGCTCGCATCCTGGACGCTCGCGTCACCCAGGTAGAACTCGAAGCACCGCGGCGGTCCGGAGTCCGGCTGGTAGAGATCGGGACGGCGCAGGATGCAGTAGCCCGCCGTCGGCGGGGCATCGATCCGTCCGGGGAGAATGGCGCAGTCGATGGCGATCGCCCGCTGGGTGATCGTCCACAGGCTGTCGGCATCCGCTTCCATGGAGTCGACGAACTGCGCCGGCGCGGCGATCATCCGCGAGAGGCGCCCGTAGGGATTCGCCCCGTCGATGTTGGCGTGATGGGGAGCGACTTCGTACTGATCGAGTGCGGCGACCGCAGTGCGGAGGTAGCTCCGGGCATCCTCGACCAGCGCGGTCCAGTCCTGCCGGCCCTGATCGCGGCGGCCACGTGCCAGCCGGAGGGTCTGGGTGCTGTACCCGAAGAGCCACCCGAGCCGGAAGTACCCCACATCGCAACTCGGTGTCCCGAGTGCAACGCGCTCCGGGGGCAGGCCGATCACCCCGGTGCCGAGCTGCTCGGCCCACTGATAGGTCTCGCGGACGAGGGTGGCGACTTCACGATCGGTGGAGGCGATCCGGGCCGTGCCCTCCAGTCGACTGGCCTGGAGTCTGAGCCATTGCTCATGATCGGGACTCGCCTGCCAGACCGGGTTGCTCTCGGAACAGGCCCGCCGCGCGGCGGTGACGTGGTCGGCGGCGCGCCGCAGGTCGGCAATCGCGGCGGCCCGCGCGCCGGGGTCGGCTTCGCCGGGGACGATCACGTGGTTCAGCAGACTGCTGGCCCAGCCGAGGTTGATGGCAACGTTGTAGATGTGGACGCAGCAGTCTTCCCGTGGCGGGTCCTGCTGTGCATGAAGGATCGTGAGGGGGAACGACAGGGAGAGGAGGACGGATGCGACTGACCTCGAGCCTCGCATGGCTGCCTCCTTGTGGCAGCGAGACGGAATCAGGGGATTCCGCTGCCATGAAGCTTAGTGGGACGGTAGGTAAGTCGTGGTGAAGGTGCAGTGAAACCGGCTGACTTGCGGCGCGCCGGGGCGATCCCCAAGTTAGGTGCGTCGGCGGCGTGTTCATTCACGCCGATCCCTCTCCCCATTCCTCCCGATTCGTTCATGACACGGCCGCGTTCGTGGGTCTCCGTGATGCTCGTGGCGCTGGCGCTCGTCCTGGCACAGCCGCTCGAGGCGCAGTTGAAGCTCGACAAGATGCCCAGGCGGCCGACGCTGCCGGCTGACAAGGACACCAACAGCGCCGCCGACTACTACTTCTACGGCACCTCGGTGCTCGGGAAGGATGCGGAGAAGGCGGAGGCGGCATTCTTCTGGTCGCAACGGCTCAACCCCTATCTGGCCGAACCGATCTACGGCGAGTACCTGGCGGCACTGCTCGTCCTGCCGACCGACCTCATCACCGACTACATGCTGGACCGCCCGGGCACGGACAACAAGAAGGACATCCGGCACGCCGATTCGCTCCTCTATGAAGCGCTGGCACGGAATCCGTATGTCGACCGCCGGCTGATGAACGTGCTGCTGGAGGCGTGGCTCTACCGGGCGACCCAGGGGGATGTCACCCTGCTCGAACTTCGCCAGGATTCGCCACGCTTCAGCGCATTCGTGTCCTACACCTATGGCGAGTACAAGCAGGCGGCCGATCGCTACGCCGAGCTGATGCGGAAGTACTCCGACGACCCCTACATTCCGCTCACGCGCGCCCTGCCCTTCGTGGCGCTGGGGCAGAACGACAGCGCCATCGCCTCGGTCCAGACCGCGCTGACCCGTTACAAGAGCCGCGACTCCAAGCGGGCGATGCGCCGGTACGTCTCGCACGCCTTCGCGGAGTACAGCCTCGGGGTCCTGTTCGAACGCGGCCAGCAGCGGGACTCGGCGCAGGCCGCGTACGAACGGGCCCTGCTCGAGGAGGTCACCTTCGCTCCCGCCCACTGGCGATTGTCCCGGTTGCGGATCGCGGCCGGCGACACCGCCAGAGCGATGCAGGAGCTGACCGATGCCGTCGGCCTCGATTCCACCGATGCGGTGTCGCTCTACGAGCTGGGCTCGCTCTCCCTGGCCGCCGGCCACTCCGATTCCGCCGTCACGCTGCTCAAGAAGTCCATCGCCTACGAGCCGTACTTCCTGCAGCCGCACTTCCTGCTCGGCCGTGTGTACGAGATGAGCGGCTTCAAGGAGGAAGCGATCGCCGAGTACGCCACCTTCCTGCGGATCGCCCCCCGCAGCATGCCGAACGAGATGGCCGCCGCCCGCCGCTGGATTACCGCGCTCGGCGGCACGCCGCCGCCGTAACCGGGTTCGTCTGGCGAGGCCGAGGCGCGCTGGCTAGGTTGAGCGCGGCGATCCCTCGCACCACCCACCCGAGCACGCGGCCCGACGTCCGCGGCCTATGCACATCGATACCCGCCCCGCCGCCCGGCTCTCCGTCAGTGACGCGGCGGCCCTCGCCCGCCGGCGCTACGGCCTCTCCACCACGGCCGAGCCCCTCGCGGGAGAATACGATTCCAACTATCACCTGAGCGCCGCCGACGGGCGGGGGTTCGTCCTCAAGGTGATGCACCCCTCGCGCGACCAGGGCTTCATCGACATGCAGTGTCAGGCGCTCCGGCTGCTCGCGGAGCGTGCGCCCGCGCTCTCGCTGCCGCGCGTCGTCCCGGCCCTCGACGGCACGCTCGTCGGACCGGTCACCGATGCCGATGGCGCCGCCCGTCTGGTCTGGCTGCTGAGCTATCTGCCCGGCCGGCCGATGGCACTGGTCCGCCCGCACAGCCCGGCGCTGCTCGTGAGCCTGGGGACGCTGCTTGGCCAGCTCGATGCCGCGCTGCTCGACTTCCGGCACCCGGCGACGGAGCGCGAGCTCAAGTGGGATCTGGCAAGCGCGGGCTGGGTACGCGCGTATGTGCGGCACGTGCAGGACCCCGCCCGCCGCGCACTCGTCGAACGCTGCCTCGCGCGGTTCGAGCGCGAAGTCGTTCCCGCGCTCGCCGAGCTTCGGCAGAGCGTCGTCCACAACGACGCGAACGATTACAACGTCCTGGTCGGCGGCCCCCGCGGTTCGCTGCCGCTGGTAACGGGGCTGATCGACTTCGGCGACATGGTGAAGACGATCACCATCGCGGAACTCGGTATCGCCGCGGCGTACGCCGCGCTCGACCAGCCCGATCCGCTCGCCGCCATCGCCTGCGTGGCGCAGGGATATGACCGCGCGCTGCCACTCACCGATCGCGAGCTCGGCCTGCTCCACCTGCTGGTGATGACACGACTGACGGTGAGCGTGGTGAACTCGGCCTATCGCCAGACGATCGTCCCCGACGACCCGTACGTCACCATCACGGAGCGCCCAGCCTGGGAGGCGCTCGAACGGCTCGAGGCGCTCTCCCCCGCGCTGGCCGAGTACACGCTGCGCGCAGCCTGCGGCCGGGAACCGGTGCCCGCCACGCCCGGGATCACCGCCTGGCTCCGGTCGCAGTGTGCGGGCGCGGCGTCCGTCCTCGATGCCGACGTGCGGACAGCCCCGGTCCGGGTCTTCGATCTGAGCGTCGGCAGCCTCTTCCTTGGCGCAGACCCGGCGGCCCTCGAGGCGGGACGGCTCACCCGCGCGATCGATGACGCGATGAACGAGTCCGGCGCGGTCGTCGGCGTCGGGCGCTACGATGAGGTCCGGCCGATCTACAGCGCACCCCAATTCGGTGCGGGTACCGATCCGCTCGCCGAGCGGCGCACGGTGCATCTGGGGATCGATCTGTTCGCGCCGGCCGGCAGTGCGGTCTACGCACCGCTCGCGGGGACCATCGCGATCCTGGCGAACAACGATCGGCCGCAGGACTACGGCCCGCTCATCGTGCTGCGCCACGAAACCGGGGCGGGTGTCCCGTTCTACTCGCTCTTTGGCCACCTGAGCGTGACCGCACTGTCGGGGCGCCGTGTGGGCGACCGGATCGCGCGAGGCGAGCGCATCGCCACGCTCGGGACCATCGACGAGAATGGCGGCTGGCCGCCGCATCTGCACTTTCAGCTCATCACCGATCTCGTGGACCTCGGAGCCGACTTTCCCGGCGTGGGCCCGGCGAGCCAGCGGCGCCTGTGGACCTCGCTCTCGCCCGATCCCAACCTGCTGCTCGGCATTCCGGCCGAACGGTTCCCGGCGCGGACCCCGTCGCTCGAGGAGACGCTCGCCGCGCGGAAGTCGCTCCTCGTCGGCAGTCTCAGCATCAGCTACCGCGAGCCGCTCAAGATCGTGCGGGGCTGGCGCCAGTACCTGTACGACGAGGAGGGGCGCGCCTACCTCGACGTCTTCAACAACGTTCCGCTGGTCGGGCACACCCATCCGCGGGTGGTGCGCGCGATCCAGGAGCAGGTGGCCCTGCTCAACACCAACACCCGGTACCTGCACGACAACATCACCCGCTACGCCGAGCGGCTGACGGCGCTGATGCCTGCGCCGCTCCGGGTGGCGTTCTTCCTCAATTCGGCCAGTGAGGCGAACGAGCTGGCCGTTCGCCTCGCGCGGGCGCACACCAGGCGCACCGGGATGATCGTGCTGGAACATGCCTATCACGGCAACACGAACACCCTCGTGGACATCAGCCCCTACAAGTTCGATGGCAAGGGCGGGACGGGACGGAAGCCGTGGGTGCACGTCGCTCCGATCCCGGACGACTATCGCGGAGCGTTCCGCCGGTCGGACCCCGAGGCCGGCCGGAAGTACGCCGAGCCGGTCGCGGCGATACTCGCTGGCGAGCGGGACATCGCCGGCTACATCGCGGAGACGCTGCCGAGTGTGGGCGGGCAGGTGGTGCTGCCGCCAGGATACCTCAGGGAGGTCTATCGTCACGTCCGCGAGGCCGGGGCGGTCTGCATCGCCGATGAGGTCCAGGTCGGCTTCGGCCGCCTGGGCACGCACTTCTGGGGCTTCGAGACCCAGGGCGTCGTGCCTGACATCGTGGTGCTCGGCAAGCCGATCGGGAACGGATTCCCGCTCGGGGCCGTGGTGACGACGCGGGCCATCGCCGACTCGTTCACCAACGGGATGGAATTCTTCAGCACCTTTGGTGGCAATCCCGTCGCCTGCGCGGCGGGGATCGCGGTGCTCGACGTGGTCGAAGAGGAGGAACTCCAGGCCAATGCGCGGGAGGTGGGTGGCCAGATGCTCGCCGACCTCACCAGCGTGATGGATCGGTTTCCGCTGGTGGGTGACGTGCGCGGCAGCGGGCTGTTCATCGGCGTGGAGCTGGTGCGGGACCGGACCACGCTCGAACCGGCCACGGCCGAGGCATCCTACGTCGTCAACCGTCTCCGGCAGCGTGGCATTCTGGCGGGCACCGATGGCCCCTACGACAACGTCCTCAAGATCCGGCCGCCGCTGATCTTCTCCCGGGACGATGCTCGGCTCTTCGTCGAGACCCTGGCCGAGATCCTCGGGGAGGATGCAGTCGCACCCTGAGGCGGCTGCCTACAGGGCGCGCTGCGGGTCGGAAGGCATCGCTCGAATGGGCGATGAGGGAGCCTGATCCGGGAAATAATGTGGCGGGATGGCGACAGTGTAAGGGGTGATCCTGCCACGACTTACCCCAGAGCCGCAGGCCCTTCGGCGTCGAAGTCGTGTCGCACCCTTCCCCTGGGCGAAATCCTTTCTGGGGCACGCCTTTTGCCCATCGGGTTAGTGTGGTATTGGGGATCTCCTCCCCGATCGCCCTCGTCTCAGGCCTCAACCCGAGTTCGCGACGTGACCTACAACCCCCTGCTGGTGGTCGGCTTCGGCCTCGGCGTCGGCATCCTGGTCGGGATGACGGGCATCGGCGGAGGCGCGCTGATGACGCCGCTGCTGGTCCTCTTCATCGGGACGTCGCCCATCACGGCAGTGGGCACCGACCTCGCTTACGGCGCCATCACCAAGACGGTGGGCGCGTTCAAGCACTGGAAGCAGGGCACCGTCGATTTCGTACTCTCGAGCTGGATGGCGATCGGATCGGTGCCGGCCGCGGTGGCTGGCGTGTACGTCGTGGGGATCCTCCGCAAGCAGCTCGGTTCGCACGCCTTCGACTCGACGATGCTCTACCTGCTCGCCGGCGCGATCGGGTTCACGGGGGTGATGACGCTGGTCCGCGCCATCTTCCTCAAGCAGCTCATCGCGCGCGAGCGCGATACCGTGCAGATGCGGGCGAAACACAAGATCGCCGCGGTGCTGCTCGGGCTCTCGGTCGGTTTCGTTCTCGGCATCACCTCGGCCGGCAGCGGATCGCTCATCGCGCTCGGCCTGATCATGATCTTCCGGCTGACCCCGCACCGGGTCGTCGGCACCGACGTCTTCCACGCGGCGATCCTGCTGTGGGCCGGTGCGATTGCCCATGTCGTGGCGGGCAACGTCGACTACGTGCTCGCCGGCACGATCCTCATCGGTTCGGTGCCGGGCGTCTGGATCGGCAGCCACATGTCGATCCGGCTCCCTGCCGGTACCCTGCGCACCGTCCTCGGCGTCGTGCTGATCGGTGCCGCGCTGGGCCTGGGATCGAAGGCGGGGCTGCCGATCCCGCCGCTCGCGATTGCGCTGGTCCCGGCGATCCTCGCCGTCATCGTGCTCTGGGAGCGCTTCCGCAACCGGGTGCAACGCTCCGATGCGGACACCGTGGCGCAGGAGCCCGTGGCCAAGGCGCTGGCCGCCGTTGCTCCCGCCGCCAAGAAGAAGACCCCGCTCACGATTCTCTAGCCGCGAGGACGCGCAGACGCGCCCCAGCGCTCCACGGAGCGGTGGGGCGTTTCGTTGCTGGGACCATCTGGCTCCCGGGGACGAGCGGACAACTTGCGATGCCCGGGTGTGTGAGGCAGCTTAGGCGTATCCGCCTCACAGGTGTACGCATGTCACGACCGGGCCACGGCATCCTTCCGGCACTTCTCGCTCTGCTGCTCGTCGGGCGGGGCGGCCTCCTGGCGCAGGAACCTCCCAAGGGCGCGCCCCCGCGCCCGAAGCTGGAGGCCAGCCGGGACACCAACAGTGCCCTGTCGTACTTCTATTACGGCTCCACCATTCTGGACAAGTCGCCGGATCGCGCGGCAGCCGCATTCTACTGGGCGGCCCGGCTCGATCCCTACTGGGCGGACCCGCTGTATGGCGAGTTCATCGCCTCGCTCCTCGGGCAGAGTTCGCATGTCATCGCCGGATATCTGGTCCGGCGTGAGAAGACCATGCGCGACGCGACGGTCCGCCACATCGACTCCCTGGCCTACCTCTCACTCATCCGGAATCCCTTCGTCGATCGCCGCTTCGATGGGGTGCTGCTGGAGACCTGGCTGCATCGCGAGACCCAGGGCCAGGTCACCCTGCACGACCTGCGCGCAAGCAGCGCCCGCTTCGCGGGGTGGCTGGAGTACACCTACGGTCACTTCCCGGATGCCGCCCGGGAGTACGCGACGGCGCTGAAGGAACATCCGGACGACCCCACGCTGCAGCTTCAGCGGGTGCTGCCCTTCGTCGCCATGGGACTCAATGACAGCGCCCTCGTGGCGGTGCGGGCGGCGCTGGCGAACTACCACGGCGCCGATACGACCAGGGCGCTCCGCATGTACGAGTCCCATGCCTTTGCCGAATACAGCCTCGGGGTGCTGTTCGAGCGCGCCGAGCAGCCTGACTCCGCCGCGGCGGCCTACGAACGGTCGCTGCTCGACGACGTCACCTTTCACCCGGCGCATCGCAAGCTCGCCCGGCTCCGGCTGGCGGCCGGCGACACCACCCGGGCCATGCGCGAGTACGCCGATGCCATCGCGCTCGGTCCCGGCGATGCGGTGACACTCTATGAGTACGGGGTGCTGTCCATGGCGGTGGGACGGGCCGATGCAGCCGCCCGGCTGCTCCAGCAGGCGACCGCCGCCGAACCGTTTTTCGCGAAGCCCCATTCCGCGCTGGGGCTGCTGTATGAAAGCAGTGGATTTCTTCAGGAAGCAGCTGAGGAATATGGTAGCTTTCTCCGACTGGCTCCCCGGTCGATGTCTGCGGAAATTGATGGGGTGCGTCGGCGGCTGGCCGGCCTCAGCGCCAGCACGTCTCCTCCCTGATGGCAACGAGGTGACCACCATGCACGCGAATCACCGCTCCCCTTCCGTGGTCCATGTTCTTCCTCTGCTCGCGAGTGCAGTCATTCTGCTTGGCGGGGGATGCAGCGATTCCACGGCGCCTTCGCTCAAGGTCGGGACCTTCAACCTGAAGCTGACGACCGGTGCCGCGAGCTACCGTCTTGGCGGCGACTCGGCGATCTGGGTCACGACCGGCCTCAACGTCTTCAGCGCGGGATTCGTCACCGACTCCGTGGTGCCGGGCATCCCCACACCGTTCACGTTCTTCATCGGACTCAAGGATTCGTCGCTGGCCCTGGCGGCGCTCCCGCCAGGCAACTATCACGTCTCGCCTTCGGACAGTACGCTGCCGGCGGTCGCGCTGCTGGCCAGCGGCTTCCAGGCGATCGGCGACAGCGGGCAGGTCGTCGTCACCATTCCCCGATCGGCGCACCTCTTCGAGGGTCGTGTGGACGTCTGGATGCACGACACCACCAGCGCCTCGCCGACGGTGTATCATGTGACCGGCCTCTTCTCCGCGGTGCCATACCATTGAACCGTGACCGGCGGCACCTCCCCTGGATCACTTCATCTCTTCAAGGAGTCCCGTGAGCCGCCCTTCGTGGTTTCTGCTGGCCGGCCTGCTGCTTGTCGCGCGGCCGCTCCACGCCCAGGCGACCCCGGAGGCGGCGGCCGCTGCGTTCGGCCGGGCGATTCAGGCCAGTGACTGGGCAGGCGCGGTACGCCTGATGCATCCCGACGCGCTGCGCCAGATGCGGCAGTTCCTGGAGCCGCTGCTCGCCCTCGACGATGCGGCCGAGGTACGCCAGCAGCTGTTCGGGGCGGCCTCCGCAGCCGAGTTTGCCGCCACACCGGACACGGTGGTGTTCGCGCACTTCTTTGCGGCGGCGCTCAATCAGCAGGAGGGACTTGCTGAGGCGATGCGGAGCGCCACCGTCACGCCCCTGGGGCACATCGACCAGCCCGGCGATACGGTGCTCGTGGTGACGCGCGTCAACATCAGCATGAGCGGCATTTCGTTCAGCTCGTTCGACGTGATGCCCTTCCTGCTGTATCAGGGGAGCTACCGCGGGCTGTTCAAGGCCGATCTGACCAATTTCGCGAACATGCTGCAGGCCAGATTCGGCAAGCGTTCCTGAGCGCCACGGCGCCCGACGTGTTGAGCATTTCAACCGTCTGATTACGATTCACCGCCATGACCATGGATCCGAACGCCATCTCCGAGTGGGAGATCATCTCGACCCGCGTCTTCGACGTGCCGCGCAGTCTGATGTACAAGGCCTGGAGCGATCCGGTGCATCTCGCCCGCTGGTGGGGACCGAAGGGGTTCACCAATACCTTCGATCTCTTCGAATTCCGGCCGGGGGGCGAGTGGCGTTCCGTGATGCACAGCCCCGAGGGAAACCACTATCAGCACCTGAGCCGGTTCGTCTACATCGAGCCCCCGGAGCGGATCGTCTTCGACCATCGCTCCGGACCGAACTACCGGGTGACGGTGACGCTGACGGAACTCGGGACGCAGACCCGGGTCCGCTTCCGGATGCTCTTCGAAACTGAAGACGAATGCGCGGCGATGAAGGCGTTCGCCCTCGAGACGAATGAGGAGACCTTTGATCGTCTCGCGGCGGAGCTGGACACAATGCAGTGAGCGGGAGTGCGTGACGATGGGGCAACGGCCCGCCGCCGCGGCGCCCGGCGCGGAGGGGGCGGAGACGGTGTGGCGTCGCTAAGTTGCAGGAGAGTTCGAGGCGGCATCGCGCTCCACCTGACCCGGATTCCCCCCTCATGCGTTCAGCAGCAACTGGCAGCCTCCGATCCCTCATGCTCCTCGTCGCGGTTGCCGCACCGGCAGTCGCTCAGACCCCCGCCGCCACCGGGGAGCCACCGGCCGATCCCGTCCCGGTCCACGCGACCTTCGGACTCGAATCACGCGCCGTCGGTGAAACGCGCACGATCAACGTCTACACGCCCCCCGGATACGAGACCTCCGGGAAGCCGTATCCGGTGCTCTACATGCCGGATGGGGGCCTGGCCGAGGACTTTCCCCACGTCGTCAACACCATCGATTCCCTGATCGCGCTGCATCGGATCCGGCCGGTGCTCGTCGTGGGGATCGAGAACACCGAACGCCGACGCGATCTCACCGGTCCGACCCGCATCGCCTCCGACAGCGCGATCGCCCCCCGGGTGGGTGGCTCGGCCGCCTTCCGCCAGTTCATCCGCGACGAACTGATGCCGGAGATCCGGCATCGGTACCGCTGCACCGACGAGGTGTCGATCGTGGGGGAATCGCTCGCCGGATTCTTCATCGTCGAGACCTTTCTGCTCGAGCCCACGATGTTCCGGCGCTACATCGCCCTGAGTCCGAGTCTCTGGTGGGACGGCGGCGCCCTGACCCAGGGGGCCGAACCGCGCGTGCGCGCGCTCGACCGGGCGCACCGCACGCTGTTCATGGCCTCCGCGGACGAAACCCAGATCATTCCGTGGACGTCCGCACTGGCAGCGACCCTCAAGGCCGGGGCTCCGCCGAGTCTCCGCTGGTCCTACGAGCCGAGACCCGATCTGCACCACAACACGATCTTTCGCGCCGTGGCCCCCGAGGCCTTCGCCAAGGTGCTGAAGTAGCTTCGCCTCCCGGAGGGAGTGGCCGTGGATCAACACATTCTAGCGCTGTTCATCCCAATCCTCGCGCTGAGCATCCCCGTCATCGCGCTGGTGTTCCGTGGCCTCAATCGTCAGGCCCAATTGCGGATCGAGGAGACCCGCATCCGGGCCGGGGCGCTCGGCGGCGCGGACGAGGAAGTCGCCGCCCTGCGTGCCGAGGTGGACGATCTGCGGCGCGAACTGAGCGAGGTCCAGGAGCGGGTCGACTTCACGGAGCGGATCCTGAGCAAGCCGCGCGAGACGGAGCGTCCTTCCGGTCCGGGCGCGGCGTAGGCCGCTCGCCAGCCCGCCGCGCATCTCGCACGTGGACCTGCATTCGCTTCCGCCCCGGACCGGACCCTGTCGGCTGCTCGCGGTTCCGGGCAGCCTGCGGGCGGCCTCCTCGAATCATCTCGCACTGCAGGTGGCCGCCGCGCTCCTGCCCGACGGCGTGACGATGCGGGTCTACGATGGACTCGGTACGCTCCCCCATTTCAATCCGGATCGGGATGACGAGGAGCACCGGCCCGGGCCGGTACGCGAGTGGAAGCGGGAGATCGCGGCGGCCGATGCGCTTCTCATCTCTAGCCCCGAATACGCGCAGGGGGTGCCCGGTTCGCTCAAGAACGGACTCGACTGGCTGGTGAGCGGCCCCGAATTCCCCAACATCCCGGTGGCCCTGCTCAACGCCAGTCCCCGGGCGACCCATGCGCAGGCCGCGCTGGCCGAAACGCTGAGGACGATGTCGGGGGAGATCGTCGAGGCCGCGTCGATCGCGGTACCGATCTCGGGCCGGCCGCTCACGCTCGGGACCGCCCTTGCCGACCCCGCGATCGTCACGCCGCTCCGCGCTGCGATGACGGCGCTGGCCGGCGCCATCCGCCGCGCACGAGAGGCCGGACGGCGGCTGGTGCCGGCGGAGTAGCGGGGCAGTCCGGGCCGGGACAGATTCCCGCAGACACTTCATTCGTGAGGCGGCATGGATCCCGGTTCGCTTGGAACGCTCATTCCCATTGTGGCCATCGCCGCCTGGGGCGCGGTGAAGATCGCGACCGTGCAGGCGAATGCCCGTGCGGTGGGGAGCGACCCCGCCCTCACCAGGCGCCTGGAGGCGATGGAAGATGAAATCGGCACCCTGCGACGCGAGCTCAGTGAGGCGCAGGAACGAATCGACTTCACGGAACGACTGCTCACGCAGAAGCGGACCGAGCGACTCGATGCGGCGCCGTAGCCTGACGCTGCTCGCCGCGCTCTGCGGCGCGAGCCTTTCCGCCCAGGAGCCGCGGCCGTGGACCGACCAGGCGCCGCATCAGGCTCGGTTCGTCGCGGTCGAGCCGGGGGTGAAGCTCGAAGTGCTCGACTTCGGCGGCTCGGGGCCGCCGGTCGTCTTCCTCTCCGGCCTCGGCGACACCGGCCACTCGTTCGACGACTTCGCCCCCAGGCTCACCGACCACTGGCATGTGTACGCCCTCACCCGCCGCGGGTACGGCGTCTCCAGCCACCCGGAGTCCGGGTACACGATCCCCCGACTTGCCGCCGACGTGCACGTCGTGCTCGACTCGCTCCACCTCTCCCGTGCGACGCTCATCGGTCACTCGATCGGCGGCGATGAGCTCACGAAGATCGGATCCACCTGGCCCGAGCGGGTCACGAGCCTGATCTATCTGGATGGCGCCTATGATCGGGTCGACCTCCTGACCCGTCTCATCGGCTCCGACTGGCCCGCCGATCCACCGATGACCGCCGCCGATTCGGCCTCGCCGGAGGCGGTGCGCGCCTACCTGGCGCAGATCTACGGATTCCAGCTGAACGAGGCGGAGCTTCACCAGTGGTATGTATACGATGCGCGGGGCCGGATGGTGCGTCAGACGACGCCCGACTCGATCGGGATGCAGCTGGTGCTGCCGACGGTGGAGCACCCCGCCTACGCCAGGCTGAGGGCGCCGGTGCTGGCCTTCTACAACGTGCCGACGTCTCCTGCTGCGATGTTCCCGCGCTACGGGACTGGGGATTCCGCCTACCGCGCCAGGGCGATGAACGCATTCCACCGCAGCGCGCAATGGGCCGCCGAAGAGGAGGCGCGACTCAGGCGGGAGGCTCCGGGGGCACGGATCATCGAGCTTCGCGACTCGAACCACTACGTCTTCGTGGTGAGTGAGGCCGAGGTGCTCCGGGAGATGCGCGCCTTTCTGTCTTCGCTGCCGAGTGCGCACTGACCAACCGAGGCCTGGGGAGAAGCGCATGTCCATTCGAATGGGGACCCGGCTGCTGGCAGGTCTGGGAGCGTTGGTGGTCGCGGCGGCGGCGTGCGATCCCGGGAGCCTGCAGAACTCCGGTCCGACGATCGGCGCGCTGAGTGCACTGGCGCTCTACAGCGATGCGGGGCGAAGTCACGAAGACGCGTGCAGCATGAATGCGAGCTGGCCGCTCCCGGCCTGGCCTGCAGCGAGCCGGAGCGACACCGTCACCGTGTACTTCACACGTCAGGTCGTGCTGCCACCGGCTGCCGCCATCACTCGCGATACTCTCCTCCAGAACGTCGTCGTGCGACTCGACCGCCAGGACAGCACGCACCTCACGCTCCGCATCGGGGTGCCGTTCGGCGACACGCTGAGCGGAACGCTCGATCCCTCCACCGGACAGATGCTCACCTCTGCCTGGGCATGCCAGGCCGCCTTCCCGCTGGGGCAGGATTCGACCCTGCTGGCGCACGGATATCAGACGGACAGTCTCGGCGCTGGCACCATGACGCTGAACCGCTACGCGCCGGTCGACTAGGGACGGGGCACTGCCTAACTCTCGAGCTGGCGGAGTGCGGCCGCCAGCGCCCGGGTGTTGAGCTGCCAGTAGCTGGTCTGTCCCTCCTTCCGCTTTGCCACCAGCCCCGACTCGGTCAGCGCATCGCCGTGATGACAGAGCATCGCGAGGCTGATCCCCGCATGCTCCGCGATCTCGGTCCCGGTGGCCTCGCCGCCGCGGCGGCGAAGATAGTCCACGATCCGGAGCCGGGTGGGCTCACCCAGCGCCTTGAAGACGGAGGCACGTTCTTCCGGTGTCGAGGGGGCCGCTCTGGACATCGGATTACTCCCGTGACCTGAGGTACTGCTTCGGCAGCGGCATCGGCGCATTCAGCGTACGCGCCGCATGAATCGGCCAGTAGGGATCCCGCAGCATCTCGCGCGCGAGGAAGACGAGATCCGCCTTGCCCGAGGCGAGGATCTCCTCCGCCTGCTCCGGACGCGTGATCCGGCCAACGGCGCCGGTCGCGATGCCGGCTTCGGTCCTGATGCGCGCCGCAAAGGGCACCTGATACCCCGGTCCGTCGGGGATCTTCGCGCCGGGGACCAGCCCGCCGGTCGAGGTGTCGACCAGATCCGCACCGAGGGCGGCGAGGTCACGCGCCAGGGCCACCGCCTGGTCCGCGTCCCAGCCGGCCTCCATCCAGTCGGTCGCCGAGATCCGCACGAAGAGCGGCAGCTCCGCGGGCCAGACCGCACGTACTGCCTGCACCACTTCGCGCAGGAGCCGGGTGCGATTGTCGAAGCTCCCGCCGTAGCCGTCGGTGCGCCGGTTGCTGAGCGGCGAGAGGAATTCGTGAATGAGGTAGCCGTGCGCCGCATGGATCTCGACGATCTGGAAGCCGGCCGCGCGCGCGCGGTGCGTCGCGGCGACGAACGCATCGATCACCCCGCGTATCCCGGCCTCATCCAGCGCGACCGGTGCCCGCTCCCCGTCCCGGAATGGCACCGCGCTGGGTGCAACCGTGGTCCAGCCTCTCGCGGATTCCGCCAGCTGGCGGCCGCCTTCCCACGGCTCCGCACAACTCGCCTTGCGGCCCGCATGCGCGAGCTGGATGCCGGCCACCGCGCCGTTGTCCCGGATGATCCGGGCGACCCGGGCGAGCCCTTCGACGTGCGCGTCGCTCCAGATGCCGAGATCCCCGGGGGAGATGCGGCCTTCCGGGACGACGGCCGTGGCCTCGGTCATGACGATGCCGGCGCCGCCCACGGCGCGACTGCCGAGGTGGACGACATGCCAGTCGCTGGCGAAGCCGTCGGTGGAGGAATACTGGCACATCGGACTGACGACGATCCGGTTGCGGGCGATGATGCTCCGCAAGGTGATCGGCTGGAAGAGCGAGATCGTGGCGGGTGAGGCGACGGCGGTCATGCGAGCCCCTGCGGTAACGAGTCAGGGAGCAGTTTAATACTTTAACAACCGTTTGACAATCCGCCGGCAGAACGGGCGCGGCACCGCCGCGCCCGTCGCCGTCCGGCGCTACTTCATGCCGATCCCGTGCGGCCGGGCGGGTCCGGTCGCAAAGGCGGTGTTGAAATCGATCGCGGGGAAGTTGGGATCCTCGGTCAGCCCGTCGAGACTCACGTTGAGGACATGCACCTTGTGGTCGCCCTCGAAGTGGATCTTGCCGAAGTCGTCCTCGTCGAGGAAATAGTTAGTCACGATCAACCGCTTGTCGTCGTGGGTGAGGTGGATCGAGTGCGGCCCGGAGTTGAGCCCGAAGTTCACGATCGACACCTGGCGGAAGTGGTTGCGGTCGGTGATGTCGAGCATGCCGACCTGTCCCGCCTGGAACGAGCCGAAGATCAGCCGCTTGCCGTTCCTCGGCATGGCGAGCAGCTGCGTCATCCCGCCGCGCACCGGCACCTCGACGTGGGGCACGATCGAGTCGCAATCGAACGCCATCACGTAGCTCCCGTCGGTGGGATCGACGGTGTAGACCAGGCCGGTGAACATGTTGGCGGTGACGGCACGGCCGTGCGGATCGCCGGGGATGAGCTTGACGTCCATCGTGCCCGCGTTGTCGGGGAGGCGGACGGTGCGGGTGATCGTGCGGTCGCGCAGGTTCCAGAAGCGGAGCGAGCTGCGCAGCTCGACGGGGCCAGGCCAGGCGTTGAGCGTGGTCACCGGGTTGATGAAGTCGCTCGTGACCAGGAGGTTCCGCGAGAAGTCGGCATCGATGCCGTGCGGATTGAATTCGCCATCGACCGGGCTGGTCGAGGGGTACTCGCCGACGAGATTCAGGTTCCGGTCGAATTCGACCAGCCGGCCGCCCGGACCGCCGGAGGCCGAGCCCATGTTGGTCACGAGGAAGCCGCCGCCGGGGAGCGGCAGGAAGTCGTCGGTGATGCTCGAGTTCGGCGCCCGGGTGGAGAACATGAACTTCGGATGCCGTCCATCAGTGATGTCGAAGAAGAAGATGCCGTTCTGACCCTTGAGCAGGCTCAGCAGGCCGCCGCAGGCGAGGATGCGGTGGTCCTGCGACATGTGACAGTGGTGCGCCTCATTCCCGATGTTGCCGGGCGGCGGCACCGGGACGGTGCCGAGCACTTTGCCGTAGCTCGGCGAGCGTCGGTCGAAGTCGATGACGGCGAGGAAGTCGGGGGCCTTGCGGGCCTGATCGCTGGCCCAGACATACAGGGTCTTCGCCTCTTCGTCGTGGTGCATCCGCGCGTCGGCCGGCATGTCGCGGGCGTCGCGGAGCGCGGTGTTGGGGGAGGCCGGGTCATCGGCCCGGCTGCAGCTGGCCGCGCCGGCGGCGATGCCGACGGCGCCGAGGAAAGACAGGAATCCGTTCCGCCACTTCGCGTGCATGGGGGCCTCCGAGGGGGTAGGGGTGTGGAGCCGCTTACCCTCCATGGCGTCGATTGGCGGCGAAAGCGGACATCCCCGGGGGGAGCGGAGGGTCCAGTGCCTTGAGACCGGCCGCGGCGAAGGGCATCTTAGCCCTCATGACCGACGCCGCTGCCGATCTGATTTCCCGGCACTACGACGAACTCCGAAGCCTCGCGCGGAGCCTGCTGCGACGGGAGCGGATCGGTCACACGCTCGATACCTCCGGCCTGGTCAGCGAGGCCTGGCTTCGGCTGGCCTCGCAGTCGGAGCTGAGTGCGTCGGAGCGGAGCCGGTTCTTTGCCATTGCAACCACGACGATGCGGCGGATCCTGGTGGACCACGCCCGGGCGCGGCTCCGGATCAAGCGCGGGGCCGGCGCCGCGGCAGTCTCCCTCGAGGATGCGGAAGCGGAAGCGCTGCTCACGCGGGAGGAAGCGGATCATCTCGTGGTGCTGGACGAGGCGCTGGAGCGGCTGGAGGCGGCGAGCCCGCGGGCAGCCGAGGTGGTGCGCTACCGCTTCTTCGGCGGGCTCAGTCTCGAGGAGACGGCGAGCCTGCTCGATGTATCCGGCAAGACGATTCAGCGGGACTGGCTGGCCGCCCGGGCCTGGCTCAGGAAGGAAGTCGCCCGCGCCCTCGATCTTCCCGAATGATGTCCATCCCGGGACCGGGATGTCGCCAGATCAGCATGAGATGACCACGCCTCCCGACTCTCCCGCCGCTCGCTGGAACCTGATCGCGGAGATCTTCGCGGCCGCGCTCGAGCTGCCCGCCGCGTCACGGCACGCCTTCGTGGCCGATGCCGCGCGCGGGGATGGCGCGCTCCGCCGCGAGGTGCTCGCCATGCTCGAGGCGCACGAGGAGGGCACGCCGCTGCTGCTTGAAGAGGAGCGGCGCGTCAGACCCTCGGACCCCGGGCTCCGGCTCGGTGATCTGGCCGCGGGCACCCGCATCGGGCCGTGGCGGATCGACCGCATGGTGGCCCAGGGCGGGATGGGTGAGGTCTATCGCGCCGAACGGGTGGATGGTGCCTACAGCCAGACGGTGGCGATCAAGGTGCTCCGGCCCGGCTACCGTACCGCGGAGACCGTCCGCCGATTCCGGGTGGAGCGGCAGGCGCTCGCGCGCCTGGTGCATCCGGGCATCGCGGCCATCGTCGATGGCGGGACGCTGGAGGACGGCCGTCCCTATCTTGTGCTGCAGTACGTCGACGGCCTGCCGATCACGAAGTACTGCGCCGAACGGAAGCTCGGCCTCCCCGAGCGGCTGCGACTCTTCGTCCGCGTCACCCGCGTGGTGGAATTCGCGCACGCGCAGCTGGTCATCCACCGCGATCTCAAGCCGTCCAACATCTTCGTGGAAGCCGACGGGACACCGCGGCTGCTCGACTTCGGGATCGCGCGGATGCAGGACCCGACGCTCGATGAATCCTTGATCCAGCCGACGCATCCGGAGAGCCGGCTCCTGACGCCGGAGCATGCCGCGCCGGAGCAGCTCCGGGGCGAACCCTGCGACACCCGCACCGATGTCTACGGACTCGGCGTGCTGCTCTTCGAGCTGCTCACCGATCGTACTCCCTTTCCGCTGACCCGCCGCTCCCTCCAGGAGCTCGAACGCGCGATCCTCGAGACCCCGGCACCGTTGCCCAGTATGGTGGTGAGCGACCGGGCACTCGCCCGCCAGCTGCGCGGCGATCTCGACGTGATCACCCAGGCCGCGCTCCGCAAGGAACCCGACCGGCGCTACTCCTCGGCGGCGGCGCTCGCGGATGATGTCGAGCGCTACCTCAACGGGCTGCCGCTCCGGGCGCAGCCGGACAGGCTGGGGTATCGCGCCCGCAAGTTCATCCGCCGGAACCGTGGTCTCATGCTCGGCGGCAGCATGATCGCCATGCTGCTGCTCGGCTTCGCGGTCACCGCCACCATTCAGGCCCGCCGCCTCGCGCGCGAGCGGGACCGGGCCGAGCATGAGCGCGTCGTCGCGACCGACATGGTGCAGCTTCTGACTGGACTTTTCGAGCGGGCGAACCCGCGCAAGGTGCCGGGCGGGGATACCGTGCGAGTGTCGGCGCTGCTCGAGGAGGCGGAGCAGCGCATGGAGCGGATGGTGGACGATCCCGAGCGGCAGGCGGCGCTGCTCAGGACGGTGGGACAGATGCACTCGGCCCGGGGCAACTACCCCCGGGCGGAGGGGCTGCTGCGGCGCTCCGCGGAGCTGCAGTGGAAGCTCCGGGGCGCCGACGACCTCGACGCGGCGCGGACCTATCACGAACTGGCGACTGTCGTCCAGTCCTATCGCGGGGCGCATATGTCGCGCCCGATGTTCGATTCCTCGCTCGCGCGGTTCCGCCGCCTCGAGGGGCCGGGCGGCGCGGATGTGCAGGTGGCGCTCAACGACCTGGCGCAGGTGACCGTCGATCCGGCGCGGCGCCGTCAGCTCTTTGCGGAGCTGGTGGAGCAGGAGGCGCGGGCACCTGGGACCGATTCGATGGCCATCGCGGGCCGGCTGCATTCGCAGGCGGCCGATCTCCTCGACCGCGGCCGGCCCCTTGAAGCGGCCGCGCTGTTCCAGGCGACCCTCGACATCCTGAGCGCCCACCTGCCGCCTGACAATCCCGACCGGCTCACGGTGACCAACAACCTCGCGACGGCGCTGTCGGCCGGCGGGGCACTGGCGCAGGCGGAGAGTCTGCAGCGGAAGGCGCTCGGTCACGTGCTGGCGACCGCGGCGGCCGAGGACGCGCGGGGCAACGCCTACGAGCGGCTCGCCCTGACCCTCGCGCGCCGGGGGAACTTCGTGGAGGCCGAGCGACTGGAGCGGCAGGCGCTCGAGCACCTGCGGAAGGGACTCGCGGCGGACAATCCGCTGATCGGGAACGCGCAGCGCAATCTCGCGATCATCGTTGGGCGGCTGGATCGCGAGCAGGAGGGGCTCGCGCTGCTGGATTCCGCGATTGCCCAGGCGCGCAGCATTGGCGGCCCGGCATCCGCCGAGGCGTACTATCGCACCGGCCAGCGGGTCCCGATGCTGCTTCGGCTCGGACGAGTCGCCGAAGCGTCGCACGATGCCGCCGTGGCCGACAGCTTCATCCGCACGACGCTGGCGGACGGCCATCCTCGCCAGATCGATGCGGCGCACTGGGTCGCGGCCGCCGCCTTCGCCCGAAGGGACTACGCGGCCGCCGTGGAGGCCTCGGGCCGCATGCTGGAGCGGCAGGCCGCCCTGGCCCCGACGGCGGGAACGAACCACGAACTGGCGCAGGCGGAGTGCATGCTCGGTGTCTCGCTCGCCGCCGTGCACCGTCAGAGTGAGGCGGTCGAGCACCTGCGTGCGGGGTGCACGGTGCTGGACAGCACCGGCATCGAGGACCCGCTCATCACGCGGTGGGGCCGGGCCGCGCTGCGGTCGGCAGGTGGATAGTCAGGAAGTCAGCTTCATCCCGTCGAAGTAGGCTCGTCGCCTCCTGCGGGGTATCGCGCGGCCTCGACCGCCCCTTCATGGCAGAGCCCGCGCTGCCGGGCATCGTCGTAGCGCGCCTGCGCGTCGCAGAGCAGGCAGTCGAGCAGCGTGCCGAGATGCTCGGCACGGGTGTGCGCTTCCAGCACCCAGAGCCTGGTCATCAGCGGTGGTTCGTGGCGGACATGCTGGGTATGGCCGCATTCCAGGTCGGCGACCCAGTGCTGCTCCATATCCTGATGGAACGCGACGATCCTGCGCTGCATGTCACTGCACCGTCACGGGAATCCGGAACACGGTGGGCTTCACGGCGATCTTCGTCACCTCCAGGATCAGCCGTTCCGGCCCGTGCCGGAGGATCTCCACATCCATCGTTTCTCCTGGGCCGAACAACACTTCGGCCGGCCGTTCGACCGCGCGCGAGGCGGGGAGGTCGGCGCCGTCCTTGGCGATGGGTCGCCACGTCTGCAGCGTCGAGTCCTGCAGCAGACGCACCTTGAGGAGCGTCACGCCGGGAATGCTCACCATGCGCAGCCGGTGGGCGACGCCGGCGCTCATGGTGTAGCTCAGCGTATCGCGCGTCGGACCGGCCGAGGGAGCTGGCATCTCGGGGCCGGCATCGGAGAGCATCAGGAGGCGCTCGGAACTGTCGGGCTCGGTGACACCCGCCGGGAGGACGATCAGCGCGCCGAAGAGTCCCGCGCGAAGCTGCAGCATCTCCTCCGCGTGAGTGTGATAGATGTAGGTGCCCGGCCGCGGCGGCGTCATCCGCACCGCAAAGGAATCCCCGGGTGCGAGCATCGGTGCGAGCCGATCCCTGCCGCCGCTCCAGCCGCCGATACCGTCGTAGTAACTCGCCAGCTCGATCCCGTGCCAGTGTACCGCCGTCGTCCGGTGCGTGAGGTTCGTGACCACGATCTCCGTCGGCTCGTGCTGCTGCAGGAAGAGTGTCGTGCCGGGGCGCAGGGTGGAATCGGGCGCCGGCGGGGCCGAACCCTGCTGCAGGATGTAGCTCATCGCGGCCGGGGTGCCGCCGGTGTCGTCCCGCTCGGTGACGAAGAGCCGCAGTCGCCGTTGCGGGGCGTCGGTGGAGGTCGTCCTTCCGGGGCGCCCCTCGCGGATCGAGAGCGCGAGCACCAGTCCCGCCATGGCGTCATCCATGTGCGAGTGCATCGTGCCCTGGGCCGCTGGTGCTGGCGTTCCTGCGGGCCGGAGGGTGGCGTCGATGTGGGCGATCAGATGGCAGTGAAAGAGCCAGTTGCCGGGGCGGTCGGCGATCCACGAGAGCGACATTCCGGAGGCGGGGAGCATCGACTCGGTGACCGCCTGCCGGCGATCCGACACGGCGTAGATCGTGTCCCGGAGGGCGGACCCCCGGCTCTCCACCGTGAAGAAGAAGCCGTGCAGGTGCATCGGGTGGAAGTGATCGCTCGCGTTGAGGACCTGCCAGTGGAGTGTGTCACCCTGGGTGAGCTGCAGGTGCTCGGTGCCCGGCCACGAGCGACCGTTGATCGCGAAGACCTGGAAGTGATCGGCCGGGTGCCCCGTGGTCTTCACGGTGTCGTCGAACGCGGTGATCACCATCGTCCGCTCCCCGCGCGGCTTCGCCGCGCCGCGCGGATCGACGATGAACCCGCCGACGAGCTGGGAATCCTCGTTCCGCCCGATCAGCCGTCCGCCGGTGGTGGTCCGCGCCCAGTAGAACTGCGTGCCAGGGGTCGACGCGCGGAAGCTGACCACCCGGGACTCCCCCGCGGTGAGCTGGACCGAATCGGCGCGGCCATCGTGATCGTGCAGCCCATGAATGGTCGCGAGACGATCGAGGCGATTGTGCAGCGTGAGACGCACCTCGGTGCCCTCGGTGACGCGGAGCATCGGCCCCGGGATCGTCGGCGACTTTCCCGATTCGGCGAAGGCGAAGATGGGAATGGTCGCTCCGGCTTCGCCTTCTGGCCGCCAGCGTGTCCGGGTGAGTTCGAGCGACAGCGTCAGCGTGCCGGCGGAGCGCCGGCCGGCGGGGGTGCGGTTGTCATTAAGCTGGGCGATCGGCACCGGTTGGTCCGATCGTTTCTGCGCGACAGCCTCAGTTGCCGGCACGATCACCTGTGCGAGCAGGGCAGCGGCGACGGTGAGCCGCCACGGGGTCCAGCCACTGCGTGTGGTCATCGATTCTCGCCGCTCAACACTCGCGGGGGCCCACTCCGCGCCGGAGTGGGGCGAGCGGAGGGGTACTACTTGGCGGCAGGGGCGCTGAGGAGTGTCCCGAGCCGATCCCAATATGCCATGGCGGCCTTGATGTCGGGGTCGTTGCGGATCATGAACTCGTCTCCGGCGTCCGGTCCCCAGCGTACTTCGGCCGCGCGGTGCCCCAGGATCCGGCCGAGGCGCGCGGTGAGGAGGCTGTCGGCCGAGGCGGTGACGCCGAGCCGGCTGCGCACGCGATCGAGGAAGGGAGCGACCAGCCGGGTCTGCCATTCGTCGCGCGCATCGAACCAGTGGAGGCGCGCGGGCTGGTCCTTGGGGAGGAGACCCGCGACGCTGTCCGGGATCGCCTCGTACCAGCCGCTGTCCACCGCTGCGGACCACCAGACCGGGAGGGTCGCGGTCGCCGGCAGCGCGATATCCGGAACGATGCCGCCGCCGCCCCGCACCTCGCGGCCGTGATCGGTGTGAAAGAGCTGCACCGTGTCCTGCTCGGCGCCGCTCTTGCCCGCAAAGCTGTAGTACTGGGCCGCCTTGAGCCCGCGGTAGGACCGCTGGATGATGCGGCCACTCGGGGTCACGATCCGCGCCACCGTGAGCCACACCATGTCGCCCTGCGGTGGCAGCGGGAACGCCCGCTGCATCAGCGCCTTGCCGAAGCTGCGTCGGCCGAGCACGAGGGCGCGGTCGTGGTCCTGCAGGGTGGAGGCGACTGCCTCCGAGGCGCTCGCGCTGCCGTTGTCGATCAGGACCATCAAGGGCAGCTCGCGAAACGATCCGTTCCGGTGATTGCGCAGCTCGTCGCTGTCGCTGCGGTGCCGTGCCTCGGTGCGATAGATCAGCGTGTCCTTCGGCAGGAAGAGGCCGGCGACCTGTTCCGCGGCGATGGTGAATCCGCCCGGATTGCCGCGCAGATCCAGGATGAGCCGCTTGGCTCCCTTGCCCCGCAGGTCGTTGACCGCCCTCTCCAGCTCCTCGCCCCCCTTGAGGTTGAAGATCGCGAACCGCACGTAGCCGGTGGTCGGGTCGACGAGCCGCTGCGCGGTGACGGAGATCGGCTTGATGAAGTCGAGCTTCACCGTCACCCGAACCGAATCGGGCTCGAGTCTGGCACCGCGGGCAAAGAGCAGCCGGAGTTTCTTCCCCTTGTCTCCCGTCAGGCGGGCGCCCGCCTCACTCACGGTGAGCCCGGCGACGGCGGTGTCGTTGATGCTGAGCAATCGGTCACCGGCCCCCACCCCGGCGCGCGCGCCGGGTGATCCCGGCTGGACCGCGAGCACCACGATCGCGTCGTCCGCGACGTCGAGGTAGATCCCTGTGCCCGCCAGCGTGCCCGCGTCGTAGGCCAGCTCCCGTTCGGCGTCCACCCGGCGCTCGAATCGGCTGTGCGGATCGAGCGAGGAGAGCACGCCGTCGATCGCCGCATGGACCAGCTCGGCGTAGGTCACCGAGTCGACGTAGCTCAACCGGATCTGGTTGAGCAGGCTCGAGAAGGTCTGGAGCTGCTCGTAGGAGGCGCCCTGCGCGGCGGCACGCTGCGGAAGCAGCGCCACCGCGAGTGCGAGGAGAAGAAAGCGGCGGACGTGGCGGAGCCGGACGGACACGGGCATGCGCACCCCTATTGCAGTTGGGCGAGACGGTCCCGCGCCATGCCGATCTGCCGCTCGTAGCGGCTGGGCGCGAGGGCCAGGAAGCGAGTGAACGACTCGCGGGCTTCGGGCTTCTTCCCTTCCTCCATCTGGGCGAGGCCGAGCCAGAACCATGGCCTGGGGTCGCGCGGATTGGCGTTGGCGGCGAGCTGGAGCCGGGTCTCGGCCTGCGGCATCATGCCGGCCTTGCCGAGGGTGATGCCGAGATCGAGGAGCAGGCTCCCATCATCGGGATTCGCGTCGACGGCGCGCATCCGTTCCTGTACCGCGTGGGGATAGTCCTTGGCCGCCTCGTAGATCGCGGCCAGCCGCACATGGGCCATGTACAGGCCGATGTCGTTGGTGATCGTCTCCTGATAGAGCTGGATCGCCTCGTCGGTCTTGCCCTGGCGCTGCCGGATCGCCGCCAGCATGTAGCGGTACTCGTTGGGGTTGAGGGGCGCGTCATCAGGCGTGGAGTCCGAGGCCGCGAGCCGGTTGGTGGTCGCGATCAGGGTGGTGAGATCCGCCGCCGCCTCGTCGAACTTGTCGCTATGCGCCGCGGCGAGCGAGCGGAACCAGAGCAGGATCGGCGGCACCTTGTCGAGGCCTTCCCCCTTCTGCTGACGCCGGATCTCGGCGCCGAAATGGTCGTAGGCTTCGGCATACTTGCCGTCGAAGAGATTCTTGATCCCGCCGTCGAAATCCCCCCACCCCCGAAGCCAGACGACGCTCCCGAAGATCTTGATGTCGACCAGCGGGTCGAGCAGGAACGCCTTGGTGTAGTACTTGTCGATCGCGCGGGCCGCGGCCTTCAGGCTGTCGGGGCCCGCCTTGCGCATCGCGCGCCAGTAGTCGCCATCCTTGAGCCGGACGACCGACAGGGCGAGGTAGGCCTGTGCGAACTGCGGATCGAGGGCGACTGCCTGGCGGAGCGACGCCTCCGCCGGGGAGAACTTCTCCTTGCTCAGGTAGCCCATCGCGAGGTTGTAATGCGCCGCGGCATCGTTCGAGTCTCGGCGGGCGCGCTCCTGGAGCACGTCGAGCGATTCGTTCACCTTGAGCGACTGCGCCATCCCTGGTGCGGCGGCGAGCTGGGCCGCCAGCAGGACCGGGACGATGCGGCGACTCCGGGGCGCGAGGCGGGAGATCACTTGAGCGCCTCCAGTCGGCGCGTCGCCTCGGCCTTCTGGTCGCTGAACCGGCTGGGCGCCAGCGCCAGGAACCGGGTCAGCGCCTCGCGCGCCTCGTCGGTGCTCCCGACCTGGCTCGAGACGATGCCGAGCACGTACAGTGCCCGGACGTTACGGGGGTTGGCATCGCGTGCCTGACGCAGCACTGCCTGCGCCTCGGTCATCTGGCCGGCGCGCGCGAGTGCCTCGCCGAGATCGAACAGCAGGGTCGGGTCCTCGGGATTGGCGTTCACCGCCCGGCGGCGCTCTTCGATGGCGGAGGAAGGGCGGTGCTGGTCGACCATGATGTTGGCGAGGCGGACATGCGCCATGTAGAGGCCGGCGTCGTTGGTCATCGCCTCCTGCAGCAGGGCCACGGCCTCCTTGGTGCGGCCGGCCTGGTCGAGGATGCAGGCGAGGGTGTAGCGGTAGTCGTTCCCGCTCGAGAAGGCGAGCGTCGCCCCGCCACTCTCCTTCACCTCTGCGTCGGCCCGCTCCATCAGCAGGCGGAAGTCCGCCTCCGCGGTTGCGAACTCGTTGACGTGTGCCGCCGCCAGCCCCTCATACCAGAGAAACCAGCCCGCAAACTTCTTCCGGTCCTCCGGCGTCGGATTGCCGCCGATCTGCTGGAAGAACTGATAGGCCCGCCCGTACTGCCCATCCCAGAAACTGCCGAAGCCATTCATGATGTAGGTATGGATCGCCTCGGCGTTGCGGCTCAGGCCGAAGGAGTTCGACGGCGGAATCATGAGCGCGAGCGGCTTCAGGTCCACCATCGGATCGAGCAGGAAGGCCTGCTTGCGGAAGCTCCAGGCCTCCTCGAGTACCGGCTTCCACTCGGCCGGGACCTTTCCCTTGTCTTCCTCGTCCCAGAGCTTCTCGCGGCGGGCGTACGGCAGGAACGACAGCGCGAGGTACGCCGCGGCGGTGTGCGGTTCGATCTGGATCGCCGTTCGGAGTTCCCGCTCGGCGAGGTCGTAACGTTTCACCAGCCAGTAGCCGAGCGCGAGGTCGTAATGGGCGGGGGCGTCGTTGGAGTCGGCGAGCGCCCGGCGTTCGAGCTCGTCAAGGGACACCAGCAGCCGGAGGCGCTGGGCCTCGAGCCTGGGGACGGCGACGAGCGCCAGCAGGAGCAGCGCGAGCGGCCGGAGCAGCTTCATGGCGGGGTCCTTCCGGAAAGAGCGTTGAGACGATCGTGTGCCGCCGAGATCTGGTCGGCGAAACGGCTCGGTGCGATCGAGACGAACCGGGCATACGCCTCCCGGGCGCTCGTCGTGTCCTGCAGGGCCTCGGCCACGACGGCCTGGAGATACGGGGCCCGCGCATCACGGGGATTGAGCCGGGCGGCATCGGCCAGCGGCTGGCGGGTGTCCTCGAACCGGCCCGCCTTGAGAAGCGTCCGCGCCAGATCGATGAGCAGGTCGGGATCATCCTGCTGCACGTCGAGCGCGAGCCGGCGCTCCGTGAGGGCCGTCTCGAGGTCGCCCCGCGCCTCGTACATGCGGGCGAGCTGGACATGCGCGACGTACAGCCCGAGATCCACCTCGAGGGTGCGCCGGAAGGTGGGAATCGCCTCGTCGTACCGGCCGGCGAGGTAGAGCATCGTCGCGAGGATGAAGCGATAGTCGTTGCTCTGCATCGGGCTGGCGCGCGGCCCATGCAGCGTGTCGCGCTCCATCGCCATGCTCCGCCGCGTGAGGATGACGAAGTCACGGATGGCGATGTCGTAGTTCTTCACGTGCGCGGCCGCGAGTCCATGCAGCCAGAGGACATCGGAGGCGGCGTTGACGTCCTCGCCTCCGAAGCGCCGGTCATGGGCCAGCTCCTGCAGCCGCTCGAAGGCCTTGTCGTACCGCCCCTCGCGCAGCTCGTTGGCGCTCTTCGTCAGGTCGTGGAGGTACCAGGGTGCAAAGGAGAAGACGAGGGCTCCGCCATAGCTGACCGACCCCGACTCCTCCTCGAACTTGCTCAGCACGCCCAGGTCGACGAGGGGATTCAGCAGGAAGGCGCGCCGATAGTGCGCGAAGCTCTGCTGCAGCACCTCCCGCACCTTCTCGAGACCCTCCTTCTTGACCCGGTCCTTCCAGTAACCCTCGCCCCGGCGACCGGGCAACACGCCGAGCGCGAGGTGCGCATCGGCATAGTTGGGCGCGACGACGAGCGCCTGACCGAGGATGCGCTCGGCGTCATCCCACTTCTTCTTGTCCCAGTACCACATCGCGAGGTGGTACAGGGCGGTGGCGTCGTTGGAGTCGCGGGTGGCGGCCGCCTGCAGTTCGGGGAGGGTCGGCGCGCGACTACCTGACTCCTGGGCAGCCAGCGGCGCGGCCAGAAGTAAGACCAGTGTTGGGCCCGTGAATGTCAGGCGCACCGAGCATGACCGGAGTTGGGTAGTTGCCAGTATGCAACTCCTCCGGCCGACCCGCCAGTGGCCGATCGAGATGAGTGATCTCGATTCCCGAATGTGACGCGATTCGGTCGCGAATCACGGCATTTCCCCCCGGACTTCGACCACGACGACCCTGATTCTCGCCGAATCTGACCCGGCTTTCACCGGGATCTGACGGCGGCCCCCCTGTCCCGAAACGGTGGGGGGTGCGCTGAATCGGTAGGAGGTCTCTTCCGGAAGCTTCTCCGGCCGGGCCGACGCAAGTCGTTGCCCGGCATGGGGGTCGCTTCGTTCTTGTGTCAGGCAGCCCAGTGGCGCACCACCTGCCCTCCTCCGGGTGTCCGCGTTCAGCGACTGAACGCACCCGTTCCCTACCCTCGGAGGATGGCATGTCCCGATTGTCACTGGCGCCCATGTGGTGCGCCCTCATCGCCGGCGCGCTCTCCGCCGGCCGCGCGACGGCCCAGGGCCCGCGCCGAGTGCTGGAAGTCGAGGCGTGGGGAGGCTACTCCGCCTTTGCGAATGCGCCGGCATCCACCACCGGCAACAGGGCGGAAGGGCTCGGTCTCCGCTCGCTCGAAGTCGCACTCTGGCCCTCGGCCGCGCTGCGGCTCTTCGGACGGTACGACAACAGTCTCAGTCTCGACAATCTGACGCTGCTCCGCAGCGGCCGGCGGATCCCCACCTGGTCGGGGGGAGCGCTGCTCGATTGGGGCGGGCGATTCACGACGGTGGTCCGCGCGGGACACCGCACCCTGCCCGGGCGGGTGGGCCAGTCGCTGCTCGGTGTCGAGCAGGTCGCCTACACCAGCGGTGGTACCGCGCTCAAGGCGGGCGCCGAGCTGGGTCCGCGCGGCGATCACCGGACGGAGTGGATTGCGCATGCCGGCATCAGCGTGCCGGCCGGATCGCGGCTCCGGCTGGAGCCGGTGCTCTTCTACGCCCGGAGCGGCGTGGCCGGCGAGCGGCAGTGGCGCGCGCTGCTCGCGAGCGAAGTTCGAGTGGGCGCACGCTCGTCGATCGGCGCGGGTGTCGCCGGCGGCCGGATCGCTGGGTCACCGGCCGGACTCAACGGCACGGTGTGGGACAGCTACGTCCGGGTGAGCACCGCGCTCGGCGGGATGAGCCGAGTGCACCTGCTGGCGCGGCACGAGCGAGCGCCGGGATCGAGTCCGCTCACGACGATTGCGCTCGGCCTTTCGCTGAATGTGCCACGGCCATGACCGCCCCCCGACATGCCGCCGCGCGGCCCACGCTGTATCTCACGATCTTCGCGACCTGGTTCGCCTGCCTCGCCTGGTTCCACCCGCGACTGATGGCGCTGCTCGAACTCGCCCGCGGTCCGTTCACCACGGCGGCGCTGCTCTTCTTCATCGTGTTCACCGAGCTGGCCTGGCTCTACGGCATCTACAACGTCAGCGTGGTGCTGTTCGCGTGGCTGCATCGCCGCGGGCGGCGCATGCGTGGTGTCCGGCTGCCGCCGGCGCTGCCGGAGCCTGCGCCACGGGTCGCGATCCTGTACGTCACCTGCAACGACTTCGTCGAGGAGAGCGCGGCGTCGTGTCTCCGGCAGGACTACCGTGGCTACGCGCTCTATCTGCTGGACGACAGCAGCGATCCCGACTACCAGCACCGGGTGGACGCCTTTGCGGCCCGCCATCCGGGGCGGGTCCTCGTGATCCGCCGCGGCGATCGCCGCGGATTCAAGGCGGGCAACATCAATCATGGGCTCCGCCACCCGGCGGTGACCGAACCGCTCTTTGCGATCGTCGATGCGGACGAGGTGCTGCCGCGCGACTTCCTCCGTCGCACCGTGCCGATGCTGCTCGCGGATCCGCGCTGCGGCTTCGTGCAGGCGAACCACCGCTCCAACCCGGCGGGGCGGGGCGCGCTGCAATCGGCGGTCGGTGTCGGCATCGACATTCACTGGCGCTGGTATCACCCGCTCCGCAATCGCTACGGCTTCGTGATGCTGCTCGGCCACGGGGCCGTGATCCGGCGCGAGGTGTGGGAGGAGATCGGGGGCTTCCCGGAGATCGTCTCGGAAGACCTGGCGTTCTCGCTCCGCGCCCGGCAGCGGGGCTGGCACGGGGTCTTCGCGGAGGACGTCATCTGCTTCGAGGAATTCCCCGAGACGATCCGCGCCTTCCGGGTGCGGCACATGAAGTGGACTCGCGGGACCTGCGAGTTCTTCGCGCGGGAGATGTGGCCGGCCCTCCGCTCCTCGGGGGTCCCGCTGGTGGAGAAGCTGGACGTGCTCTTTCCCGCGCTCAGCCTGCCGCTCGCGCTGGTGTATTTCCTGTTCGTGATCGATGCGAACCTGGTCTTCGCCGTGCTCTTCACCCATCCGCGCCCGCTCACGCTCGAACTCGCCGGCCACGCGCTGGTGCTGCCGACGCGGGCGCTCGACCCCGGCTTCTCGGTGGTCCAGAGCTGGGACTTCTTCCTGATCACGCTGATGACCTTCCTCGCACCGATCCTCTGCTTCGTGATCGAGCTGGCGGGCAAGCCGAGGCAGCTCTTCCGCTTCCTCTGCCAGAGCACGGTGATGTATGCCGCGCTCGGGCCGATGTCGTCGCTCGGCGTGCTCGGCTACCTGCTGACGGGCAAGGCGGTCTTCCTCGTCACCGGAGACCGGAGCCGCACGCCCGGGAGCGAGCTGTCCGGTTCGGAGCGCATCCCCATCGTCCGGGCCTGGCGATGGCTGCAGCGCGCGGTGGTCGGCAGCCACCCGGATCATCCGCTGGTGCAGGGATTCGAGGTGCTCTGCGGCATCGTGTTCGGGCTCGCCTGCCTGCAGCTCGTCCAGGTGAGCTTCCTCGGACTCGCCCTCGGCTTCGTGCTGCTGCCGGTGCTCCACCATGTGCCGTGGGAGCATCCGCTGGTGCAGGGCGCCGTCTACCTGCCCTTCGTCCTGATCCTGATCGGGCTCCTCATCGGAGGGCTGGGCCTCCTCGGCATGCAGCCGGTGTTCTTCGGGTACGGATTCCACTTCTAGCGAGGAGGAAGCCGACGTACCGAGGCGCCCCCGCTGGACAGAATCGGGACTGCGCTACTCCTTATTGGAGCGGAGCAGGAGTCCGCCGATTCGGAGAGCGCACATGGGGCACGAGCCCGGGGCTGGTGGCAACGCGTCGTTCGTCGGCACTATTCCGGAGATCTATCACCGGCACCTCGGCCCGCTGCTGTTCCACGACTACGCCGTGGATCTCGCGGGCCGGGTGCGCTGGCCCGCGGCGGGGACCGGGCAGATCCTCGAACTTGCGGCCGGGACCGGCATCCTTACCGAGCAGCTGCTCGCGCGGAAGCCGCCCGGGGTGTCGCTGATCGCAACCGACCTCAACGCGCCGATGCTGGCGGTGGCGGAAGGGAGGCTCGCTGGTCGCCCCGTCGCCTGGAAGGTGGCGGACGCCATGTCGCTGCCCTTCGGCGACGCCAGCATCGACACGGTGATCTGCCAGTTCGGGTGGATGTTCTTTCCGGACAAGGCACAGGCGCTCCGCGAGGCGCGCCGAGTCCTGCGGCCCGGGGGGCAGCTCCTGTTCAGCGTGTGGGGCTCGTGGGAGGAGAACCCCTTCGCGCGGGTCGTCAACGACACCATCGCGGGGTTCTTTCCGGGCGATCCGCCCAGCTTCTATCGCGTCCCGTTCAGCCTGCACGATCCGGCGCTGCTCCATGCGCTGGTCGTCGAGGCCGGGTTTCCGCCGCCCGAGATCTCCGAGGTCGCAAGCATCTCGTCGGCGCCGTCCGCGGCACATGCGGCCGAGGGGCTGGTGCGTGGCAATCCGGTGATCAGCGCGATCGAAGAGCGGGAGCAAGGCAAGGCGGAATCGATCGTCGCCGCGGTGACGGACGCGCTGGCGCGGCGTTTCGGCGATCATCCGCTCCGCCTCAGCCTGCTGACCCGGGTGATCGAGGCGCCGCGAGACGCCTGACACAAGTACGGAGGGAGAGGCCATGGCGCGCCGAGCAATGCCGAAGGACGAACTGCAGTCGCTGCCCGGGATCGGGCCCAGTCTCGCGGCCGATCTCCGCTCCCTCGGCGTGCGCGGGGTCGCGGACCTCAAGCGGCGGGATCCCGAGCGCCTCTACACCAGGCTCTGTGCACTCACCGGCGAGCGCCAGGATCCCTGCGTCCTCTACGCCTTCCGCTGTGCGGCCTATGCGGCCCGGACGCCGCGGCCGGCGCCGAAGCTGCTGCTGTGGTGGAACTGGAAGGACCGGACGCTCTGATGCCTCGGTGTCGGAGGGGTAGCCCATGAGCCTGACGTCCACGATCCGCCCCTATCACACTGCGGACCGCGACGGCTGTCTCGTCCTCTTCGACGAGAACTGTCCCGCGAACTTCGCCCCGAACGAACGGGAGGACTACGTCCGATTCCTCGCCGAGAAGACCGCGCACTACCGGATCTGCCTGCTGGGTGACCGGATCGTCGGCGCCTTTGGCGTGCTCCCCGATGAGCCGCAGGGGCTGGCGCTCCGCTGGATCCTGCTCTCTCCCACCGTGCAGGGGCAGGGGATCGGCCGGACGATCATGGCGCAGGTGATTGCGCTGGTCCGGGCCCGCGGCGCGACCTCGCTCTACATCGGTGCGAGCCATCGCTCGGCGCCCTTCTTCGCGAAGTTCGGGGCCCAGGAGACCGCGCGCACGCTGCACGGCTGGGGTCCCGACATGCACCGGATCGACATGGTGCTGGAGCCGTAGCCGCCGAATCTGCCTGACACAAGAACAGGCAAAGGGGGCGACCTTGCGGCCACCCCCTTCGCCCCCTGCAGGCTCCATCATCCCGGGAGAAGCGGGACTCGGAACCCCACTAGTTCATCGCCAGCGGTCCGTCCCCACCCACGATGGAGAATTCGGCGCGCCGGTTGAGGGCCCATGCGGCCTCACCGGTTCCGGTGTCCACCGGGGACTTCTCGCCCGTCGACACGCCGTCGAGGCGCGCGACGTCGATGCCCTTGCCGATCAGGTACGCCTTGGCCGCCGCGGCACGACGCTGACCGAGCGCCTGGTTGTACTGATCCGACCCGCGATCATCGGTGCCACCGGTGATCTTCAGCCGCACGCCGGAATTGGCGTTGAGGATCGCGACCTTGCGATCGAGCGCCTCGCGGCCCTCCGAAGTCAACGTCGCCTTTGCGACATCGAAATGCACGATGACTGCGAGCTCGGTGCGCAGTGCCGAATCCTTTTCGGCGGCCAGCCGGACGACCGCTTCCGCGGCGACGCGTGCCTGCTCGACGGAATCCGCGCGGGCCTTCTCGACGAGGGCCAGCTGACGGGCCGCCTCGATCGAGTCGGCGGTCACCTTCGCGACGGCATCGAGGGAATCCTGCACATGGCGCTGCATCGCGATTTCCGCGGCAGTTGGGCCTGGTGCCGGGGCCGGCTGCTTCGGCGTGCTGCTGCAGGCTGCCGCCAGGACGATGCCGGCGGCGGTGATCAGGTGGGTGGTCGTACGCATGGTGACTCCGATACTGCCAAAGGGTGTTCTGCGCTGCTCACTTCAACAACTTGAGGATGCTCGGCGTTCCGACACTCATGTCTTCGGCCTTGCGCTCGCGACGACGAGCACCAGTCCGGAGAGAATCGCCCCGCCGATGAGCCAGGGCGACATTCCGCGCACCTCGTGGGCCACCAGGGCGGCACTGCGGGCCAGGGCGTCCCGGTCGGCCGAGGCGGAGGCGCCGCTCCGGAGCAGGGCCACCGTGCCTAACCCGACGATGACGATGGCGACAATCGCGAACTGGCGCATGCGGAGCCCTCTTCTGGTGAGGGGATCTCTCGAGGACGGCACCCGCCTACCGCCCAAAGATCGGTCCCCGAAAACCCCACGGATCGCTGCTGTCACCGCCGGGCGTCTCAGGCCCGGGACTACCGTGGGCTGGTGGCAAGCTCGCCGGCTTCGACCGGCGCGTACCGTCTCCGGTATCGCAGGACCGCAGGGACGGCGACGGGGTGGTCGCGGGCACTGTCCACGGCTCCGGCGGGCTCCATGCGTGCGATGACCTGCCGGGAATCCTCCCGAAGATGTCCATGGCGCGTCTCCGTTTCTCCAAGACGATAGCCGAGCGCGCTCACGGCGAGCCGGTCCGGGGAGCCCGCGATCGGCGCGAAGACCGGCACGGTGTCGGTGAACCAGAGGATCGCCTGTTCCACGAGGTGCCGTTCCGAGGCGGAGATGACGGTCTCGATCGGGGCCTTCCAGTCTCGCGGATTCCGCACCCGGTCGAACGCGCCGGCGAGCGCATCGAGCTCATAGCCGGTGAGTCGTTTGGGATCGTATGCAATGGATGCCGTCATGGTTGCCTCACACATGCTCTGTCGTCAGGGCCCGGCCCGGCGCGATTCGCCGAGAAAGTGGGGCAGTGCCCGGTGACTGCAATGTCCGTGTGGCGGCGGAGCGGCACAATCGCTCCAATGGCGTGAAGGTGATGGAGTCCGAACGGACTACATCGAAGCGGCGGGCTCGGAACTCTCCGAGTATCGTGGCGGAAATCCGGCGGCTTCACCGGCAAACTGATGCGGTTCCGAAAAGGCGGCGATCTCGAGCCGGTTGTTCACGGCCAGTTTGGCCAGGACCCGGTGGACATGGCTCTTCACGGTGTGCAGCGCGATCTCGAGGCGGTCCGCGATCTCGCGGTTGCTCATCCCCAGGACGAGGAGACCCGCCACTTCGCGCTCCCGTTTGGTGAGCCGGGACACATCGAGCGTTCGCTCGGGCCGGCCCTGCACCCCGTGCTGCTTGAGCTGCCCGAAGAGGGAGGGGGTCAGCTCCACCGGGAGGACGGGAATGCCCCGTGCCACCGAGTGAATGGTCTCGATGAGGGTCGCGAAGCCGACGCCCGCCATGGTGAACCCCAGCGCTCCCGCGCGCAGGAAGCGGGCGACATCCTCCTGGGGAGCGGTGAGTCCCATGATGATGACCCGCGAGTCGGGGGCGCTCCCGTGGAGGGCGCCGGCGATCGTCTGGGTATCATCCCCGGTCTGCTCGAAGTTCAGGAGCACGATGTCGGGCCGGGCGTTGCGCACCGCCTGTACGGCGGCCTCGATCTGCGCCGACACGGCAATGACCTGGAAGTCGGGCACCTCGCGGATGCGCGAGACGATCTCCGACACCGGGTTGGAGCTGTCTTCGAGCAGCACGATCGAAATGCGCTTCTTCATGCGGAGCGGGCGCGGGGCCGCGTCGGACGGGGAACGGAGGCTCGGATCACTGGAGTTCACCCTCCCGGGCTGTTCGCGGTTGGATGACCACTGGCGGCGCTGGCGCCTGACTGGAAAGCTGCGCCCTGGCCGAGCGAACGACAATCGCTCGTGGGGACCAGTCGCCCGTTCGCTCCGATGATCCGGTGCAGCGCGTCCGCGCGCTAGTCCGACTTGGCGGGGCCGCGCGCGTGCGAGAAGGCGGCGACCTCGAGCCTGGTGTGCAGGGCGAGCTTCTCGAGGATGTTGTGAACGTGGCTCTTGACCGTGTGCACGGCGATGTGCAGCCGGATCGCGATCTCCTTGTTGCTCAGCCCTGCGCCGAGGAGCGCGATGATCTGGGTCTCCCGCTCGGTGAGGCGAACCCCCTCGAGCGCCCCGATCTTCTCCCTGTCCCCGCCGGCCACGTTCCGGGCAATCTGGGTGAAGAGGGAGGCGGTAAGCGCCTTGGGGAGCACCTCGGCGCCACCCGCCACGGCGCGGATCGTGGCGAAGAACTCGTCGAACGAGGCGTCCTTCATGACGAAGCCGGAGGCGCCGGCCCGCACGTAGTTGGCGATGTCCTCCTGGACCGGCAGCAGCCCCATGATGATCACCCGTGCCGCCGGCACCTCGCCATGCACCGTCGCGGTGAGGCTCAGGCTGTCGTGACTCTCGAGCCCGAAGTCGAGCAGCACGACATCCGGCTTCGCCTCACGAATCTTCTCCAGCGCCTCGGCGGCATCCGCCGAGGCCGCCAGAACCATGAATCCCGCCTGCGCGTGGATCATCGCGGTGAGCCCCTCGCGGAGCAGCCGGTTGTCCTCCACGAGCACGAGCGAAATCGGCTTCACTCCCGGGGGAGTGGGAAGGGGAGCCGCCTTGGTGGCCTTGCGTGCGGGCTTCTTCTTCATATCGCAACCCTGGCTGCCCACCATGCGCACGAAAGAGCGCTGAAAGACGCACTCATGCTGCCGAAGAGGGGGGAGTCAATCGGGGGGGGTCGCGGAATGCCTGACAACCGTCATGCGGGCACCTTTCTCAACGAGTGCCGTCGCGAATTTGCGGCATTCTCTCTGGGCGATGAATATCTGTACGTCAGCAATATATACGTCTGTGCTCCCTATCTATTCCAGTGACCGATACCTATCCTGCAGTGCGCGATACCGCAAGGCTCGCCGCTAGAGTCACGCGGGGTCATGAACGGAAGTCCCATGGTTCGGCTTCGAATTCACCAGATCATGAAGGCGCGCCGCATCACGGCGTACGCCCTCTGCAAGGGCACCACCCTCAGCTATCCCAGCGCCTACCGCCTCTCCCGCAAGGGAGGCGCCTTCGGGCGTCTCCACAGCGAGACGCTCGACGAACTTTGCCGTTTCTTCAAGCTGCAGCCGGGCCGGCTGCTCGAGTGGGTTCCCTGAGGTAACCGCCGCTGGCGCGGCGTCCTGCCGTGCCTCCGCCTGCTTGACTGGCTGCTTTTCGGTCAGCACCCCGTCGCTTCCATTGATTGCCCCAACGACACCACCTCAGTGGATCTCCCGCCGGTCGATCGTGGCGAACTCCTGGCGCGCCCGTGAGGCGTCGCTGAGCCGATCCGGCCTCAGGCTCTCGGTGGTGAGCTTGAGCAGCACCGCCGCCGCCGGGGCCGACGACGCGGGGTTCTGCCCCGTCACCAGCAGGCCATCCACCTCGACGTGCGGTGCCCAGTCCGCCGCCCGCGCGTAGAGTCCGCCCCGCTCCACGAGACGATTCTCCAGCAGGAAGGGCACCACCGCGGTCAGCCCGACCGCGGACTCCTCCGTGTTCGAGAATCCGGTCACCCGCTTGTGCCGCACCAGGTACTCCCCGCTCGGCCCTCGCACGTTCACCAGCGCGGCCGGCGCGTGGCAGACGGCCGCGACCGGCTTCCCGGCCCGCACGAAGGCCTCGATGAGCGCGATCGACACCTCATTGTCAGGCATGTCCCACATCGGGCCATGGCCCCCCGGATAGAACACGGCGTCGAAATCGTTCGCGGAGAGTTCGCCCAGCACCCGCGTGTGCGCCAGCGCCTCCTGCGCCGCGGGGTCCGCCCGGAAGCGCCGGGTGGCGTCGGTCTGGCTCGCGGGAACATCGCTGGCCGGGTCGAGCGGTGGCTGGCCGCCTTTGGGCGACGCCAGCGTGATCGTGGCTCCCCCGTCCTTCAGCACGTAGTACGGCGCCGCGAACTCTTCCAGCCAGAATCCCGTCCACTTGCCGGTGCTGCCCAGCCGGTCGTGCGAAGTGAGGACGATGAGGACTTTCATGACGTAACTCCTGCACTGCGAGTGATGGCGCGCGTTGCGCGGGTGGCCGTTGTCATCTAGTGGATTCTGCTGCTGTAGGGGCTTCCGCCGATCGCCACCCCGTCGAGGGTGATGGTGATGGTGTCCGTGCCCCGTGTAGTCGGTGTGTACGACGCGGTGTAGCTGCCGTCGCCGTGGTCGGTGGCGGCGAGGGGACCGGCGCGATTGCTGCCGCTGACGGTGATCTTCACCTGGTGCCCGCCAGTCTGCAGAGGGTTGCCGAACTGATCCCGGGTGGTCACGGTGACGACCGTCGTCTGTCGACGCTGGCCGCCGGGCACCGTGGCAACGCTCTTCGCCGCATCGGCGGCCCCCGGAACGACCGTGACCGTCTGCGTGAGGGTGACCCCGTTCACGAGCGCGGAGATGGTCCGCGGCCCGGCGAGCGTCGAGGAGTAGTTCGTCGTCGCCTGGCCCGCGCCGCTCGTGGTGGTCGACGCGGGGGACAGGGTGTTGGCCGTGCCGCTCGCGCTGAAGCTCACGCTCGCTCCGCCAACGGTGTTGCCGAACCCGTCCTTCACTGCAAGGGTCACCAGCGCGACGCTGCCACCTGCGCTGGCGATGACCTGCGCCGGCAGCACCTGCAGGGTTGAGCGGGCGCTACTCACCGGGCCGGCCTGCACCGTCGCCGAGACGGGGCTGTTGCCCACCGCGACGCCACCGATCGTGACGGCGACGAGATCGGTGCCGCTCTGCGTGGGCATGTAGCCGCCGGTGTAGCTCCCGTCGTGGAGATCGGTCACGGCCGGTGCGGCGCTGTTCGCGCCGCTGATGCCGATCGCGACCGCCGCCGGGAGCGTCGTGAGGTTGTCCGAGATGTCCCGGGTGCGGACCGTCACGGTCGTCAGTGTCCCGGCGACTCCGCTCGGAACCGTGGCGCTCGAGCGTGCCGCGGCCGCCGGCCCGGGCGTGATGCTGATGGCGGCCGAGGTGGCGGAGACGGTGCCGACCGTGAAGATCAGGGTCCGGATCCCCGCCGTGCCCGTGAGCGCGAGGCCAGTGAATGAGGCCGTTCCATGCGAGTCGGTCAGCAGCGAGGTCGAGCCGCTCAGCGCCCCACCGCCCGTCGCGACGGTGACGACGACCGGCACCTGTGCGACCGGCTGGCCGTTGGGATCGGTGATCCGCACCTCCGGCTGCACCGGGAAGACGACGGTGTTGGGCGACGTGGCCGACGGCTGCGTAGTGACGGTGGCCGTGGCGGCGGCCCCGGTGATGAGCGTCGCCATCGCCGTGAACTGGACCGAGAAGCCGGCCGAGCGGGCGGAGATCGCGTTGCGCCCCGCGGCGGGGCCGAGCGTCAGGATGGTGACCGCGGTGCCGCTCGAGTCGAGAGTCGCGGTGACCGGTGTCGCGGCACCGCCACCGCTGGCGACGGTCCAGGTGACGGTGCGTCCGCCCACCCCGTTGCCGAACCGGTCGGTGAGCTGGGCGATCAGTGGCGCGGGGAGCCTGTTGCCCGCGGTGCCCTGCTGGCTGTCCCCGCTGACGCGAAGCAGTGCCACCGGAGCATCGGGAGAGGCGCGGGCGCTGAAATCCACGAAGAGTGGCCCCGCGCCTTGGACCTGTGCGCGGACGGTCTGCGCGCCGCGGCCGGTGCCGAGGACCCAGCGTGTCTCCGCAT
>JBGASX010000031.1:0-50845 GCA_044229445.1 Gemmatimonadales bacterium | reverse complement strand
TGCTGCCGACCGCGGCCCGGTCGGGAGGCTAGAATATGGAGTGACTAAAATCACGTGTCAAGGAAGCAAGCTATGGCGGGTTTCAAACACGTATCAGCCCGTAACTCCTTGAAACGATTGAACATTGGTGAAACATCGCGACCCCGCTTCGACACCGGATTTTCCCGATTTCGAACCCAAATCAGAAAACCGAGCGCGAACCCCTAAGAATCTCGTTACCAAATCTTCGCAGCCGCCTCACCAGGAACTATGGCAGAATCAGCTCCACCTGTGGCGCTTTTGGAGTCACCATCGGCCCGCCCGGCGCCCACACCATGTTGATTTCGCTCCGCACCCCGAACTCCCCGGGCAGGTAGATCCCCGGCTCGATCGAGAACCCCGCGCCTGGCTGAATCTCGCGGTCGTCGTGCGTCTCGTAGTTGTCGAGATGCGGGCCCGAGCCGTGCAGATCGCGGTCGATCGAATGCCCGGTCCGGTGCACGAAGAAGTCGCCGTACCCTGCCTGACGAATCACGCCGCGCGCCGCGTCGTCGCCCTCGAAGCCGTACAGCGGCTCCTTCCCCGCCTTCCGCATCACAACCGCGATCGCCGCGTCCCGCGCATCCCGGACGGTGCGCCACACCTCCTGCACCTTCGCCGGCACCGTCTTGCCCGAGAAGCCCATCCAGGTCTGGTCCGCGAACACCGTCCCCAGCCGGGTCCCGCCCCAGAGATCGAGCAGCACGACCTGGTCGTGCTCCAGCGTCAGGTCCTCCCCGGGAACCGGCTCGTAGTGCGGATTGGCCGCGTTGGGACCGAAGCCCACGATCGGGGGATGGTCGAACTCGAGCCCCTTCGCATGGATCGCGTCGATCACCTTGCGCTGCAGGGCGCTCTCCGTGAGACCGGTCTCCCCCTGGGTCACGGCCCAGCGGAGCGCCGTCTGCGCGATGTCGGCGAGCGCCTCCGCTGCGAACAGATGCCCCTTCAGCTCCTCGGCATTCCACGCCGAGGCGAACCGCGTCACCAGGCTCGCGGAGGTGCGGACGGTTCCGCCGAGCCGGCGAACCAGCTCGACGACGCCGAGCGGCACCCGGTCGAGGTAGGGCACGGCATCATCGGAGGAGATCTCCATCGCGACCGTCTTGCCCCCCACCAGGGTGGTGAGGCCGGCGTGCAGCTCCTCCCATCGCGCGTAGCTGATGACCCGGCCGGGAAAGCTGTTCCCGCTGAAGGCGCCAAGTTCGATCTTGTGCACCAGCGCGATTGGGTCGCCCTCGCGCGGCAGCAGGATGAAGAGCCGCCGGCTGGAAAAGCCGATCTCGCCCAGCACCCGGGAGAGGATCGGATTGATGCCGCGGAAGTCGAACAGCAGCCAGCCATCGAGTCCCTGCTCGGCGAGCGTGGCGCGGACCCGGTCGAGATCCAGATGGGCGAGCAGCATCAGTCGTATCCTCCGACGGCGGTGGCCCGCCAGCGGCAGGCGGTATCGCCCCGTCCGCGGCAGAGTTCGTGAACCATGGCCCCTTCGAATCCGGTCAGGACCCGGAGCAGTTCGGCGAGGGCGGCACCATAGAAGGTGCAGGCGGCGCCATCCGGAAGCGCCAGAATCGAGAGTGGCTTGGCGATCTCCCCCTCCGCGCCCGAGCCGTCGACCTTGAGGTCAACACCCAGAAAGCGTTTCGCCGCGCGGCTCGCCGCCCCGGCGCCGAGCGTGCGGCCGATGCCGCCCGGGGAGATCCGCACCGCGGCCCGCGCCACCACGGGCGCCCGGCGCGCGGCATAACGGGCGGCCCGCCGTCCGGCGTCGGCAAAGACCAGTTGCGCGTCGGGTCGGCGGCCCGCCAGCCGGAAGACCGAGATCGCCTCGTCGACGGAGACCGGCTCGCCTCGCCGGACCGCATCCTGATACCGCGCAATCTGGGCGGCGACGGTGGCCGAGAGCCCGAGTCGCTTGGAGACAATCTCGCCGGCAAGCTCCTCGAGCCCGTCTTCGACGGGCGTATCGAGATTGCGGAGCGCCTCGAGGAGGCTCATGGGGATGATGGTGGGGACCGTCACGGGGGTACAATATAGAGTCACCTCCCACCCCTGACGCTACTTGTCCCTTTCGGCGGCCCTTCCGATCTCGCTCGTCATCGCCCTCGCGGGGTGGTGGACGCGTTCCCTGTCGAGGTCCGGCACCGTCGCGGCGACGCTGGTCGGTACCGCAATCCTGGGCGGTACCGGCATCCCGGGGATGCTGGCCCTGGGCACCTTCTTCGTGGGGTCGAGCCTCATCTCCCGGCTCGCGCCCGACCGGAGTTCGGCACTCGATGCGAAGGGGAACACCCGCGACGCCTGGCAGGTGCTGGCCAATGGCGGGGCCGCCGCGGCCGGTGCCCTCGTGCCCTCGGCGGCGCTGTGGATCGTCACCGCGAGTCTCGCGGCGGCCGCCGCCGACACCTGGGCGACGTCCGCCGGTGGCTGGAGCGTGTCGCCTCCGCGGAGCATCGTCTCCTTCAAGGCGGTAGCTCCCGGGAGCAGCGGCGGGATCACGGTGCTCGGAACCGTCGGGGCAGTGATCGGTGCCGCGCTCGTCGCCGCGGCAGGGGCGGTACTCTCCGACGGCACACCGCTCGCCTGGTCGGCCCTCACCATCGGGGTCCTGGGCATGTTCGCCGATTCGCTCCTCGGCGCCACCCTGCAGGGACGGTTCCACTGCCCCCGCTGTGACCGGGCGACCGAACGGCGGGTGCATCGCTGCGGAGCAGCGAGCGCGTCGACCGGAGGCCTGGCATGGCTGTCGAATGATGGCGTGAACGCCACGGCGACCGCATGCGCCGCGGTGATGGGTTTCCTCGCATGGCAACTCTGGAGCCGCTGACCATCTTTCGGTCGAGTAGCCTTCCGGTCGCGATTCGGGCACCTTCTATCAATGACGCAGATTGATGTGCTCATCGCCGGGGCGGGTCCCGCCGGCAGCGCCACCGCGACCCATCTCGCCCGCCTCGGCTACCGGGTGCTCGCGGTGGACCGTGCCGCGTTCCCCCGTGAGAAGCCCTGCTCCGAGTACATGAGTCCCGAAGCGGTCCGGTTCCTTGACCGGCTCGGCGCCGTAGCGGACCTCGAGCGGGCTGGCGCCCAGGCGATCGAGGGCACTCGAGTGATCGCACCACGCGGATCGTCGCTCGTCGGCCGCTTCAGCCGGACGGAGGTGAAGCCCTTCCGCAGCGCCGGTCTCGCCGTGGCCCGGCGGATCCTCGACCAGCGGTTGGTCGACGGAGCCCGCGCGGCCGGGGCGGAGGTCCGGGAGCGCACCACGGTCGAGGAGCTTCTCTATGATGAGGGCCGCGTGGCGGGCGCGGTCGTGCGGGGCGCCTCGGGACAGAGGGAGAGCATCCGCGCGCGCCTGGTGGTCGGCGCCGACGGCCTCCGCTCCGTGGTGGCGCGGCGCGTGGGCCGGCGGCGGCCCGGCGCGCTCGCGCGCGTGGCGTTCGTCGCCCATGTCGCCGGCGTGGCCGGACTCGAGGGCATCACCGAGATGCATGTCGGCGACCGCGGCTACGTCGGACTCAATCGGATCGCCAGCGACCTCGCCAACGTCGCGCTGGTCGTCCCGAAGCGCGTCGCGGCCGACGCGCGTGGCGACGCCACCGGATTCTTCTTCTCCATGCTGGAGCAGTTTCCCGGGGTGCGCGGACGGGTGTCGCGGTCGCGACTGGTCCGCGAGGTGCTCGTGACCGGGCCATTCGCGGCCTGGTCCGGACGGGTCGTCACCGATGGCGCGCTGCTGGTGGGGGACGCCGCCGACTTCTTCGATCCGTTCACCGGCGAGGGCATCGGGACGGCACTCCGCGGCGCGGAGCTCGCCGCGGCTTCCGCCGCCGACGCGCTCGCGCTCCCGGGACCGGTCACCGCGGCCGCACTCCAGTCCTATCGCCTTGCACGGCGCGCCGCGTTTCTCGGCAAGTGGACCGTCGAACGGCTTGTGGGGTACGGGATGTTCGCCCCGGCCCTCTTCGACCGCGCCGTCGGGCGACTCGAACGTCGCGGACTGGCCGACACCTTCATCGGCGTCACCGGTGATTACGTCCCGGCCCGTGCGGTGCTCAATCCCTGGTTTCTCGCCCGGATGGTTCTGTGAGCCTCCCTGATATCGACGGCAACGACTTCCGCCAGCTGCTCGGCCGCTTCGCGACGGGCGTCACCGTGCTGACCACGCGTGACCAGCATGGCGCTCCGGTGGGGATGACCGCCTCGAGCCTCGCCTCGGTGTCGCTCTCGCCGCCGCTGGTGTCGGTATGCGTGGATGTCTCGGCCGACATGCACCGGGCGCTGTCGTCGAGCGGGGACTTCGTCATCAACATCCTTGCCGCGGACCAGGTCGAGCTGTCGCACCGCTTCGCGCGGAACCCGGCGGAGGCCCGCTTCCAGGACACATCGTGGCGCGAGACCGCCGCGGGGCTGATCGTCCTCGACGGGGTGCTCGCGCACATCGAGTGCGAGCGTCATGCCGACTTTCCGCTCGGCGATCACACCCTCTTCGTCGGCCGGGTCACGGGCGGGGCCGCGGGCGAGGGCGAACCGCTGCTCTACTTCCGGGGCGGCTACGGCTCGCTCCGCCGACCGTGACCACCTCCATGCTGCTCGCGCCCCTCGGCGACGAACTGCTCGATCATCCCGACGCCGACCCGCGGGTGGTCCACGAGTCGCTGCACCACATCGCCCGCTCCAACCGCTGGTTCGGCGGCTGGTGGGCGGTGCGGCACGGGCTGGACCGGATCCTCGCGAGCACGCCTGACAACGGGCCCCTGACACTCCTCGACATCGGCACCGGCCTCGCGGACCTGCCGCGCGCCGCGGTCACGTGGGCGGCACGCCGGGGGGTGCGCATCACGCCGCTCGGCCTCGAGCGGCACCGCACGGCCGCCGCCCTGGCGCGCCGCAACGGGGTCAGCACCCTGCTCGGGTGCGCCGGCGCACTGCCGGTGCGCACCAAGAGCGTCGACCTCGTCATCGCGAGCCAGCTGGTGCATCACCTCGCGCCGGAGGCGATCGTGACCTTCTGCCGCGAGGCCGACCGGATCGCGCGGCGCGGCGTGGTCATCGCCGACCTCCGCCGCTCCCGCTGGGCGTTGGCGGGCTTCTGGGTCGGATCGCGACTGCTCGGATTCGACCGGGCCACACGCGACGACGGGCTCACCTCGGTCCGGCGGGGGTTCACGGCCACCGAGCTCCGGTCGCTGATGGCGCGCGCCGGCATCGAGGCACGCGTCGAGCGCACCCCGGGCTTCCGTCTCGTCGCCACCTGGCGGCCCGGACCGGCCCGATGATCACCGTCGATGAGCGGCGCATCGCGGCCGCGCCGGACGTGGTCTTCGCCGCCGCGGCCGACGTCGAACGCTGGCCGGCGATCCTCGGACATTACCGCTGGGTGACCATGCGGGAGCGCCGGGCCGATGGCGGCCTCGTGGAGATGAGCGCCAACCGCCCCTTCGGTCCCTTCAACTGGCCCACGTGGTGGATGTCGGAGATGTGGATCGACCGAAGCCGGATGGAAGTCCGCTACACCCACGTCCGCGGCATTACCCGGGGCATGGACGTCGTCTGGCGAATCGTGCCGGAGGGTTCCGGCTCGCACGTCACCATCGTGCATACCTGGACCGGACCCCGCTGGCCGCTCATTTCGTGGATCGCCGCGAACTGGGTGATCGGCCCGGTGTTCGTGCACGGCATTGCCTCCCGCACCCTCGCGGGCATCGCCCGGGCAGTCTCGCAGTAGCAGCGCAGCTCGCGCGCACGGACGCGCGCGGCAACGGTCCCCTCGTCAGGCAGGACACATCCATGGTCGCCTCTCCCCGCCGCGTCGTCATCACCGGAATCGGTGCCGTCACCCCCCTCGGCATCGGGGTCGACGCGCTCTGGCACGGCCTCCAGGCGAAGCGCTCGGTCGTCGGACCGGTCACCCGGTTCGACCCCGCGCCCTTCCGGACCCGGATTGCAGCGCAGGTGCCGGACTTTCACGCGACCGATTTCATGGAAGCACGGCGGACCAAGCGGCTGGACCGGTTCGGGCAGTTCAGCATCGCGGCGGCGCGGATGGCGATCGATGACGCCCGCCTCGACCTCGCCGTCGAGGACCGCGACATGGTCGGCGCCATGATGGGCACCGCGCTCGGCGGCATCGGCTACGCGGAAGAGCAGTATCCGAACTACATGCGGGAGGGGGTGCGTGGCGTGGATCCCGCGCTCGCGCTGATGGTGTTCGCCGGCGCGGCGAGCTGCAATCTCGCGATCGAATTCGGGGTCAGCGGCCCCAACAGCACCAACGGCATGAGCTGCGCCTCCGGCGCGATGGCCATTGGTGACGGGTTTCGCGCGATCGTCCGCGGTGAGGCGGACGTGATGCTGGCCGGCGGCGCGGAAGCGCCGCTCGCACCGCTCTGCTACGGCTCGTTCGCGATCATCCGCGCCATGTCCACCCGCAACGACGACCCGACCCAGGCGAGCCGGCCCTTCGACAAGGGCCGCGACGGCTTCGTGATGGCGGAGGGCGCGGCGATTCTGATCCTCGAGGAGCGGAGCCGGGCGGTCGCGCGCGGCGCGCACATCTACGCCGAGATCCTGGGCTACGGGACCAACAACGACGCCCACCACATGACGGCGCCGCGTCCCGATGGACGGCAGGCCGCCCGTGCGATGCGCATGGCGCTTACCGAAGGTCGGCTCACGCCGGGCGAGATCGGATACATCAACGCGCACGGGTCCTCGACACCGCTCAACGACCCCACCGAGTCCGGGGCGATCCGCCAGGTCTTCGGCGATGCGGTCGCGGGGATCTCGATCAGCGGGACCAAGGGGTACTACGGTCACGCCCTCGGAGCGAGCGGCGCCTTCGAGGCGGCCATCTGTGCCGTCGCGAGCCAGCGGCGCTGGCTGCCGCCGACGGTGAATCTCAGCGAACCCGACCCGACCTGTGACCTGTCCTACCTCACCGGGGACGGCCAGGTGGCCGATCCGGAGTTTCTGCTGAGCAACTCGTTCGGCTTCGGCGGCATCAATGCCTGCCTGGTCTTCCGCCGGGAGGATGGGCGATAGTAGAATCCCCGCGCCCTCAACCCGCTACGGATCCCTCCATGTACAGACTCTCCGGTCGTCTGGTCGCCGAGGCCATCGGGACCTTCGCCCTGATCTTCTTCGGCTGCGGCGCCATCCTCGTGAATGCCACGCCCGGCGCCGGCTTCGGCCTGCTCGGCATCGCCCTGGCACACGCGCTCGCCCTGGGCATCATGATCACCGCCACGATGAACGTCTCCGGGGGTCACCTGAATCCCGCGGTGACGCTCGGCCTGCTGAGCATCCGCCGCATCGATGCCGGCAGCGCGATGGCCTACATCGCCGCCCAGCTCGCCGGCGCAGTGCTCGCCGCGCTGACCCTCAAGGCGGTCCTCCCCGCGCCGATGTCGGCCACCGGGACGCTCGGCACGCCAGCCCTCGCGAACACGATGAGCCTGCAGAGCGGCATCGCGCTCGAGGCGGTGCTGACCTTCTTCCTGATGTCGGCGGTGATGGGGACGGCGGTCTCGAAGGATGCGCCCAAGGTGGGAGGCTTCGCGATCGGCCTGGTGCTGCTCTTCGATATCCTGGTCGGTGGCACGCTCACCGGCGCGGCGATGAATCCCGCCCGGGCCTTCGGGCCGGCGCTCATCAGCGGCACCTGGTACGCGCAACCGGTCTGGTGGATCGGCCCCATCGTGGGGGCGGTGGTGGCGGCCCAGCTCTGGGACCGGGTGATCCTCAAGCAGTAGGCATCGCGTCGGCAGAACGCACGAGGGGCGGCCATGGTGGCCGCCCCTCGTGCGTTCTGCCGCCGTCCTCAGCGGCGCCGGCTGCGGAGCCCGAGCGCGATGGCGTAGGCCAGGTAGGTCACGCCGACGACGACGTAGGCCGCCGTCAGGTATCCGGAATTGTCAGGCGGCATCGGCGGCCTCCCGGTTGTCCTGGGCGAGCTGGATGCCGTACCGCAGCGTCACGAACCCGAGATACAGCAGCAGCGCCGCCCCGATCCCCAGCAGCAGCGCCCGGAGCATGACGGGAGGCAGGCTTGGCGCGCTCGGCTTGAGCACGATCGGCTGCGGGTGCAGACCGCGCCACAGATAGACGCTGAGGTGGATGAACGGCACCAGCACGAGCCCCATGATGCCGAGAATCGCGCTGAAGCGGGCCCGCTCGAATGGATCGCGGATCGCGGCGCGCATCGTCTGGTAGCCGAGCAGCAGAAAGAACAGGAAGAGGGTGAGCGTGAGCCGGCCATCCCAGGTCCACCATGCGCCCCAGATCGGCCGCGCCCAGATGGGCCCGGTGATCAGCGTGACGAGGCAGAAGACGAGCGACACCTCCGCGCTCGCCGCGGCGAAGCGATCCAGCCGCTGGTCGTGGAGCCAGAGGTAGAGCATGCCGGCGAGCGCGGTGGCGGGCACCGCCACCCACAGCGCGACGAAGGCCGCGGGGACGTGCACGTAGAAGATCTTCTGGGCCAGCCCCTGCGATGCCTCGACCGGCGTGAACTGCAGGGCCACGAGCATCGCGCCCCCGACGGCGAGCAGGCCGAGGGCGGTCAGCACCTGGCCGCGGGTGATCAGGGAGCGGGCGGCACCCGCATCAGCGGTCATTCGTCCACCACGGCGGAGAAGAGAAGCACGGCCAGGGTAATGAACACGACATCATAGACGGCGAGGAACCTAAGGCCGTCCATCACGTCGCTCAACGGGCGGCCGCTGAAGAGCGGCACCGTGGTCTTCACCGCGAGGATGAGCGGCGGCACCATGAACGGCAAGAGCAGGACCGGGAGCATCAGTTCCGCGAAGCGGGTCTTCACCACCATCGCGCTGAAAATCGTCCCCACCGCCACGAATCCCATCGTCGCCAGCAGCATCGTGAGCAGGAGCCCTGGCAGGGCGTGACTCAGGTCGAGATTGAAGAACAGCACGAAGAGCGGCAGCGCGATCGCCTCCACCACCAGCACGAACGCCAGGTTGGCGAGGTACTTGCCCAGGTAGAGCACCTCGCGCGGGACCGGCGCGAGCAGCAGGCCGTCGAAGGCCCCATGCTCCCGCTCCACGGTGAACGCGCGATTCATCGCGAGCACCGACGCGAACGCGACCGTCACCCACAGCACGCTCGGCGCGAGATCGAGCGTGGAGACCGCGGTCGGGTCGCGCGCGAAGTTGAAGACCAGCAGCACCAGTGCAGCGAACACGGCGGCAGACAGCAGGCTGGTCCGGCTGCGCAGCTCGAGGCGCAGATCCTTGCCGGCAATCACGAGGATGAGGCGCAGGAGTCTACCCACGGGCCATCACCTGGTACTGCTGATCAAACATGGTGAGATCGGCCGGGCGCGGGATGTCGAGCGCCCAGCGGCCGCCCACGAGCACGCCGATCCGGGTCGCCAGCTCCCAGGCCTCGCTCGCATGGTGGGTGACGATCACCATCGCGCGCGCACCGCGGCCGTGTTCACGGAGCAGGCCGCGCAGCCGATCCGCCGCAATCGCATCGAGTCCGGTGAACGGCTCGTCCAGCAGGAGCAGCGCCGGATCGTGCAGGAGCGCGCGCGCGATCGCCGCGCGCTGCAGCATGCCCCGGCTCAGGCTTCGCGGCCGGTCGTGACGGCGGTCGGCGAGCCCCTGCGCCGCGAGCGCCGCCTCCGCCTGCTCCCGAGGACGCTCCACGCCGTAGAGCCGCGCGGCAAAGATCAGGTTCTCCAGCAGCGTGAGCTCGTCATAGAGCAGCGACTGATGCGAGAGCAGTCCGATCGGCCGCCGGGCATCAGGGTCGTCCGCACTCAGCATCCGTCCCGCGATCTGGACCGTGCCGGCCTGCGGCCGGAGCAGCCCCGCCAGACTGCGGAGCAGCGTCGACTTGCCCGCGCCATTGGGGCCGAGCACCAGCAGCACCTCCCCGGCGGCCAGCGTGAGGTCGACCCCCCGGAGCGCGCGGACGGCGCCGTAGCTCCGGGTGAGCCCGCGCGCCTCCACCAGCGGCGCGTCAGCGGGCGACATCGATGTGCCGGCCCAGGTCTGCCAGGTCGAACGGCTTCACGAGGTATGCAGAATGGGAAAGATCGAGCACCCGGAGCTGGGGCTCGAGACTGACGTAGGCGGAGGTGATGACGACGGGGAGGTCGGGCATGACCGCGCGCATGCGGCGCAGCAGGTCGATGCCATCGGTGTCCGGCAGCCGGAGGTCGAGCACCACGACCTGGGGCCGGTGCGACCCCAGCAGGGTCAGGGCCTCGGCGCCCGACGCGGCGAATGCCGCGTCGTAGCGTGACGCAAAGGCGCGTTCGTAGCTCTGGCGCAAGGCGGGCTCATCTTCGATGAAGAGCACCCGCCGACGGGACACGGCGTCGACCATGCCCCGAATATAGCGCTAGGCGGCGTCCGCCTCGACTTCGAAGAGATCGTCGAGCTTCGTCAGCACCAGCAGGAATCGCAGTTCGTCGTTGGGGCGCTTCAGGACGACGACCTGACGCCGCTCCGACGCCTTGCGCTGGATCAGCATCAGCGCGCCGAGACCCGCGGAGTCCACCGTGCGCGTGCCGCGCAGGTCGACCACGAGCTTGCCAGTCCGCTCCGGCAGCTGATCCAGCATGCTGATGGCGCTCTGCCGGAAGGTGGTGCGGCTCTCCAGGCCGAGATGCTCGGGAGCCGAGAGTTCCAGAACGTTCGCTTGTGTGCTCTGCATGGTCTGCCTCCAGCGCTCTTGTGAATTGAGCGCGATGCTTCCGCCGGCCTGTCCTGCTCGCGGGGCGCATCGCGCTCATCGCGCGGGGCACCCGCCTTCGGCACCGAGCTATCTCAGGTGGCACTGGACCCTAGTGTCCAGCCCAGGCAGGCACGCTGGCCTCCCCCCACCTCAGACCTCTAGTTTTGCGGCCCCGGATCACTCCGGGTGTGCTCTTATCGGGCGGATCAGTTTTCGAGAGACCTTGTGGCCTCTGACCGGGTGAAAGGCGAGCCCGGTGCCAAGAAGTCAAGCCTTTAATTGACAACGACTTGAGAACTGTCGTCGTGCCGCCGCAACGGGTTTCTACCTCGCATGGCGCGGCGTCCGTATGCCAACTGCAAGCCTGCCTCCCGCCCCCTCGGGATCGAGGCCGCCGAGACATCTGTCGCGGCGCTCTTGCCGAAAGGGCCGAGCAGACCGCATCCTCATGATGCCGCGGAGCCGGAGCCGCTCCGCCACGGTTCATCGAAGTCATCCGGGCGACCTTCGTGGTCGCCCGTTCCATCCCCCACGAGAGCCCAGCGCATGACCGACCAGCTCAGCACCCTCCTCACGGAGAGCCGCCGCTTCCCCCCTTCGGCCGCCTTTACCCGGCAGGCGAATGCGCAGCCCGGCATCCATGACGCCGCCAGGGCCGACCGCCTCGGTTTCTGGGAAGCGCAGGCGCGGGCCCTCGACTGGATGGCCCCCTGGAGCACCGTCCTCGAGTGGAAGCCGCCGCACGCCAAGTGGTTCGTGGATGGCAAGCTCAACGTCTCGGCCAATTGCGTCGATCGGCATCTCAAGACCGCGCGGCGGAACAAGGCCGCGATCATCTGGGAGGGGGAGCCCGGCGACCGCCGCACCATCACCTACTGGGAACTGCATCGCGAAGTCTGCCGCTGTGCCAACGCGCTCAAGAAGCTCGGCGTGAAGAAGGGCGACCGCGTCGCGATCTACCTGCCGATGATCCCCGAGGCCGCAATCGCCATGCTGGCCTGCTCCCGGATCGGCGCGGTGCACTCGGTGGTGTTCGGCGGCTTCTCGGCGGAATCGCTACGCGACCGGATCAACGACGCCCAGGCGGTCTGCCTCATCACGAGTGATGGCGGCTACCGGCGCGGATCGGTCCTCGCCCTCAAGCGCGTGGCGGACGAGGCCATCGCGCAGTGTCCGAGCATCAAGGACGTGATCGTCGTCCAGCGCCGGCCCGGCGCCGCGGCCGGCGACGAGTCCTTCGCGAACATCGTCGAGGGCCGCGACCACTGGTGGCACCGGCTCCTCGACCAGGCGGACACCCGCTGCGAAGCGGAGGCGGTGGATGCGGAGGACATGCTCTTCATCCTCTATACCTCCGGCACCACCGGCAAACCGAAGGGCATCGTCCACACCACCGGCGGCTACCTGACCCAGGTGACCGCGACGATGAACTACGTCTTCGATCTCAAGGAAGACGACGTCTTCTGGTGCACCGCCGACATCGGCTGGGTGACGGGGCATTCGTACGTGGTGTACGGCCCGCTCGCCAACGGCGCCACCGTGCTCATGTACGAAGGTGCGCCGGACTGGCCGGAGCGGGACCGCTTCTGGAAGCTCATCGCGCGCTACGGCGTGACGATCTTCTATACCGCCCCGACAGCGATCCGCGCCTTCATGAAGTGGGGTGAGCAGCTCCCCGCCAAGCACGACCTCTCCACCCTCCGCCTCCTCGGCACCGTCGGGGAACCGATCAACCCGGAAGCCTGGATCTGGTACCACACCCACATCGGCCATGGCCGCTGCCCGATCGTGGACACCTGGTGGCAGACCGAGACGGGCGGCATCATGATCACCCCGCTGCCCGGGGTCACGACCACGACACCGGGATCAGCGACCGTGCCATTCCCGGGCATCTCCGCGGTGCTCGTGGATCAGAAGGGGAACCCGATCCCGCAGGGTGGAGGCCTGCTCGTGCTGACCGAGCCGTGGCCCGGAATGCTGCGGACGATCTACGGCGACGATGCCCGCTACCGCGAGACCTACTGGAGCAAGTTCGAAGGGAAGTACTTCGCCGGAGACGGCGCCAAGCTCGACGAGGACGGCAACTGGTGGATCCTCGGCCGCGTCGATGACGTGCTCAATGTCGCGGGACACCGGATCGGGACCATGGAGGTCGAGAGTGCGCTCGTCGATCACCCCGCCGTTGCGGAGGCCGCGTGCGTGGGCAAGCACCACGACCTGAAGGGTCAGGCCATCGCCGCCTTCGTGACCCTGAAGGAAGGCAGCCGGCCCAGTGCGGAGCTCAAGGACGATCTCAAGGATCATGTCGCCAAGAAGATCGGCGCGATCGCCCGGCCCGACGACATCCTCTTCAGCGCCGATCTCCCCAAGACCCGGAGCGGCAAGATCATGCGCCGCCTCCTCAAGGACATTGCGGAAGGCCGCGCCCTCGGCGACACCACCACGCTCGCCGATCCCGGCGTGGTCGCAAGGCTCAAGGACCAGTACGAGGCGGAGGAGAGCTGACCCGCTGGGCGACCGGGCGGCACGGTGGCTATACTCCATGCAGGAACGAACCCGTCGTCCAGTCATCACCGGAGTCGATTGATGCGTCTGACCCGTCTCCTCCTCGCCGGCGCGGCGGTCGCGACGCTGGCCGCGGCCACCTGGCCGAAGCCGAACGCCACGGCCCCCGCCGTCATCACGGTGTATCACTCACCGACCTGCGGCTGCTGCAAGAACTGGGTGACCTATCTCCGGTCCAACGGCTTCACCGTGAAGTCGATCGAGCAGGATGATCTCTCCGAGGTGAAGGCGGATGCCGGCGTGCCGGGCCGCCTCGCTTCCTGCCACACGGCAATGGTCCAGGGCTATGTGATCGAGGGTCACGTTCCCGCCGCGGACATTCAGCGGCTGCTCAGGGAGAAGCCGAAGGTCGTCGGCATCACGGCCCCGGGGATGCCCGGCGCCGGCCCGGGAATGGACATGGGCAAGGATCCCTACGACGTGCTCACCTTCGATGCGAAGGGCAACACGACCGTCTGGGCGCATCACTGAGGCAAGGCGGGAAGGCGGAAACGACAAGGGCGGTGCTCCCCACGGAGCCCCGCCCTTTCTGTTGTCTCCCCGCCGGCCCGCCGTATCGCCTAGAACTGGATCTGCGCCCCCATCTCGACCACCCGGTTGGGCGGCAGGTTGAAGAAGGTCGTGGCCGACTGCGCGTTCCGGCTCATCAGGATGAACAGCTTCTTTCGCCAGTAGGCCAGCGCGGGCGGAGCATCCGTCGGCACCGGCCTGGCGTCCACCTTGGCGATGAGCGTCTCGCGGCCGAGATAGAACGTCGTCTCCATCGGCCGCACGGCGACACCGAAGGCCTGGAGCCCCTTCAGGATCTGGGTCACGTCGGGCGACTCGATGAACCCGTAGCGCGCGTTGACCGAGTAGAACTTCTGCCCCAGGTCGGTGCAGCTGATCCGTTCCTCCTCCGCGACGTAGGGAACGTCCTCGGTCCGGACCGAGAGCAGAATCACCTGCTCGTGCAGCACCTTGTTGTGCTTCACATGGTGCAGCAGCACCGGCGGCGCGCCGCCAGGGTGCGAGGTCATGAAGACCGCGGTGCCGGGCACGCGCACCGAGAGGCGCTTGGCGATGTCGTTGAGGAAGAGTTCCATCGGCAGCGAGTTCTCTTCCATGATCCGGTTGAGCCGCACCCTTCCCCGCTTCCACGTGGACATCAGGGTGAAGATCAGGATCGCGACCACGATCGGGAACCAGCCGCCATGGGCAAACTTCACCAGGTTGGCGGAGAGGAACGCGAGGTCGACGAACAGGAAGAGCCCGCAGATGGACCAGGCCTTGGTCGTGCTCCAGCCCCACTGCTCACGCGCGACGACACTGAAGAGCATGGTGGTGATCGCCATCGTGCCCGTCACCGCGATGCCGTACGCCGCGGCAAGGTTGCTGGAGGACCGGAAGCTGAGCACCAGCCAGATGCAGGCGACCATCAGGGCCCAGTTGATCTCCGGGACGTAGATCTGCCCCTTCTCCTTCTCGGAGGTGTGCGTGATCGTCACCCGGGGCGAGTAGCCGAGTTGGACCGCCTGCTGGGTCAGGGAGAAGGCGCCGGAAATGAGGGCCTGGGATGCCACGATGGCGGCGCTCGTCGCCAGTACGACCATCGGAATCAGCAGCGGCGGCGGCACCAGGGCGTAGAACGGGTTGGCGGCGGCATCGGGGTTCTGCAGCAGCAGCGCACCCTGCCCGAAGTAGTTGAGCATCAGCGCGGGCAGCACGACCCCGAACCACGCCAGCCGGATCGGCCGCCGCCCGAAGTGGCCCATGTCGGCGTACAGCGCCTCGCCGCCGGTGAGGACCAGCACGACCGCCCCAAGGATCAGGAAGCCCTGCAGCCCGTCGCGCACGAAGAAATCGACGGCGTACCAGGGGTTGATCGCCCGCAGGACACCGGGCTCCCGGACGATGCCGGCGACGCCTAACGCGGCGATGCACAGGAACCAGGCGACCATCACCGGCCCGAAGACCATGCCGATCCCGGCGGTGCCGAAGCGCTGGAACAGGAAGAGCAGAAAGAGGATGACGACGGTGAGCGGGACGATCCAGGTCAGGAAGAACGGCGCCGCGAAGCCGAGGCCATCGATGGCGCCGAGCACGGAGATGGCCGGGGTGATGACGCCGTCTCCGTAGAGCAGCGCCGCCCCGAACAGGCCGAGCATGACGAGGGCGGTACGCCGCTTCCCCTCCCGGCCGCTGACCAGCGCGAGCAGGGCGAGAATGCCGCCCTCACCGCGGTTGTCCGCCTTCATGACCTGCGCGATGTACTTGTAGGACACCACGAAGTTCATCGACCAGACGATCAGGGAGAGCACCCCCAGGACGTTCTCCCGGGTCGGCGGAATCCCGTGGGTTTCGCCGAAGCACTCCTTGAGCGCGTAGAGCGGACTGGTGCCGATGTCGCCGTAGACCACGCCGAGCGCGGCGAGCGACAGTCCCGCCAGGGCCTTCCCCGACACCGGGTGCCCCCCGTGCTGATCGCTCATGCGTCGGCGGCGCCTGGCCCGGGCGGTCGGAGCCGTCCGTGATCCACCACTGCGAGCCGTGGGGACATGCTATTTGGCCGGCGCGGCCTGGATCGAGTCCAGCAGGGCCTTCAGCATGTCGTAGTGGACCTGGCCGCCGCCGGCGTACAGCCGGCCATTGATGAGGAACGTGGGCGTGGATTGCACGCCCACCTGGATTCCCTCGGTCTTGCCCGCCTCGATCCGGCCGGCGTAGCGCGCGGAGGCCATGCAGGCATCATACTTGGCGACGTCGAGTCCCACTTCCTTCGCGATGCCGCGGAAGACATCGCTCGCGTCGCCCATCTCGGGCCAGCGTGGCTCCCATTCGTACAGCCGGTGGTTCATCGGCCAGTACTTACCCTGTTCATCAGCGCAGGCCGCGGCGTGTGCCACCACCCGGGTGTGCGGATGCGGGGCGTCGAGCGGGAAGTCGCGGTAGCGCCACCGGACCTTGCCGGTCTGGATCAGCCGCTCCTCGATCGTCGGGAACTGCACCGAGAACCACTGCTGGCAGGCCGGGCATTCATAGTCCGCGTACTCGGTCACGGTGAGCGGGGCGCTGTCCGACCCGAGGTAGTACCCGTGGAAGCCGCTGGTGTCGCTAACCTGCACCGTGACGTTCGCCGGGATGCTCACCGTCTTCCGGTTCGCCATGAAGTAGAGCGTACCGGCGCCGGCGACTGCGACCGCGCCCAGGATGTAGTAGAAGCGGTTCAACCCGCTTGAGGCGGCCGCCATTCTTCGTCCTCCAGATCTTCAGGGGAAAAGGTGCCCTGCCGCGCCTCGTCGACGATGCGGCGGCTCTCGGCCACCTCGGGCGTGTCGTAGGTGCAGCGGACTTCGTAGTGAAAGAGTTCGCTTCGGGCATCGCCCAGCAGACGCTGCAGTTCGGGGGCCGCATTCAGCAGGCCCCCGGCACGATCCAGCTCCACGATCCGTCCAGCCAGCTGCCGTAACAGCGCGAGCAGCTGGACCTCGCGCTCGCGGCCGTACAATTCGTCGTGTTCGCTCATGGATCGCCTCGCTCGCCGGACCCCCCAACCAGGCGGATGCCCCGGCTCGGATGGGTGGGGAATCTAATCTGGCAGGGGGAATCCGTGGGTATACCCCGGATTTGCCCGGGCGTGTCACGCCCGGTTATATTCAGGGCGGACATTTTGGCCCTTGGAGAGATCATAGAATGGCAAAAGGAAAGCCCGCCCGTCGTCCTGCAACCCCGCCCGCTGCTCCCCGGCTTTTCGATCAGGCCCGTGACGAACTGTTCAGCCACATTCTTCGCTGCGGCGTCCTCGAAGCGCTTCCCGAGCACCAGAAGGAGTGGTTCGACGACACCATGAGCTACCTCACGGAGCGTTACGAAGATCTCTCCGCGGAGGAGCTTGGGCAGTTGCGGTTGCTCGGCGAGCGGTACTGTCAGCCGGTGGCGAACCGGCCGGCCGCTCCGTCGGCGGAGACTGAGACCGAGGCCGCCACCGTCATCTAGACGGCCGGGCCAACACCAGTCGATGACGCGCCCCGGCAGGAGGCTGGGGCGTTCGCATTCATGGGGGTTCCGACCCCGACGCGTGCAGCCAGCGCCAGCGCCACCCGGCTGAAATTCGCATCCCCCCGCCGATACCAGCCTCGACATGCCAGCCACTGCCCAACCCGGGCGCCCGCTCCATTCCCAGTCCGAGGACCAGCCAGCCCGCATCCCGCCAACCCACCTGGCCCGCGATACCCCCGAGGGCGTAGAACCCGACGCCGTGCGTCCTGGCCGGTGCAAGCATGAGCTGAGCGAGTAGTTCGGCTCGCCCGGCCAGCCGGCGACGCTCAATCCCCGGCGTCGCCGACGCCACGATGCGCATGTCTCCGCCAGGACGGATGCCCAGCGACACGCCCCCGCCCGCGAAGGCCGGGCTGGCCAGCGTGCTGGTCAGCTCGAGCCCTGCCTCCAGACCGCGTGGCTCCTGGGCAGCCGTATGGCGGGCGAGGCTGCCCAGCGCGAGCAGGACCATGGGAAACACCCGGGTGGTCAGGTGCCCCGTCCCTGCCTGGTCCGGCCACACGGCTAGTCGAGGACGAGCGCGGAGGTGATGGCGATATCCTTCGCGAGCGAATGCACCACGGAGCAGTATTTCTCCAGCGACAAATCGATCGCGCGGCGGACCTTGTTCTCGTCCAGATCGCGCCCGGCGACGTGGAAGACGAGGTGGAGTGCGACGTAGCGCTTCGGCTCCTCCTCCCGCCTGGTGCCGGTGATCTCGATCCTCAGGCCCGTGAAGCCGAGCCGCATCTTCTCCAGGATCGACACCACATCGGCCCCGGTGCAGCCGGCCGCCGCCAGCAACAGGGTGATCATCGGACTCGGCCCCAGCACGGAGTCGCCGTCGACCACGATCGACGGGCCATCGGGAGCGCCGCCGGTGAAGGCGAGTCCATTCGTCCAGGTGAGTGTGGCGTGGCGCAGATTGGACATGGCGAACAAGGGATGAAGGTCGGGATCGGCACCGGGTGACAGGGACAATGTATGTGGGGCCGGGCACGCCGCGCGCCCCGGCCCGAATACGAGCGTGCGACCCCGGCGGACGTTCACCGGGGTCGCACGCGGAGTGCCGAGTCAGGCTGGGCGCGGGCTATTTCGCCGGCTTCTCCTCGAAGCGGGACTCGATCGACGCGATCATGGTCTGGCGCTCGGTGATCTGGTCCCCGGTCGGCACGCCCATGAAGCGCCGGCTCTCGAGCGCGGCCCAGGCGCCCACCATCACGACGATCATCCCGACCGTCAGGTAGAAGACCTTCTCGTTGGGCGGGAAGAAACCGGTGATCGCCAGGACCACCGCGCCGACGACGGCGAGGAGCGCGATCGGCTTCGACCAGACGCCGAGATTGAACGGCCCCTTCTCCTTCCACGTCTTCCCCTCCGCGAGCAGGCCGGCGAGGATCGGCATGACGTAGGAGAGATACAGGAACACCGCGCACCCGGTGGCCAGCACCACGAAGGCGTCGCCGTAGACGACCGAGAGCCAAGCGACCACGACCGTGGTCCAGATCGCGTAGGTCGGCGTGCGGAACTTCGTGCTCACGTGCGACAGGGCCCCCGACGCCGGGAGCCCGCCGTCCCGTGCGAAGGCGTACATCATGCGCGAGGTCGAGGTCATGCCCGCGAGCGCACAGAGATAGTTCGCCACCACGATCCCGATGCTGAGGAAGGTCCGCACGGGAGAGGCCATGCCGGACTTCTCGTAGAGGAAGTAGAACGAGTTCCACCCCTGGCCGGCCCCTTCCTTCACGCTCGGGAGCACGAGCACGAAGGTGCAGACCATGATGAAGCCGAAGACCCACGAGACGAGCACCGCGGTCCACATCCCCTTGGGCACGTTCACCTGGGCATCGTGGGTTTCCTCCGACGTGTGCGCCGAGGCATCGAAGCCGGTGATGGTGTAGCAGACGAAGAGGAGACCAAGCAGGAACGCGAACGGTGCGGCGCCGGTCGCGGGAAAGACCCCGCCGCCCGCATCACCGGTGTAATTCTCGAAGTGCGTCAGGCGGGAGAACTCGAGCGGCACCGGGGAGCCCAGGAGCAGTGCCCCGACGAGGACGACCGCCACCGCGAAGATCAGGTAGCCGCTGAAGTCGGTCAGCATCGTGGTGAGCTTGATGCCGTAGTGATTGATGAGCCCCTGCGAGGTGAGCAGGACGCCGACCGCGATGAGCTGCCACATGTCGATGGTGAACGCCGGCGAGATCGCGAGCTGCCAGTTCGGCTCGATGGCGAACATCGGCTTGAGCACCAGCGACTTGAAGAGCTGGTAGACACCCACATCCACCGACGAGACGACGAAGATCAGGCCGAGGAGATTGAACCAGGCCGTCGCCCAGCCCCAGGCCCGCCCGCCGAGAATCGACCCCCAGTGATAGAGGCCGCCGGCGGTCGGGAAGGCCGAGGCGATCTGCCCCATCGCGACCGCGACGCTCATCGCGAACAGTCCGCCGACCAGCCAGCCGATCGCGACGGAGAACCCGCCCCCGGCGCTCAGCGCTACCGGAAAAGCGGTGATGCCGCCGGCGAGGATGCAGATGATCGAGAACGAGATCGCGAAGTTGGAGAAGAGGTTCATCCGGCGATGCAGCTCCTGCGCATAGCCCATGCGGTGCAGGACCTTCTTGTCGTGCTCGAGGACGGTATCGGCCATGTGCATCGTCTCCTGAGGGGGAGGAAGGGCGAACGGCGACTCCGTTATACCGCGCGATCCGCCGCCCCGCTAGAGGACGGCGACGGTCGTTACTCGCCGACGGGGCGTTTGGCGCGGGGCGCGGCGGCGTTGTAGTCCCAGATGGCGTACAGCGCGACGGCCCCGGTTGCCCAGGCGAGTGGCCGGACGAGCGGCGACTCGGTGAGAAACGCGATCAGGGTGAGCACCTGCGCCACCGTGACCGCCTTGCCGCCGAGCCGGGCGGGGATCGACATCGCCCGGCCGGAGAAGTAGGTCACGAGAAAGGCAATGGTGGCCACCAGGTCCCGGAGCAGGACCGCCGAGATCTCGTACCAGGTGAGTTGCCGGGAGAGCGCGACCACCAGGAAGGCGGCGGCCATGAACAGCTTGTCGGCCACGGGATCGATGAAGGCCCCGAAACGGGAGCTCCCCAGTCGGCGCGCGAGGGCCCCATCGAGCAGATCGGTCGCCGCGGCAACGGCGAGGATCAGCAGGCGCGCGACCGGATCCGGCACGAGCAGAAAGGCGACGGCGAGCGGAATGCGCGCGAGCGTGAGCAGGTCGGCGGCGGTGAGACCGGTGTGGCGTGGTGATGGATGACCTTGCTCCCCCCCACGCCGGGGGCTAGCTTCGTTTTCCGGCCCGTTGGGCAGCCCTTCGTGCCGCCTGCTCACCCCTCACCGCACCCGACCATGGAACTCGAGCTCCTGAAGAAGACGGCGATCTTTGCCGACCTGGACGAGGGTGAACTTGCCCGCGTTGCGGAAATCTGCAAGGAGCAGAAGTACACCGGGGGCCAGTACGTCTTCAAGGAAGGCGAGCCGGGCAACCGCTTCTATTTGATCGTCACCGGGGAAGTGCGCATCAGCCGCAACATCCCGGGTTCGGGCGAGGAAGCGCTCGCGGTCCTCAAGCCGGGCGCCTGCTTCGGCGAGATGGCCGTGTTCGACCGCTCCGAGCGGAGCACCGACGCGATCGCCAACGGGCCGGTGACCCTCATGACCATCTCGCGGCCGGACTTCGAGATCCTCCTCGACTTCAATCGCGACATGGCCTACAAGATTCTCTGGTCCATGACCCGCCTGCTCTCCGCGCGGCTCCGGGTGACGAACGACAATCTCCGCTCGCTGCTCGCGATCTCGATGTTCTAGATCAGGGGCCATCAGCCGTCGGCGGCCCGTCGCGCACGCGACGCTGCCCCGACGGCCCATGGCTGATGGCCGATGGCAAACTTTTCCCACACCATCACCGATCTGAGCGGCGTCACCGTGCCGACGCTTGCTGACGAGCAGGCGCTCGCCGCGCTGACCATCGCGGCAGCCGGCGCCATCGGCCTGACCGCGCATGGCCCGCCGGTGACCCGCACCGGCCCGCAGGGCATCGCCGTCGGCCTCCTGGGCCATGGAGGCCACATCGTCCTGCACGCCCGCCCGTCCGGCGGCGCCTGCCTCGTCGACGTCCTCACCTCGGGCACGACCTCCCCGCAGCGCGCCGTCGATGTCATCGCGCGCCGCCTGGGCGTCACCGCACCCACGTCCTGATCACTCCGTCCCCATCTCCAGCTCCGGCTCTGCATATGCTCAAGGAAAAGCCCGACCACTTCGACGCGGATCTGCTGCTCAAGATCTACGACCTGCGCCGCGAGGAGGTCATGCGCGAGTCGCGGAACGCCATCAACCGCGACTACTGGCCCCGAAACGCCGACGAGGCGCTCGCCGTGCTGCGGCCGGACCATCCGCTCAACCGGGCCTGGCGCCAGACCTCGACCTACTGGGAGATGGTCTACAGCATGGCCCGCAACGGCGTCGTGCACGCGGACTTCCTGGCGGAGAACAACGGTGAAGGGCTGCTGCTCTATGCCCGGGTCGAGCCCTATCTCGATGCACTGCGGCAGGCCACATCACCGCGCACCTTCCGTAACGCCGAGTGGGTGGCCAAGGAGACGGAGATGGGACGCACCATCGCCGAGACGTTCCGGGCCCGGGTGCAGAAGGTGCTCGCCGGCAAGTGATCCGCACCATCGCGCGAAGTCTCTGGCTGCCGCGGCCGCGGCAGCAGATCTTCGCGTTTTTCGCCGATGCGTCCAACCTGGAGCGCATCACCCCGCCCGAGCTGCGCTTCCGCATCCTCACACCGTCCCCAATCGCCTGCCGGCCGGGGACGGTGATCGACTATCGCCTGGCCCTCTTCGGACTCCCGATGCGCTGGCGCACCCTGATCACCGTCTGGCGCCCCGGCGAGCGCTTCGTCGACGAGCAGATCGAAGGACCCTATCGGATGTGGGTGCACACCCATCGCTTCCGCGATGAAGCCGGCGGTACGCGCATGGACGACGAAGTCCGCTATCGCCTGCCGTTCGCTCCGCTCGGCGAACTGGCCGCAGGGGCGGTCGGATGGCAACTGCAGCGGATCTTCGATTATCGAACGAGGGTCGTGACGGAACTGCTGGGCAGGCCTGCTACGATCGCCGCAGACGACTCGGACGGCTGAGCCAGGCGACGACGCCGGCCAGCGCGACGGTGGCAAGCAGCGGCTCCCGCACCGCCCAGAGGGCGGCCACCACGGTGGCCACGGCGATCAGCCCGATACGGCGGGTGTCATCCGCGCGGTGCCGGTCATCAGCCACCGGCGGTTCGAAGGCCGGCAGACTGGGACGGAAGGCGAGATCGCTCCCCGCGGGATGCAGGAGGGCGAGCCCCGCGAGGGCGGCCGCCACCGGATTGATCGGGGGATCGGTCGGCGCCGCCTGACTGGAGATTCCGGGCGCTTCGTCGCTCGTCGTGTGCCGCGCCTCCAGCACCTGCTCCAGCAGGGCCTCCGGCTCGATCCGTCCCGGCGCGATGGCCGCGGCGCGGAGCGCTGCCTCCACCGCCGCCTGCGGATCTCCCGCGCACTGCTCCAGGGCCGCCTGCAGGTAGGCGATCGCCGCGGACCCGGGCAGATGACCTGTCGCGACCCGCGCCAGATCGAGCGCCTCGAGAACCCGCCCCTGACCCGCCAGCAGCCAGAGCCGCAGATACCAGCAGCGTTCGTCGTGCAGCTCGTGATGCCAGACGGCGTCGAGCAGCTCCATGCCGCGCGTGAACTGCCCCGCACGAATGAGCGCCTCGACAAGTGCCAGATGATCGGGGGTGGGACGGGTCTGCGGGAGCGCGCTCCAGCGCGACGGGAACTGATCGGCCACGGGTGCCGGTCCCGGCGACGCGACGCGCGGAGCGCCGCTTGGGCGGAACTCGGCGGTGCGGCTCGGGAGGGGAGTGACTCCAAGGGGCGTGGTCATCCCCTCGAGTATCGGCAGGCGCGGCCGGAGCTTTAGCCCCGCGCCTTCCCGCGCACGACGCCTTCCGCTCTCGGCCCGGCGAGGGTCCTCGCCGCGACCTCACGGATCTCCTCCGCCGTCACCGCCCGATACTTCCCGGCGGGATCCTCGAGGTCGGCAAGTCCGCCACCGGACAACCATGCCTCGAGCATCTCCCCAGCGACCGCGGAAGCACTCTGACGATTCACCGCCGTCTGCCCGGCCAGGTAGCTGGTCGCCTGGGCAAGTTCGACCGGCGTCACACGCTCCTCGGCGAAACGCTGGAGTTCGTGCAGCATCTCCCGCCGCGCCTCTTCTTCCCGCTCGGGCGCGGTGGCGATATAGCTGACGAAGGCGCCGCCCCGCGCCTTCTGCCACGACGACGCCACCACCGTGTAGGCGAGTGACCGCTTGTCGCGCAGCGCCTCGAACAGGCGGCCGCCCAGCCCGCTCGCGACGGCGCACCAGACTTCCGCAGCGTAGCGGGCAGGGTCGCGGCGCGACGCACCCCGGAAGGCCATCGCGAAGGCCGACTGCGCCTTCTCTCGCGTCACCATCCGCGTCACATCTTCACTGCCAAGTGCCCAGGCGACCGGCGTATCGAGTCGCACCGTCGTCCGAGCCGCATGACGACCGAAGGCCGCCGTCAGCGCCGCGATCGTCGCATCGACGTCCAGGTCCCCGACGGCGAGAACGACGCCACGCTGCCCGAGCAGAGTCCGCTGGTGCCAGCTCCGGGTGTCGGCAGCGCTGACCTCGGCGAGCTGATCCGGCCATCCGAGCGCCGGGACACCGTAGGTCTGATCGCCGAACGCCGCCGCAAAGGCGAGCTGGAACGGGTAGCGGAACATGTCGTCGCTTACCTGCGTCGTCTCTTCGACCAGCAGCCGGCGCTCGGCGGCCACCTGCTCCTCGAGATAGGCAGGTTCGGCGACGACCAGATCGAGCAGCGACGCCGCTCCTTCGAGATTGGCCGCGAGCACCGAGGTTCCGAGCCCGAGGTAGTCGAGCGCGACGCTCGAACTCAGCGTGCCGCCGAGCCGCTCGAAGGCGAATGCGAGAGCGGCCGCATCGAGGCCCGCGGCGCCCCGGATGGCGCTGCGGACCGCGAGGGCGCTGACGCCGGCCTTGCCGGGAGGATCGAAGGCGGTGCGCGGGAAGTAGACGCCGAGATTCACGAGCGGGACGCCTGGCTTCTGCCGCACCAGAAGGTCGAAGGCGGGCAGCGCAACATGCCAGACGTCTGACACCTTGGTGCGTGGCGCGGGGACCGCCGCGATCGCTGTCGGTGCCTTGCGGCTCGTTCCGCCCGCCGGGTTGCGGGCCCCGTTGCCGGCGGCGATCGCAGTCACGGCGAACGCACGGGCCACACGTTCGGCGTCGAGATCGGCACCGCGATCGCGCGGTTGATAGACCACCGCCGAGACGGCCTCCGGATCGAGTGTCTTCGCGGCCACCTCGCGTACCTGATCCGCGGTCGTCGCCGCGAGCTCCGCGAATTCCCGGTCGAGCAGCCGGTAGTCCCCGAGTGCCTCGGCTCCGGCGAGAGCGGAGGCCCTGCCGTCCATCTCCTCCATGCCGCGCGACCAGCGCGAGAGCAGCAGCGTGCGGGCGCGCTCGAGATCATCGTCGCCCGGGCCACGCAGGGTCAGGCGGGCGACCGCCTCCGCGACCCGGTCGACGACCGTTTCGACCCGCTCGGCATCGCAGTCGGCGCCGATCGAGAAGACGCCCAGCTCGGTTGGCGAGTAGTGATGCGCACTCACCGAGGTCGCGATCCCGGTCTCGCGGAGCGCCTGGTAGAGCCAGCTTCCCCGGCCGCTGCCGAGGACCGCGGCCGCGAGATCGAGCGGGACAGCGAGCGGATCGAGCGCGCCCACCCCACGCCAGCCGAGCGCGACTTCCGACTGGGTCACATCTCCACGGAGCGTACGTGAGCGCACCTCGCGCCGCGGCGGCTCCGCGGGAGAGGGATTCACGGCTCCTTCGCCCGGCGCCCAGCCGCCATAGGTCCGGCGACCCAGGGCCAGCGCCTCGTCTTCGTCGACATCCCCGACGATGGCGACGATGGTCCGCGACGGTACATAGCGGGAGCTGTAATAGCCGAACACATCTTCGCGCGTGAACTTCGCGAGATCCTGCTCGTAGCCGATCCGCCAGCGGCGAATCCGATGCCGGTCGTACATCACCTCGTGCAGCGTCTCGTGGGTGACCGCCCCGGGGTGATCGAGCTTGCGCTTCGCCTCCTGGATGATGACCTGCAGCTCGCGGGCAAGTTCGTCGCGGTCGATCAGCGAATGCATCAGGGCATCCGCCTGGATCGCGACCGCCTCGCGCAGGCGATCGGCCGGCATCACGGCGAAATAGCTGGTGCGGTCGTAGCTCGTGCTGGCGTTCAGGTACCCGCCTACCGCTTTCGTGTCCTTCGCAATCTGGCCCACCGCACGCGTCGGCGTGCCCTTGAAGAACATGTGCTCCAAAACGTGCGAGATCCCGATCCAGGCGTCGGGCTCATCGAAGAAGCCGGCCTTCACGTGGGTCACGACGGCGGCGACCGGCGCGGAACGGTCGCGCTGCACCAGCAGCGTCAGCCCGTTGGGGAGCACCTCGCGGCGCACACCAGCGGTCCAGGCGGGAATGGAGAATGGCGACATGGAGGGAACGGTAAACGCAGGCGGGAGAAAGAGGAAAGGGAAGCGGGAGGAGGCGACGGCCTCGTTCCGCTTCCCTCAGCACTGCGCTGCCGCAGTCTACTGGATGATCCGGACCACGCCCGCCTGTGCACTGCCGCGCAGGAAGGACTCCGCGTCGGTCGTCGGGATCACCACACCGGTCTCCGCCGCGCCGCGGCGGGCCAGATCGGCCATGAATTCGTGCACCGGCGACTCGGCCCACTCCCGCTCCGCACTCTTCATCTGGTCGAGGATCTCGTCCCAGGTGCCGCGGAAGGTCTTGCCGCTCAAGTTCGCAATGGTGTGCGTCCCGGCGGGGATCGAGCGCTTCTGCATCGCCTGCAGTTCAGTGAGCAGCGTCCCGAACAGTTCGAGCTGATTGGGATCCCTGGTGCTGCCGTCCGGCTGGGTGGCTTCAACCTCGGCGAGCAGCTGATCGACGGCATCCGGCTCGCCCGAGACTTCTCCCAGGCGCGCAAACCAGGGACGGAGTTCGGGATCGTCGTCCGGCAGACGATAGAGCGACTTCTTCAGCTCGATGTAGCGCCAGATGCCGAGCTCGTCGAAGTGATCCTCGGGAACGGTCTGGTGCAGGTGGTGCATCGCCGCTTCGGACTCGCTCCGGTCGTACAGCATGTTGGCCAGATAGATCCGGGCTTCACTGTACTGGGGGTCGATCTGCAACGCGCGCCGGAGCCAGTAGAGCGCACCACCATCGTCATTCAGCCGGTGACAGGCATAGCCCACGCACGCCGCCGCCTCGGGACAGTCCGGCTGCGCGTTGACGGCGTATTCGAAGAAGCTCTGCGCGGCCGCGAGCAGGCCCTCACGAAAGAGGGCGCGCCCGATCTGCAGCATGAGCTCGTGATCTTCCTTGAACCCCAGCGCGAGGATGCGATCGAAGGACGCCAGCGCCGGCGCCCGCTCCCCGAGCTTGAGGAGCACCTCCCCGTACCCGGCGAGGGTGTCCTCGTGATCGGGATCCAGGGCCCGGGCGCGTTCGAAGCTCCGGCGGGCCCAGGCCACGTCTTCCCGCGCGAGATAGGCATAGGCCATCCCGACGTGGAGTTCCACGCTGTTGGGATAGAGCTGGATGCCGTCCTGGAGAAGGTCGAGCGCTTCGTCGAAGCGACCTTCGTTGTAGAGCTGATGGGCGTGTTCGTCGTAGTCGTCGGAGCTGAGGAACCGTTCCGGCATCGAGAAAGGCCTCCGGCGGTGAGTGAGTCTAAGGTAGTGCAGGACATGGGCCTGCAGCAAGAGCCGGGAGTCAGGAATCTGCGCCCCAGGGGGCACGCTGTTGAATGGGGAGTTGACCGATCAGAGTGCCTGAATATATTACTGACCGGTCAGTTACTTATTTCCGGAGTCGACATGCCCCGCTCAGCACCCAAGCCCGCCGTCACCAGCCCTCGCTGGCGGCGGAGGCCCGACGCCAGGCCCGAGGAAATCCTCGATGCGGCCATGGAAGTCTTCGGTGAACTCGGCTTCGCGGGGACCCGCTGCGACGACGTCGCCCGGCGGGCGGGCATCAGCAAGGGCACACTCTATCTGTACTTCGATTCCAAGGAGGCGCTGTTCCGCGAGATGGTGCGCGCCAAGTTCGAGGCCAGCATCGCCTCCGCCGAGGAGTTCGTGCGCACGTGGGAGGGGAGCAGCGCCGATCTGCTGGTGGCGCTGATGGCCCGCTACTGGGAGAAGGTGAATCATCCGCTCCACGTCCGGCTCAGCCGGCTGGTGCTCTCGGAGCTCAGCAACTTCCCCGAGCTCGCGCGCTGGTACTACCAGACCATCATCCTCCGCGGCCGCCGCGTCATCGAGTCGGTGCTGACCCGCGGCATCGAACGGGGCGAGTTCCGGAAGGTCGAGACGGCCTTCGCCGCCCGGGCGCTGCAGACGCTCTGCGTTCAGCTCGCCCAGTTCCGCCACTACTTCCAGCAGTATGATCCGGCCCCCCTGTCATCCGAGGAACTGCTGCGCGGCATGACGGACCTCTATCTGCACGGCATGCTCGTGACGTCGTCCCAGGAATCGTGACATGCGCCAACTCACCCGACTGATCCCCCTGCTGTTCCTCGCCGGCCCGCTCGCCGCGCAGTCCCCCGCACCGGTCACGCTGACCCTTCCCGGCGCGATCGCGATGGGGCGCCAGCGCGGGGTCAGCGTCGCGCTGGCCCGTCTCAACGAGCGCATCGCGAACGCGCGGGTGGGCCAGCGCCGGGCCGACCTGCTCCCCTCGCTGAGTCTCGGCGCCGGCGTCACCCGGCAGACGGTGAACCTCGACGAGTTCGGCCTGCCGTTCGTCTCCGGCGTGACCGACCCCTTCACCGTCTGGCGCTTTCAGGCCCGCGCGTCGGAGACCCTGTTCGACGCGAGCACGCTGAGCCGCTATCGCGCGGCGCGGGACTCCGCGCTCGCGAGCGGCGCCGATACCCGGGCGGTCGGTGAACTCTCCGCCGCCAGCGCCGGCCTCGCCTATCTCCGCGCGCTGAGCGCGACGGAGACGGTGCGGGCGCGGGAAGCCGACAGCGCCATCGCCGCCTCGCTGCTCGAGCAGTCGCGCCAGCTGGTCAGCGCGGGTGTCAGCGCCGCGATCGACGGCACCCGGAGCGAGGTCCAGCTTGCCGCGGTGCTCACCCAGCTCGAGGTCGCACGCAATCAGCAGGACCGCACCCGACTCGATCTCGCCCGGGCACTCGATCTGCCGCCCGAGACACCGCTGATCCTCGCCGACTCGCTCGCCGGGGGAGACACCCCGCTGCCCGAAACGCCGGAAGCGGCGGTCAGTTTTGCGCTCGAACACCGGGCCGAGATGGAGGCCGAACGGGCCCGCACCAAGACCATCGAGCGATCCCTCAAGGCGATCGGCTACGAATACATCCCCAGCCTCTCGGTCCTCGGCGGCTACACCCAGAGCGGCGCGAAGCTGAATTCGATGGCCGGTAGCTACAACATCGGCATCCAGCTCAGCGTGCCGCTGCTCGACGGCTTCCGCCGCCCGGCGCGGCAGCAGGAGCAGGCCGCGCGGCTCGAGGCCCAGCGGGTTCGGCAGCACGACCTCGAGCGGCAGATAGCCACCGACACCCGGCAGGCGCTGCTCGATCTCTCGTCCGCCGATCATCAGGTGCAGCTCGCCACCGACCGGCTGCGTCTCGCCGAGCGGGAACTCGCGCAGGCGCGGGATCGCTTCGCGGCCGGCGTCGCGGGCAGTGTCGAAACCACCAGCGCGCAGGGCGGGCTCGTCGCGGCACGCGACGGCCTGATCCAGGCGCATGTCAACGCCGCGGTCGCACGCGTCCTCGCGCTGCGGGCCCTCGGAGTATTGGAGCAGCTCAAGTGACCACCGTCGCTCAGGAACCGATCATGACGTCGCCCGTGTCCGTCGCCGCCCCGCGCCGCCCGATTCTCCCCATCGTCGCCACGATCGGGGGCATCGCCCTCGCGATCTGGGGCTGGCGCGCCTACAGCTTCTCACGCAACCACGTCGAGACCGACAACGCCCAGGTCGACGGTCACATCACGCCCATCGCCCCGAAGGTCCAGGCCTTCGTCGCGCGAGTGCTCGTGGAGGAGAACCAGTCGGTGAAGGCGGGCGACACGCTCGTCGTGCTCGACGACCGCGACCTCAAGGCACGGCTGGCGCAGGCCGAAGCCGATCTCGCGACCGCGCTCGCCGCGGTCGGCAATCGCGGACGGATCGGGCAGGTGCAGGCGCAGCTGGCCGCGACCGAGGCGCAGGAGCAGTCGGCCCGCGCGACGGTGGCCTCGGCCGAGGCGGCGCTCCGCAAGGCGAGCGCGGACCTGGAGCGGATCAAGGGGCTGGCGGCGCAGAAGATTGTCGCGGCACAGCAGCTCGACGCGGCGCAGGCCGCGTACGAATCGGCGCAGGCGAATCTCGATGCCGCGAAGCGGATGGCCGCCGCCGCGGGCAGCCAGGTCTCGGCGACGAGCGCCATGGTGGGCGCGGCCGAGTCGCGGGTGCTGAGCGCCCGCGCGGCGGTGGAGACCGCGCGGCTGCAGTTGAGCTACACGGTGCTCACCGCCCCGGCCTCCGGCGTCATCGGCCGCCGGTCGGTGGAGCCGGGTGCCATCGTGCAGGTCGGCCAGACCCTGATGTCGGTCATTCCCGATCGCGACGTCTGGGTCACCGCGAACCTCAAGGAAACCGACATGGAGGACATCGCGGTGGGCGACTCGGTGAGCTTCACGGTCGACGCCTTTCCCGGCCACCACTTCTCGGGACACATCGAGAGCCTGAGCCCGGCCACCGGCGCCCGCTTCGCGCTGCTGCCGCCGGACAACGCTTCGGGCAACTTCACCAAGGTGGTCCAGCGCGTCCCGGTCCGGATCGCGGTGGACGGGGGCGCCGACACGACCTATCGGCTCCTGCCGGGCATGTCCGTGGTCGCGACGATCACGACCAAGTAGCATGGCCACCCTCGCCCTGCCGATGCGCCAGGCCCGCCTGACGCGCGAAGAGGTCTTCAAGCATCGCTACCTGATCGCCTTCGCGGTCGTGTCCGCGAGCGTGCTCGAGCTGGTGGACACGAGCATCGTCAACGTGGCCATCCCGCACATGATGGGGAACCTGGGCGCGACGCTCGAGGAGATCGCCTGGGTGAGCACCGGCTACATCGTGGCCAACGTCATCATCCTCCCGCTCACGAGCTGGCTCTCGGACCGGTTCGGGCGGAGGAACTACTACACCGGCTCGATCATCCTCTTCACCGCGGCCTCGTTCCTGGCGGGTAACGCGCACACCCTTACCGAACTGGTCGGGGCACGGGTGATCCAGGGCATCGGCGGCGGCGCGCTGATCTCGACTGCGCAGGCGATCCTCTTCGACGTCTTCCCCCTGCACGAACGGGGCAAGGCGATGGCGATCTTCGGCATGGGCGTGATGGTCGGCCCCACTCTCGGGCCGACGCTCGGCGGCTGGATCACCGACAACTACTCCTGGCCCTGGATCTTCTACATCAACATCCCGCTCGGCATCGCCGCCGCGATGCTGACCTGGCGCTACGTCCCCGAGCCGGAGCACGCCAACGAGCGATCCGACACGGTGGACTGGCTGGGACTGGTGCTGCTCATCGCCGGCATCGGGGCGCTGCAGATCATGCTCGAGCGGGGCGAATCCAAGGGGTGGTTCGACGCCACCGAGATCCGCATCGAGGCGCTGGTCGCCGCGATCTCCCTGGTCGGCTTCGTCTGGCATGAATTGCGGGTGGAGCACCCCGTGGTCGACCTGCGCATCCTCGGCAACCGCCAGCTCGCGGCCGGCGTGGTCTTCGGCCTGATCCTGGGCTTCGCCCTGTATTCGAGCGTCTTCGCGCTGCCGGTCTTCCTGCAGTCGCACCTCGGCTACACCGCGTGGGACACGGGGAAGGTGATCCTCCCGGGCGCGCTGGCGAGTGCCGTGACGATGGCGGTCACCGGCCGCATCACGGGCAAGATGGACGCGCGCTATCTCATCACGCTCGGCGTCGGCCTCTTCGCCTGGTCGATGTGGCTGCACTATCACTTCACGCTCGACATCGGGATGGGCGACACGGTCTTCCCGATGATCCTGCGCGGCGTCGGCCTCGGGCTGATCTTCGTGCCGCTCACCCAGGTCGCGGTCGCCGACCTCCGGCCGCAGCAGCTCGCGCAGGGCACCGGACTCTTCAACCTGTCGCGCCAGCTTGGCGGCAGCTTCGGCATCGCGGTCACCGCCACGCTGCTCACCCGGTTCACCGAGCAGAGCCGCGAGGCGCTCCGGGCGCACCTGAATCCCGCCGAGCCGGCGACGGCCGGATGGCTCAACGGCGTGAGCAGCCGGATGCTCCAGCTTGGCGGCACGCTCCAGGAGGCGCAGACCAGGGCCTTCGAACTGCTCAACCTCAAGCTCTACCAGCAGGCGAGCGTCATCGCGTTCGAGAAGGTCTTCCTCATCATGGGCGCGCTCTTCGTCCTGGCGCTGCCGCTGCTCCTCGCCTTCCGGACGGGACGCACGCAGGGCGGAGCGGGCGCCGCGCACTAGCGGCGCCCCTCCGGGTGCGGCGGCCCCGCGCTAGATTGGGGCATGTCCGACCCGCTGCTCGACCCGCTCGACGCCGACGCCTCGCACGAGGCCGGCGCCCTCTTCCTCGACCTCGTCGTCCGCTATCTCGCCAGCACCGCGCGGGGTGAGGGTCCCGTCTCCACCTCGCTCTCGCCCGGCGAGCTGTACGCGCGGTTCGACGAGCCGATGCCGCTCGAGGGGCGCCCGCTCGCCGAGATCGTCGAGCGCCTCGAGCGGGAGGTCGTGAGCGACGCGACCCGCCTCACCCACCCGATGTATCTCGGCCACCAGGTCTCGGCACCGCTCCCCGCGACGATCTGGTGTGAGGCGCTGATCAGCGCGCTCAACAATTCGACCGCCGTGCGCGAGATGTCCCCCTCGGTCAACGCCATCGAGCACCGGCTGGTGCGCTGGTTCGGGGATCTCGCCGGCCTCGGCCCCGACTGCGGCGGCACGCTGACCTCGGGCGGGACCGAGGCCACCTTCACCGCCTTGCTCGCCGCGCGGGCGGCGGCGCTCCCGGACGCCTGGGAGCAGGGCGTCGGCGCCAATCCGCCGGTCATCGTCTACGGCGAGCAGTCCCACTACGCCGTCACCCGCGCCATCGGCGAGCTCGGCATCGGACTCCGCTCCGGGATTGCGGTGCCGACCCGCAAGTACCGGATGGACACCGATGCGCTCGTCGCGACACTCGACCGCCTCGAGCGGGAGGGACGGGCCGTCATGGCCGTCGTCGCCACGGCCGGCTCGACCCCGGTCGGCGCCTTCGACGACCTCGAAGCGATCGGCGCGCTGTGTGAGGCACGCGGCCTCTGGCTGCACGTCGACGGCGCCCACGGCGCCTCCGCCCTGCTCTCCGCCCGGCACCGGCACCGGGTGGCCGGCCTCCGCTATGCCCGCTCCATCGCATGGGATCCGCACAAGGCCATGCTGCTCCCGCTCTCGGCCGGCATGGTGCTGGCGCGGCACGAGCGCGACCTCGACCAGGCCTTTGCGCAGCGGGCCCCGTACCTCTTTCACGGCCAGGGCTCCGAACGGGTCTGGGACCAGGGGGTCCGCAGCTTCCAGTGCTCGCGTCGCGCCGACGCCCTCAAGCTCTGGGTCGCGATGGAGCGCTATGGTGCCGACGGCATCGGCCGGCTCTACGACCGGCTCTGCGATGTCACGGCGCAGCTGCACCAGGCGGTATGCGCACATCCAGCCTTCGAGGCGGTCCACGAACCCGAGTGCAACATCCTCTGCTTCCGCTATGTGGGGGATGGGAAGACGACCGGTGCGGCGCTCGACGAGCTCAACTTCAGTCTCCGCCAGCGGTACAACCGCTCCGGGCGCGGCTGGATCACCACGACGGTGCTCGAGGGCCGTCGCATGCTGCGGGTGACCGTGATGAATCCGCGCACCGGCCCGGTCCACGTGGAGGCCCTGCTGACGGGATTGGTGGAGGAGGCGCGGAACCTGTAGCTTCTCCGGCGTGACCTTTCAGCGAAAGCTCCTCCTCGGCGTCTCCCTCATGGTGCTCCCCGCGCTGCTCATCGGCGCGGAGGCGATCCGCAGCAACGCGCTCGAACAGCGGGCGCTCCAGACGCTCGGCGACCGCCTGGGACGCAACCGGACCTACGCGGAACTCGAGACCGCGATGTTCGACCAGAGCGAGGTCATCTGGCGCTATCTGAGCGGCCTCGACCCGAGTGCCCGCAAGGAATTCACCCTCGCCGGCCAGGTGGTGGACTACCGCTTCAGCCAGTGGAAGGCGGAGCTGCCGCCGGAGGATGCTCCCCTCGCGGAGGCCATCCAGGCGATCCAGGCCCAGTTCGTCGCGGTCGGAGACTCGGTCTTCCGGCTGGTGGACCAGGGGCAGCGGGCCCGCGCGTACCAGATCGCGCGCGACGAACTCAAGACCAATCTCCAGCCGGCCCTCACCACGCTCAACCGGCAGATCTACCGCCGCACCCGTGAGACGAGTGTGCAGGGCGCCTTCGCGAGAGTGGAGGAGATCGTGCACTCGGAGCAGCGGGTCCTGGTCGCCGTCTTCCTCGCCTCGCTCGCCGCCGGCATTGGCGCGGCGTGGTTCATGGCCCGCGGCCTCGTGCGGCCGATCCAGGAGCTGCGCCAGGCGATGGCGGTCGTCGGCGGCGGAAACCTGGACCACCCGATCGAGGCCCGGAGCCGCGACGAGATCGGTGAGCTCGCGGCCGCCTTTGCAGGCATGACGGCCCAGCTGCGGGAATCACGCGACCGGCTGGTCCAGTCGGAGAAGCTCGCCTCGATCGGCGAGATGGCGGCCGCGGTGGCGCACGGGCTCCGCAATCCGCTCGCGAGCCTCCGGGCATCGGCGCAGCTCGTGCTCCGCCACCCGAACTCGGCGGCGGCGGGGGAACAGCTCACGGCGATCATCGAGGAGGTGGATCGGCTCGACCGGCGGATCACCCACCTCCTCACCTTCTCACGGCCCGCCCCCTTTCATCCGATCCCCGAGCGAGTCGGTGCGCTCGTGCAGGGAGTGCTGCCGGCGTTCTCGGAGCGGATCAGGACACAGGGCGTGACGCTGACGGTGGACGTTCCCGAGTCGCTGCCGGAGGTGCGGGTCGATGCGATGAAGCTCGAGCAGGCGCTCGTCGAGCTGATCGCCAACGCCCTCGACGCCATGCCCTCCGGCGGGACGCTGACGATCGGGGCCACGACGGCGAACGACCCGCAGGGCACCGCCGGCGTCGCGGTCACGGTGCGGGACACCGGTCGCGGGATTCCCGCGGAAGCGCTCGCCTCGGTCGGGCAGCCCTTCTTCACCACCCGCCAGGAGGGGACCGGACTCGGGCTCGCCACGGCGCGCCGCTTTGTCGAGCAGCATGGCGGCCGGCTCGATCTCGAGAGCACTCCGGGCACGGGGACGACAATCCACGTCTGGCTTCCGGTATCTTTGAGCGCATGAGCACCTCCACGATTCTCATCGTCGACGATGAGCGTACCCTCGCCCGGGCGATCAAGGCCTTCCTCGCCGAATCGGGCTACGAGACGGAGATCGCGGGCGACGCGGAGACGGCGCTGCAGATGCTGCCCTCGCTCCGGCCCGACGTCGTCTTCACCGACGTGCGCCTGCCCGGCATGGACGGGATCTCGCTGCTCAAGAAGATCCGCGAGTTCGACGCCTCGATCTCGGTCGTCGTGATGACGGCCTACGGCTCGATCGAGGGCGCGGTCGAGGCCGTGAAGCTCGGCGCCTTCGACTACGTCAAGAAGCCGCTCGATCTCGAGGAGCTCAAGCTGCTGGCCGATCGGGCCCGGGAGACCGGCGCCCTCAAGCAGGAGCTGTCCTACTACCGGAAGCGTGTCGCACCCGAGGTGCCGTTCGCGGACATCGTGGGACAGTCGCGGGTGATGCATGCCCTGCTGGAGCAGGCCCGGCAGATCGCCGCCCTCGACGAGACCCCGCCGGTCCTGATCACCGGCGAGACCGGCACCGGCAAGGGGCTGATCGCGCGCACCATCCACTCCTCCGGGCCGAGGTCGGGCAAGCCGTTCATCGACGTGAACTGCACGGCGCTCCCCGCCAACCTGATGGAAGCGGAGCTGTTCGGCTACGAGCGGGGCGCCTTCACCGACGCCAAGGAGTCGAAGCTCGGCCTGTTCGAGGCCGCGGAAGGGGGATTCCTCTTTCTCGACGAGATCGGCGACGTCGAGCTCTCGCTGCAGGGGAAGCTGCTCAAGGCGATCGAGGACCGGGTTGTCAGGCGGGTCGGCGGCATCCGGGACCGCAAGATCGACGTCCGCATCCTGGCGGCCACCAATCGTGATCTGGAGCGGGAGTCGGAGCGCGAGCACTTCCGGAAGGACCTCTACTTCCGGCTCGCGGTGCTGCTGCTGCGACTGCCGCCGCTCCGGGAGCGGGGCGACGACGTCCTGCTGCTCGCGGATCACTACCTCAAGCGCTTCTCCGCGAAGTACGGCAAGGATGTGCGGCGGCTGAGCACCGAAGCGCGACAGCTCCTGCTCACCTATCCGTGGCCCGGCAACGTGCGCGAGCTCTCCCATGTCATCGAGCGCGCGGTGCTGTGGAGTCGCGGCGCGGAACTCTCATCGGAGCATCTCTCGCTGACCCAGCCGGGCGGGAGCAAGTCACAGGAAAGCGCCGCCGAAGCGGCGCCCGTCGCAGAGCCCGCTACGGATGCAGGGAGCCGCCGCAGCGGAGAGCAGGATCAGCTCCTGCCGCCCGCCGGGGTCTCGCTCGATCAGTGGGAGAAGTCGCTCCTCGAGCAGGCACTCCGGGAGGCCGGCGGCAATCAGACCCGCGCCGCCCAGCGGCTCGGCATCTCGCGCGACACGCTGCGGTACCGGATGAAGAAATACGCCATCGGTGGGTGAGATCCCCCAATCTCACCCAGTTGCCCCAGCGCCACCCACCTTCGTCGCACGTCTCGCAAATCCGTCCTAAACCCTTCCCCCGCAATCGTCTCGGGGAATCCGACCACATGCTTCCCCAAACGGCATGGCAGATGCGTTCCTCAGGGCGTGGTCAGGCTAGCCCTCCCCCTGACTGGGTGAAGCCACCCAATGCTGGCAACCTCTCTCCTGCGGAGTCTCCGATGACCTGGACCAAGCCCGAAGCCGAGATCGTCGCTGTGACGATGGAAGTCACCGCGTACGTCGCGACCCTCTAAGTCGCGTCGAACCGGACGGGGCTCGCGAGGTTCGCGGGCCCCGTTTCCTTTGCATGCAGGTCATCCTGCTCGGCACCGCTGCCGGTGGAGGCTTTCCCCAGTGGAACTGCTGGTGCCCCTCCTGCCGCGTGGCCCGTTCAGCGCCTGAGCGCGCCCACCCCCGCACCCAGTCCTCGGCCGCGATCTCCGCGGATGGTGTGCGCTGGTTTCTGCTCAACGCCTCCCCCGATGTGCGCGAGCAGATCGGACCGCTCACCCCGACCGCGCCCGCCGGCATGCGGCACGTTCCGGTCGACGGCATCATTACGACCGATGCCGAACTCGATCACACCCTCGGCATCGCGCTGCTTCGCGAAGGTCGGGCGCTGCAGCTCTACGCCACGCAGGCGGTGCTCGATGTGCTGCGAGAGGACTCGAGGGTGCTGCCGGTCACCGAGGCCTTCGCCACGGTGGCGATCACCCCGCTCGCACTGGACGCGCCGACCGCGCTCCGTCATGCCGACGGCTCGGCGAGCGGACTCACGGTGACCGCCTTCGCCGTTCCGGCGGGCCCGCCGAGATTCGCCCGGCATGATGCACCCGGACATACCGTCGGTTTGATCGTCGAGGATGCCGCGACCGGCGGTCGTCTCGCCTTCGTGCCCGGGTGCGGTGCCCTCAGCGACGCATTGGTGGCCCGCCTCGCGACCGCCGACCTGCTGCTGTTCGACGGGACCTTCTGGACCGACGATGAGATGCTGCGGCTCGGCCTCTCGGAACGCACGGCGAGGCAGATGGATCACCTGCCGGTCTCGGGCAGCGATGGAAGCCTTGCGCTGCTCTCAGGGCTTCCCTGCCGGTGGAAGGTGTATACCCACATCAACAACTCGAATCCCATGCTCATCGAGGATGGCGCGGAGCGCCGCGCCGTCGAAGCGGCGGGCATGGTGGTCGGGGACGACGGCATGAGGTTCACGCTATGACCGCGACGAGTGCCCTCCGCCCCTCCGAACTCGCGACGCCGCCCAAGCCGCCGATTCCCGATCTGGCCCGGCCGCTCACCCCCGACGAGCTCGAGGCGGCGCTTCGGAACTTCCACGGCTCCTATTACGTGCAGCATCCCTTCCACCGGCTGATGTACGAGGGGAAGCTGAGCCGGCGCCAGTTCCAGGGGTGGGTCGCCAACCGGCTCGCGTATCAGCGGGTCGTTCCCCGCAAGGACGGCGCGATTCTCTCGAACTGTCCCGATCCGGCGGTGCGCCGCGAGTGGCTGCAGCGCATCGTGGATCACGACGGCACCAGGCCCGGCGAAGGTGGCATCGAGCTCTGGATCCGTCTGGGGATCGCCCTGGGCGTGCCGCGGGAGGAGATGGAAGACGAGCGCCACGTGCTGCCATCGGTACGGCTGATCTGCGAATCGTACGTCTGGTTCTGCAAGTCGAAGCCGTGGGTGCAGGCCTGCGCCTCGTCGCTCACCGAGCTGTTCGCGCCCCGGATCCATCAGGAGCGAATCCAGTCGTTCCCCATCCACTACCCATGGATTCCGCCGGAGGGGCTGGACTATTTCAAGAGCCGGCTGGTGCAGGCGCCGCGCGACGTGAAGCATGGCCTCGCGATCGTGCAGCAGCACTGCACCACCGTCGAGACCCAGCGGATGGCGTTCGAGGCGCTCGCCTTCAAGCTCGAGATGCTGTGGGCGATGATCGACCTGATCCACAACGCGTACAAGGACTAGCGCCGGCCCGCGCGACGCCATGACCACGACCCTGACCTCCCGTCCCCGACTCTGGCGGCTCGCACGCATCGGCTTCGACCGGGTGCGGCAACGGCCCGTGCTGCTCTACCCTGAGGGCGCCATGTTCCTCAATGAGACCGGCAAGGCGATTCTCGAGCTGTGCGACGGGCAGCGCAGCGTCGCCGAGATCTGTGACACCCTCGGCACCCGCTACGGCGCCGACGTCACCGGCGACGTCCTCGAATATCTCGACATGATGGTGCAGCGCGACCTGGTGTCCATCGGCGCCTGGTCGACCCCATCCCCCTCGGGGTCCTCTGCCGATGCCTAACCAGCCGACGACGCTGCTCGCGGAGCTGACCTACCGCTGCCCGCTCCACTGCCCCTACTGCTCGAACCCGATCCAGATGTCGCGAGCCGAGGCGGAGCTGTCGACCGACGACTGGAAGCGGGTCTTCACTCAGGCGCGGGACCTCGGTGTGCTGCAACTGGGGCTGTCGGGAGGGGAGCCGCTGGTCCGGAAGGACCTCGAGGAGCTGGTCGCGCACGCCCGTGGCGAGGGGCTCTACACGACCCTCGTCACCTCGGCGCTGGGGCTCACCCGGCCGCGGGCGGAACGCCTCAAGGAGGCCGGGATCGACCACATCCAGATCTCCTTCCAGGACACCGACACCGCGAACGCCGACCGCATCGCCGGCATCAAGCTGGGGCGCCAGAAGTACGATGGCGCGGCGCTCGTGAAGTCGCTCGACCTCGCCTTCTCGGTGAACGTCGTGCTGCACCGCGGCAACCTCGACCACCTGCCGCAGATCATCGAGATGGCGGCGGAGCTGGGGGCGGACCGGCTCGAGCTGGCGAACACGCAGTACTACGGCTGGGCGGAGAAGAACCGCCACACCCTGATGCCGACGCGGGAGCAGGTCGAGCGCTCCCGCGGCATTGCCGAGGCGGCGATCCGGCGCTACAAGGGTCAGATGCAGATTCTGTATGTGCTGCCGGACTACTACGAGCAGTTCCCCAAGCCCTGTTACGGCGGCTGGGGGAACGTCTACATCCTCGTGACGCCGGACGGGCGCGCCCTGCCCTGCCACGGCGCCACCCAGATCAGCCATCTCGAGTTCGTGGATGTGCGGGCCCACGAGCTGGGATGGATCTGGGAGCGCTCGCCGATCTTCAACGCCTTCCGTGGCGACGCCTGGATGAAGGAGCCGTGCCGGAGCTGCCCGCGAAAGGGACAGGACTTCGGCGGCTGCCGTTGTCAGGCGTTCGCGCTCACCGGCGACGCCACCAACACCGACCCCGTCTGCAGTCTGAGCCCGCGGCACGCCCTGATCGAGTCGGCGCTCACCGAGACTACTGCGCCGCTGGAGTACCTCTACCGCGAAGTGGGGAGCGGCACCGCGAGCTAGTCCGTTCCCTCGCGGCAGGACCCCGCGACCCGCTCGACCGAGATCTGCTGTTCGATCCGGGTGCGGAACGGCTGCCGGACCGGTCCGCCGGCGGGGACCGTCACCAGCACCGTCACCTCTCGGTCCCAGCGAACCGGCCCCAGCTCTCCCGACCACTCGAGCACCGACGCCTCGGTCTCGGCGCGCTGCGCGCGCACCTCGCTCGAATCCGACAACAGCCGCGTCTCGTCGCGCTCCAGCTTCCGGTTGATCCGGTAGCGCTCGACCCGCCGTCCATCTCTCATGCCATCGGGAATGCGCAGGATTACCGTCCCGAATTCGTCCTTCCACGCGGCGCCAGGCAGGAGACCCACCGGCGGCAGCGGCGGAAAGAGCTCGGCGAGTGCGTCGCCGACGTCCGCCACCTGCGCGATCTCATCGGGGATGAACGGCCGGTCGGTCTCGGTGAAACCGCCGACGCGCGTCAGCGAGCCGCGGAAGCGTCCGCCGACGACACCATCGGTCTCCGGCTCGAGCCGCTCTCCCGAGCCTTCGCGCCAGACGGAGAGGGTGTCGAACCAGGCCTCGAGACGTACCCCGGAATCGACCGAGGTGGCGCGGATCGACAGCATGCCATCGCGGCCGGTGGTCTCCCTGGTGTGCTGATTGCCGCCGTCGAGCAGGATCACGCTGCGGACCTGCTGGCGGAAGCGTGAGCAGTCGAGCTGCGCCGGATGATAGACCGGACGCCCCGCCCCCTGGGCATGCGCATCCGGCGCCGACATCAGGGCGATGACGGCAAGACAGGCGTGCGCGGCGCGCGCGAACCTTCGAAGAGCCTGCATCCGGTATCGGTGCGCCTCGCTATTCGGCGGCAATCGCGGATGGTCTCCCGGCGGGCATCGTGGGAGCAACGAACGACCCGCTGGCGGACATCACCGAGCTCCAGCGGGTCGCGTTCGTGAGGAGGAGCGGCGTGATCTACAAGGCACCCTGAGGCGGATGCCGGCTACTCTTCGCGCATGAACGGGTAGCGATAGTCCTTCGGCGGGACGAAGTTTTCCTTGATGCTCCGCGGGGAGACCCAGCGGACCAGGTTGAGAATCGAGCCCGCCTTGTCGTTCGTGCCGCTCGCGCGCGCGCCGCCGAAGGGCTGCTGGCCCACGACTGCACCCGTCGGCTTGTCGTTGATGTAGTAGTTCCCTGCCGCGTGCCGGAGCGCCTTGTCGGCCTCCGCGAGCGCGCGCCGGTCCTGCGCGAAGACCGCGCCGGTGAGGGCGTACGGGCTGGTCGAATCGACCAGCTCGAGCGTCTCGCTCCAGTCGGCATCGGGATAGACGTGCAGGGTCAGCACGGGGCCGAAGAGCTCGTCGCACATCGTGCGGTACTTCGGATCCTCCGCCTGCAGCAGCGTCGGCTCGACGAAGTACCCGGTCTCGTCGTGGCACTTCCCGCCGGCGAGAATCGTGACCCCGCTGTCGCCGCGGGCCCGGTCGAGATACCCCTTGAGACGATCGTACGCCCGCTTGTCGATCACGGCGCCCATGAAGTTGCGGAAGTCGCGCACGTCGCCCATGCGGATGTCGGCGATCATCGCGAGCACCTGCTCCTTCACCTTCGGCCAGAGACTCGCCGGGACGTAGGCGCGCGAAGCGGCACTGCACTTCTGCCCCTGGTACTCGAACGCGCCACGCACCAGCGCCACCGAGAGCGCATCCACGTCCGCACTCCGGTGCGCCAGCACGAAGTCCTTGCCGCCGGTCTCGCCCACGATTCGCGGATAGGCCGCGTACTGCGGCAGGTTCTCCGCCACCGTCTTCCAGAGCGACTGGAACACCGCCGTCGAACCCGTGAAGTGAATGCCGGCCAGGTCGTGCGCGGCCAGCAGCGCGTTGCTGATCTGAACCGAGTCGCCGGGAAGGAAGTTGATGACGCCCGCCGGAAGCCCCGCCTCCTCCAGCAGCTTCATCACGTAGTAGTTCGAGAGAGAGGCGGTGTGCGACGGCTTCCAGATCGCGGCATTGCCCATCATCGCCGGCGCCGTCGGAAGATTGCCGCCGATCGCCGTGAAGTTGAACGGCGTGATCGCGTACACGAAGCCCTCGAGCGCCCGGTGTTCCATCCGGTTCCAGATCCCCGGCGACGAACTCGGCTGCTCGAGGTAGAGCTTCTCGGCGAAGTGCACGTTGAAGCGCCAGAAGTCGATCAGCTCGCAGGCGCTGTCGATCTCCGCCTGGAATGCCGTCTTGCTCTGGCCGAGCATCGTCGCCGCGTTGACCTTCATCCGCCACGGGCCGGCCAGCAGGTCCGCCGCCTTCAGGAAGACCGCGGCCCGCTCCTCGAAGCGCATCTCCGACCACTCCCGCCATGCGACCTTCGAGGTCCGGATCGCGGCGTCGATCGTCGCCTGATCGGCCATGTGCACCCGGGCAAGGACCCGGCGGTGCTCGTGCGGACTCACCACATCATGGAACTTGCCGGTCCGGATCTCCTTCCCGCCGACGATGGCCGGGATCTCGATCGTCTCGGCCGCCATGGTGTTGAGCTGCGCCTTGAGCGCGGCCCGCTCCGGGGAACCGGGAGCGTAGCCGAGAATCGGGTCGTTCTGCGGGCGGGGAATATTCGGGATGCCACTCATGGCGCCTTCCGGGTTGGGCGAGGGCGGGGAGATTAGCCCCGTCGCGGGGCGCGCGGCAAGGCTCGCGGCACGGAGCCGGGCCGGCGCTCGGAATCCGTCAGGGGGTGGGCAGCAGTTCCACTGCGCTCGGCTGCACCGAGACGGTCCAATGGCGGTCGTAGTGCAGGCACAGCTTCTCGTGTACCAGCTTGGGCACGGCGATCTCGAGGTCGTAGCCACGGGGCGGCGGATCGCCCTCGCCTTCGACGATGAACTGCAGCGCGTAGATCGCCCCCATGTCGACCTCTCCCACGAGGGATCCGCGCACCAGGTTGGTCTTTCGCGCCTCGGGCGCGCCGTAGCGATCCTTGCGCATCAGCCGCACATGCTCGGGACGGATGAAGAACCGCACCTTCATGCCGGCCACCGGGGCGGCCCGGTGGGTCGCCTCGGCCACCAGCAGGTGCCCCCGCCACAGCAGCTGCACCCGCTCCTCGTCCGCGCTGACGACCACGCCCTCGAGCACGTTGCGCATGCCAAGGACGGCGGCGACATCGACCGATGCCGGCCGGCTCACCACCACGTCCTTCGCACCCTCCTGCACCACCCGCCCCTGATCGTAGACGACGATGTGGTCGGCGAGCTGGCAGGCTTCCGCGAGGTCGTGGGTGACGACGACGGCCATCTTGCCGAACCCCCGGAGCATCCCGGCGAGCTCGTCGCGCAGGGTGCGGCGCAGCGGCGAATCGAGGGCGGCGAGCGGCTCGTCCAGCAGCAGCAGTTCCGGGTCAGGGGCGAGGGCCCGCGCCAGCGCGACGCGCTGCTGCTGACCGCCTGACAACGTCGCGGGTTTCGCCCCGCGCACCGCGCCGAGCTGAAAGCGCTCCAGCAGCTCCTCCATGCGGGCGCGGCGGGCGCCACGGGAGAGTCGCGCGAGGCCGAAGAGAATGTTCTCCTCGACCGTGAGGTGGGGAAAGAGCGCGTACCCCTGGAAGACGGCACCCAGACGCCGGTCCCGCGGCGGGCAATGGATGCCGCGGAGCGAGTCGAACAGCGTGCGCCCGCCCAGTGCCACCCGCCCCCCATCGGGGCGCACCAGCCCGGCCAGGCATTCGAGGGTCAGGGTCTTCCCCGCGCCGGAGGGGCCGAACAGGGCCACGACGCCTGACTCGGCCGACCACGACGCATCGAGGGTGAACCCGGGGAAGTGATGCAGCAGTTCGACCTGGAGCATCGCGTCACCCCACCGCGCGGGTGAGCCGGCTGGCGGAGACCACCAGCACGCCGGCGCAGGCGAGCGCCAGGAGCCCGAGCCCGCTCGTCGCGAAGGTCGCCTGCCCGCCCCGGGCGACCAGCAGCGTGAGCGCGAACTCCGCCACCGCGCGGCAGAAGGCGAGGCAGGCACCGGCGACGACGCCGCGCCAGGCCAGCGGAAGGGTCACCGCCCAGAAGAGACTCCATTCCGAACGCCCGAGCGTACGCGCCGCCTGCTCCAGCCTGCTGTCCACCCTGGCGAACTCCCGCTGCGCCGAGCTGATGAACATCGCCAGCGCGCCGATCCACGCGATGACCAGCGCCATGCGCCAGTCGAGCACCGGCGCGAGGCCGACCCATCCCAGCACCCGGGTCATCACGGGATGCTGCCCGAGCGCCACCACGCAGTAGCCCAGCAGGGTCGCGGGAAGGACGAGCGGGAGCAGCAGGCCCGCCTGCAGCGGCGACTTGCCGGGGAATTCGCGGCGCCCGAACAGCCACGCGAGCGGCAGCCCGGCCAGGACGGCGAGCAGTGTCGCCATGCCGGATACGACGAGAGCGAGCGGCGCGGTCTCAGTCACGGCCGATCATCACCTCGGTGGACTTGATGACGGCGAGCACCATGTCGCCGCGCTTGAGACGAAGCCGCTCGGCGGAGGAGCGGGTGATCACCGAGACCAGCTCCTGGTCGCCGATCTCGAGCCGGACCTCGCACATCAGTCCGTCGGTGGTGAGCCCCACGATGCGTCCGCGCAGCTGATTCCGCGCACTCAGCTCCACTGCGCCCCGGGCGGATGGTTCGGCGGGCGCACCGAGCATCGCCTCCACCCGGTCACGCGGGAAGAGCCACTTCCGCCCGACCCGCGAGGCAGGCAGCGTCCCCGCGCGCGCGAGCGCCTGCACCCGTTTCACATTCAGGTGCAGCAGCTTGGCGGTCTCGGCGACGGTCAGATAGTTCAGCGGGCAGTCCGGACGAGCATGAGTCGCCAAAGGTGCTGCGCGGCGGGACGGAACGGAAGGGCCGCGGCCTTCATGATTCGCCGCGAAAGGTGAAGCGCTCCGCCGGTCTTTCGGTGGGCGGGCGGTACCGCGGAGTCACAGGGGGTGAATGTGGGTCCCGCCCACCCGGGCAGCGGGCGTTGCACCGCCTCAGAAGCGCACCTGCAGTTGCGTCTGCAGCGCGCCGCGCCGGATTCCCGTCGCGCCGATCTTCCGGCTCACGTAGAACGCCGACAGCCGCACACCGGGTGAAACCACATACCAGTTGAGACCGGCCGACCAGGCCCGATTGTGTTGGGCACTGCTGATCGCATCCCGCCGGAAGTCCTCGTACTTGCCCACGAGCTGGACGTCGGGAATCACGCGGTACCCGGCCAGCGCCCACCAGCCACGGTCGCTCTTGCCGCCGAGGCTGTCCCGCTGCTGGGCCAGCCATTCGCCTCGTGCCAGGAACCGCGCCGTCTCGAGCGAGACATCCGCGCCGTAGCGGGTGCTGTCGCCGAAGTAGCGCGCAACATTCGCCCCGATTGTGAGCTCCGGAATCGGTCGGACCGTGGCGCGCGCCACGCCGAGCACCGTCGAGTCCTTGTTCGAGGTCACGTTCTGGCCCTCGCCATTGAACGCGCCGACCGCGAAGGTGGCTCGCTTCCCCGCCTGGTAGTCCACCATCGCACCGATGTCCCGCTTCGGCGCGAGCGAATCGACGACGGTGGAGCGATCCAGCGACTCGATGTCGGTGATCGACATCAGATATTCCTTCGTGAACGGCGTCTTGAACTGCCCGACCTGGATGCCGAGCGCCTGATGCGCCCAGCGGATGTAGGCATCCGTCAGCGAGACCGAGGCCTTGCCGGTGCCCACATTCCCGGTGCGGAACTCCGCCTGGAGCCGGTAGCTGAAACCCCGGCTCAGGACGCCCGTCGCCTGCAGCCGCGCCCGGTTGAGCGTCGCCGTCATGCCGGCCTTCGACTGATAGACCACCCGGGTCTGCATGTAACCGCCCAGCTTCACGGGTGAAGGTGAAGGTGAAGGCGTGGTGGCAGCCGGAGCTGGCGCCGCGGGCTGTTGAGCCGCCAGAGAAACGGGGGCGAGCAGGAGAAGCAGCAGGAGTCGCGACATCAGGTCCTCACCTTGTGAGGTGTCGGAGAAGGACGGCGATCAGGCGTAGGCGGCGATGCTGGTCGCCTTGAAGGTGGCATAGACCGGAGCGCCGGCGACCAGCTTGAGCGTCGTCGCGGCCACGGCGGTAACCTCGGCGACCAGCGCCGGCGCCGGCCCCACGACGACCCGCACCCGCTCGCCGAACGGTGGCTCCGGCAGCACCGCCTCCACCACGCCCGCGAAGACGTTGCGGGCGCTCGCCGAGGGCGGCTCGACCGAGAGCGTCACCTGGTCGGGTGGAACGACCACGAAGAGTTCGTCGCCCGCCGCCGCCTGCAGCACCGTGACCGGACCGCGCAGCGTCTCCAGCGTGACCTCGTCGCCGGGACCGCGGTGCACCACCCGCCCCGGCAGCAAGTTGAGCCCCAGCAGCGAGGCGACGTATCGCGACCTCGGCTGCCGGAGCAGCGACTCGCGATCGCCGACCTGCGCCACCTGGCCCTGCTCCAGCACCACGATCCGGTCACCGAAGAGCAGCGCCTCCAGCGGCGCATGGGTCACGAATACCGTCACGCAGTTGAGCCCGTGCAACAGTCGCACGAGTTCGCTCCGGATCGTGTGCCGGGTCTCGACATCGAGCGCCGAAAGCGGTTCGTCGAGCAGGAGCAGCGTCGGCTCGAGCGCGAGCGCGCGCGCCAGCGCCACCCGCTGCTGCTGTCCGCCGCTGAGCGCGCCTGGCCTCCGATCGGCAAGGTCGGTCAGCCCGAAGCGTTCGAGGATTGCGTCGGCCCGCGACCGGACCTCGCGCCGAGCGAGGCCGAGCGCGGCCGGACCGAAGGCGACGTTCTGCCTGACGGAAAGATGCGGGAAGAGCGCGTAGTCCTGCGGAACATACCCGACGGTGCGTGCGCTCGCCGGGAGCCACGCCCCCGTCGCCCGGTCGCACCAGAGCTCGTCGCTCACCGAAATGCGGCCTTCGTCGGGACGGATCAAACCGGCGAGCAGCCGGAGCGCCGTGCTCTTCCCGGACGCACTCGCCCCGACCAGCACCAGGGTCTCCCCCGGAGCGGCCATCAGCTCGCAGTCGAGCCGGAACTCACCGAGCCGGTGATGGAGACTGGCGCGCAGCACGGGAGGGGGCGAAGAAGCCAAGCCCCGCCTGCCGCATCGCGGCGAGGAGGACGACGGCCATCACGATGAGCAGGAGCGAAAGGGTCGCGGCCCGTTCGAGATCGCCTTGCAGTTGCAGATATACCTCGAGCGGCATGGTGCGTGTGGTACCGGCCATGTTGCCGGCGAAAGTGATCGTGGCGCCGAACTCGCCGAGTGCGCGCGCCCAGCTCATCCCCAGCCCGGCGATCAGACTCGGCAGCGCGAGCGGCAGGCGGATGCGCCAGAAGGCATAGATCTCACCGGCGCGAAGCGTCGCGGCCGCGTCGAGATAGCGGGGATCGACCCCGGCGAATCCCGCGCGGACCGCCCCGACGAAGAACGGCACCGACATGAAGACCTGGGCCACCACCACCCCGGCCGTCGTGAAGGGCAGCGTGATCCCGAAGAGCGAGAGCGTGCCGCCCAGGAGCCCCGCGCGACCGAACGCCATCAGCAGGGCAAAGCCCGCGACCGTGGGGGGAATGACCATGGGCAGATCGAGCAGGATCTCGAGGGCCCGCTTGCCGGGGAAATCGCGCGAGGCGAGCAGCCAGGCCATCGGCAGACCGAGGAGCAGACAGCAGAGTGCCGCGGCGGCGCTGGTGACGAGGCTCAGCCGCAGCGATTCGCGCACCGCCGGATGGCCGAGCTGCTCGAGCAGCGTCGCCGCCGGCACCCGGAGCACGAGCGCGACCAGCGGGAGGCCGACCAGCAGCGCGAGCACGATCGCCCCGGCGATGCCGCCCAGCCGTCCACCGACTTCCAGGAGGCGCCGACGGCCCGCCGGCTGGAGCCTGCTCACCGCGCGACCGGCGCCGGAGAGAGAAAGCCGCGGGAGGCCAGCAGGGCCTGGCCCGCCGGGGACAGCAGCAGCTCGATGAACGCCGCGGCGAGCTCGCGTCTTCCCGTGGCGGTCGGCGCGACCGGATACTCCGCGAACGGGTTGCTCGGCTCGGGGATCTCCAGGACCCGTAGCTGGGACTGGATCGCCGGGGTGACGTCGGTGACGTAGACGATGCCGGCATCGGCCTCGCCGAGCTGCACCTTGGCGACGACGCCTTTCACATTCTCCTCCTCGGAAACCAGGTTGGCCAGCACCCGCCCCGGAAAGTCGCCACCGTATCCCGGCGTCGCGCCGAGGCGGCGGAGCGCCTCCCGGCTGTAGCTGCCCACCGGCACCTGGGCCGCCGCGAGCACGAGCTTGAGCCCGGGCCGGGCCAGGTCCTGCAGCGTGTTGATGTACCCCGGATTCGCCTTCGGCGCGATGACCACGAGCCGGTTCCGCGCGAAGACCCGGGCCGGTCCGCCTAACAGATGGCGCTGCTCCGCGTACTGCATCCAGCGCGGGTCGGCGGAGGCGAAGACATCCGCGGCCGCCCCCTGCTCCATCTGCGTCGCGAGCGCCTGGCTGCCGGCGAAGTTGAACGTCACCGTGGTCCCGGGATGCTCCCGTTCGAACCGCTGGCCGACGGCGCTGAAGGCATCGGTGAGCGATGCGGCGGCGAAGACGGTGAGGCGCTGCTGCGCCGCCGCCTGAGCGGAGGCGGCGACCAGGAGAGCCACGGTGAGCGCGAAGGCCGGCAACGCGCAGCGTCGCCCCCTGAAGGCCAATAACGTCACATTACGTCCACGCAAAGAGTCACCGAGGGATATACAGGGATGTGTAGAAGACGGCAATAGCGGTCGTGGGAGACGGCGGTGCGGCGAGGGAAGACGGCCGACTAGCTCACAAGCGGCGTCGCCAGTGCGAGGAGTGAGGCGGGATCCAGCGGCTTCCGAAGCACCCCCCTGGCTCCAAGCGCGGCGGCCTCCGCCGGGATCTCCGACGCGCCGTCGGCCGTGATCACGTAGACGGGAATCGCCGCAGTACGGGGATGGTCATGGAGCTTCCTGAGCACCTGGGGGCCGCCACCAGCTGGCATGTGCCAGTCGACGAAGATCAGCTTCGGGAGCTGCCGCTGCGCCACCAGGAAGCCCTGGATGGCGTCGTACGCCGCGACCGTGGCAATGCCGCTGCTCGCGAGCACCGCGCTCACGAACCGGGTCATGTCCGCATCGTCGTCCACGATCAGCACAAGCGCCGTTGGCGGCGCGCCGGCTTTGAACGTGCCGGTGCCCGCAAGCTGGTACTTGAGTTGAGTCGTCGGACGAGGCTCTCTGATCACGCCCTGCTCCAGAAATCGTTGTCCCGCGGATACGCCGGGCCCTGGTTCCCCTCTTCTCTACTCTCGGTTGGCGGCAAGGCGGGTTGTAGCACCCCTTCAGGTCGCGAGGGTTTCGCGCCCCGGAGATGACCGAAAACACTTCACGTCAATCGGAGGATCTTCGGGTGCCGAGAACCGTGGTAACTGCTTCGGGCCCAAGGCGCTCGGCCGAAGGGGAGAGCGTCAACCCCCGAATGCAAGGAGGGGCGGCCCTGTAGAGGGGGGCTGGACAGAACGTGGGGGGGCGCGCCAGACTGGCTCTGCGGCCCCTGTCTTGGCGGGGGGCGTGTTTGAATCCTCCGATCCTCGGAGGGTCCGATCTCGCGACTGACAACACCCTTGAGTTGCGACCCCTGTAAGCGGGGGGGGCGAGGTGTTCCTGGGGAACAAGTGGCGCAGCAGCGAGGCGCCGTGCGTTCGAACGGACACCAGACCGAGGCCCGCTCCACAATGAAAAGAGGAGTCTGTGAAAGTCCTGGTGTTGGGCTGTGGCGCGGTGGGGACCGTGTCCGCCCTCAAGTTCGCGCAGGAAGCGGCGTGCGAGCAGCTCATCGTCGCCGATGCACTACCCGGACGTGCCCAGCAGCTGGCCGACCGGATCGGGAGTCCGCATGTGCGGGCACTCACGCTAGACGCGGGCGACCGTGATACGCTTGCCCGGGCCATCCGAGAGACCCAGAGCACCATCCTGCTGAATGCCGCGTTGCCGTCCACGAACCTGATCGTGATGCGGGCCTGCCTCGATGCCGGCTGCGACTACATCGACATGGCGAGTGGCGGTGCCGAGAACGACGGCACTCCCAAGCTGCCGGATCAATTCGCCCTCGACGCCGAGTTCAAGGCGGCCGGGCGGCTCGCGCTGCTGGGCATGGGCGCCGATCCGGGAACCAGCAACATCTACGCGGCGTACGCCGCCAAGCACCTCCTCGATGAAGTCACGGAACTCCGGGTGCGTGACGGGGACAACTCGGTATGCGAGGGCCACAACGGTTTCCTCGCGACCTTCAGTCCCTGGGTCTTCATCGACGAGTGCACCTGTGGCGCCATCTCCTGGCGCGACGGGAAGTACCACCTCGAGGAGGCGCTGTCCGGCCTGGAGCCGTTCGACTTCCCGGAGCTCGGCGTCCTCAACACCTACTACGTCGACCACGAGGAGTCGCGCACCTTCCCGATGTTCTTCCCGCAGCTGAAGGTCGCCGACTTCAAGCTCTGCATGGACAACACGACCTGGCAGACGCTCAAGGTGCTCAAGGACCTCGGCCTCTCGGGGAAGGACAAGGTGAAGGTCGGCGGCGTCGACGTGTCGCCGCGCGATCTCGTGGTCTCGCTGCTGCCGGAGCCGAAGACGCTCGGTGGCCGCATGCAGGGGAAGACCTGCGTCGGTACCCTCGCCAAGGGGATCCGCGATGGCGTGGAGCGCTCCTTCTACATCTACAACGTGACCAGCCACGCCCAGACCTGGCGCGAACTCGGCGTTCAGGCCACGGCGTACCAGACCGGTGTGCCACCGGTGGTCGCGGCGAAGCTCATCGCCTCAGGCGCATGGGCGGGGACCGGCGTGCTGTCGCCGGAACAATTCGATCCCGATCCGTTCATGCGGCTGCTCGATGTCTCGGGCATGCCCTGGCACATCCGCGATGAGCAGACCGGCGTCATCGATCCGGAGTACATCTGGATCGAGGAGCCGATGGCGGCGTAACAGCAACGCGATTGCATGGGCCCGACCCGACGTACGCGCGCACTGGCTGTGCGCGCGAGCGACCGGGCGGGCCTGCG
>JBGASX010000030.1:0-50869 GCA_044229445.1 Gemmatimonadales bacterium | reverse complement strand
GCTGGCGTGACCCCGAGTTCGGGGCGGCCCGGATGAACGATGCCGTCGCTGTCGTCCGCCGCTGGCTCGGGTCGAGGCGCCCGGAGATCGCGCTCGTCCTTGGCTCCGGGCTCGGGGACTTCACGGCCCGACTGACTGATCCGATCCGGCTTGCCTATCGGGAGATTCCGGGATTCGCGGAGCCCGGCGTCCCCGGCCACACGGGTGAACTGGTCGCCGGGATGCTCTCGGGCCGGGTGGTGCTCTGTCAGAGCGGCCGGTTCCACGCCTACGAAGGGCACGCGGCAGCAACCGTGGCGCTTCCGGTGCGAGTCTTCGCGGCACTCGGGATCGGCACGCTGGTGCTCACCAATGCGGCGGGCGGCATTCGACGGACCTTCCGGCCGGGAAGCCTGATGCTGATTGCGGACCAGGTGAACCTGAGTTTCCGCAATCCGCTGATCGGCCGGGTCCTGGAAGGGGAGGGGAGATTTCCGGACATGTCCGCGCCCTATGACGCGGCGCTGCGGGGCATCGCCCATCAGGTGGCTGCGCGTCGAGGGGTGGCGCTCGAGGATGGCGTCTACGCCGGCGTCATGGGGCCGAGCTACGAGACACCCGCGGAGATCCGCATGCTCGAGCGGCTGGGCGCGGATGCCGTCGGCATGTCGACCGTGCTGGAGGTGATCACCGCCCGGGCCAGAGGGATGCGCTGTCTGGGGATCTCGATCATCACGAACTACGCGAGCGGTATCGGCACGGCTCGGCTCTCGCATGCCGAGGTGATGGCCGCCGCTTCCGCCGCGGGTGATGCCCTCGCCCAGGTCCTCGCCGGGGTGGTGGAGGCGTCAGCCGCCGCGCCGTGACGCGCGCCGCCCCCTATGGAACCCGCGCGGGAACGGTATGATTCAGCGGACCGTGCCCGCCACCCAGACCGGGAGCGGCGCGCATGGCCCGATGCACGAAGTCGAGCGCATCCTCGACGGCCGCGTCCAGCTCACGTCCGAGGGCGAGACCGGCCGTGATCGCCGCGGAGAGGGTGCAACCCGTCCCGTGCGTGGAGGTGGTGGCCAGTCGAGGCCGGGTGAATCTCCGGGTACCCCGGGCGCTGATCAGGATGTCGGTCATCACATCGCCCTGCAGATGTCCGCCCTTGACCAGCGCCGCGCCGGCGCCGAGTTCGAGGAGCCGGCGTCCCGCGCGCTCCATCTGGTCGGTGTCCATGACCTCGAGGCCGGTGAGAATGCCGGCCTCATCGAGATTCGGGGTGACGAGGCTGGCAAGCGGAAGCAACCGCTCCCGCACGACGGCTTCGGCGGTCGCATCGAGCAGGCGATCACCCGAGGTGGCCACCATGACGGGATCGCAGACATAGGTGCGCCAGCCGCGATCCCGGATGGCATCGGCGATCTGCTGGACCAGCGGGACCGTGGCGAGCATGCCCGTCTTCACTGCGGCCGGCGGGAGGTCCTCGGCGAGGGCATCGAGCTGCGCAGCGACCATTGCGTCCGGGACGGGGTGCACGGCGCGGACGCCGCGAGTATTCTGCGCGGTCAGCGCCACGATCACCGTCGTGCCGAAGACGCCGAACTGCTGGAACGTCTTGAGATCGGCCTGGATGCCGGCACCGCCCCCCGAGTCCGATCCGGCAATGGTGAGCGCGATTTTCATATGGAAGGTGTGGTGGCCGTGTCGCTGATCAGTACCATCCGGGATCTCCATCGTCGCCGAGCCCGCGATCGCCGGTCCCTCACACTCGTCGAAGGGGTCCGGCTGCTCGAAGAAGCGCTCGCCGCCGGCATCGTCGTGCAGGGTGCGGCAACGTCCGCGGCGCTGGAAGCTACACCCCGTGGGGCGGCTCTCAAGCGCCGGCTCGTGCTCGCCGGCGTGCCGATCGAAGCGGTCGACGACGATCTCCTCATCCAGCTCGCGGACACCGAGCAGCCGCAGGGCGTGGTCGCCGTCGTGGAAGCGCGCGACTGGGCGCTCGACGCGATCCAGCCCGGGGCTCATGGCGTGGTCCTGGTGCTCGATGGGGTGCAGGATCCCGGCAATGTCGGCGCGCTCGCACGGACGGCGCTCGGTCTCGGGGCGGTCGGCCTGGTGGCACTCCCCGGGACCGCCGACATCAGCAACCCCAAGGCGCTGCGAGGCAGCATGGGAGCGCTGTTCCGCCTCCCGACCGTCCAGGCCACGACCGAAGCGTTCATCGGCTGGGCGCGCGGCAGCGGACTGTCGCTCTGGACCACCGCGGCGGATGGTGCTCCCGTGGATCGGGTGCGGCGGGAAGGGCCGATCGCGCTGATTCTGGGTAATGAAGGGGCTGGGGTCCGTCCCGAGCTTGCGGCCGCCGCGGCGCAATCGGTGTCGGTTCCCCTGGCCGGGGGAGTGGAATCCCTCAACGTGGCCGTGGCCGCTGGGATCATCCTCTATGAGGTGACGCGTGACCGTTGAGCTGTTCGTGATTCTGGCCGCCGGGCTGGTCGGTGCGCTGATCGGCAGTTTCCTGAACGTCTGCATCCTGCGGTGGCCGGCGGAGCAGTCGGTGGTCAGTCCGCGCTCCCGTTGCCCGGGATGCGGCGAGCTGATCGCCTGGTACGACAACATCCCCATCTTCTCATGGGTCGTCCTGCTGCGTGGCCGCTGCCGCCGCTGCCGGACGCCGATCTCGATCCAGTATCCGCTGGTCGAGCTCGCGAATGCCCTCATCTGGGCCTTCCTGGCCTGGCGCGAAGGCCCGACCCTCCTCTTTCTGGCAGGGGCCGTCTTCTTCAGCATCCTCCTCGGCATCACCATGACGGACGCCCGGGAGTACATCATCCCCGACGAATTCAGCCTCGGCGGCCTGGTGATCGGAATCCTCTTCAGCATCCCAGGCGGTTTCGCCTCGATCAGTCATGCCCTGATCGGTGCGGTCACCGGGTTCGCCCTGCTCTGGGTGGTCGGTGCCCTGGGCACGAAGATCTTCAAGGAAGAGGCGATGGGCGGTGGCGACATCAAAATGATGGCGATGGTCGGCGCCTTCGTCGGCTGGCAGGGCGTGCTGCTCACCATCTTCCTGGGGGCACTGATCGGCACGCTCGTGTTTGTTCCCCTCTCGCTGATGGGGAAGAAGCGGCTCGTCCCCTTCGGGGTCTTCCTGAGTCTCGGGGCTGCGGCCACCTGGCTTGCCGGTCCGGCCGTCATTGCATGGTACCGCAGCTTCGTGCTTCAGTCGTGAGCCGCCACCGATTGCTGCTTGCCGCGAGCCTTCTCGTCGCGCTCGCGTGCCGCGGCCGCCCGCCGGCGGATGCGGTCGACGCGACATCGCAACTTGTGGACAGTCTCGCGCCGGCGGTGGAGAAGGCCGTCGGCCTCAAGTTCCACACCCGCCCCCGTTCGGCGGTCCGCAGCCGGGAACAGGTGCGGGCCTACGTGCTGCACAAGCTGGATCAGGAGCTGCCCAGCGAGAAAGCGCATGGACTGCAGGCCAGCTACCGGTTGCTGGGCCTGCTCCCCGATTCCCTCGACCTGCGCACGCTGCTGCTCGACCTCTTCACCGAGCAGATCGTCGGTTACTACGAGCCGGACTCCACGATGCTCTTCGTGGTGGCCAACGCCGATCCCACGGTGCTGCGCGCCGTGGTATCGCACGAACTCGTGCATGCGCTCCAGCACCAGTATCTGCCGCTCGATTCCATCATGCGGCAGACCGGCGACAACGACCGCCTCACGGCCGCGCAAGCCATCCTCGAGGGCCAGGCCACGCTCGGCGGCCTGCAGGTGATGGTGCCCGACCAGAATCTCTGGGCGATGCCGGAATTCTGGGATACCTATCGGGAGCAGTTCCGTACCCAGCAGCGGACCATGCCGGTCTTCAGCAAGGCGCCGCGAATCCTGCGGGAGAGCATCATCTTTCCGTACCTGGCCGGCGCTGATTTCCTGCGCTGGTGGGCAGGTTCGGAGCATCGCGACTCCCTCCCCTTTGGCGCCCGGATGCCCGTCTCCACGGAGCAGATCCTGCATCCCGATCGGTATGGGCGCGGGGATACACCGGTGACGCTCCGGTTTGCCGTTCCGGAGCGGCGTGTCCTCTATGAGGACGTGATGGGGGAGTTCGACATGCGTGTTCTTGCCGCGGACCTCGCCGGCAACTCTCCCAATACCGAGATCCAGACCCCCCTCGCTCTCGGCTGGGGGGGCGACCGGTTCCGGGTCTACGATACTCCCGCCGGCCCAGCGATGGTCTGGTACATCGCCTGGGACGACTCCCTCTCACGCACCCGCTTTCAGTCCGGCACCGGCCAGCGACTCGAGTCCCGTCGGCGACTGGGCTACCGGCTCGAACTGAGCGAGCGCCCGATCGGCCACCACCCGGGCAGCCGCATCGTGATTGCGCCCGAAGGCTGGCTCGGCTGGCGACAGATCGTGGGAATCGAAGTGGTACCCTAGCGTCAGTGCAGCGTGGGACGGTTTTCCTCGCGATCGCTGGCCCGTTCCGCGAGCACCGCAGCCATCGCCCGGGCAGAACTGGAAGCAACCTCGAGCACTGTGCTGACGAAGTCGAGTCCGAGACGGAGCTCATCCTCTGTCAGACTGCGGGCGGTCCGGATCGCGGCATAGGGACCTCGGGAGACTGCATCAGCGAGTGTGTCGGCCACCCGGATTGCGATCGCGTCGCGATCGTCGTCGGCTGGCGCAGGCGATACCATGCTCTTCACGGCGCGTGCTCCTGGCTAAGGGTGAACCCAGCCTAACGCCGGATCCTCACCGCTCCATCAACCCTGCAACGCGAATCGGTGCAATTCCACGCCGAGTCGATCCGGCCCCACCTGCCAATCGCCCGAGTCCGCAGCGTCTCTGGCCGAGTCCGCCGGCCTTGCGGTCGAGTCCCCCACGAGTACGGCCGAGTCCGCAGGCACGAAGCTCTGATCCGCCGTCACGCAGCGCGACCAGACCCGCACGATTGTGCGGGTCCGCCGAGCCGAAGCACGCGTCCACCGGCTCTCCGACCGAATCCGCAGGCACGAAGCTCCGATCCGCCGTCCAGCAGCTCGACCAGACCCGCACGATCGTGCGGCTCCGCCGGCCTGAAACCTGGATCCGCCGAGTCTGAGCACGGGTTGTCCGGCTTTGAGGCGCGATTGCCCATCCGGTCGGGCCGCTGGATGTGGATAACGAGTCGATCGGTGTGGATATCGAGCCGTCTGGTCGGCTTTGCCCGCCGATCCGCCCAGCCGGGCGGTGGATTTCCCATCCTCTAGTAGGGATCGGCGCGCACGTCGGCCGGGGTGCTAGTGCCCAGGCCCTGATGCACCCGCTTGAGGAGAGGACCGGTTCGACTTGCCTAAGTCGTGTAACCCCTCTATTTTGCGGGGCTTATGTTCGACGAGCTGTCCGCCAAACTCACCGCCGCGCTCTCCAAGCTTACGGGGCGCGGCGTTCTTACCGAGGAAGCGGTCAAGGATGGCCTCCGAGAAATCCGGCGCGTGCTGCTGGAAGCGGACGTCAGCTTTGACCTGACTCGCGAGTTTCTCGAACGCGTCGAACAGAAGGCGGTCGGCACTCAGCTGCTGAAGGCGGTTCGCCCCGGCGACCAGCTGGTGAAGATCGTCTACGATGAGCTGGTCACACTGCTCGGCGAGAAGCAGGCGCCGATCGCCTTTGCATCGGTACCGCCGACGGTGATTCTGCTCGTCGGACTGCAGGGCTCCGGCAAGACGACGACCGCAGGCAAGCTGGCGAAGCGGCTGAAGCTCGAGCAGAAGGCGCCGTACCTGGTGGCGGCGGACGTGTATCGCCCGGCCGCGGTCGATCAGCTGGTGACGCTGGCGAAACAGGTGGACGTCGGCTGTCACAGTGAACCTGGCGTGACCGACGTCGTCGGGATCGTGAAGCGGGGTATCGTCGAGGCAGGGAAGGCCAGAGCGCGGACGGTGCTGGTCGACACCGCGGGCCGACTGCAGATCGACGCCGAGATGATGGACGAGCTGAAGGCGCTCAAGGCGGCGATCAAGCCGCACGAGATCCTGCTCGTCGCGGACGGCATGACGGGTCAGGACGCGGTACGCATCGCCAGCGGCTTCCATGAGGCGCTCGGGGTGACCGGCGTGATTCTGACCAAGATGGACGGCGATGCGCGTGGTGGCGCGGCCCTCTCCATCTATGGCGTCACGAAGGCGCCGATCAAGTACCTCGGTCTCGGCGAGAAGCTCGATCAGCTCGAGCCGTTCCGGCCGGACCGGCTGGCGGGGCGGATTCTCCAGAAGGGAGACATCCTCACCCTCGTCGAGAAGGCGCAGGCCACGGTCGATCAAGCCGAGGCCGAGAAGCTGGCGAAGAAGGCGATGTCCAAGAAGGGCCTGGATCTCCAGGACTTCCTGACCGCCATGAAGCAGATGCAGGCGATGGGGCCGCTCAAGAACGTGCTGGGCATGCTGCCGGGGGTGAACTCGGCGATGCTCAAGAATGCGAACCTCGACGACAAGCGCATCAAGCACGTCGAAGCGATCGTTCTCTCGATGACGGCAAAGGAGCGCGCCGATCCGGACCTGATCAACGGTTCGCGGCGGCTCAGGATCGCGAAGGGTGCCGGCCGGACCGTACAGGAAGTCAATCAGCTGCTGAATCAGTTCAAGCAGATGCAGAAGCTGATGAAGTCTGGTGGAAAGGGCCTGAAGATGCCGTTCGGCCGGGGCCCGGGGATGTTCGGGATGTAGCAGCCGCCAAAGCATGCTTTGGCAGTACAAGCGCCAAGACACGCCTTGGCCGGTCAGTTCAACCAGGACAGGAACAGCATGGCAACTCGCATTCGTCTCCGTCGCGTCGGCCGCAAGGGCGTGCCGCTCTACCGGATCGTCGTGGCTGACAAGGAATCGCCCCGTGACGGGCGTTTCGTGGCGACGCTCGGCACCTACAATCCGCGCGCCGAGCAGAACCAGGACAAGATGACGGTCGACGCCGACGCCGCGAAGGCGTGGCTGGCCAAGGGGGCGACCCCGACCGACACCGTCCGCGCGCTGCTCGAGAAGGCCGGCCTGATCGCGGCTGCCCCGAAGGCGGCGGTTGCTCCCAAGGCGCCGAAGGCCGCGGCCGCCAAGAAGGCGTGACGGATCCGGGGAGCGCCCGCTATCTCGCGGTGGGGCGCCTCCGGAAACCGCACGGCCTCAAGGGTGAGTTCTCGATCTTTCCACTCACCGGCGATCCGGCCGCAGTCTTCTCTCCGGGCCGACGGCTGGTGCGGCTGCAACTGGATGGCGCGGTGGTCGGCGAGCCCGTGGTCGTGGAGCGGAGCCGAGGGTACCACCGCGAGTGGCTGATCAAGTTCAAGGGCATCGAGTCCCGCTCCGAGATGGAGACGTGGCGCGGTCAGTTCCTCGCGGCGGCGGCGGAGGAACTGCCGCCGCCGGATGAGGGCGAGGTCTACGTCCACGAACTCGAAGGCTTCGCGGTGCGCGGTGAGGATGGAACGGCGATCGGGCTGGTCTCGGGGATCTACGATCTCCCGGCGGGCCTGACGATCGAAGTGCAGGGGCCGAAGCGCGAGTTCCTGCTGCCGTTCAAGAAGGAGTTCGTCCGGCAGGTGCTGCGCGAGCAGCGGACCCTGGTGGTCGCGCTCCCGGAGGGATTGCTGGACCTGTGATGCGGATCAGCGTCGTGGCGCTCTTTCCGGAGGTCATCGCCCCCTACCTCGGGGCGAGCATACCGGGACGGGCCGCGGCAGCCGGAAAGGTGACCTACCAGCTGCTGCAGCTGCGGGACTTCACCCACGACCGGCACCGCACGGTGGACGATTACCCGTACGGCGGTGGTGCGGGGATGGTGCTGAAGCCGGAGCCCTTCTTCGAGGCGGTCGGCACGCTGGACGAGGAAAGCCGGAAGGGTCCCATCGTGCTGCTCTCCGCACGCGGGAAGCGCTTCACCCATCAGGATGCGGTGCGGCTGTCGCTGGGCGGGACCCTGACGCTCCTCTGCGGTCACTACAAGGACGTGGACCAGCGGGTGGCGGACGGCCTGGCGACCGAAGAGCTGTCGATCGGTGACTTCGTGCTCTCGGGTGGTGAGCTGGCGGCGACCTGCGTGATCGATGCGGTGGTGCGGCTGCTCCCGGGTGTCCTCGGCGATCATGAGTCCGCCTCGGGTGACTCGCACTACGACGGACTGCTGAGTCCGCCGAGCTACACGAGGCCCCCGCTGTACGAGGGGCTGGCAGTCCCCGAGGTGCTGCTCTCGGGAAACCACGCGGACATCGCGGCGTGGCGACAGGCGGAAGCGGAGCGGCTGACCGCGGAACGACGGCCCGATCTCTGGGCCGAGCATCGGGAAAAGGAACGTTAGAGCGTGCCGGTGGCGCGTCTCAGAGGGTTTGCATCAAGTTCAGCAAGCGCGCCCGGACGCGCGCGCAATACGAGGAGAAGACCAATGGATCGGATGGCGGCAGTGGCCCGCGAGGGCCTGCGGACGGATATCCCCGAGTTCTTTCCCGGCGACACCATCAAGGTGATGGTCCGGGTTCGGGAAGGTGACAAGGAGCGCCTGCAGGCGTTCGAAGGCCTGTGCCTCGGCAAGCGGGGCGGCGGGATCAACGAGACCTTCCGCGTCCGGAAGGTCTCGGCCGGCGTCGGCGTCGAGCGGGTCTTCCCGCTCCACAGCCCGAGCCTGGCGGCGATCGAGGTCGTGCGTCGCGGCCGCGTCCGTCGTGCCAAGCTGTACTACATCCGCCATGTGAGCGGCAAGGCCGCGCGCATCAAGGAGAAGCGGGAGAACTAGCCGTGGCCGCCGGCGGGCTGGCGCCCTCCCTCGTCCGCGAGGAAGACGCCTGGTCCTGCCGCGCGCTGCTCATCGGTGTTGACGAGGTTGGCCGTGGCCCCCTGGCTGGTCCAGTGGTGGCCGCGGCCATTGCCTTTCCTCCCTATGCCACGCCGGTGCGGGGCATACGGGACAGCAAGACGCTGAGCGCCCGTCAGCGCGCCGCACTCGTCCCGGGTATCCGCTCCACCGCGCTCGCGATCTCGGTCGCCGCCGCCTCGGTGCACGAGATCGACCGCCTCAATATCCGTCGTGCCACCGCGCTGGCCATGCGACGGGCCGTCGCTCGTCTCGTCGCCTCCACGGGCTTCCGGGACAAGGCGCTCCGTGGCGGTGCGACCGGGTTCCGGGTGCTGCTCGATGGCCTGCCGATGCCCGAATGCGGCTTCGAGCACGAGGCCCTGGTGGACGGCGATGCGCTCTGCTATTCGATCGCCGCGGCCGGCATCGTCGCCAAGGAACTGCGGGACGAGCTGATGCGCCGACTCGACCGGCGCCACCCCGGCTACGGCTGGGACAGCAACGCCGGTTATGGCACTGCACGTCACACCGAGGCGCTGGCGAGTCTCGGGCCGAGTCCCCATCATCGCCGCAGTTTCGCCCCCGTCGCCCAATACTCCATCCCGCTCTGATCCCATGCGCGCACCCATGTTCGCGGTTCTCGCGGCCTGCCTCGCCGGACAGGCCCGCCCGATGCTCTCCCAGCAGGCCCCGGTCACGCCCCGGGTCGCGTCGAACGCCGAGCGCATGGCCAACGACCACTACACCCGGAGCCACGACTACGATCTGCTGCATCAGCGGATCGAGGTCAGCCGGTTCGACTGGGACAGCCTGAGCTTCAGCGGCCGGGTATCGGTCACGCTGCGCGCGCTTCGCCCCGCATTCGATTCCGTGGTGCTCGACGCCGGTGCGCTGCTGAACATCACCGGGATCTCGGCGGGCTCCGCCGCCCGGCCTGCCTCCCTCACCTACGAGCATCTGCGGGACACGCTGATCGTGCACCTGCCGAAGCCGGTGTCGATGGGTGACACCGTCCGCTTCACCATCGACTATCTCGCCCGGGTGAAGAACGGCAATGGCCTGACCTTCATCGAGGCGGACTCGATTCCGCCGCGCCGCCCGCGCCAGATCTGGAGCCAGGGCGAGGACGACAACAACCACGACTGGTTTCCCACCTTCGACTTTCCGAGCGACAAGGCGACCTGGGACCTGATCGCGACCGTCCCGAAGGGGTTCACCGCGGTGTCCAACGGGTCACTCGTGACCGATCGCCAGAATCGCGACGGCACGCGCACCATGGGATGGAGCCAGAAGAGCCCTTCGGCGACCTATCTCGTCTCGCTTGTTGTGGCGCCGCTCGTAAAGATCACCGACCGCTGGCGGACGGTGCCGGTGGACTACTACGTCTATCGGGAGGACAGCGCGCTCGCCCGGCCCCTGTTCCGGGTGACGCCGGACATGATCGACGTCTATTCCCGCCTCACCGGGATTCCGTACCCCTGGGCGAAGTACGCCCAGACCACCGTCGCGGATTTCTTCGGCGGGATGGAGAACGTCAGTGCGACGACCCTGGTGGACTGGCTGCCTGACGCCCGGGCGTATGCCGACCGGCCCTGGTACCAGCACATCCTGATCCCGCACGAACTCGCCCACCAGTGGTTCGGCGACTACGTCACGACGGTGAACTGGGCCAACATGTGGCTCAACGAGGGCTTCGCCGAATTTCTCCCCGGCCAGTACTGGGGCGCGAAGCATGGCCGCCATCTCGAGGACGACTACTACCTCGACGAGTACGAGCAGTTCATGGGCATCGATCACCGGCGCCGGATGCCGCTCGCCTCGCTCGGGTCCAACAACATCTACCCGAAGGGCGCCTTGGTGCTCGAGATGCTGAAGAAGCATCTGGGCGAGCGGCGCTTCTGGGCTGGCGTGCATCGCTACCTCAAGGATCACGCCTTCGGCACCGCGACCACGGACGATCTGCGCCAGGCGTTCCTCGAAGCCACCGGCGAGAATCTGGACCGGTTCTGGGAGGAGTGGGTGTACCAGGCGGGGTACCCCGAGTTCCAGGTGCGCGCGGCCTGGGACTCCGCCACGGCCACGGTGACGCTCACGGTGGCGCAGACGCAGCGGGACACGCTCAAGGCGGACAGCACGGGCTTCCGATTCGAGACGCCGGAAGTCTTTCACATGCCGGTGGCCATCAGGGTGGGCACCCAGTCAGGCGACGTCACCACCACGGTCGATCTCGACAGCCGTGAGCAGGTGATTCACGTTGCCGGCGTACGTTCCGCCCCGACCATGGTCATTTTCGATGACGGGAACCGGATACTCAAGCAGCTCGCCTTCGATCAGCCCACCACCTGGCTCGCGACCCAACTCGCGCAGGATCCGGATCTCTGGAATCGCAGCTGGGTGCTCAATCAGCTTTCGGAGCGGAAGACCGATCCGGAGGCCCTGTCGGCCCTCCTGTGGGGTGCGACGACCGCGGACTACTTCCTTACGCGGGTGCAGGCGGTCGGGATCCTCAGCCAATTCAGCGGGCCGGGGGTGAGCGCTGCGCTGCTGCAGGCGCTCACCGACACTTCGGCGCAGGTGCGTGCGGCGGCCGCAGATGCGCTCGGCAGCTTCCCGACCGCAGAGGTGCGCGCGGCAGTGCGCGCGAGCTGGGAACGAGATGCGAGCGACAATGTCCGTGGGGCGGCGCTCCGCGCGCTGGCGCGCCTGGACCCGGAAGGAGCGGCCCCGCTGGTGCGGACCGCGCTGACCATGCCGTCCTACCAGGATGCCATCAGCAACGCGGCGGCCTTTGCGGCGGCACAGACGAAGGACACGACACTGATCGATGCGGTGGCGGCGATCGCCGACCGGACCAACGGGGGAGTCTTCGCACTCGCGGCCTTCGGCTCGGCCGGATCGTCGCATGCGCTCGATCTGCTGGGGCGCCAGGTGCTTTCGCTCCGTGCCAGCGCCCGGAAGCAGGCCCTGCAGGCGATGCGGTTTGCCCTTCCGCCGGCGACCGCGCGGGAGCGGCTGACCGCGCTCCTCGCACAGGCGACCGTGACCGCCGTGCGCGAGGACATCCAGGGGGCGCTCGGACGGTTACGGCAGTAGCCAGCCCGCGACTTCCTTCACCGCGAGGGCCGCGCGTTCCAGGTCGTTGAGGTTCGGAACCGTCACGATCGGGGTGCTCTCGCTCAGGCGGGTGAGGGCTCCGGCGTTGGTGCGGGTGCTCTCGTCCGGCTCGCCCGGCTGGTTGAGGACGACGCCTAACACGGGGACCTTCTCCGCCTGCAGCACCCGGAGTGCCATCAGGGTATGGCCGATGGTGCCCAGCCGGTCCGCCGCCACCACCAGCACGCGGGCGTCCAGGCTGTGGGCCAGGTCCAGATGATTGTCGTGCCAGGTCAGCGGCGACAGCAGCCCGCCCGCCCCCTCCACCAGCAACTGGGTGTCCGCCGCCTGGAGCGCCCGGATGCGGGCGACGAGATCCTCGTAGTCCACCGTGATCCCCGCCTGGTCAGCGGCGATGGCCGGCGCCACCTGGCCGGGCAGCCGCACCAGCGCCCGTTTCGGTCCCGACTGCCCGGTGGCCGCGGCGAGACGGATGCCATCCTCATCCACTCGCGGTGGATCGAGACAGTCGGTTTCGATCGGCTTCACCGCCACCACCTGCTGGCCGGCGTCCTTCAGGGCCTGCGCCAGGGCACAGGTGATCCACGTCTTGCCGACGCCGGTGTCGGTGCCGACGATCAGGGTGATCGGGGGGCCGCTGGCCTGCGGTGACTCCTCGCGGGTCGCCGCGGAGGGGCGCGCGGTACGGGTCGGGGAGGGGCGTTTCTTCGGGGGAGGCGTCATGAACAGGTCTCCCGGATGCCGAAAGCGATGGCATCGACGAGGTGAGTGATCTCGCGGTCGGTGATCGACAGCGGAGGCATGCAGATGATGGTGTCGCCGAGCGGTCGAAGGAAGACCCCGTGTTGCCGCGCGGCGCGGCAGACGCGCATCCCGGTGCGTTGCCCTGGAGGGAATGGGGTCTTCTCCGTACGATCCGCGACCAGCTCGATACCGGCCGCGAGTCCGAACTGACGGATGTCGCCGACCGGTGCGAGGGCGGTCAGCCGCCCGAGCTCGTCGCCGAGACGGGCGATCTTGTCCGGCAGCGCGGCGAGCACGTCGTCGTGCTCGAAGATGTCCAGGGTCGCGAGCGCCGCGGCGGCGGCCAGGGCGTTGCCGGTGTAGGTGTGCCCGTGGAAGAAGGTGCGCCCTTCTTCCGGCTTGCCGAGAAAGGCTTCGAAGATCCGTTCGGTGGTGAGCGTCGCGGCCATGGGCAGGTAGCCGCCGGTCAGCCCCTTCGCGAGACAGAGCAGATCCGGCGCGACGTCCTCCGCCTCACACGCGAACATCCGTCCCGACCGCCCGAACCCGGTCGCCACTTCATCGAGAATCAGCAGGCACCCCACCTCATCGGCCACCGCCCTCGCCCGGCGCAGGAACCCCGGCGGCTGCACGATCATGCCGGCGGCGCCCTGCACGCCGCTCTCGAGCACGATCGCGGCGAGCCGCGTTCCCTCGGCGCGGACCAGCGCCTCGAAGGCGGTGATGCAGTCGAGCGCGCAGCTCCGGCGGTCGAGTCCGAGCGGGCAGCGATAGCAGTAGGGCGCGGGGGCCTTCGCGGTTTCGAAGAGCAGCGGGCGATAGCGCTCGTGGAAGAGTTCGATGCCGCCGAGCGACACCGAGCCGACCGTGTCACCGTGATAGGCCGCACTCAGGGTGACGAATCGGTCGCGCTGGCGTTCCCGGCCCCCCGCGTGCTGCTGCCAGAACTGCAGCGCCATCTTGAGGGCGACTTCGACTGCCGTCGAGCCGTTGTCTGAAAAGAAGACCCGGCTGAGCCCCGCCGGGGCGATCGTCGCGAGACGGCGGGCGAGTTCGATTGCCGGAACGCCGCTGTTGCCCAGCAGCGTGCTGTGCGCGATCCGTTCCAGCTGGGCCCGGATCGCGGCATCGATTTCCGCGCGACGATGCCCGAACAGATTGCACCAGAGGGACGAGACCCCGTCCAGGTAGCGCCGGCCCGATGGATCAATCAGGTAGTTGCCCTCGCCGGCGACCACCAGCAGCGGGTCTTCCTCGCGATAGACGCTGTGCGGCGTGAACGGATGCCAGAGGTGGGCATCGTCCCACGCGATGAGTTCGTCGGAGGTTGGCGTCATGGGCTGGAAATGATGCGGGCCGGGGATGGCGGGCCGAGGCCTGCCTCGGCCCTACACCGACGGGACCAGTTCGGCGACCCGGAACCCCGCATCGGCGATCATCCGAGCGTCGGCCTCAGGGCCCTGACCGGGGGTGGTGAGGTAACCGTTGCAGAAGATCGAATTTGCCGGATAGAGCGCGAGCGGCTGCAGGTGACGGAGATTGACCTCACGTCCGCCCGCGACGCGAATATCCCGCGATGGATTGACGAAGCGGAACATCGCCAGCGCACGCAGGCAGTCGTGCGGCGTGAGCCTCGGCAGCTCGCCCAGGGGGGTGCCGGGACGCGGATCGAGGAAGTTCACCGGGATTGACTCGACCTCGAGTTCCCGCAGTTCGAAGGCGAGCTGCACCCGGTCTTCGAGCGACTCACCCATCCCCAGGATGCCGCCGCAGCAGGCTTCCATCCCCGCGGCCTTCGCGGCGCGAACGGTGGCGATGCGATCCTCATAGCCGTGGGTGCTGCAGATCTCCGGGAAGTACGCCCGGGAGCTCTCGAGATTGTGATTGAAGCGGGTGACTCCCGCTGCCGCCAGCCGTTCCGCCTGGCCTTCCTTGAGCAGGCCGAGCGAGGTGCAGACGTTGATGTTGAGTTCGGCCTTGATCTGCCGGACCGCTTCGCAGATCACGTCGAGATCCCGGTCCGAGGGGCCGCGCGTGCTCGTGACCATGCAGTACTTCACGGCGCCCATCGCGGCGGCCTCGCGGGCCCCGGCCACCAGCTCCTCGACGGACTGCAGCGGATAGCGGTCCACGCCGGTCGCGAACTTCACCGACTGGCTGCAGAACGCGCAGTCCTCCGGACAGAGGCCGCTCTTCGCATTCTTGAGGACATGGATCCGGACATCGCGGCCGTGATGCTGCCGGCGCACCCGGAAGGCGGTCTGGAGCAGGGCGAGCAGCTCGTCATCCGGCGACGTCAGCACCGCAAGCGCCTCCTCCCTGGTCGGTGCGGCACCACGAAGGCTCTGATCGGCCAGCAGATTCCAGTCGGTCATGGGCGGGGTGGGGAAGGGAACGTCTCGCAGTCCTCGCCGCCAGGGCGAGGCCCGCGAACAGGGCGCGTGCGTCGCAGCTATTTCACAGGGTGCATCAGGAAGATCTGCTGCACCGTATGCAGCCGGTCCGCGTAGTCGAGCGTCGTCAGGTCGAACACCTCGTCGTCCCCACCCGTCAGCGCGCCCATGGCACCGGCCGCTCCCTCACCCATGCGCATTTCGGATTTGCGAATGAGCCGGAGCTCCTTGGTGTGCTGGACGCTGATGCTGCCCAGCGTGTCGGCCTGACGGAAGATCAGCGAGTCGCCCGAGAGTCGGACCAGCCGGATGTCCCAGATGTAGCTGCCGCTGTCGGTCGTGATCTGCCAGCGCTCGTCGTCGGTGCTCTGGGCCTGGATCGTCGGGGTGGAACTGCCCAGCAGCAGCGCGGCCAGCAGGAGGGGAGTGCAAGGACGCATCGAGGGCCTCCGGTGCAGGTATGGCCTTGAGTTTCCCCCGGGAGAGCCCCACGTTTGGGTCCGTCGGGGGCGTAGCTCAACGGGTAGAGCAAGAGACTTTTAATCTCTAGGTAGTGGGTTCGAGTCCCACCGCCCTCATCAGGTCACCCCAATCTACAGGGGAACCCCCAAACGTGAAGCCGGGTGCCCGCTCTTCGGAGCAGGCACCCGGCTTTGTGTTCAGGGTTGGTCGTCGATCAGGGCTGGCCGATCACCTTCGCCGGCACGGCGATGTTCGGCAGCGTTGCCGCCGCGAAGATGCCGATGCCTGCCTGGCCTTCGCGATTGCGGCCCCAGCAGTAGACCAGCTTCGTCGTCGTGACGATGCAGGCATGCCGCGACCCGGTCGTGATACGCGAAGCGGTCGGGGCAAGAATCGCCGCAGGCGTCACGTAGGTCGCGACACTGACCGTGTCACCGTTACCGACCTGGTAGCCGAGGTTGCCGCCCCAGCACTTGCCCGACGGGCCCGCGCCACCACCGGCGAGAATGGCGCAGGTACTTTGCGCCCCGGCATCGACGGCCGAGTAGGTCTGCCCACCGAAGATCGCAGCCGGTGCGTTCACGCTGGCGAAGTCGGCCTTGCCCAGCTGACCGTCGCTGTTGAGACCCCAGCAGTAGATGTTGCCACCGGTCGTGACACCGCAGCTGTGGCCCCCACCAGCCGCGATCTCGGTGAAGGTCAGGCTGCCCGTCACCGCCACCGGGACGTTGCTCGGCGAATTGGTGCCGTCGCCCAGCTGGCCGTTGGTGTTGTCGCCCCAGCAGTATCCCAGGCCGCCCGTGGTCACGCCGCAGGTGTGTGAACTCCCGGCGCTGATCTGGCTGAAGGTGAGGCCACCGCTGACGGCGACCGGGGCGTTGCTCGGTGCGTTGCCCGCGTTACCGAGCTGGCCGGCGGTACCCTGCCCCCAGCAGTACGCCGCGCCGGCCGTCGTCAGCGCACAACTGTGTTCCCGGCCGGCCGTGATGGACATCGTATCGTAGGTGTTCGCGCCCGTCACGAGAGTCGGGATGAAGGCCTGCGAGTTGTTGCCCGTGCCGAGCTGTCCCGCACCATTGAAGCCCCAGCAATAGGCCGCTCCCTGGTCGTTGATGCCGCAGGAATGCAGCGAGCCGGTCGCGATGCTCGTGAAGGCGATGCTGCCGATCACTGCCTGCGGGCCGTTCCAGCTCACATTGCTGCCGATACCGCCCTGACCGAATCCGTTGAAGCCCCAGCAGTACGCCACCTTGAGCACCGTCACGCCGCAGGTGTGGCCCACGCTGTCCGTCGTCTGTCCGTTCGAGGTCGCAATCTCGCGCCAGCGGAGCACCACGCTGAAGCTGGCCGAACCCGACTTGCCGCCGGCGGATGCCGTGATGTCCACGTTGCCGGCGATGAGGGCGGTCGTCAGGAAGCCGTTGCTGTCCACCCGCGCGATGGCGGTGTTGGAGCTGGTCCAGGTCAGCGGCACCCCGGTCAGGGTATGCCCGGTCGAGTCGGTGACTGCAGCGCTGAGCTGCACGGTCGCGCCGGCCGCATCGAGCGTCTGGCCCGCGGGCGTGACGGTGATGGTGCCGATCGGCACCGCGGTCACCGTGATGATGGCCTTGGCCGTCGCGGTTCCCGAGGTGGCGGTGATGGTATCGACGCCGACCGCCACACCGGTGATCGTCGCCGCATTGCTGTTGTTCGGGTTCACCGTCACCGCGGCCTTGTTGTTCGACGCGCTCCAGGAGACGGTCGCCGTGACGAGCTGCCCCACCGAGTCCAGCGGAGTCGCACTGAGCAGCTGCGTGCCGTTGATCGGGATCGTCGCCGTCGGCGGCTGGATCGAGATGCTCGCCACAGTACCGCCCCCGCCCCCGCCCCCGCCGCCGCTCGTCACCACGATCGTCGCGGTGCCTGACTGGCCCTGGGCCGACGCGGTGATCGTCGCGCTGCCGGCGGCGACCGCCGTCACCAGGCCGCTCTGGTCGACGGTGGCGACGCCGGTGGCGTTGCTGCCCCAGGTGAAGGTCACACCGGTGATGACGGTGCCTTGGGCATCGCGCGCCGTGGCCGTCAACTGGCCGCTGGTCCCCGCGACGAGCGTGTCCAGCACGGGCGTCACCGTGATCGTCGAGGAGTTGTTGTTGTTGTTGGTCCGCTCGCCGGCGGTACAGCCGAACAAGGTCGCTCCGGCAGCGCCGAGGACGAACAGAAGCCTGGACTTGGTCATGGCCATCTCTGGAGTTGAGGAGGTCGCCCCGCTGAAACGCCCTGCGACTGCCTAGGGTAGAGTTGGCACTGATTGGCAAAGTCTATGCCGCATGGCGTCGCGCATAACGGAATGACTGGCAACGGGTTAGATCGCCTCATGTCAACCGGTTTCCCAGCATGCCCCGGCAGACCGGCAGGGGAGTGGCCGATTGCGGCACTTCCGTCCTGCAACAATTTCCGAGTCGTCGGACGCCGAGCGAGGGAATCAGGACGCCGCCCCCTTCCTCCGCGCCGCTCCCCCGGCGACATTCCCGCCTCGGGCGTGAACACCGTCCATGAACGCCTCGCAGAGGAAACGGTTGTGACCCTGATTTATCTGGATGGCCAGTGGCTCGACAAGGATCATGCGAAGATTTCCGTCTTCGACCATGGCCTGCTCTATGGGGATGGTGTCTTTGAGGGGATGCGCGTCTACGGCGGCCGCACCTTCAAGCTGGCCGAGCACGTCGGCCGGCTGTTCGATTCGGCCCAGGCCATCATGCTGAAGGTGCCGATGTCCCAGGAGCAGATGATCGCCGTGACCGAAGAGGGCGTGAAGCGCAGCGGCCTGCAGGAAGGCTATCTGCGGCACGTGGTGACGCGCGGCGTCGGCGATCTCGGGCTCGATCCCCGCAAGTGCCCGGTGGCCTCGGTCATCATCATTTTCGACACGATCGCGATCTGGCCGGCCGAGCGCTATGAGGAAGGCCTGACCCTGGTCACCGCGGGAACCCCGATCAATCAGCGCGAGGCGCTCTCGCCCCGGGTGAAGTCGCTCAACTACCTCAATCACATCCTCGCGAAGGTCGAAGCGACCAACGCCGGCGCCGACGACGCGATCATGCTCGACGCGAGTGGTCACATCGCCGAAGCGACGGGCATGAACCTCTTCGTGCTCAAGAAGGGCGTCATCTACACGCCCGCCGTGCATGCCGGATTGCTGAAGGGAGTGACCCGGGACGTCATCATTGAACTGGCTGCCTCCGCGGGCTATCGCCTCGTGGAGACGCTGCTCAACCGGTACGACCTCTACACGGCTGATGAGGCGTTCCTCACGGGGACGGCCGCGGAAGTCGCCCCGATCCGGATGGTCGATGGCCGCGTCATCGGCGCCGGCAAGGCCGGCCCGGTCACCAGGGACCTTCGTGCCAGATTCCAGAAGCTCGCGCGCGGCTGAGCCGATCTGCCTGACGATGGCATTGACGAGGGACCCGGTCCGACGGCCGGGTCCCTCGTTGCTGTGGCTGGTGCCCGCCGCCCCCGCAGGGCCCAGGTGACCGAGACGTTCGATGTCATCGCGATCGGGGGCGGGACGGCCGGCCTCGTCTCCGCGGCGGGCGCGGCCTATCTCGGTGCCCGGGTCGCGCTGGTGGAGCGGGAGCGGCTCGGTGGGGACTGCCTGTGGACCGGCTGTATCCCGAGCAAGGCGCTGATCGCGAGCGCCCGTGCCGCACAACTCCGGCGCGACGCCGGCTTGCTCGGGATCCTGGGCAAGGCTCGTCCCGTGGAGTTCGGCACCGTGATGGACTCGATGCGGGCGGCCCGGGAGGTCGTCAGCCATCACGACGACCCGGCGCGGTTTCGGGCGATGGGCGTCGAGGTCGTGTTTGGCGATGCAGAATTCGTCGCGGCGGACGCGATCCGGGTCGGTGAGCGGAGGCTGCGTGCCAGGCGGATCGTGATCGCCACCGGTTCCCATCCCGCCCTGCCCCCCATCCCCGGTCTCGCCGAATCGAAGCCCCTCACCCATCAGACGTTCTTCGAGCTCACCGCCGCGCCCCCCTCGGTGGCCATCATCGGGGCGGGGCCGATCGGGGTCGAGTTCGCCCAGCTGCTGCAGCGGCTCGGCGTGCCCGTGCTCCTGCTCGAGATGGCGCCGCAGATCCTGCCGAAGGAGGACCCAGAGGCGGCGGCCGTGGTGCGCCAGATGCTCGAGCGGGAAGGGGTGACGGTGCACACCGGGGTCGAGGTCCGGCGTGTTGCACGTGATGGCGACACCGCATCCGTGCGCTGGCGCGGAACCGATGGCATCGAGCAGAAGGTCACCGTCGGCGAGGTGCTCGTCGCCGCCGGGCGCCGCCCGAACATCGAAGGACTCGCACTGGAGCGGCCGGGTGTCGCCGCGACGTCGCAGGGAATCACCGTGGATGCCCGCTTGCGCACCACGGTGCCGGGAATCTGGGCTGCGGGTGATGTGTCAGGCGGCATGCAGTTCACCCATGTCGCCGATTACCAGGCGCGGCTGGTGGTCCGCAACGCGCTCACCCCCTTCCGCGCGAGGGCGGACTACCGTGCGGTGCCATGGGTGACCTATACCGACCCGGAGATCGCACGGGTCGGAATCACGGAAGCCGAGGCGGCGTCTGACGGGATCGCGGCTCGTGCCTGGAGATACGACTTCGCCGATCTGGACCGGGCCATCGCCGACCGGCGACGGGAGGGCTTCGTGAAGCTCCTCGCGACTCCCCGGGGCCGACTGCTCGGGGCGACGATTGTGGGGGCCGGGGCCGGGGAACTCATCGCTCCGGTCGCGCTCGCGATGCAGCACCGACTGCCCCTCTCCTCACTTCGTTCCTTCGTCTACCCCTATCCCACGATGAGCGAGGGAGTGCTCCGGGCCGCCAACCTGCCACTGCGGGAGCAGCTGGATTCTTTCTCCGGACGGCTCCTCAAGCGCCTCGTGCGCTGGGGCCTGTGAAGTCACCATGGCTCCGGGCCGCGCTGCTCGTCCTCCTGCTCCTGGGCGGGTATCTGCTGGCGGACTGGACCGGGCTGGGCCGCGTCCTCCACACCCAGGAGGATCGTGAGCGTGCGCTGTCCGCGCTCAGGGCTGCGGCCGGGCTCTGGTGGGTCGGTCCGGCATTCAGCGCCGGGTATGCGGCCGCCGTTGCTGTTGGACTTCCCGCGAGCGCCCTGACCCTGCTCGGGGGTGCCGCCTTCGGGCTGGGCGAGGGGGTGCTCTGGGTCAGCCTCGGCGCCAACGTGGGGGCCACCGCGGGTTTCTGGATCGCGCGAGGCCTCGGGAGATCTGCCGTGGAGCGGCTGCTGGGCCCCCGACTCGCGGGGTTCGACGAGGGAGTCCGGGCTGCCGGATTCACCGGCGTCCTCACCCTCCGACTGCTGCCGGTGGCGCCCTTCAGCCTGCTCAACTTCGCGTGCGGACTCACCCCCATCACCTGGGCCGAGTATGCTCTCGCCACTGTGATCGGGATCCTCCCGGGCACCGTGATCTACGTCTTCTTCGCTGATGCGCTGCTGACCGGGTCGGCCGCAGCCAGCCACGAGGCCAGGATCCGGGCACTGGCCGCCGGTCTCACCCTGGTCGGCGTCAGCCTGCTGACCCGCTGGTGGCACGGCCGACGGCCGCGGCATGCCTCTTGACAGGCATGGGACCGGGCCGCACATTCGCGCGCCCTTGGCCTACCCCCTGAGCGTCATATGGCATGGAGAGAAGTCACAGTCGGTGAAACGAGATGGGCGGTGGCCCCCGTCGCGGAGCGGGTGGCCAACACCCAGGCCTGGCGCCTGGTGCTGAGCTGCCGCTGCGCTGGCGAGGCCCGGCGCCCCCTCTGGGCAACCACCGGCCTGCAGTCGTCGTCCCGCTCCGACCTGTACGCCCAGGCCGATCGCCTCTCGGACGCGAAGGTGGCGGCGGTGGTCGCCAGCCACGTCCAGCCCGCCGCCCCGGCCGGGGTCTCGAGCTAAGCTCCGGGCCCCGGCCGGCTACTCGTGTGGGTCCGGTCGCCGGGTGGCCCATCGGTAGACCAATCCGGAAAGATCTGCCATCAGCCGGTAGGCCTGGTGCGGGTCGGCGTACCCCTTCGTCAACACCACCAGGACATACGGGCCCCGGCCCGGCGGATACACGATCGCCGCGTCATGCGAGATGGCCGTGATCTCTCCGGTCTTGTGGGCGACCCGAACCCCCGCCGGGACGCCGGCGGGAATGCCCTCGTTGAATTCCTGGCCGAGCAGGAAATCGACCATCCTGATAGACTGCGCGCGGGAGGCGGCTCGTCCCCGGGCGATGGCGTCCAGCAGCATTGCGAGGTCCCGGGCGGTGGTGGTGTTGTTCAGTCCCTGAGCGTACGCCTTTCCATCCTCGACTCCCCGCAGCACCTGGATGGAATCCGCTCCAAGCGCGTGAGCCGTCGCGTTCACCCGCGTCGCCTCGAGGCGCTCCATCAGCAGGTTGGTCGCAAGGTTGCTGCTGCGGACGATCATGAGTCTGGCCACGCGCTCGACCGTCTGATCGTGACCGATCTCCTGATAGAGTGTGGAATCGGAATCGTCCGCGAGATTCAGGACGAAGGGCGAACCGTCCACGAGCGAGCGGAAGCTGTTACGGACCGGGATCGCTTCACTCCATCTCAGATCCCCCGCGTCGACGCGACGCGCCAGCTCGATGAGGACCGGGACCTTCATCGTGCTGGCGGCGTGGAATCGCGTGAGCCCGTTCACAAGCAATGTGTCGCGGGTCACAGGGTCGTAGTAGGCGACACCCACGAGGGCGGTGTCGAGGGCGATTCGCGCCTCGAGGGCCGCCTGAAGTCCGGCGGTCTGCTGCGCGGCGAGTGGTGCCGCCTGCACACGGGCCAGCAGAAGGACGAGGCACAAGTTTCGCATTGAACGCATGGTGGTCTCCACTCCGAGTGCCGGTACCAACCCACGGACCATGGCCGCTGAACCCCGCTTTCCCGATCGCCTGAAGTTCGCCGAATTCACCATCGAGCGGCTGCCTAACGGCAGGTGCCGCGCGCGGGTGGTACTGACATGGCAGGAGGTCAACGAATTCGTCGGCGAGTCTGAGGGGCTCGGATCCCAGGCAGGCGAGCTCCGCTGTGCCGCGGAGGCGTGCGTCATCGCGCTGGGCAAGGCGGTGAAGGGGGAGATCAAGTTCGAACTCCTCGGGGTGAAGGCGGTCCGGGCTTTCGATTCCAACGTCATCATCGTCTCGATGGCGATCCCCGACCAGAACGAGACCCACCGGCTGGTCGGCTGCTTCCTGACCGACGATCTCGATCCGACGCGGGGAGCGGCGCTCGCCGTCCTCAACGCCACCAACCGGATTCTCGGTAATCGATTCTACATGCGCTGACGGCTCCGCGGCGACTCACGCAAGCTGCAGCGCATCTTGAGAAAAGCCCGGGCCGGTGCCCTTCCGGTCCGGGCTGAGCCTTGTCCGGCCATTCCGAAGATCAACCGAAGCGGGGGTTCTCTTTTGGCCCCCTCGCAGGGATTTTGCACTGCATCGGACGCGTAGTTCGGGCATGTCGTCCCGGCGCCCTGCCGGCTCCATACGAAATATCGAGATCGCCAGCGGGTCTTTTCCCGACGCGATCGAAAGGCAGACGGCTTCTCATGAGGCAAGTACGGCTACTGGCCCTTCTCGGGGCCGTGATCGGCTGCGGTGGCGCTCCCAAGACGAGTCCGGCTCCGGTTCCCCCGCCGTCTCCCGTCCTGGCGCAGGCCGATTCCAGCACGCGACCGGCGACCCGCCCCGCTCCCCAGGACACGACCGGGCCTGACCGCCATCTCGCCTCCGCGGCCGACTCGGTGCGGCCCGCCGATCCGGATTCCGCCGCAGACGCCGCCATCCTGGAACAGCTCGCCACCGCCCACCCCGAACCCCAGGACACCGGCAACGAGGATGGGGCGGCGGATGCGGTCCCGGGCGGGGCCAACGGTGCGGCGGCTCCCGAGGTCACCTACGACATCGATGTGTCCACCTACGGATCGCACGCCCGGGTCCAGTACTACCTCGACTTCTTCCAGGGGCCCGCCCGAGATCGCTTCGCGATCTGGCTGCAGCGCATGCCCCGCTTCGAGCCCATGATCCGGGCCAAGCTGCGTGAGAACGGCGTCCCCGAAGACATGGTCTACCTGGCGCTGATCGAGAGCGGATTCTCGAGCAGCGCCGTCAGCCGCGCCCGCGCGACCGGCATGTGGCAGTTCATGAAGGGGACGGGCAAGCTGTACGGCCTGCGCATCGATTCCTGGGTGGACGAACGCCGCGATCCGATCCGGGCGACGGATGCAGCGGCGCGGCATCTCGCCGATCTCCGCGATCGCTTCGGCTCGATGTATCTGGCGGCGGCCGCCTACAACGCCGGAGCCGGCAAGGTCGGCCGCGGACTCCGCCGCATCGGCGATGACGACGAGGAAGAGGACAATCCGGATGCGGCCTTCTTCCGCCTCTACGACACCCGGTTCCTGCGCCGGGAGACCAAGGATTACGTCCCGAAGCTCATCGCGGCGGCACTGATCGCGAAACAGCCCGAGAAGTACGGGTTCGAGAAGGCGGTCGGGGTTCAGCCGCTGACCTACGATTCGATCATCGTCGGCGACGCCACCGGCCTGGATGTGCTCGCCCGCCTCGCGGATACCTCCATCGCGGCGATGCGGGAATTGAATCCGCAGTTCGTCCGGCTCGTAACCCCGCCGCGGCAGAGCGCGATCGTCCGGCTCCCCGCCGGCACCGGCGAGCTCGTGACCTCGCGCTACGCGGCGCTGGAACCGAAGGACCGCGTGTCGTTCGTCGATCACACCGTCAGCCGTGGCCAGACGCTGGCGACCATCGCCAGGCTCTATCACGTCACCACGCGACAGATCAGTGACGCCAATCCGGGGGTCCGGCTCACGCGGATGCGGTCGGGGACACATCTGATGATCCCGACCAGCTTCGTGCCGACGGTCACGGAACCGGCGGCGGCCCCCGTGACGCGTGGTGCGCGGGCCGGCGCCATCGGGTCCACCACGATCCGGTACCGCGTCCGCAGTGGCGAGTCACTCACGGTCATCGCGGGCAAGTACGACACGTCGGTCGACAAGCTGCGCAGCCTCAACGCGCTCGGCCGTCATGAAGTCCTGCGGGCGGGGCAGATCATCCGCGTCCCCGCGCCGACCGCCCCCGCCACCGATCGCGCCACAGCGCCAGCGCCTGCCGATGCCGGAAAGTCCCATGTTGTGCGCCGGGGCGAGACGCTCTCCGAAATCGCGGCGAAGTACGGAGTCAGTCTCACGGCGCTTCGGAATGCGAACGGGATGACGGCGAAGTCGGTGCTGAAGGCTGGGGATCGCCTGACCATTCCCCAGTAACTTCTTTCCGGCACGAACGACGGCGGGCCGGGTCATGACCCGGCCCGCCGTTTGTTACTCACCCCGACCCCGACTGCGCGCTGTCAGGGCTTCGCGGACGTATCGTGGATGGTGCCCTTCAGTACCGCTTCGGCATACCCGTTCGAGGGATCGCCGCCCTGCAGCAGAATCTCCTCGACTCTCGCCGGGCCGCGATTGTAGGCGACCAGCGCCAGTTCGATGTCCCCGCCGTACCGCCGCGTCAGATCCTTCAGGAACCGGAAGCCGAGTCGCAGGTTCACGTCGCGCTCGTACAGTTGCTCCGTAGCCAGGCCGGGCTCGTAGAAGCGGGCCGTGGCGGCCTGAATCTGGGTGAAGCCAAACGCTCCCCGCTCAGAGAGCGCACGCGGATGGAAATTGCTCTCGATCTTCACCAGACGGAATGCGACACCCGGGTCGATGCCCTCGCTCAGCGCGACGTCATAGATCGCCGCCGCCAGATCCGCCGGAATCTGATACAGGCCGGAATACCGGATGACGGCGTTCCCCCGCTCCACCTGCGCCTTCGCGATGGCCAGCTCTCCCCGCGTCGTCTCCAGCCGGCGGCTCAGGGCCCGGACTTCATCCGCCACCATCGTCAGACTCGGCGGCGGGGCTTCTTCGGCGGCCCGTGCCCCGGAACTGGAGCCGGCCAGGGCGCTCACCATGAGCACGGCTGCCAGTAGGGCCGCTCCCCTGGCGAGGAGCCGGCGCGTCCAGCGGGTACGGCCGTACGGATCAGGTTCTTCAATGTGCATGGGTCCTCCCGTCATCGGGTCAGATTGACGCAGGTGCAATCGAGCGATCTGGTTGCCACTACCGCTCATTTCTCCGCCAATCACCCCTGGTACCACCGGTCTTCTCCAACAACCGGATGCCTTCAATAACCATCTCGCGGTCCACGGCCTTCACCATGTCATAGACCGTGAGGCAGGCAACGGATACCGCAGTCAGTGCTTCCATCTCGACGCCGGTACGGCCCGTCGCGACCGTCATCGCCGTCACCTTCACGCCAGGCAGCGAAGGGTCCGCCTCACACTCGACCCGGATCGCATCCAGCGGCAGCGGGTGACAGAGCGGGATCAACTCGCCGGTCCGCTTGCCGCCCATGGTTCCCGCGACCTCCGCGATGCGCAGGACATCGCCCTTGGCCACCGCATTCTCCCGGACCAGGTCGAAGGCTTCGGCACTCATCCGAACGGCTCCCTGTGCGATCGCCGTCCTGCGACTGACCGGCTTGTCCGTCACGTCCACCATCCGCGCACGTCCCGCCGCATCCACATGGCTCAGACTCACAGCACCTCCGCCAGTTCATCCGCGAGCGCTGCCAGCAGCAGCTGCGGATTGACGTTGCCCTGGGCCGATTCCCGGGCGGATGTCACCCGACGCTGCGCCTCGAGCAGCGCTTCGACCGGACGATTGCGGCTCAGCGATGGCGGCAACTGCCGCTTCGGGGAGAGGCCGCTCGCCGAGCGGGCCGCGTCCCCCAGTACCTCCGCCAGCGCATCGAGCATCGCCGTAAAGTCCCCGCGTGCAGCCCACGGACCCTGCTTCAGGGCACGCTCAGCACGGGTCTCCGCATTCCCGGTGATCGCCTTGAGCAACTCGTCGGCGGCGCGATTCGCCTTTGCCTGGTCATCACCGAGTGCCAGCGCTCTGCCGATGGACCCGCCAGCGCCGTTCACTCGCTGGCGAAGGTCCGCCCCGGTGAGCCCGGCATGGCTGGCCAGGAAGGCCTCGACCTCGGCATCGGCTAACCGGCCGAGCCTCAGCGGTACCAGCCGAGACCGGATGGTTGGCAGCAGCCGGTTGGCGTCCACCGTGGTCAGCAGGAACTGGCTGTCCGGAGAGGGCTCCTCGAGGAGCTTGAGGAGTGCATTGGCCGCCTCGGGGCTCGACTCCTGGGGGACCAGCCGCTCCGCTTCGCCAATCAGGAAGACTTTCCTCTTGCCCTGAGCCGGTGTCAGCGCCGCTCGGCGCTGGAGGAGCCGCGACGTCGCCACGAAATGTCCGGCGAGGCCCTCCTGGGGCTGGTACAGCGGCTGCTTCCTCCGCTCCTCGACCACTTCCCCCATCGCCTCCGCCAGCTCCTCGACCTGCTTGTCCGGTTCTGAGGCCTTCGGCCTGAGGACCGGCATGAACCAGTGAAGGTCGGGATGAGCCAGCCCGAGCACCTGCGTGCAGGGCTTGCAGGCGCCACAGGGTCGGTCCCCCGCCGCTTCACACAGCAGGGCCTGCGCGACCCACAGGGCGAAGCGCTGCTTCCCCACGCCTTGAGGTCCGGTGAGGAGGATCATCTGTGGCAGGCGGTTCTCCCTTAACGCCCGGAGTACCTGAGCCTGGGCCTCGTGGTGGCCGGCGAGCGGGTGCAGTGTCATGCCGAGAAGCTAAGATGCCCCGAGTTGTCCGGTAGTCTCCAAGTTTGTAAAGGCATTTTCCACAAACACTTAGGTGTCATTGTGGCATCGAAAAAGTTCGCCAAAGTCGGTGAGAATCTCACTGAGCATCATTGTGAGCACCCACTCTTGTGATATTCATGTGAGTGTGTGCTCGCAAGTCGTGTAGTCTGCTGTTTTTCAATGGGTTACGGCGATAGATCGGAAGGTTGAACTCGCGGATCTCGTGATTTCGGAAAGAGCAGATTGGCCTGCTTGGCAGGCGAGCCGGCGCAAAACAGGGCGCCGAGTGACGCCATGATGTCGTTTGAGTGTTCTGTCGTAGTCGTAATGCGAGCGTGATGTGCCGCGCTTGATCTATCGCCCCTTTGTTTGTATCCTCTCGCGCCTTCCCGAGTAGCTCAGTTGGTAGAGCAGCTGACTGTTAATCAGCGGGTCGTAGGTTCGAGTCCTACCTCGGGAGCTTTCGCAACGACAACGCATTGCGTGAAACAGCAAAGGGTTAGCCCACGCGGCTAACCCTTTTTGCATTTAGGCTCCCGTGGCCCGATTAGGGCCACTTTAGGGCCAGGTAGGAGGCCGCGCGGAGGCCGCGGAGGCCGGTCAAGGTAGCCGCCACGGCTCTCCACGTGGGTCGATTAGGGCTAGTTAGGCGTCCGCCATAGCGCAGGCGGTCGAAGTAGTTTAGCTTATCGAATCGGCGTAACGTGGCCAGTGGCTGCGGGACGTGCGAAGCGGCGAAGAGCCGCAGACCCGACGGCAGTGCTGTCGGATGAAGTGCTTCGGGGAGCGTAGCAATCCCCCGGGGCCACCTCATCCAACCCGCACTGCCGCTTTTTGTCTGGGCCCCAATACCAAGGAGGTTGGTATGACAATGGAAGAGCGTCGATCAATACCTGCTTGGTGCGAGCTCGAGGGGCCCGGAGATCTGCTGCTGGGGTATGTCTGGGAGGTGCGTCCGATCGTAGATGATGACGACTGGGAGGACCTCGACTGGTCCGGCCTCGAATCCTCGCTCGACCAGTCAGACTGCATCGAGCTTGTGGAAGATCCACGATTCGTCGTGACACCGACGGCGGACCCGCCCCGCGTCTCAAGCCCTTTCCAGGCGGTTCCGATGCTGTGGTACCCGTTGGGCACGCCGCCGACCGAATGGAGCGGATACTGCCCGAGGGGTAGCCACTCTGCGATAGTGAGGATCGCCACGCTGAATGACTCTGGTTACTCGATGATCGTTCGAACTCCGGGTTCGGAATGCATAGCCTGCGGGTGTTGGGGCGACACGATGCCCGGTATTCAGTGGCGGCAAGCCGAGTACAGATAGCGGCTTGCCGCAGCGACACAGCGAGTTGTCATAGCTTCTAGTACATAGCGGCGATTGCGCGCAAGAGTTCCGGGTGCCCTGTGGGTGTCCGGTGAGCGCGATGATCGCTTCGGGGTGCCTAACCCGGCAACACCCGAATCGGGGCTTGTGGCTCTGGTGAAGATCCTCCCGCAACAGTGCGGGGCGATTCTCGCCGGGGCCTTTTTCGTGTTGGAGGAAGCGATGAACCAACAGGCCAACGCCTCGTTAATGACAACGAGCGAACTCGCGAAAGAGTCTGGTCTGACGCCGGGCTTCTGGTACGATGAAATCCGCTCGGGACGCATCCCCCATTTCCGGATCGGGGCAACTGGATGGACGATTCGAATCGCCCGCAAGGACTTCGAGGAATGGCTGGCCGCGCGTCGAGTCGAAGCGCCACGGGAGGTGGAGCGCCCGCGCAACAAGCCGGTGCGGGAGGCCCGACGCGCATGATCGACCTCGACGAGCTGGAACAGCGGGTGGGCGCGACCGGCCATCCCTTCGATCTGTCGGCCGTGAGCATCTGTCGCGATGCGCTGACCGTCGTCCACCGGGACGGAGGGTGGACCTACGCACTCATGGGCATCGTGCTCACCTACGCGCCCTTCACTCTGCCCATCAAGACAGCCGAAGCCAAGTATTACCGGTCCATCGCGCGCAGTCTGGAGTACTGCCTGGAACTCCGGCGCTTGACGCCTGAGACTCGGGCGGCGGAGTACGCACGTCTGGATCGGGTCCGTCGAGAGACGGCGGGCTATTTCGGTCGCCGGAATGGCCACCATGTCTGAGTATCCCCCCGGCTTCATCGCCATGCCAGTGCAGGATGTCATCTGGACTCCCGCCGTCGAGGCTCTGCTTCGACTGGAGCGCCCTCGCGGCACGGCGGTACGCCTGCTCACTGGATCGGTCCCGATCGACGCAAAGCGCAACCGGCTCACCGAGGAGTTCCTGTCGGAGCCGAAGTACGGGTGGATGCTTCTCCTCGATGCTGATCACACGTATCCAACCGACATGCTGCGACGCCTCCTTGGACACAACGTGCCGTTTGTGGGCGTGCCGTACCATCGCCGCACCCCGCCCTACGAATCGGGGCTCGGTACCGGCTGCATCCTCGTGCAGCGCGACGTGATTGAGCGCATGCCCCGGCCGTGGTTCGAGTTTCCCCGCCCCGGGGACCCGCTGTATGGCGCTGGAGAGGACGGGTACTTCTGCAATGCGGTGGGCAATCTCGGCGTGGAGCTATTGGCCGACCACGATATCGACTTGGGGCATGTGGGCGTCACGGTCGTGGACCATCGGTTTGCGTCCACCTATGCCGCACTGCATCCGGAGTCCCCGACCTGCGGCCACCTCTGCGACTCTCGATCTCCGGGCCTCGCTGCACGAGTGAAAGCGTTGTTCGGACGGTAGGACCCCACGACGGCGTGAAGCTGGAGACACATTCGCGGGGTGGCTTGTGGCCTTCCCCTCCCCAAGTACTCCATCGTTGGCGGAGGAGCACCATGGCAGGAAACGAAGCGCGGCGCCCCGGCCAAGGACCCGAACGCCGCCCACCAACGAAGAAGCCCACGAGGACCGGGGGCAGTTCGATCGATACTACGTCCGGCAAATCCCAGCTAGTCCACCCCGCGGACGATGTGCAGCGGCTCATGGCCCTTTTTCCAGGCTACTCGAAGGCGCGAGGTCGCTGGACGCCGGGCGCTGTCGAGGGCGACAAGCACAAGGGCCGGAGCGTCACGCTCCATGCTACCACCACCCCGGAGACCTGGCGGCAGCATCTGGCCGGGCATGACAGCCTCGGCGTCATCCTGATCCTCGATGATGGCCAGTCGGTCCAGTTCGGCGCGATCGACTACGACAAGCGACCCTGCGACCACGCGCAGCTCGAACAGCGAGTGAAGGCGCTCGGCCTGCCCCTCATCGTCTGTCGGAGCAAGAGCGGCGGGGCCCACCTCTACTGCTTCACCACTGAGCCAGTTCCGGCGAAGGTCATGTGCGCTGCACTCGCCAGATGGCGGGCACTGCTCGGCTTCGGGGAGAGCGTTGAGATCTTCCCCAAGCAGACCTCCCGCATCCCTGGCAGGAGCGATGTGGGCTCGTTCATCAACATGCCCTACTTCGACGTGGCGCACACCACGCGCCCCGCGTGGATCGACGGCCGCCACGCATCGCTCCCCGCCTTTCTCGATGCCGCGGAGGCCGCACGCGTGAGGCCCGAGGCCTTGGCCGAAGCGCCGACCCTCGCTCCCCATCTCGGAGACCGCTTTCTGGAGGCACCGCCCTGTCTCCAGTGTGCCGCAGCCGCTGGAGGATTCGCCGAGGGGACACGCAATAACGGCATGACAGCAGTGGCCGTGTACCTCAGGAAGCGCTTTCCCGACACGTGGAAAGACCATGTAGACAAGTACAACGAGGTCATGGCGCGCCTGCCCTCCGACGAAGTGCAGCAGATCATCAAGTCGCACCACAAGAAGCCGTATAGCTACCAATGCGATCTGTCGCCGATGAGAGAGCACTGTGACCGGCATACCTGCACTGGTCGCCAGTTTGGAATCGGGGCCCATGGCGACGACATCACCGGCGTCACTCGGTACAAGGCAGGCAAGGTCAGCTCCTACGCACTGGAGATCGGCGACTACCGCCTCTGGGTGGACTCGGCCACGCTCGCCAACCGCGACGCGTTCAATCGCAAGTGCATGAATGAGATCGGCCGATACCCCATCCATCTGTCTCCCGCCCAGTGGGGCAAGCGCGTGGATGAACTGCTGCAGAAGGCCGAGGTAGTCGAGGACCCCGAGGATGCCAGCCCTGAAGGTCAGCTCTGGGAGTGGATCGAGCGGTTCCTGACCTCGCAAACCCACGCCCTCACCCGAGATGAATTGTTCCTTGGTAAGGTGTTTCGACACAATGACGGACGCACCTACTTCCGGTCATCCGACCTTGTGAAGTACCTGAACGACCGACACCAACGCTCCTCCGATCCCCACGCGCTATGGGCCCTGCTCCGCGAGCATGGAGGCGACACCACGTCGTGGAAGATTCGGGACAAGGCCCTGCGCCTGTGGTCGGTACCGACGCCTGTCATGCCGACCGAGGAGGAGCCGGAGGCGGTGTCTGAGGAGCGAGAGACGTTCTAGTTACCGGGTCGCCGTAACCCGTAACCGGGGCCGTAACCGGGGGTGTCCAGTCGAGAGTACCGGGGCCGGTAACGGCGTCCCTTCTACGCGTCGAGAGGGATTTTTAGGAAAATATTTTTCCTAAACCACGAATAGTGCCGTAACCGCCGTAACCGGACGGGGCAATCGAGTCGGGGGGAGACGGGTTACGGCAAGGGTAGCGGCAGGGTTACGGGGGGATGGTTGACGCTACCCAGGGCTGAGTGATCGCGCGGGAAACGGAGTCTCGGAGTCGTGAAACGGCTCCCCCTACGCGGTAGGAGCGGATTCGCTCGGAGGCGGTTGAGCGGCCGGAGGCAGCCCCGGTAGTCACCTCCGGCGTTCCGATGCCGCTCCGAGGCGGCGAGGTGCCTTGTCGTCGCGGCTACGGGCTACCGTGCGGGGGGGGGGGGGGGAAGACGGGTTCGTTAGGCGCTGCTACTGGTTCCGAGCGAGACCACGATAATACTAGGTCGGACGGGCACTGCTGACCCACCCCGGGGCTGCTGCCGCGACGACAACGCCTTCACAGGAGCTACACCATGGCAAAGGATCTCGGTACCGTCGCGGGCCGTCAGGAGAGCATCGACGCCTTCCATCAGCGGGCCATCGACCGGGCGGTCCAGTCGGGCATCCGTCAGGTGGACGACCCGCTCGCCCGCAGCAAGACGACGACCGCCCCGGTGGACATTCGTGACCTCACCAACGGTATCGCCAAGTGACCGCGCCCACTCTGCCGCCCGCCGTCGCCGTGCCGTTCTCCGACGACGAGCTCTCGGCCCTCGACCTGGCGCCAGTGGCCCGGGCGTTCAAGAGCTACGAGGATGGCCGCACGGCGCTCCCCACTCTGGCCGGGTCACTGGAGCAGGACCGGTACCTCTCCCCGGAGGGGCGACAGGCGAAGCTCACCGCGGAGGGAATCAAGCCCATCGTGGCGGACATGGTGGCCGGAATCGCCAAGCTGGATGAGGTGGACGCTCTGCTCGCGAGCAAGCTGGAGGCGCGAGTGGCGAAGCTCCAGTCCGCTGCTGCCCCGGTCGCCATCACGGACGGGCGGAAGGCCGAGCTCGTCGCCGTCGCACAGGCGTTCCGGGCTCTCCCTCGATCCGAGCAGGTGCGACGGCAGGCGGCTGCCCAGCGGGAAGCCGACCCGGACCGCGAGACGCTGGAGATGATGCAGCACGTCAGTCCCACCGTGTGGGGCGGGACGTCGATCATGCAGGACATGGCGCGCGGCCATGGCCAGCCGGCCATCGAGGCGGATGCCGAAGTCACGCGTCTCGTCGGACTCCTCGACACCTCGAAGTCGGCCCGGGCGCAGCTCATCGGCTGGCGCGAAGCACTCGTGGCGTCGGGCGACTACACCATCCTGCAGAAGGAGGGACTGGTGGACAAGCGACGCCAGGACATGACCAGCACCGAGAAGTCGGACTACATCGACGCCCATGGCCTCGATGCCTTCAAGGCGCTTCGCGCATGACCGCCGCGCTGGTGCGGGTCCCGCCTCGCATCGACCGGGTCGAGTTGGCCCGGTCAGGCGGCATCGCGAAGGCAGCGATGCAGATCGCGGCGGCACAGGCTGCGACGGCAGGCGTGCTGGAGGTGTGGGGCGGGTTCCCGCCACTCGATAGCGTCGAACACGCCATGGAGCGACTGGACATGATCTGCCGCCTCGCCATCGAGCATCAGGCCATCGACGGCACGCGGGCCGGTGCCGGAGTGAGAGCGGTGGAGCAATGGTTGAGGGCATACGACCTCCGGCAACTGCAACTCCGCATCGCGGAGCTGGAGTCGCAGGTCGCCGCCTACAAAGCGGACCGCTCGGTCGGCCGACGGGGGCGCTGATGCTCGGCACATGGACGCTGGATCGGCTGGAACAGGACCTGTTGGAGCTGACGGGGACTGGAGTCGTGGAGTCGCGGGAGGGACGCAACCGGGCGGAGCTGGTGCGGCGATACCGGCGGCGTCCCCTGCTGTTCATCCGAGACGTGCTGAAGGTGAGGGTCACGTCCCAACAGGAAGGCGTGGTGCGAGCGGTCCTCTCGACTCCGCTTGTCGTGGTGCCCGGCTCCATCGGAGTCGGCAAGGACTTCATCTCGACGGCGCTCGCGATGTATTGGGCCTACGTCGAGGGGGCGCTGGTCATCTTCCAAGCGCCCACCGAGCGACAGGCCACGAAGATCCTCATGGGGGAGGTGCATCGCCACTTCCATCGAGCACCGGAGCTACCCGGCGACCTGCTGCAGAAGGCGCTCCGTGTCCCGGGAACGAGCCACGCGGCCATCCTGAGCATGACGAGTACCGAGAGCAGCAAGCTCACCGGGTTCCATGCACCAGACGTGCGAGTCGTGTTGTCGGAGGCGCAAGGTCTGGAGGACCATGCGTGGGAGGCAGCGCTCAGTGTGGCGGTCGGTCCCCGCGATCGCGTCCTGGCTGTCGGGAATCCGCTCCGGGCCGAGGGGCGATTCTACAACGCCTGTCTGGACGGGAGCGGCTGGCACCGAGTCCGCATGTCGGCGCTGGATCATCCCAACGTCGTGACGGGGCGCGAAGTGGTCCCCGGGGCCATCAGTCTCCGCAGTGTCGAGCAGTTCAAGCGCGAGTATGGCGAGACGAGCGGCATCTACCGCTCGCGCATTCTGGCCGAGTTCCCACTCGAAGCCGAGTCGGCCCTGATCCCTCGCCCGCTGTTGGATCGGGCGGCGGGGCTGGTCCTTCCCGTGTCCCACAACCCCATCGTCATGGCTGGCGTCGATACCGCCCGCAGCAAGAGCGGGAGCGCCATCGGCGTGGCCGTCGCCAAAGGCGGGACGCTAGTCCACCTGACCACGTTCCAGTGTCCAGACACGGTTCTGGCGGCACGTCGGGTACTGGAGGAGCTGACCCCCTTCGAGCCGAACGTCATCCGCATCGACGTGGGCGGACCCGGCGCTGGCATCGCCGACATCCTCCGACGGTCTCCGGACCCGGGGTGGAGGGCGGTCGTCGAGGACGTGCACTTCGGCGGCGCTCCGAGCGACCGAGCGCGCTTCCCGAACCGCCGAGCGGAGCTGTGGTTCGGCCTGCGGGAGCGGCTGGAACGCAACGAGATCGCCTTGCCGCGCCACCCTGAGCTGTTGGATGAGCTGGCCGCCCCGGGGTTCGGCTACGACCGAGCGAACCGCATCGTCGTCGAGCCGAAGGACGAGGTCATGAAGCGGCTGGGTCGCGGGCTGGATCGGGCCGACAGCGTCGTGATGGCACTCGGGACACAGCCCGCTCAGCCATGGCGAGTGTGGAGCGTCGTGTACTGAGCGTGTGCGACGTGCTAATCAACTGTCAGCGGGTCGGGTCGCAACCGCCAACGAGGGCACTACTTGGGAACACGAGGCCTCCTAAAGGCCTCCGTTGAGCTAGCGGGAATTGTTAGGCACAAGTATCGAGTTCGACCGTTCCCCGCAGTTGGTCGAACCCGAAGACGGAGGTTGCTATGCCGAAGTTCCCGCAGGTCACCGTGAAGCTGGTTGGACAGGATGGAAACGCCTTTGCTGTGCTGGGCGCCACGATCAAGGCCATGAAGCGGGCGGGGGTGTCTCAGTCGGACATTGACGCCTTCCGCACCGAGGCCACGAGCGGCGACTACGACCACTTGCTTGGGACGGTCATGCAGACCGTGGAGGTGGAGTGACCATGCGCCCCTCTCAACGCTACGAGGCGGCCAAGCAGGCAGTGGCCGACTACACCGGCATGACCGTGGATGAGCTCGCCATGCAGTTGGAGTGTGATCACGAGCATCCCGACCTGCCGGTGGCCGTGCGCTCGGCTCGACTAGAAGCGGACTTCCTCGTGCATCAGCCGTACACAGTGGAGCGCGTCGAGGAAGTGACGTTCACCCAGTGGCCCCCGAAGGTGAGGACCTGACCATGGCGATTCAACGGCGGGTCCTCAACGATGGCTCGGTGCACTACCGAGCGAAAATCTTCCTCGGGGTGGAGCAGGGGAAGCGAAGGGAGCGAAGCGGGACGTTCCGAACCAAGAAGGAGGCGGAGCGGTGGGAGCGCGAGCACACCACGGCGAAGGACCAGGGCGTCGTGGTCGTCCCGAGCGGACGCAAGCTGTGCGACCAACTGCGGCTGTGGCTGGATGGGCCCATCAAGAGCAAGGTCCGGGAGCGCACATGGCGAGACTACGAGCGCGACCTGTCACGGGCCGGGCTGTTGCCTCCCGAGGGGTCACGGAAGCAGCCAAAGGTGGTGAGCCCGATCGCGCTCCGTCCCTTGAACCGGCTCGCGACTGAGGAGCTGGAGCGGTACTACGCCACGCTCGCAATCGAGGGCATGCCGCAGAAAGGGTGCAAGCCGCTCGGCTCAAGGAGCATCCGCTACATCCACACGTTGATTCACGCCGCTCTGAAGCGAGCAGTGCGGGACAAGCTGCTGGCGCACAACCCGGCGGACGGGGCACAGCTACCCACGACGAGCAACACCACTCGGAACGCCATCGAGCCGGCCAGCGACGAGCAGCGCATCCACGCCTTCACTGCGGAACAGGTGAACCTGCTGCTGGCGACGTCGGCCCTGCCCCCTCCGGTCCGAGATGGCCCGCGGAAGGGCGGGCGGGGCCGCTGGCGCTACACTCCCCCGGGCGACCGCAACCGCTTCCATGCACTGTGGCACGTGCTGGTGAAAGGCGGGCTGCGGCCCAATGAGGGGCTGGGTCTGACGTGGCAGGACGTGGAGTGGGACCGCAACGCGGTGCGGGTCAACCGAACCCTGGTGCGGGGGCTATCGGGAGGAGGCTGGAAGGCTGAGGAACCCAAGACCGAGAAGAGCCGTCGCATGGTGACCCTGCCGGCCGACACGATGGAGGCCCTCCGTCAGCATCGCGACCAGCAGGCCGCAGACCTAGAGACGATGACCAAGAGCGAACGGGCCCTCCATCGGAACCATGGATTTGTGTTTGCAGGCCGTCGAGGCGAGCCGCTCGACATCAAGAACGTCACCACCAGGCACTTTGTCCCGCTCCTCGCATCGGCGGGCCTGCCTCGAATCCGGGTGTACGACCTCCGGCATACTCACGCCACCCTGCTCTTATCGGCCGGGGTGCCGGTCCACGTGGTCAGCAAGCGGCTCGGCCATGCGAGCGCGAAGATGACGCTGGAGGTGTACGCCCACGTCCTCGCCGGCGATCAGGAGCAGGCGGTCGAACGGATGGAGGAGTACCTCGGTGCGGTGAAGTAAGTAGGAGTACCGCTCCAGCACGCGAGATCGTTCGGAGGGCAATTGACGGCGTCGGGGTCAGTACGTGGGCCACCCCGGCGCCGTTCGCGCGTCCTACGTCGATTTCGGCGGTAGCTGACGGGGCGGGCGCTCAATCACTCCGCTGAGGGAGTAGGTCGCGCCCGGTCTGTACTCGACTCGCTTCTTCCCCGCCGTTCCTGTGGCACGTAGCCGAATGGAAGCGGTCATGTCAGCGTCGGCAGGGACGTCAGCCAATGCTTTCGCCTCGGAGTCAAGGAGGCTCCGCCGACAGTACACCTCACGCGATTGACTCGGCTCAAGCTCATAGTCCTCGCAGGGAATGTGCTCCAATGCCGGGGCGCGGTTGATGTGGAAGTATTCAATGTCAACTCGCTCAAGATGGAGCGGGCGCTTGAGATAGTTGATCGCTCGGAGAGTGATGAGGACACTCGGGATCGGGTTGTTCAAAGACACTACAAAGCGGAGCGCCACGACTTCCAGATCGAGGGGCACATGTTTGGCCTTGAGGCGGGCGAGTGGACTGCCGGGCTCGGGCTGTTTGCGGTAGTGCAGCACGAGCTTGACCACGGCGGTTCCGATGGTGGCAATGCCTGCCCCGATGGCGATAGTAGCGCCAACACTCATGGCCTAGTGTCCTCGATCCAGTCGAGCATCCTCTGCAGGTCGTGCGCCCAGTAAAGCGTCAACCCTTCATCCTGGGCCGACTGCAGATTGTGGAGCTTGTAGACTCCGCCCAGCACGGCAGCCGGTACCACCTGAAGCGTACCAAACTCATTTCGCCATGATACCGCCTTCTTGGCCGCGTCATTGTTGAGGCGCTTGACGGAATTGGTCGCACTGTTGGACACCTTGCACTCGATTGGAAGCACCCGGCGGTCCCACAACCGAACGATTACATCCGCCTTTCTGCTTCCCAGCATACTCTCTCGGCAAAATTCACCCGGGTCGGGGGCGTCGTGCAAAGTGGCGATGGTGCGAGTCGCGACCTTCTTCAGGCCCGCGTTAGCCAGGGCGGTTTCCACGAGCGCCTCTTGCTGGGTCTTGCTCTCGCTCCGTCGCTTGGTGCCAACGCGTTGCGTGGCCATCAGTGCCGCCGAGGCCAGTACTGCAGCGCTTCGCTCAGTCTCCGTTGGCTCGCGGCCCTCCTGCACCCACGGGAAACGACGGCGATCAAGCCCAATCAACACCGTCTCGATGATGCGACGGACGAGTGCGGGGTGTTTTGCAAGCGTCGAGGGCGCCAAGGACGGCGCCTCAGTGAGGGTCTTCAGATCATCAACAGAGATGGGTGGTCCCGCCAGATACCGGAAGGCATTCAGCAGGTTCTCATTGCTCAGAATCGCGAGCGCCTGCTGTTCGAGCTCAGTGAGGTCTACGGTCGCCTCAAGTAATTCCTCGGTGACGCCGAGATACTCATCGAACGCCTCAAGGTAGTCCTCCAAGGGCTCCTCGATGCGAACGCGTCGAAACTCCTCAATCGAGGCGCGCCTAGCAACTTCAAGTTGTTCGGCCGTCGAGACCGGCGGCGCTATCATGCAGGCACGCGCTCGGCCAGTAGCTCCGGGCTCGGCACGATGATGCGCTCCATCTCGCGCGGCTCAAACTTCATCAGCCCGCCCGCATAGGTCCGTCCACGGGCATGGACACTCATTTCGGCGAGGTACGACGTCAGGCGCTCCAGAATGGTGCTTGCCAACGGTTCTCGGGGGTACAGACCATGGGCAATGTTGATGTAGCGCGCTTGGGCTCTGTTCAGCACAAAGGCGGGCGGTCGCCGTGCCATATACGTTGCCATGATCGGTGGTGGCGTTCGCAGCCCGACCGACCACCATGCGCGGCGATGGCTTGCGACGTAGCCCTTGTCGGCACCGATCGACTTAGCCCACTTGAGAAACCGCGCGACCGCTGCACGGGCCTTCACGTCCAGCGTGTCGAGGTCGGCGGGAATATCAATGACACACCGAAGGGTGCTGGCGTCCGTGAGTACCCCGTTGGCGGCGAACAGCTCTCGTGCACGGGTCACGCTGGGGTATTGCACGCCGTCTGGCAGCCCTTTGCTATGGTCGCCGGCGATCCATACTCGATTGGCACCCGTTACCTGGCCTCGGTGCACGCGGCAGAGCTCGCCGAGTTCCACATGTCCAGCAGGAACAGGCCGCGCTGTGCGGAGAAGGTTGGTCCAACGGCGTTCGGCAGCGAGCCGTTCGCGACGTACTGTCGCGCCCCCATCCAGTTTGCCGAGGTCGTTCAGGTCAGACACGCGGCGCAACCGGATGGAAGGCGGCCGACTGCCAAGCTCGAATGTCGTGATGGCCGCAGTCGAGGCAGCATCCGGGAATGGACGAGCCACGGGCTCCACCATTAGGACGCTGTGGCCCCCCAACCCATTCAGGAACAGATCCCGTACCAACTGTCCGTAGTTGACGTCCAGCCATTCCGCCGCCGTGATGAACGTGCCACGATCTCCCTCGCGGCCGATCCCGACCGTCGCGAGGAAGAAATGCACATGCAGACCGGCAAGCTGGCTCGCGGTGTGCCCAAGGCGCTTGGCTTGGTCCGTCAGCCAGCGCTTGGACTCAGGGGAGAGCAGGTGATGGCGAACGTAGGGCGGGTTTCCTACGAATAGTGTCCGCCCGGGCACCGGGGCCAGTCGCAGCGTTCGGTAATCGCCAACCTCAATGCGTGACCGTGGGGCGAGGCCCGCAGCTGCGAGGTTGGCGCGGGCTATGATGGCCGCGACCGGGTCAACGTCTACCCCGAGGAGCCGGGCATTTGGGAACCGACGTCCGGCTTCTAGAAGGAACCGCCCGGACCCAGTTCCGGGGTCCACAACCCGCTCTGGTTCTCCTTGCTCGGCCGCCCAGTCGATCATCGCCGCAACGATCGGCAGCGGCGTGTACGTGGCGCCAAGCGGCCGACGCTCAAGGGGCGAGCGAAGGCGAGCGAACGCCTCACCTAGGGGGTCGTGTGAGGCGCGGATTAGGCGTTGGAGCGTGGCGATGGTACCAGCGGGTAGGTCTGGCAGGCGCCCGGCAACCTGCTGGCGCTCCAGCGGACTCCAGTCCCCAACCTGAGCGGCACCAAGCGCGGCGGCACAGGCGAGCAGGTGGGCCTCGGTCGTCAGCAGCTCAGCACCAGGAGCGAACAGCGACGGCTGGGTCATGGGCAGTAAGATGGGACCCGGGGTTGGGTTGGCAAGCGCAGCGCCTGCCCCGCGCCACCAGAACCTACACCGAATGCACCCCGAAAGCTACGGGAGGCCCGGAGGAGGCCCGGAGTAGTACACCACGTTGCCGTGCAAGCACTTACGGCGGTCAAAACGGCGCCTGTTAATCAGCGGGTCGTAGGTTCGAGTCCTACCTCGGGAGCTGAAGTGGAAGCAGCAACGACAACGGCCCAGGCGCTCGCCTGGGCCGTTTTGCCTTCCCGTGCAAGAAATGCCCTAACATCCTATCGGCTCATCAGCTCCTCGAGCTGCGCCAGATTCCGTGGCCAGTCGTCGCGAAGCAGCCGGCTCAGCCCGCGATCGGCGAGCAGGCGACCTCCGGTCTGGCAGGTGGGGCAGTAGTTGACCTCGTTCTCAGCGTACCGAATGCGCTGCACCGGACTGGAACAGACCGGGCAAGGCTCGCGGAAACGACCGTGGACGGCCATGCCGGCCCGGAACGCGGTGACCTTGCAGGGGAAGTCGGTACCGGTCTCGTGGATCAGGCGCTCGGTCCATTCGGCCAGCACTGCGCGCGTGGCCTCAAACAAACGAAGCACCCCGGAGTCATCGAGGCGACTGGTCAGCTGAAGCGGCGAGAGCCTGGCTCGGTGGAGAATCTCATCAGAATAGGCGTTGCCGATGCCATCGATGAGGCGGGGGTCGGTCAGCGCGCGCTTGAGCGTGTGATTCTCACGGCGCAGTGCCGCGGCAAAATCGGACAGCGAAGAAGCCGCCACGTCGAGACCTCCGCGCTCGAATGCGCTGAGTCCGCTTCGACCCTCGATCACATGCAGTGAGGCGCGGCGTTTGGTGCCCGCCTCGGTGAGCGCGAGTGTCCCGCTGGCAAAGGCCAGCAGGCAGAGCGCGCGCTTGCCCGGCGACTTTCCGCCGGGCGTGCTCCATTGCAGCCGCCCTGCGATCATCAGGTGGAAGACGAAGAACACTTCGCCTTCGAAGTGAATCACGATCCGCTTGCCGATGCGCCCGACAGCCGTCACGATCCGATTCTCCGCGGCGTCAGGGGGTGGAGTGACGGTGCGAAGTAGAAACGGGCTGTGGAGGCGGACACTCAGCAGTCGCGCCCCGACGATGCGGGGCTCGAGGGCGGACAGGTACAGTCGGATGTCGGGCAGTTCGGGCATGCGGGCCTCCTCTGGCGGGCAAATTACGGTGCCCTGCGCCCTAGCGCGACCAGTCACCGGCGCGCATCTTTATGCCCCCGCTCGCATTGCCTCTGGAGTCGCGATGTCGTCGATGAAGCCGATCGTGCCCGAAACCAGCAACGTTCACGTCACCCGCTTCGAGCCGCTCGACGCGCCGCGCACACTGCTGGCTGAACTCCCGATCACCAAGCGGGTTGCCTCCACCGTGCTGGCGGGCCGAGTCGCGGTCCGCCGGATACTCGCCGGGGAAGATCCCCGCCTGCTCGTCATCGTCGGGCCCTGCTCGATTCACGATCCGCTGGCGGCGCTCGAATACGCCCGCCGCCTCGCTGGGCTCCGCGAACAGGTGGCCGATACCCTTTGCCTCGTCATGCGGGTCTACTTCGAGAAGCCGCGGACGACCGTCGGGTGGAAGGGACTCATCAACGACCCCCACCTCGACGGCACCCGTGACATGATGCTCGGGCTTCGCATCGCCCGGCGGTTGCTCCTCGATGTCAACGAGCTGGGCCTCCCGGCCGCGACCGAGCTGCTCGGCCCCGTGGTCCCGCAGTACATCGCGGACCTGGTGTCGTGGACGGCGATCGGCGCACGGACGGCGGAGTCGCAGACGCACCGTGAGATGGCCAGCGGCCTTTCGATGCCGGTCGGCTTCAAGAACACCACCGACGGGAATTTGCAGGTCGCGCTCGATGCGATGCAGGCCGCGGGGACGCCTCACACATTCCTCGGCATGGACGACGATGCCCGGGGGGCCATCGTCCATACTACGGGAAACCCGGAGCGGCATCTGGTGCTGCGAGGCGGAGGTGGCCGGACCAACTTCGATGCGGCATCCGTCGCGGAAGCGGCCGCCCTGTGCCGGTCACGGGGACTGCCTGCCAGGGTGATGATCGATTGCAGTCATGGCAACTCCAACAAGGACCACACCAGGCAGGGAGTCGTGTTCGCCGATCTTCTCGCGCAGCTCGATGCCGGGAGCCGGGACATCATGGGTGCGATGATCGAAAGCCACATCCACGGCGGGAGTCAGAAACTCGGGCAGGGCAGCGCCGGGCTGGCGTACGGAGTTTCCATCACCGATGCGTGTCTCGATTGGGAAACCACCGAGCGGATGCTCCTCGAAGCCGATGCCCGGCTGCGACGAACCGTTCGGGGTGCTGTGCGAGCGACGCAGCAGGCCGCGGGGTGATTCCGCGCCGTCTCACCGACTGCAAACACATCAGGGGCGGATCCACGCGGATCCGCCCCTGATGCATTGCGGGAGTCGTGGGTTCAGCTGCCGCGGATTCGCAGCGACAGCAACTGTCCGCCTTCCTTGGGGAGGTTCGCGCCCGTAGCGGGCAGGGTGTGCGCCTGGACGTTGAAGAGCCAGGCGCCTTCGCCGAGCCAGGCCGAGGCATCGATGATCCCCGTCGATTCCCAGCAGGTTCCTGCGACATCGTCGCAGTGCGGATTGGTCAGCTCGGCGACCGCGCGACCCTCGGTGATGCCACGGGCGGTGTAGCGGAACTGCCAGATCTGGGGAGACCGCTGCCCCGCAAAGGTGGAATTCGCCGGATCCTCGTTCACCATCAGGCTGCGGGGGCCGGCGGCGATATTGTCTGGCGAGGACCACCCGCTCTGCGCGCCCTGGGATCGGGCGAGCAGGGTGAGATGCGCCGGTCCCGCCGGATCGGAGGTGTTGATGTCGAGGCGATAGATGGATCCGAAGGCGTCGCAGGGTGTGCCGTCGCAGAGCACGGGCGCCCCCGTGTCAACGAAGTAGAGCGCGGGACGGGCACCGGGGCGGTGGTCGTAGTCGCTGTCCTCGAGGCGGATGAACGCGAAGGCGCCGAGGCTGTTCACCGTGGCCTGGAGGGCCGCGGAGGAGAGTGCGGCCGAATTCGGCAGCTCGACCCAGTCGCCCACGACCCGCTCGCCAGCGTTGAGATCACCCGAGCGGGTCACCGAACGACCTTTCAGGACATAGAGCTTGCCCGTCCCATTGATGACGTCGGCCTCCGACGAGCCGACATACATGTAGAGCTCGGATGCACCGCTGGTATCGTCGGTGCCGAAGACAACCACCTTGTTCCGGTACGGAACCGCCGTGAGGTTCTCGTGCGCGAAGCGCCCGATCCACGGCAGTTCGTGCACCGTTCCATCCGTGCCCACCGCGAGCTGGATGCCGTCATGGATGCCGCCTACCGACTCTTCGCCGGTGAAGAAATAGCCGGAAGGAAAGCCCTCCCTGGCACCGACCCAGGTGGCAGAGCAGAGGCGGAGATACTGCTCGCTCCCATTGACGACGTAACTGGCGTCCTTGACGGCGAGCGTTCTGCGGTCGAGGACGAGACGGGAGACCCGTGAGTAGGCGAACTGGGGCACCCCGTTGTTGTCCTTGACGCCGCTGTTGCTGAGCTCGTGGTTCGAATAGAGGATGAGGTCGTTGCCGCTCGGGTAGCCGCCGAGTCCGTCCGGAATCGGGGCCCAGACGCTGCCATTCGGGAGGGTATCGCCCACCGTCAGCAGCGGCTGGATCTCACCCTGGACCCCGGCCATGAGCATGGCCTGCGCCGGCTGAGTCGTCCTGATGCTGGTGCCGAGGGTCCGGGCGGCTGCCGGCACGGCGACTGGGGCTTCGTCGTGACCACAGGCGCTGAGGGCGAGGGTGACGCCGCCAACCAGCGCGAGAAGGGGAATGGTGCGGGGCATGGCTCCTCGAAGGGGAAGAGGGATCGGTGACTCGGCTGCGCTGCGGAGCGAACATCTCCACGCCGCGTCACCCTCTGGCCTGCGAAGCGTCAAGATCGGGTAAAGTTCCTTCGGGCGATCTCGGGCAGGAGACTGCCAGCGATGATGAGGGCGCCGCCGGCCCATTGCAGTGGAGCGAGGCGGTCCCCCAGCACGAGGAGGCTGGTCATCGACGCGACCACCGGTTCCAGGGTGTAGACCAGGGCCGCATACGTCGGGGAAAGCACCTGCTGTGCGGCCAGCTGGAGCCGGATGGCCACCACGCTGGCGAGCACGGCCTCGTAGGCGATCATCCCAAGAAGGAGCGGGGTGGGTGACAGGTGCGGGTGTTCCAGCAGGGGGGTCGCCAGCGTCGTGAGGACGGCGGCCGTTGCGATCTGGGTCATCATCAGTCGCTCGATCGCGAACCGCCTGGCGAAGGCGCCGGTGGCGACCATGTGTGAGGCAAAGCAGATCGCGCAGAGCAGCGTGAGCAGGTCGCCGGCGTTGAGCCCGCCGCCGAGTTCCGCGGGGCGGGTCAGCAGGAGCATGCCACCGAGGGCGATGAGCAGCCCCAGCGCCGCCAGGCGCTCCGGAATGGTGCGGTACACCGCGAGCACGATGAGTGGAACAAAGGGGATGTAGAGTGCGGTGATGAACCCCGACCGGCTGGCGGTGGTCCACTGCAGCCCCACCGTCTGGGTGGCGAATCCGAGGGCCAGCAGTCCCCCGAGCACGGCGCCCGCCCCCCATTCTTCTCGGGTCGCATGGCGGAGGGCGGGGAAGATGATGGCGGTTGCGACCAGGAAGCGTACCGCGGTGAACGCCATCGGGCTCGCATCCTCGAGCGCGAGCTTGGTCAGCGGAAATGCGGCGCCCCAGATGAGGCAGGTGGCCCAGAGGGCGAGGATCGCCCGGCCGCGTGTCATGGTGCGACCGGTGTTCCGGCCGCGAGCACCTCTCGGAGATACCGGCCGGTGTGCGACTCCGGGACGAGGGCCACCTGCTCCGGCGTTCCCTGCGCGACGATCCGGCCGCCACCGCTCCCGGCCTCCGGTCCGAGATCGATGACCCAGTCGGCGCGCTTGATCACGTCGAGGTGATGCTCGATCACCAGCACGGTATGGCCGGCATCCACGAGGCGGTCGAGGACCTGAATCAGGACCCGGACGTCGTCCAGATGGAGCCCCGTGGTGGGCTCGTCGAGAATGTAGAGCTTCCGTCCCCCTCGCTTGCCTGACTGGGCCAGCTCCCGCGCGATCTTCAGGCGCTGCGCTTCGCCCCCGGACAGCGTCGTGGCCGGCTGTCCCAGGCGGAGATAGCCGAGCCCGACCTGCTGCAGATGCCAGAGGGCCTGTCCGAGTTTCGGCTGATGCCGGAAGCGCCGCATCGCCTCCTCGACCGTGAAGTTGAGCACATCGGCGATCGAATAGCCGTGGACGTGCACGTCGAGCACCTCCCGGCGATAGCGCGTGCCGCCGCAGGCCTCACACGGCACATACACGTCCGCGAGAAAGACCATCTCGACGAGCACCGCACCCGCCCCTTCGCAGGTCTCGCAGCGTCCCCCCGCCATGTTGAACGAGAAGGATGCGGCGGTGAGCTTGCGGCGCTTCGCCTCGGGCTGCGCCGCGAAGAGTTCGCGGATGTCGTCGAATCCCTTGACGTAGGTCACGGGGTTGGAGCGTGGCGTTCTGCCGATCGGCGACTGGTCGATGAGCAGGACATCGGTCAGGTGTTCGGCGCCGCGAAGTGAGGATACGGTGCCGACGACTTCGCCGAGGTGCTCCTTGGCCGAGTGCCCGCCCTTGAAGCGTCCCTCGAGCTGGCGGTACAGCACATCGTGCACGAGCGTGCTCTTGCCGGACCCGGAGACTCCGGTGACGGCGGTGAGCGCCCCGAGGGGAATGCGGGTCTCGACCTCACGCAGGTTGTGGAGCGTGGCGCCCTTGATCTCGAGCCAGGGTCCGAGGGCCCGGCGGGCGCTGGGGATGCCGATGCGCTTTCGGCCGGAGAGGTACTGCCCGGTGAGCGACTCGGTCGCGCCGCTCACGGGGCCGGCATACACGAGCTGACCGCCGTGTTCGCCGGCCCCTGGACCGAGTTCCAGCATGAAGTCGGCATGACGCATCGCCGCCGGATCGTGTTCGACGACGATGACGGTATTGCCGCCGTCGCGGAGCCGGACGAGCAGGGAGAGCAGGCGATCGATGTCCCGCGGATGCAGGCCGATCGACGGTTCGTCCAGTACGTACAGCGCGTCCACCAGCTTGCTGCCGAGGGCGTTGCTGAGGGCGATGCGCTGCGCCTCCCCACCGGAGAGGGTCCGTGTCAGGCGGTCCAGGGTGAGGTATCCCAGTCCCACGTCGCGCAGGTAGGCGATCCGCTGGCGGAGCTGATTCAGGATCAGCTCGGCGACCTGCTGCTCGAAGGCGGAGAGCGCCAGCGATTCGAGCCAGGCGTGGAGTTCGTCCACCGTACGCGCCGATGCGCCGGCGATGGGTTCCCCGGCGACCCGGACGGCGAGGGCATCCGGGTTGAGCCGGCTGCCATCGCAGGAGGGGCACCGCTTGGCGAGCTGGTACTGCCGCAGGAAGACGCGGATGTACTGCTTGTAGCGCTTCTCCTCGAGGCCTTTGAGGAAGGGGAAGATGCCCACGTAACGACCCTGCTTGCCGTGCAGGAGTTCGCGCTGCTGCTTCGCGGTCAGTTTCGACCAGGGCTTTTCCGTGTCGGCGCCGAGGGCGCGCGCCGCGGACAGCAGCATGCGGCGGCGGGTCTCGTAGCGCGGCTTGGTCCAGGGATCGATCGCGCCTTCCGCGAGGCTGCGCGACGGGTCGGGGATGATCAGCGACTCGTCATACTCGAGCACCGCGCCGAAGCCATTGCACGCCTGGCAGGCGCCGCGCGGATTGTTGAAGGAGAAGAGGGCGGGGGTGACCGCGATGGCCGGGGTATCGCACTGACTGCAGGCGGGACGCTCGGTGAAGCGGAGCCGCCCGGCGTCGTGCAGGACGATGGCGATTCCCTCGCCCTCGCTGAACGCGGTCTCGATCGCCTGCAGCAGACGGCTGGGCGGTTCCGGCGTCGCCTCGCCGCTGGCGGCTTCGAGCTGGAGCCGGTCGACGACCACCAGCAGTTCGTTGGCCGTGGCGAGGTCCAGGTCCCCGGGCAGTTCCTCGAGATGCCGTGGCGTGCCATCGGCGATGATCCGGACAAATCCGAGGGCGCCGAGATTCTCGACGATCGCGGCGTGACTCTGGCGCTGCGACGGCGAGAGCGGGAAGGTCACCTGCAGCCGGCCACTCGCGTGGGCGAGGATATCGTCGGCGGCGGACTGGGGCGTATCCCGCCGCACCGGACTGCCGCAGATCCGGCACTGCTGCCGGCCCACCCGGGCCCACAAGAGACGGAGATAGTCGTAGATCTCGGTGGCAGTCCCGACGGTGGATCGGCTGGAGACCGCGGGGTTCCGCTGTTCGATCGCGACAGCGGGGGCGAGGCCTTCGAGGCGGTCGACGAGCGGCTTCGGCATCCGCTCGAGAAACTGCTTGGCGTAGGTCGACAGCGATTCGATGTAGCGGCGCTGGCCCTCGGCATACAGCGTGTCGAACGCGAGGGAACTCTTGCCCGACCCGGAGGGGCCGGTGATGACGATCAGTGCCCGTCGTGGCAGGTCGACGGTCACGCCCTTGAGATTGTGCTGCCGGGCGTTGACGATGCGGAGGACAGGGGACGACATGGGCCGGAAAGAATACTAGATTTGGCCTCCAATGGCTTCCGTCCTCAGTCCGCGACTCCTTCTCCGCGGATTCCTCGTCTTCGTCGGCATCTCGGTCCTCGGCTACGCCGGGGTCCTGCTCTATGGCAACAACCTCGACGCATTCATCCAGGCTCTTGGCCGCATCCACTGGATCTGGATCGTGGTCGGTCTCGCCCTGGCCTCGATGGACTGGTTCGGCGGCGGACTCAGAAACTGGGTACTGGTCCGCCACGTCCACCCCGATCCGCCGCTGGGCGGGATGTTCCTCGCGGGCGGCATGGGGGCGTGGGCGGCGTACCTGACGCCGTTCAATTCGGGCGCGGGGCCGATGACGATCTACGCCCTGCGTCGCGCGGGTGTCCCGCTGCCCGTGGCGGTGACGACCACCCTGATGTCGTTCATCGCGACCGTGCTCTTCTTCGCCCTCGCCGGGCCCCTCGCCATCCTGCTCGGTGCCGGGCACTCGCTCGGCAATCACGGCGATGTCCTCGGACTCACGCTTTACGATCTGTTCCTCGGCAGCCTCGGGCTCTTCGTCGGCATCGGGGTCGTGCTGGTCGGGGCGATCGTCTTTCCGAGCATCGCCCGGCGCGGACTGATGTGGGTGGCGGAGCGCATCGCCGGGCGGAGCGCGCGGGTGGCGAAGCGGATCGAGGGGCTGCGCCGGGGCATCGACGAGGCACACGAGAGCGTCCTCGCCTTCAACAGCCCGAAGGGCTGGCTCGCCCTGCTGTGGGCCACGCTGCTTTCGGCGCCGTCCCATGCGAACAAGCTGCTCGCCGGATACGTGGCGCTCCGCGCGGTCGGTGTCGAGGCGCAGTTCGTCGACGTCCTGCTCGTCCAGACGCTGATCACCTTCCTGCTCTATTTCGCCCCGACGCCCGGTGCGTCGGGCATCGCCGAGATCCTCTCGACCGCCGTGATGTCATCGGTCTACATCCCGAAGGAACTCGGGCCGCTCTATACGCTCATCTGGCGGTCCATCCTCTCGTACTTCACGCTCGCGTTCGGCTTCCTGGTGTTCTCGCGCTGGATTCATACCCGACTCAAGGGGAAGGACGATCTCGGGCTGGATGAGCTCGAGGAGCTTCCCGGCACCGCGGTGCCCGCCTCCGGCACCGCGCCGCGCTGATGGCGACTCCCGACGAGCCCGACGAGAAGAGCTACGACGCCGCCCTGATGCGGCGGCTGCTCACCTACCTCCGTCCCTACGGCTGGCTCGCCGTGCTGGCCCTGTTCCTCCTGCTCGGCGCCGCGGGCCTCACCCTGGTTGGTCCGGCGCTGACCCAGCGCGCCCTCGACGTGGCTGTGCCGGCGAAAGACCTGGGCCTGCTGCGGCTGCTCACGCTGTTCTTCTTCGGCTCGCTGCTGCTCGAATTCGTGTTCGATTACGGCCAGGCCTACCTCACCTCCTGGATGGGGCAGCGGGTGATGGCCGATCTCCGGCTGCAGCTCTTCACGCATCTGCAGCGGCTGAGCGTGCCCTACTTCGACCGGCATCCGGTGGGCCGCCTCATGACGCGGGTGACCTCGGATGTCGAGACGCTGAACGAACTCTTCTCGTCCGGCGTCGTGACGGTCTTCGGCGACGTGTTCACGATCATTGCCATCGTGGTGATGATGCTGGTGGTCGACTGGCGCCTGGCGCTGGTCGCCTTTGCGGTGATCCCCGTGATGATCGTTGTCGCCATCACCTTCCGGCGACACGTCCGCACCTCGTTCCGGGACATCCGGACCTGGGTGGCCCGGCTCAACGCCTACCTCCAGGAGCAGCTCGCCGGCGTAAGGGTGGTCCAGCTCTTCAGCCGGGAGAAGGCCGAGGCGCGGGCGTTCGCCGAGATCAACAAGGGGCACCTCGACGCGCACCTCCGGTCGATCACCATCTACGCAATCTTCTTCCCGGTGGTCGAGTTCCTCACCAGTGTCGCGCTGGCGTTGCTGCTCTGGTATGGCGGCCTTCGGGTCCTGCAGGGCACGCTGACCGTCGGGGTTCTGGCGGCCTTCATCCAGCTCACCCGGCGGTTCTTCCAGCCGCTGCAGGATCTGTCGGAGAAGTACAACCTGCTGCAGAGCGCGATGGCGTCCTCGGAGCGCATCTTCCAGCTGCTCGATACCGAGCCGACAGTGAGAACTTCGGCCACTCCGCTGCGTCTGTCATATCCGGCGGTGGGCGAGGTGGCATTCGAGGACGTCTGGTTCCGTTACGGGACCCCTGCCGTGACCGGGGCAGCGCCGCCAGCCGAGGAGAGCTGGGTCCTCAAGGGAGTGAGTTTCCGGGCACGGCCGGGCCAGACGCTGGCGCTCGTCGGCCATACCGGGGCGGGCAAGACCACGATCATCAGCCTGCTGCTCAGGTTCTACGATCCGGTCCGGGGCCGGATTACGGTTGACGGGGTGGATATCCGGGATCTCGACCCGGTGGAGCTGCGCGGACTGATCGGCTTCGTTCAGCAGGATCTCTTCCTCTTTACCGGAGACATCCTGCGAAACCTGGTGCTGGACGCTTCGATCACCCCGGAACTTGCCGAGGCGGCGGCGCGTCGGGTCGGGGCGGACCGGTTCATCGCCCGGCTTCCCGAGGGCTACCATCATGTTCTCGGGGAGCGGGGCCGCTCGCTGAGCGTGGGGGAGCGCCAGCTGCTGTCGTTCGCCCGGGCCCTGGCGCGGGACCCGCGCATCCTGGTGCTCGACGAGGCGACCAGCTCCGTCGACGCCGAGGCGGAGGCGCAGATCCAGCAGGCGGTCGCGGAACTCATGCGCGGGCGCACGAGTCTGGTCGTGGCGCACCGGCTGAGCACGATCCTCCATGCCGACGAGATCCTGGTGCTGCACCATGGGGAAATCCGGGAGCGGGGCTCGCACCGCGAGCTCCTGGCCCAGGGCGGGTTGTATGAACGCCTATATCAACTTCAGCTCCGGGGGCAAGAGCGCCGGGAGCCGATGAGCGCGTAAGCCCAAATCGCTTGCGTGGTTACAGGCCTACGGATACGTTTGGCCATCCGGTACAAACGAGGGCGCAGCGGATGA
>JBGASX010000029.1:0-51531 GCA_044229445.1 Gemmatimonadales bacterium | reverse complement strand
GAATGGAGTCATCACTGACCTGGGAACGCCGAACGGCGAGTCGAACTACGCAACCGCGATCAGCAGCTCCGGGCAGATCGTCGGGTACACCGCGGGCCCGGCCGGCACGCAGCACCCCTGGGTGTGGCGCAACGGTCAGTACACCTATCTCCCGAAACCCACCGGAACCACCGCGCGCGCAACCGCAATCGAACCTGGCGGCAACATCGCCGGATGCGTCGAACGGGTTCCTGGGATCAGCAGCGACATCGTTCGGTGGGATCCCACGACCAATCCACCCTTCAAGCCGACCGTGCTCGCGACTTACAGCTCAGTGCCGGCATGTGCCACCGGGATCGACCCGGGACGGCGAGTGACGCTCGCGTACTCGAACAGTCTCGGGGCTGTCTGGCGGGCCGGTGCACTGCGCTTCCCGTGGCCATTTCTCGCGTGGACGATCGATGGCCTCGACCCCGCCGGTACGGGTCGAATGACGGGGGGATTCGCTGGTGGTGAAACGGGCCTCTACTGGCCGAACCTCGACCTCGCACCGGGTATCGAGTTCACCGTTCCGCCCTGTGCCGAGGACTTCGCAAACACCAGAGGTCTCGCGGTCAACAGACTGGGTGAAGTCGTGGGCAGCACGGGGTGCATACTGCAGGGTTCGGCCTATCCCTTCGTCGCGTTCTACTGGGCTACCGAGGGCGAGGCGCTGCTCCTCCCCCCGCTCAGTGGCACTGGTGCGGCGTTCGCTTATGCCATCAATACCCAGGACGAAGCGGTAGGGGAGAGCACAGTATTGAGCGGCGCAAGTCACGCGACGCTTTGGGCTGTCGTACCCGAAGTCAATGTAGTTCAGCTCCCGCCCTGTTCCCCACGTCCCTGCCGCGTGCCGCCCAAGGTGAGCTACATCCCGAAGAAGTTCATCAACGACGGTATCCTCTCCCGGCCCGGCTTCGACGCCACGCAGCTCGACCCGAACCTCATCACGCTGGGCGACGGACTTGGCCATGTGACCCGCATCGCGCGCACCGCGACCGGAGCACCGATGGCCTCGATCGCGGATGTCGACGGCGATGGCGATCTCGATCTCTCGGTGAGCTTCAGCAAGGCGCAGCTTATCGCGGATGGAGTGCTCACGCCGACGTCCTACCAGTTCGAGATCGCATTCGTGGATGTCACCGGGCTGCCGACCAAGGCCCATTACCCCATCTGGGTGAAGTAGCCGCACCCGCCGCCCGGCGGCCTTCCCCTTTCGCCGCCGGACAGCAGACTATGGCATGACCATCAACCCCGCCTACCAGATTCTCGCCGCCTGGGGCTCACTCTTCGCCGTGAGCCTCGGGCGGAATCTGATCGAGGGCTTCCTCGGCCGGCTCTTCGGCGGGCGGCCGTTGCAGGCGGTGCTGTTCATCCTGGTCGTCGCTTCCGCGATCCTCGTCGGCGGCGACTGGCTGCTGACCCGCTTCGGGCGCACCGTCCCGGCGGTGGTGACGGGAAAGCAGGAGGCCGTCGACGTCGCGCGGGATGGCTCGTGGACCCGATCACTCAGCATCGAGGCGCGCTACCGGCCGCGCGGCTTCACCACCCCGGCCCCGGTCTACATCCCCACCGGCGCCGCGGTCTTCGATCTGGTCCAGAAAGGCCAGACGATTCCCATCCGCTGCGTGGCGCTCGCGCCGACCTTCTGCCTGCTCAAGTACGATTCGCTGCGCGAGTGGGGGCTCCGCACCGCGGAGGAGGCGCTCGATCGGGAACAGGCGCTCTTCGTCCTGGGCCTGCCGATCCTGGTGTTCTGGCTGGGCATTGCGGAGTGGACCCCCGGACGCCCTGTCAGGCGCTGGATCAGCCGGGCGCTCTTCGCGGGTTGGGCAGCGGCACTCCTCGTCACGGTAGGCCGTCCCGAAGTCCCCGAGCAGCGTGGCGAGCGAAAGGGCGGCGCGGCCCGCGTCAGCGACGTGCACTACGTCTCCGACTACGCACTCCTCGCTCCGCTGATCCGGATCCCGCTGTCCCATCCGTACGCGGTGATCCAGCTCGCGCTCACTCCCGCCGGTCGCCGGGACACTGTGCTGGCCGTCGATGCGGTGGACAGCCTGACCGCCACCGGCCTCCGGCCAGGGGCTGCTTTCCTCGTCAGCTATCCCGCCTCCAATCCGCGCGCCGCGGAACTGAACGGGGCGCGACGAAGCTTCCGTACCGGGAATGTGCCGAGGAATCTGCTGCTGACGGTCGGGTTGCTGACGCTGCTGGTGGGGCCAGTGATGCTGCTGGAGCTTTCACGCCGCGACCGGCGCGATGCGCGGGCCACGGCTCCACCAGCGGGAGCGCAATAGGCCCGCCGCATCGGCCGGAGCTACTCGGTGCGCAGCACCTCGAGCGCCGACTGCCGGAAGAGCGAAATGCTGGTCCACAGGCCCGTGACGACCGTGAGCGTCACCGTGAGGAGCCCGAGCAGCCCGAAGGCGACCCACGGCACGGTGAAGGGGATCTTGAACACCCATTTCATCAGTCCCCACCCGCCGAGTGAGGCAAGGCCCATTGCCACGACCGAGGCGAGGATGCCGAGCGCGGCGTACTCGGTCACCATGATGCCGACGACCTGGCGCCGGGTGGCGCCGAGGGTCTTGAGCAGCGCCGATTCCCGGATCCGCTGGAAGCGGCTGGTGGCAAGCGCCCCGATCAGCACGACGACACCGGTCGAGACGCTGAACAGCGCCATGAACTGGATGGCGAGGACCACGCTCGCCACGATCTTCTCGATGGTCTGCTGAATCGAGGTGAGGTCGATCGACGTCACGTTGGGGTGTTTCTCGACCACCATCCGCTGCAGTCGCCCCATCGCGGCGGGATCGTCCACCCGGGTCAGCAGCACGAAGCTCTGCGGCGCGTCGTCGAGCGGACCGTTGGGGAAGACCACGAAGAAGTTGGGCTCGAACCGGGCCCAGTTCACCTCGCGCAGGTTCTTGATGACGGTGACGACCTGGATGCCCTGGATGTCCCAGGTGATCGTGTCACGAATGGTGACGTTGAGATCGGAGGCCACGCCGGTCTCCATCGAGATCGGGTAGGGAGCCGCTGCGGTCTTCGGCCCGCCTGCCTTCCACCAGTCTCCCACGACAAGCTTCTCCGACGACACCGAGGTGTCGCGGTAGGTCGAGCGGAACTCGCGGCGCAGCGCCCAGCGAGCCGGCCGGTCACCCGCTCGGCGCTCCCCCGGTGCCCCGCGCTGCCGCTCCGGCGGACGCTGGCCGTCGCGCGGCTGCTCGGTGGTGTCGGCCAGCATGTCGGCCGCCCGCTTCCCATTGATGGCCGCGATGCGCATCGGCACGATGGGCACTGCGGGCTGGAGCGCGAGGCCCTGGCCCCGGACGAGGGCCTCGACATCCGACTTCTGATCCGGCTGCACGTCGAAGAAGACGAGATTCGGACGGCCGAGCCCGCCGTCGAGCTTGAGCTGGCGGAGCAGGTTGTGCTGCATCACCGCGAGCGCGCCTAACAGAAACGCGCCGAAGCCGAGCGCGAGCACCACGGCGACGGTCTGGTTGGCGGGGCGGTAGAGGTTGGCGAGGCCCTGCCGGTAGACGTAGGCGAGCCGGTGCGGGAACCAGCGACGGAGCGCCCGGGTGAGCCCGAGCGCCGCCGCCCAGAGAATGAGGAGCGCAGTGCCGATGCTCACCGCGAAGATCAGGCCGCGGAGCGCGTTGGCGACCTGCAGCCCCGCGAGCGCCACGACGCTGAGCGCGAGGGCGGCCCGTGCCGCCCACATCCAGCGATCGGCCCGAGGCTGGGAGGCCGTGTCCACGTCGCGGCGCAGCACCGCGAGCGGCGGGACCGTGCGAACCGCCAGCAGCGGGAGCAGCGCGAACACCAGCGCGACCCAGACCCCGACGCCGAGACCGGTGAAGATCGCGGACAGCGACGGCCTGACCGCGACATCGAGCGGGAGGAAGGCGCCGAAGACACTCGGCAGGGCGAGCTGCAGGAGCAGGCCGAGCACCACGCCGATCGCGCTCCCGGCGAACCCCATCACCACCGCCTGCAGCAGGTAGATCCCGAAAACCTGCCCGCTCGTCGCGCCGAGGCAGCGGAGGATGGCGATGCCGTCCCGCTTGCGGCGAATGAAGACCTGTACCGCGCTCCCCACGCCGATGCCGCCGAGCAGCAGCGCGATCAGCGCCACCAGTCCGAGGTAGCGGCCCAGCTGGTCGAGGAACTCCTTGAGGTTCTCCTCGGATTCCACCGCGGTGCGGATTCCCGCCTGCTTGAGCCGGAGCCGGTTGCGCCAGGTGTTCGCGAGCGCCTTCGTGTCGATGGTCGCCGGAGTGCGGAGGAACCACTGATACTCGGCGCGGCTGCCGAAGGTCAGCAGCCGGGTCTCGTCCAGATAGGCGGCGGGGATGAAGACCCGCGGCCCGAAGGCGCTCCGGATGCCGACGTCACCCGGGAAGCTGGTGACCGTGCCGGCGATGACGAAGCGGCTCTCGCCCAGGGACATCGTGTCGCCGATGGCGGCGCCGAGCGCGGTGAGGAAGGAGGGATCGACGAGGGTAAAGCGGCCATCGTTCAGGCGTGTCCATGCGCCGGCCGGATTGGTGCGGACCTGGCCGTAGAAGGGGTAGCCGCCGCCGATCCCGCTCACCTGCACCAGCCGGGTGCCGCTGGTGCGCGGCACGTAGGCCATGCCGGCGAAGTTGATCACGGTGGCGCGATCGCGCACCGGGTCGCTGCCGGCGGCGCGCGTCACCGAATCGAGCAGGACGGTGAGGGTGGAGTCCGGGGTGGTGCGGGCGCTGAGCGAGATGTCGCCGCCCATCAGGGCACGCGACTGGCCCTCGACGGCGGTCCGCAGATTGTCGGTGAAGGAGGAAATCGCCACCAGCGCGCCGACGCCGATGGAGATCGCCGCGGTGAGGAGCAGCAGCCGGCTGCCGGAGGCGCGCGACTCTCGCCACGCCATCCGGAGCACGAAACGGAGTCGGCTCATTCCGGCGGCCCGTCGCTCACCAGGACGCCGTCGGCCAGCCGGAGCACCCGGCGGGTCTTCCGGGCGAGGGCGATCTCGTGCGTCACCAGCACCGTCGTCGTGCCCAGCTCGCGATTGAGCTCGAGCAGGATGTCCACGATCTTCGCGCCGGTCGCGGTGTCGAGATTGCCGGTCGGCTCGTCCGCGAACAGGATCTTCGGCCGGTTGCTGAAGGCGCGGGCCAGGGCCACCCGCTGCTGCTCGCCACCGGAGAGTTGGGCCGGGTAGTGATGCTCCCGCCCGGCGAGCCCCACCCGGGCGAGCAGCTCGTCGGCGCGGCTTCCCGCGTCCTCGCCGCGCAGCTCGAGCGGGACCTGCACGTTCTCGCGCGCCGTGAGGGTGGGGATCAGGTGGAACGACTGGAAGACGAAGCCCACCCGCTCGCCCCGGAAACGGGCCAGCGCATCTTCCGTCAGGCGGGTGAGATCCTCGCCGTCCACTACCACGCTGCCGCTCGAGGGGCGGTCGAGCCCGGCGAGCAGGCCGAGCAGCGTCGTCTTGCCACTTCCCGAGGGGCCGATGATGGACACGAGGTCGCCCGTGGCGATCTCGAAGGTGATATCCTTCAGCACCGTGAGCGGCTGGCCGCCCGAGAGGTACTGCTTGGTCAGTCGGTCTGCGCGGATCATCAACCCTGAACAGTGAGCGGTGGGCGAGCATGCGGTTCTGGAACGCCCGAATCATAGTCGCGGCGACGGTGGTCCTGCTCCCGGGCTGCGGGCGGAGCGCACCCTCGAGTGGGGCCGTCCAGCAGGCGACGGATACCATGCCCGCCGCCTCGCCGCCGGCCGTCGCCGCCTCCCAGCCGACCATCGTCTTCCTCGGCACCAGCCTGACGGCAGGATACGGGCTCGATCCCGACAGCGCGTTCACGACGCTCGTGCAGCAGAAGATCGACTCCGCCGGGCTGCACTTCACCGTCGTCAATGCCGGCGTGAGTGGCGAGAGCTCCGCGGGCGCGCTCCGGCGCATCGACTGGGTGATGCGGCAGCCCCCGGTGCTGCTCGTGCTCGAGACCGGTGCCAACGACGGGCTCCGGGGTCAGTCCCCCGATTCGGTGCGGGCCAACATCCAGACGATGATCGACCGGATCCGTGCGATCTCGCCCTCGACGCGGATCGTGCTGGCCGGGATGGAGGCGATGCCCAATCTCGGGGCCGACTACGTCCGCCGCTTCCGGGCGATCTTCCCCGCGCTCGCCGCCCAGAACCACCTGCCGCTGATCCCCTTCCTGCTCGCCGATGTCGCCGGGGTGGACTCGCTCAACCAGCAGGACGGCATCCACCCCAATTCCGCCGGGTCGCGCATCGTCGCCCGCACGGTGTGGCGCACACTGGAGCCGCTCCTCCGATGAAGTGGCGCAGGCTCGCTGTGCTCGGTCTGCTGATTGCGGCCTGTGGTGGCGACGGCAACGGCCCCGGGCGGGCACCCCGGTCGTACTTGATGGGTTTCTCCGCGATCCCGCCCCGCGCCGATACCACGCTGCTGCTTCCCACGCTCGCGCTGGCGGGCGCGCACAGCGATGCGGGACTGATCCAGCTCGAGATCCCCTGGACCGTGCTGCTCGCCGATACGGCCGCCGCCGCCGAGGTCCGGGCGGTGCGGCTGCCGCTCGCGAACTATTACCGCGCCACCGGGCACAAGGTGGTGGTCGCCCTCGACGTCACCGACGGACTCAATCGATCTGCCGAAGCGCCACAACTCGTCGCGCTCAGGCGGAGCATCACCGATACCGCGGTGCAGCGGAAATACCGGGAGTATGTGGCCGCGGTCGACAGTATCCTGCATCCCGACTACCTCAGCCTGGCGGCGGAGACGAATCTCATCCGTCTCGCCGCCCCGGCGCCGGTGTATGCCGCGGTCGTCACGATGGTCAATGCGGCGGCGGCGGAACGCGCTGCCGCGGGGAGCAGCACGCCGCTCATGGTAAGTGTGCAGGTGGAGACGGCCTGGGGACGGCTGCAGGGAGGGACGACATGGGTCGGGATCGATCAGGACCGGAGCGACTTTCCCTTCCTGGATGCGCTCGGTCTCTCTTCGTATCCCTATCTCGGCGGCTTCGCCGATCCGGACAGCATCCCGCTCAACTATTACGCGCGCCTCACCCTGGGCGCTCCGCTCCCGCTCGTGATTCTCGAGGGAGGCTGGCCGTCGGTTCCCGCCGGCAACGCGCTCAGCACGCCGGCCATGCAGGCGCGCTACATCGAGCGGCAGGGCCGGATTCTCGACGCGGCGGACGTCGCGGGGCTCTTCCAGATCACCTTCACCGATCTCGACGTCAGCGCACTTCCCCCACCGGTGGATTCCAGCATCGGACCGTTTGCGCACCTCGGACTGGTGGACTCGGTCCTCGATCCCAAGCCCGCGCTCGCCGCCTGGGACAGCCTGCTCGCGAGACCGTGGCGGCCGTGACGGTTGCCCTCCTCGCGCTCGCGGCCTCGCTCCGGAAGGAATCCCTCAATCGGCGGCTGCTGAACGCTGCGGTGGAGATCGCAACGGCGAATGGCGCCCGTGTCGACATCGCCGAATTCCACGAATTCGCCATGCCGGTCTATGACGGCGACCGGCAGGTGCGGGAGGGGATTCCGCCAGGTGCGCAGGAGTTCGGGAGGCGGCTCGCCGCGGCGGACGGGCTGCTCCTTGCCTCGCCGGAATACAACTACTCCATCGGCGGGCCCATCAAGAATGCGATCGACTGGGTCTCTCGCATGCGACCCGTGCCGATGAAAGGGAAGAGCGCGCTGCTGCTGTCGGCGTCGACCGGACTGGTGGGCGGCAATCGCGGGCTGTGGGCGCTCCGGGTTCCGCTCGAAATGCTCGGCATGCACGTCTATCCCGACATGTATTCGCTGGCGAGCGCCGACAAGGCGATGGATGCCGCGGGGTTTCCCCTGGATCCCGCCGCCAGGCAGCGATTGGAGACGCTGCTTGGCGGCTATCTGGAGACCGCTGCGAAACTGCGTGGCTGAAGCCACTGCTCACCGCCGGGGGGTTGACGAGCCGCCTCACACGGCACGCGTCGGCGACGATGAGCAGGGGCCTCAGCCGGCGGCTCAGGTACAGGTATTCGTGGTCTCGTTGTAATTGCAGCCGGTGTTGGTGTTCTCGCCGGTCGGCCCCTCGTTGCAGGCGGCCATGGTGAAGACCAGTGCGGCGAGGACCAGCAGCAGGGACCAGGAAGAGCGGAACGGGCGGAAGTGGCGCAGCATATGAAGCTCCTGCTCGGGACTCGGAGCGCACCGTGCGCCCCTCTGTCCCAGTAACGAGCGCACCGCTGCAGGATTCTCGCGCGGGCCCGATGGCGCTCGCCTGAGCCACCCCGTCGGAATTCCCCTCTCGCCCTGACTATTGCGGACTTCGCACCCACGCCTACGTTCCCTGACATGGATCCCCAGCCCGATGGCGTCTCGGACGCCCTCGACACCGTCCTCAACCGGTTCGCCGAACGGGTGCGCTACATCGGTGTGCGCCATGGCCTCATGGGCACCGACGTGGAGGACCTCGTCCAGGAGGTCCGTCTGCGCCTGTGGAAGGCGCTCGAGAGCGGTGAGAAGATCCTGAGTGCCCCGGCGTCCTATATCCATCGGACCGCCGTCTCGGCCGCGATCGACCTGCTGCGCCGGCGCCGCGCCCGTCGCGAGACTCCGGTGCGGCTCTCCCGCCCCAGCGGTATCGCCGCCCTCGGCGAATCGCCCTCGGCGGACCGGTTGATGGAAGAGATGGAACTGCAGGAGAGCATCGGTCGCGCGGTCGAGACGCTGATTCCCGCGCGCCGGTCGGTGGTCAAGATGTACCTCACCGGCTACGCCCGCGAGGAGATCGCCGACCTGCTGGGGTGGTCGGAGCCGAAGACCAGGAACCTGCTCTATCGCGGACTCGCCGATCTGCGGGAAGAGCTCACCCGCATGGGCATCGGACCGGAGGCGCTGCAATGAGCGACGAACGGCTGCGCCAGAGCTACGACATGCTGCTTGGCGTCCGCTCCGGTGAGGCGGCCGACCGGAGTCAGTGTCCGCCGGTCGAGCAGCTCCAGGCCCTGGTGCATCGCGAGCAGGATGAGGAGGCGCGGCTCGCCCTCCTCGATCATGTGATGGCCTGTCCCTTCTGCCAGCCCGAGTTCGAACTGCTTCGGGTCGCCTCACGCGCCAGCGGCGAGAGCACCGCTCCAGGAGAGGCGTAGCGCCAAGGCTCAGTGGATGAAGATCGCGGCGGCCCCTGGCCGTCGGTACTGATGCCGTTCCCCGTGTTGGAGTTGCCGCAGGCTCCCGTCCCTCCTCCGAAGGTTTCCTGACGCCGCCGTTCTGATGGTCGAGCGGCGCAGCCAGCGCTATTGCCCGAAGGCGACCGTCATCCGGACCGGCGCGCTGCGCATGGCGATGACGGAAAGTTTGGGGTCGAGCGCCGCGCTGACTTCCTCCACGGTCACCCGATCGGCGAACGGGTCCTCCGCCAGGCGCGCCCACGGTGCGGCCGCGTGATAGGCGTACTCACCCATCACCAGCACCGGTGTGCCGTATTCCTTTACCGACTGCCCCCGCCCGGGGACCCACTGGTCGGCCCACTGGAACACCCACCGGGCATCGGCCTCGAGAAGCCTGACACAGCCGTGACTCGCCGGGCGGCCCGGCAGCTCGTACTCGTGGAAGGCCACGCCCTTGAGCGCGATGAAGTTCACGTACCAGTCGAGGATCCAGCTCGGGTCGTCCGTGCTGATGGCGCGCTTCGACTTCCAGTTGGTGAAGAAGAGGCCGCTGTCCGTGGGGGTCGATTCCTTGCCCGTGCTCGTCGGTCCCCAGCGCACGAGCTTGCCGTCCTCATAGGCGCCGAACGCCTGCACGCGCCGGGAGACGAGCACGAACTTGGGGATCTCGCGCAGCGCGGGCAGGGAATCAGGAAGCGGAGCGTAGCCGAGTTCCGGTCCGATCGAATCGGGCACCAACAGCACTCGGCCGCGCGCATGCTTCTCGTCGATGCGATTGATCTTGAGAACGGTGAGCAGATCGGCGGAATCGAGCGCTGCACGGCGGCCCCACGCCGATTCCGGCACGCGCCGGAACGATCGGGTGGACGACCACGCTGCGGTCGTCGCAGCGCCGGCATGGCCGGTGTGGATGTTCACGACGGCGGCGCGCACCGGAGCCACCGGCCGGCATTCCGCCGACGCGCAGGCCGCCGGCCGCCGATTGTGGTGCGCGCCCAACATCAGTCCCGCGCCGCCCAACACCATCGAGACCCTGAGAAGGTTGACCAGAACAGCGGATTTCGGACCGACCGTACGATTGCTTGACATCATTCCTCGAGCTTCGGTGATGCAGGAACGACGCCCCAAGCCGAACAGTTCCAAGGCTTTGCCGCCAAACAACGCGTCCGGATGCGGCTGGCGCACCCGGACGGGGCGGGGTGGTGCATCGCGCTGCCACACCCCGGAAAGGCAACCCGTGTACCACGGGGGATTCGGCTATTCGAGCCGCGCGTCGAGCTCCAGGGTGACGTTGCCCTTCATGAGGTTCGAAATCGGGCAGCCGTTCTTCGCCTCTTCGGCCGCCTTGAGAAAGGTCGGCTGATCGATGCCGGGGACGACGGCCCGCACGGTCAGCTTCATGGTGGTCACACGGGGTGCGCCATCCACGAACGCCATGGTGCACGCGGCACTCGTGGTGACGCGGGTCGCGGGCATGCCGGCCTTCTCGAGTCCCGCCGAGAGGGCCATGCTGAGACAGGAGGCATGGGCGGCCGCGATGAGTTCCTCGGGATTGGTGCCCTTCGCGCCTTCGAAGCGGGTGGCAAAGGTGTAGGGGCCGGAAATGACGCCCGACTGGCCAGCGAAACTGCCTTTGCCGCCCTTGAGTCCGCCTTCCCACGTGGCGGATGCGGTGGAGACTGGCATGGGGTGACTCCTGAGGGTGAGGGGAGAGCTCCGAGTACCGAGTTCCGAGTGCCGAACGAGCGATGATCGGTTAGCGACGATCCTCGATACTTGGAACTCGGAACTCGGAACTCGGAACTTGGAACTCGGAACTACCTACGGCCCGACACTGTGCTCCGCGGTGGCGGCAAGCGCCACCTGGTCGATCGCTTCGTTGCCGAAGGTTCGGCGCGCGAGGCGCCCGAACCACTCCCGCACGCTGTCCAGAATCTCGTAGAACGTCGGGATCGCCACCAGCGTGAGCAGCGTCGAGGTGATGACGCCGCCGATGACGGCGACGCCCAGCGGCTGGCGGAACTGCGCCCCCTCGCCTCGGCCCAGCGCAACCGGGATCATGCCCGCGATCAGCGCGAAGGTCGTCATGAGGATCGGACGCAGCCGGATGGCGCCGGCGTCGATCAGCGCCTCACGGAGCGCGAGGCCCTGCCGCTCCCGTGCCCACTTGGCGAAGTCGATCAGCAGGATCGCGTTCTTCGCCACGATGCCCATGAGCAGGATGACGCCGATCAGGCTCATGATGTTGATCGTGAGCCCCGTGATGGCGAGCCCCAGCATGACGCCGATCATCGAAAGCGGCAGCGACATCATGATGGCCAGCGGATCGACGAACGAGCCGAACTGTACCACGAGGATGAGGTACATCAGCATCGCCGCCACGCCGAGGGCGATGAAGATGTTGCCGAAGACTTCGTCCTGGTCCTTGGCTTCGCCGCCTTCGGTGATCCGCACGCCGGGCGGGAGCGGGACGCGGGCGATCCGGGCCCGGATGTCCTCCATCACCTCGCCACCGGGACGGCCGGACACGTTCGCCTCCACGATGACCACCGGATCGCGGTCGAGGTGGTTGATCACCGCGGGGCCCACCGTCTGGGTGATGTCCGCCACCTGGCCGAGCGGCATGGTGGTGGGCGCCCCGTTGGGTCCGACCACGAGCAGTGGCAGTCGGCGCAGATCCTCGGGCTGGGTCCGGCTCTCCGGCGCGAGCCGGACTTCCACATCCCGGGTCTCACCGCTCGGGTCGACCCAGTCGCCCGCGTCGAGGCCGGCGAAGGCGGGCCGCACCGACTGGGCGACATCCCCGACGGTGAGGCCGAGGCTGCCGGCCAGCGGCCGATTCACATTGATCGTCAGCTCGGGCTTCTTGCCCTTGCTCGAGAGCCCGAGGTCCACCACGCCCGGGACAGCCGCCACCAGGGCTTCGACCTGGTCTGCGACCGCGGTGATCGTCGGGACGTCATGTCCACGCACCTCGAGCTGGATCGACTTGCGGCCGCCGCCGAAGTCGGAGGTAAAGACCGACAGCTTCACGCCGCTGATCCGGGAGGTCGTCTCGCGGAGCCTGGCGCCGAACGCCTCAGCCGAGATGCTGCGCTGGGTGCGCGGGGTCAGGCGGACATAGATGTTGCCTTCGTCCACCGCGCCGGCGGCACCACCGCCGAGCGTGACGTAGGTGTAGCGCACCTCAGGATAGGACTTGAGCAGCCGGATCACTTCGTCGGCCTTGCGCCGCGAATACTCCAGGTTCGAGCCGGGCGGCGTTTCGATCTTCACATTGAATTCGCCGCGATCGTCGATCGGAAAGAAGCTGCTGCCCACGGTGTGCCAGGCCGGAATAGTCACGAGCATGGCGGTCATGGCGCCGAGGCCGAGCGCCGTGCCACCGAGCCCCGACGCCCAGGCCGGCTGGGTGCCCTCGAGCATCGCCCGCGCGCCGCGGAGTGACGCCCACAGCAGCGCCGCCCCGAGCCCGAAGAGCAGCAGCACGGTGAGCACGATCCCGAAGCCGGGGCGGCCGGTCCAGACCGTCATGCCGCCGCGGTAGAGCAGGGCGAGCCCGCCGAGCAGCGTCCCCAGCACCCCGACCAGCGCGAGCCCGAAGTTCGGACGCAGGGTCACCAGCCGTGCCGCGATCAGGGTGCCGAGTGCCACGGCGCCGAGTCCCGAGACGCCCTTCACCGGCAGGACCATGGCGCCGACGAACGAGCCGGTCGCGAGGATCACGATGGCCCAGCGGTGATCGAGCGCCCACGCGATCAGGCCACGATAGCCGTCGGCCAGCCTGGAAAACCAGGCGTTGAACTTGTCGAGCTGCTTCGTGATCCAGGCCTTCTCGTGCTCGTGCTGATGCGGATCGGGCCAGTAGGCCGACAGCATCGGGTCCAGCGAGAAGGAGACGAACAGCGAGACGGCGACGGAACAGGCGATGGTGAGCCCGAACGGCTTGAACCACTGCCCGGCGATTCCGGGGAGGAAGGCGATGGGTACGAACACCGCGAGGATCGAGAAGGTCGTCGCCGCGACGGCGAGGCCGATCTCGTCAGTCCCTTCCCGCGCGGCGGTGATGTGATCCTTTCCCATCTCCACGTGGCGCACGATGTTCTCGCGGACCACGATCGCGTCGTCGATCAGGATGCCGATCGCGAGCGAGAGGCCCAGCAGCGACATGGTGTTCAGTGTGAAGCCGAAGGCCCACACCGCGACGAACGAGGCGAGTACGCTCACCGGCAGCGCCAGGCCGGTGATCACCGTCGAGCGCCAGGAGTTGAGGAAGAGGAAGACCACCAGCACCGTGAGCAGCGCGCCCTCGACCAGCGTCTCCTCGACGTTTCGCACCGAGCGTTCGACCCGGTCGCCGCTGTTGAGCACCTGGTCGAGCTGGGCCGCCTTGGGCAGCGTGGCCTGGAGTCCGTCGACACGCTTGAGGATCTGGGCCGTCACATCGGTGGTACTGAAGCCCTTCGCCTTCTTGACGTTGATGCCCACCGCCTCGCGCCCGTCATAGAGGGCCAGGGAGCGCGGCTCCTCCGTGCCGTCGCGCACTTCGGCGAGCTCGCCCAGGCGAATCAGTCGTCCGCCCCGCTGTGCGACCACCAGGCGGAGAAAGTCCTGCGGCTCCGCGAGCCGGCCCGTGAGCCGGATGCTCTTCTCCTGGAAGTCGGTCTCCACCCGCCCGACCGGCGCGGCGAGGTTCTGCAGCTTGAGCGCCTGCACCACCTGCATCACGCTCACCCCCGCCGCCTGCAGCGCCGCCGGCTTGAGCAGCACGCTCAGCTCCCGCTCATGCTTGCCCACCACCACGACCTCCGCCACACCAGGCAGCGAGCGCAGCTCGCGCGCGATGCCGGGATCGGCGAGCCGGGTCAGTTCCGCGGCGGTCAGCGTGGTCGAGGAGAGCGCGAGCGACACGATGGGCCGGTCGGTGTCGGAGAGCTTCTTGATGATCGGCTCTTCGATCTCTTCCGGCAGGTCGTTGCGGATGCCGGAGATAGCGTCCCGGATGTCCTGGGTCGCTTCCGCCAGAGGCTTCTCGAACTGGAACTCGATGACCAGCTGCGCGAAGCCGTCCTGCGCATAGCCGGTGATCTTCTTGATGCCGCTGATCGAGGCGACGGCCTCTTCGACCGGCTCGAGGACCTCCCGTTCCACACCCTCGGGGGAACCGCCGGGGTAGACGATGCCCACCGAGACGAACGGCGGCTGCACGTCGGGAAACTCGTCGGTCTTCAGCTTGAAGAGCGCGATGAGCCCGAAGACGACGAGCGCGAGCATCGAGACGACCGTGACGACCGGCCGCCGGATGGCAAAATCGGAAATCACCATGAGGTCACTCCCCCCGCTTCTGCTGGTCGCCGCGGCTCAGCTCGTCCGCGCTCCCTACCCGTACCACCGTGCCGGCCGGGAGGCCGCGCGCCCCGCCGAGCAGCACGGTATCACCGGCAGCGAGGCCACTCTCGATCTCGGTCATCTCCCGTGCCTCGTCGATCATGCCGAGGCCGACATCCACCCGTTCCACTCGGCCGCCATGGATCCGCACGATCGCCGGCCGGAGCCCGGTGCGGTCCACCGCCGCCGACGGCACGACGACGCCGGGCCGCTCCTTCACCGCGATCCGGCCGTCCGCGAAGAGCCCCGCCGCGATCAGCTGCTTCGGATTGGGCACGCTCACCGTCACCCGGATCTGCCGCGTGGCCGGATCGGCGACCGGGTTGACCCGTGAGATCCGTCCCCGAAGCGGTTCGTCGCCCAGACCAGTGACGGTGAACAGCACCGGCGTCCCTGGCCGCAGTCCCTCGAGCCCCTCGAGCGGCACGGAGCCCTCGAGCTTGAGTGAGCCGGGATCGACGACAGTGAAGAGTGGCGTCCCCTGCTGCACCACGTCGCCCAGATTGACCGGACGCTCGCTCACGACGCCGGTGAAGGGCGCGCGGAGCACGGTGCGGGCGAGCTGCTTCTCCGCCGTGGCCGCCGCGGAACGGGCATTGGCGAGCTGCGCCTGGGCGGAGGAGAGGTTCCAGTCCGCCTGCTCCCGGTCCCGGTCCGCGATCGCGCCGGCATCGGCGAGCGCATGGGTGCGTGCGGCGTTCCGCTCCGCGAGCGCGACGGCGAGTTCTGCGGTACGCACCGCGGTCTGCGCCGACGCATAGCTGTCGCGGACGCCGGAATCGTCGATGCGCGCGAGGACGGTGCCCTGGGCCACCGCCTGGCCCGGCTCCGCGCTGATCGCGACGATGGCACCGCCTAACTCGGCGCGCACCGAGGCGCTGCGGTCCGCCTGGAGCGTGCCCGAGAGCGCCGGCCCGACCTGCAGCGTCTCCTGCCGCGCGACGGTGATGTTCTCCCGCCCGACGACCATGGCGGAGTCGGCGCTCGCCACCGCCGGCGCAGCGCCGTGCCCGCAGGCGATGGGTCCGAGGGTGAGGGCCAGCGCCCCGAGAACGAGCTGAGTCTGCATGGTCCGCGTCATGGCGTGAATCCGTTGCTGCCCGTGGCGGCGGCCGCGGGCTGTTGAATGTTCTGCTGTCCGCTCTGGGCGGTGGACAGGGTCTGGCTGACATCGGTTCCGCCGAGCGGCAGGTCGCGCAGCAGGCGGAGACGGGCCCGGGAGACCTGCACGTCCCGCGCGGCGACGGCACGGTTGGCCTGCGCCTGCTCGAGCTGCAGCCGGGAGTCGTTCAACTCGGTCTGGGTCGAGATCCCTTCCTTGAAACGCAGCGTGGCGATCTCGTATGCCCGCTCCGCCTGCGCCACCGTCCCCTGCGTGGCCGCCCAGGTCGCGAGCGCCGTCTGCAGCCGCTCGACCGTCGAGTTCGCATCGAGCGACGCGCCATCCCGTGCCTGACTCACCCGGATCCGCGCCTGTGCGAGGCTCGCCTCGGCCACCAGGGCGTTCCCCGAGAGCCGCCCGCTGGTCCAGAGCGGCACCGAGACGTTGACGCCAATCGTCCAGTCGGGAACGAACTTCGCGTTCCACGGCAGGCCGTCGCCGGGATAGCCGATGCGCGAATACTTCGAGGTCAGGGTGACCGTCGGGAGCCGGTCCCACCGGGTCACGCTGGTGAGGATCTGCTGGATGTCCGCCGCTTCCTCGAGCTGGTTCACCGCCGCGCGATTGGCGACCGCGGTGTCGCCCTCGCTGATCACCAGGGAGTCCGCCGATTCGACGCCGCCGGCCGGCTCCTCATCGAGCGTGGTGGTGAGCGTGAGCGGCTGGGACAGCGGGAGCTGCAGGAGCTGCTGCAGCTGCAGATAGGCGAGCCGCCGGTCGGAGCGGCGCTTGAGCACTGCCGCGCGCTGATTGTCCCGCGTGACCTGCGCCCTGAGCAGCTCGAACTCCGACTGGGTCCCGACCTGCTTGCCGAGCCGGGTCTGCGCCAGCGTGGTCTCGGCCTGGGCGAGGCTCAGTTCGGCGATCGCGACCAGCCGGTCGCTGAGCACCGCATCGAAGTACGTCGAGGTGACATCGAGGCGGGCCTGCGCTTCGGCCGTGCTCACGCCGAGGCGGGCGACCTTGCGGCCGGCCACGGCGGCACGCGGCCGCCCCTTGAGGATCGAACTGTTGAAGAGCGTCTGGCTGAAGGCGAGCCCGAAGTTGTACTGGTTCTTCCGGCCGAAGGGCAGATTGCTGAACAACCCCGACAGATCGAGCGCGGAGAGACACTGCAGGCTCTGCTCGATCGCATCCACTCGCTGGTCGAGCGGCAGCGCCGGATTCCCCGCGAAGCGGTTGCAGAAGGTCGTCGCCGTCGTGTCGACCTTGCCGCTCCCGAGGTTGAACTGGGACTTGAGGGTGCGGGTGTAGGTCGCGGTGCCGGTGAGCTGGGGCAGCAGGTCGGCTCGCACCCGCTTCACTTCGCCTTCGGCCCGGATCAGGTCCGCGCGCGCGAGGCCGACGCCATCGCTCGCGGGAATCGCGAGCTCGAGCGCGTCCTCGAGTGAGAGTGGCCGGGTCGCGGGGGTGAGCGCAGGCTGCTGCGCCTCGAGCGACGAGGCGCCGAGCAGCAGCACACCGGTGAGGAAGCCGAGGAGGCGAAGGCCTCGAATGTCGCGGCGGGTCATGCCGTCTCCTTGGTGGTGCCGTTCAGAGTCTCCGCCGGCGCGACCTCGGCTCCGACCGCGCTGAGCAGGAGGGCGACGTACTCGCGCATGACGACCTCCGGGGCGGGGAGCGTGTCGTCCTGGAAGTGGTCCCGCCACATCGCGTGGGTGAAGATCGCGCCGAGCAGCAGGCCGGCCGCCGCATCGGCGTGGAAACCGCCGCGCGCCAGGCCGAGTTCCCGCATCCGGTCGAGGTAGTGGGAGAGCATCGCGTGCTCGCAGCCCGGCTCCTCGCAGATATCCGGCGCGAGGACGGGGTGCTCGATGAGGTCGCCCATCACCCGCGAGATCATCTCGCGGCCCCCATACCAGTGCTGATAGATGCCCCAGGCCCAGGCGTTGAGCTCCCGGGCGGGATCCACCGGCTCGCCGAGGTGGATGGTGTCGGTCTTCCGGTGCGCCAGCTTCAAGGCCTCCTTGACGAGGGTTTCCTTGTTGCCGAAGTGCCGGAAGAGGGTGATCTCGTTGACGCCCGCGAGCTGGGCGATGCGGCGGGTCGTGGTGCCGCGGAACCCGGTCTCGCTGTAGGCCTGGGCAGCGGCGTGGAGGAGTCGGTCTCGGATATCCATGGGGCGACAGATTAACTGGCCATCATGAAGTAAGCAAGTAGGCACTTGCTGTCCAAGGTTGCAACACAATGGCCGCCGAGCGGGTCTCGGTCACCTGGGAAGGCCGGCTGTGCTGGGAGGGGCTGTTAGACGGCGGGGTCGGCTGCCGGGCGCAGCAGCCGCTCGATGGCGGCGCGTAACTCCTCGGCCTGGAATGGCTTCACCAGGTGATCATCCATCCCCGCGGCCAGGCTCATGGCCCGCTCCTCAGGGGCGGAATCGGCGGTCAGGGCAATGATCGGCAGGTGCGTGCCCAGCGTCTCCCGCGCGCGAATGGCGCGGGTGGCCTCGAACCCATCCATCCCCGGCATCTGGCAATCCATCAGCACGAGGTCGAAGGCCTCGGTGCGGATACGCTCGACCGCCTCCTCTCCATCGGCGACCGATTCGACCTGGTACCCGAATTTGCGGAGTTGCCGGGTCACGACGGCGCGATTGACCGGGTTGTCGTCCACGACGAGGACCCGGGCGCTCGAGACCCCCGCGGGGACGGCCCCGCGGGGCCTGGGGCTGCTGGCCGTCACCTCGCGGAGGAAGCAGCTCCTCCGGAGCGGACTGGTGAGGGGGACCGCGTGCCCAGGCAACGGTCCGGGCAAAGGCGCCCCGTGTGGCAGCAGCACCGCGACCCGGGCCTGACGCATCGCGGGCTGCTCGGCGAGGCGGGCGAACAGCGCGGAGAGTTCCGGTCCGGGCAGGGCATGGTCGACCAGCAGCAGCACGTCGCTGCCGTCTCCAGTCTCGTTCGCAAGCCGTGCCAGCAGTTCGGTCGCGTCCCGCGCATCGGTGCCCTCGACGCCGAAGCAGCCCGCATGGGTGAGCATCGCCTCCCGGGTTGGGCCGTGCGCCGCGGCGGCGATCACACGGCGCCTGACAATCGCCGGCGTGGCCGCCTCCGGCGCGGCGGCATCGCGGTACGGGAGCGAGAACCAGAACACGCTCCCCTCGCCGGCGGTGCTGTCATAGCCGATGTCGCCTCCCATCAGTTCGACGAGCTGTTTGGAGATCGCGAGCCCGAGGCCGGTCCCGCCGAAGCGGCGCGTGGTCGAGCCGTCGCCCTGCGAGAAGGACTGAAACAGGCGGGAGCGCGCCTCCTCGGCGATCCCGATGCCGCTGTCGCGGACCTCGAAGCGCAGCGCGCCACCGCCGAGCGAGCTCTCCAGCATGTCCGCCCGGATCACCACGTCTCCTGCAGGCGTGAACTTGATGGCGTTGCCGACGAGATTGAGCAGCACCTGGCGCACCCGCGTCGGGTCGCCGGTGATCCGTGCCGGCAGCGCCGGGTGGGCGATCAGCGCGAGCTGCAGCTGCTTCTCGTGGGCGCGAGGCGCCAGCAGTTCGACCACCTCCTCGGCGACCTGTTGCGGGTCGAACGGGACGGCTTCCAGCTGCAGGCGGCCGGCTTCGACCTTGGAGAAGTCCAGCACATCGTTGATGATCGTGAGCAGCCCCTCCCCGGAACTCCGGATCATCTGCACCGACTCCCGCTGCTCCGGGCTGAGCGGTGTATCCAGCAGGAGATCGGTCATGCCGAGGACCCCGTTCATCGGCGTGCGGATCTCGTGGCTCATGTTGGCGAGGAATTCCGATTTGAGCCGCGCGAGCGCGGTCGCCTCGCTCAGGGCGATGTCGAGCCGCCCATTGGCCTGGATGAGTTCGCTCGCCTGGGCGACGAGCGCGGCGTCCTTGGCCAGCATCTCCTCGACGCTTCGCCGGATTCGGGTCTCCGCGGGTCGCAGCACGAGGGCCCCCAGCAGGATGATGATGGCGACGATGATGGCGGTAGCTGCAAACTGGGCGGTTTCGACGCGGTGCAGCCGGGCGATGGTCTCGTTGCGATAGATATCCGTCGCGGACTCCGCCGCCTTGAGGTACTGCCCCTCCGCGCCGAGGATCGCCGAGACGTGCTGCATCCGCATGGCCTCCGACGTGTCCGCGAGTGCGGCATCGGTGGCCTCGGCCATGGTCTGGAACCACGGCGTGGTGGCGAGGAGGGCCGCGCGGAACCTCGGCGTCGGATCACCCGGCAGGCCCAGCGCCGAGTCGCCGTTGAGCAACCCGTTCTGGGCGGAGCGCCACTGCTCGAGGGTGCCGCGGAGCTCCGCGGTACGGTCCCAGCGGAGTCCTCCCATCCCCGGGGTCACGGTGCGAAGCGCGGCTTTCGAGAGTCGCTGCCCGAGCATGCGCTGCCGCGCCACGACGTTCAGGACCTGCGCATCCTGCGCCTGCTGGCGCAACGCGACGACGATGGTGATCCCGGAGACCAGCAGCGCGGCCACGATGACCGTCAGGGCGGCGACATAGCCGACGCGGAGGCGCTGCAGGAGCGCCTGCTGCGAGCAGGTCATGAAGCGCGAGCGCCCGGTGGAGTGGTTCCCGAGGGGCGGGGCTCGCCTTTGGACGAGGGAGACTTCATTCTTGTGGTATCGGCCGGTGCGCCCCGGTCCTGAAACCGTCAGAGGTCGATTGCGCTACTCCGCTCTTCTCGGTTGCCTCCTGCTGTCCGCCTGCCATCCCAGGCGGCCGGCCAGCGCGGCGCGCCCCGATTCGACGGCGATCCGTGCACTGGCCGAGGCGCCGGTGGTCAGGGAACCCAGCGTCGTCGCCTTCTGGCTCGCGGCCTCGGACACGCTCCGCCAGGGGGAGGGCGCCGACCTGCTCGACGATTTCCGTTCCTACACGGCGCTGGTCGCGCCCGATCTGGACGATGCCGGCATCACGCTTGTGGCCACGACCGCCGATTCCGTGATCGTCGAGACCACCGGGGGCAAGCGCCGGATCGTCATGCTGAGCGGCCTCGACTATCCCTTCGGCTACGTCCTCGTGGATCCGGGCATGCCGGAGACCATCCTCACCGGTGTCTCGACCGACGACGAGCTGATGGACCAGGTGGACTGGTACTTCGGCGTGGATGAGGAGGAGCCGGATTCGGCGCCCGGGACGGTGGTGCTCAATACCCCATGACTTCGTGGACCCGCTGCGCCAGGGTCCCGGGGGTGAAGGGCTTCTGCAGGAAGCCGGTGTTAGGCAGGAGCGTCCCGTGCTGCAGGATGGCGTCGTCCGTGTAGCCTGAGACGTAGAGGATGCGGAGCGTCGGGCGCCGCTCGCGCAGCCGGGCCGAGAGTTCCTGCCCGCTCATGCCCGGCATGATCACATCCGTCACGACCAGGTCGAGCGGCCCCTCCCAGTCCTCGACGACCCGCAGCGCCTCGGCGCCACTCGCCGCCTCGAGCACCCGGTATCCCACCCCCTCGAGAACCCGGCGCGCCAGCCGGCGCACCGATTCCTCGTCCTCCACCAGCAGCAGCGTTCCCTCCGCGGTGGGCGCGGGAATGGCGGGACTCTGCCCCTCGGTCGGATCCACGCTGCCGGTGGCCTGCGGGAGGAAGATCCGGAACTGGCTGCCCCGGCCGCGCTCGCTCTGCGCGTAGATGAAGCCGCCGCTCTGCTTGATGATGCCGTACACCGTGGCCAGCCCGAGCCCGGTGCCCTTGCCGGGCTCCTTGGTGGTGAAGAACGGCTCGAAGAGATGCGCCTGCGTCTCCGGGTCCATCCCGGTGCCGGTGTCCGAGACGGTGAGGCGGACGTAATTCCCGGCGGGCATCACGCTCTCCGGCGCGACGGTGGTGCCCTCGAACCGCTGATTCTCCGCTTCGATGACGATCGTGCCGCCGGTGGGCATCGCATCCCGGGCGTTGACGCAGAGATTGAGCAGCACCTGCTCGAGCTGCCCCGGGTCGGCGCGCACCCGCCAGAGGCCCGGCGCGGAGCGGGTGAGCAGCGTGATGTGCTCGCCGATCAGCCGGCGCAGCATCGTCTCCACCCCGTGCACGACCGTGGCCACGTCGAGGATGCGCGGCTGCAGGACCTGGCGACGGCTGAAGGCCAGCAGCTGCCGGGTGAGGTTGGCGGCGCGGGTTGCGGCCCGCTTGATCTCCTCCACGTCGTTGCGCTGCGCGGAGTACGAGGGGAGTTCCCCCAGGAGGATCTCGCTCGTACCGAGGATCGCGGTGAGCAGGTTGTTGAAGTCGTGCGCGATCCCGCCCGCGAGGCGGCCCGCCGTCTCCATCTTCCGCGCCTGCCGCGCCTCCTCCTCGAGCTGCCGCCGCTCGGTGATGTCGCGCTGGGTCCCCCAGCTGCGGACCAGGCACCCGTCCTGGACGACGCCCACCAGATTGTTCAGGAAGAAGCGGGTGCGCCCGTGGCGATCCTGCTCGTGGCTCTCCGCGTCGCTCAGCCGGTAGCCGGAGCGGATGAACGCGAGCAGGAACTCGTTCAGCCCGGTGCGATCCTGGGGCGGCAGGAAGTCCCGGAGCTTCATGCCGACGAGTTCTTCGGGCCGTTCGTAGCCGTACATCACCGCCATCGCGACGTTGCACTCGGCGAGGTAGCTGTGATCGAGGAACTGCTCGACCTGCTCCATCTCCGGCATGGTGATCGGCACCGGCGTCTCGTTCTCGAAACGCCAGATCCCCTCGGTGCTGTGCTCGATGAAGTTCCGGTAGCGGGTCTCGGTCTCTTCGAGGCGGAGGCTCGCTTCCTTGATGTCATGGACGTCCACGTCCACCCCGAGGAAGCCGGCGAGCGTCCCGTCGGCGGCCCAGCGCGGAATCGCGATCTGGAGCAGGTGCCGGTAGACCCCGTCGTGACGGCGCATGCGGAACTCGAAGGTGAAGCCGCGCTGCTCGAGCGAGGTCAGGCGGTAGTGCTCCTCCACCCGCGCCCGGTCGTCCGGGTGCACCGTATCGAGCCAGCCGTATCCACGCTCCTCGTCCCAGGAGCGGCCGGTGAAGCCGAAGGAGGTGGCGTTCTGCCAGATCAGCTTCCGGTCCGCGTCCTCCATCCAGATGTTCACCGGCGCATGCTCGGCGAATTCGCGGAGCCGCAGGTCGCTCGCCTGGCGCTCCAGCTCCTGGCGCCGCTGCTCGGTGATGCCGCGGGAGGTGACCACCAGCCCGCGGATGATCCGGTCGTCGAGCCGGCTCACGACGCCGCATTCGAACTCGGGCCAGCTACCGTCGGCGTGACGGTAGCGCACCTTCTCGTAGAGATGGCTGCCCGGGTTCGCGATGGCCCGCGCGAGCACGTCGAGCACGGACGCCATGTCGTCCGGATGGACGAACTCGAAGCCATTCTTCCCGACGAGCCGGTCGGGCGTCAGGCCGATCAGCGCGGCCGCGCGCGGACTTGCATAGGTGACTGTCCCATCCTGATCGATGACGACGAGACCCTCGTCATCCTGCTCGATGAGGGCACGGAACAGATCGGTCCGTGACGAGGCCGGGGACGCGGGGGCCCCGCGGGCCGATGCACGGCGCACGGCCGAGAGCAACCGCGAGCCGTCAATCGTTTCCAGCGAGAGGCACTCCGCCGCTCCCCGGCGGAGTGCCTCGAGTTCCAGCCTCTCCGGAAGTTCTGGGGCGATCAGGACGACTCCCCGTCCAGTCCGGACGATGCCGTCGAGGTCGTCGAGCGTGCGGGCCTCGGACCGTCCGGCGACAAGCACGGCGACTTCTGTCGCGGGGGGTTGGGTACCTGCGGCTGGGGCGGTCGACGGCTGCAGGGCGAATCCCGCCTGGCGGAGTGCATCGAGCGCTGCCTCGAGCGCGGCGGTGGCCGGCTCCGGGCAGATGATCAGCAGCGGGCTGTCGGGAGCGAGGGGGGGCTTCCCGGAGGTCGTCATGGACACCGATGGGGGATCCGCAGGGGGGCGAATCATCTGAAGTATCGGCGTCCCGGATGCTGCAGGCAATCGCACGGCGGCCCGTACGACCCCGGTTTAATGCGGCGGTTCCCCTCGCAATTTCAGCGCGATGCGCCCCTTGAACGTCCGGACGTCCACCGTCGCCCGGCCGTCTCCCGTCGTGAAGCTCCATTCTCCCTTGTGGGCCCCCGGTCGCACCGCCGCCGGGGGCACGAGTTCATTGGTGAGCTGGCCGGCGTAACTCACCAGGTGGTAGCCCGCCCCGAGGCGAGCGGGCAGGCGGAGTTCAACATCGCCATCGTGCGTCTCCGCCGTGAGCCGGCCCTCGGGGGTGATGTCGCCCTTGAAGGCGATCTCGCTGGCGACGGTTTCGAGTGCCACCCGCTCCACCGCGCCTTCCATCCCCACCAGCAGCGGACCGCTGATGGTCGACGCCTGCAGATCCGAAATGACGCCCCGCACCACGATGGTGCCGCTGGCCGTGCGGACCTGACCACTCGCGGCAACGAGAGCGAGTTCCACGTTCCCATCGATCGTCTCGACCCGGACGTTGTCGGCCCGGCCTTCGACCCGCACTCGGCCGCTCTCGCCGAACACGTCAACTGATCCGCCACCAGCGGTCACCTCCACCTCCGCCGCCGCCGTCTTCACCCAGAGGCGGCTTCTCGCCGGGATCTGAATCTCGAGGTCCGAGGTTCCTTCGGGCCCGGCGCCCTTCGGCATCTCGACGCCGAGCTTGAGCGCCTCGCGGGTTCCGCCGAGGAAGAAGCTCCCCGCGCTCCGGTCCACCCGGCCGCGGACGTGCACGCTGTCGCGCTCCCAGGTGGTGATCCGGAGCGAACCGCTCAGTGCGAAGACGCGAAGGGCGAGGTCGGACCGCGCAGGCCGGCCGGTATCGATGGACTCCTGCGCACGGAGTGCCGGCGCCAGGGTCAGCAGCAGGATGAGGGCGAGGGTGTGACGTTGTGGCATCTCAGCTCTCCGACTGGCCCGCGGCGATCGCATGCCGGAGCAGCGCCAGCCGCTGTTCGTAGCGTGCGACCAGCATCTGCTCGAGCGGCGTATTGCCGGGGTCGCTCCTGAGTGCGGCCTCGGCTTCGGCGATGGCGTGATCGATGATCGTGAGGTTCCGCTCGACCGCCGCCCGGGTTGCGGGGGCGATCGATCCCGGATTCGCGGCGAGCCGACGGGCGAGATCGCCGCTCTCGGTGGTGTAGCGCGCCTGGGCGGATGCGAAGTCGGGGGGCGCGGTCCGACGGGCCCAGACCGTACCGAGTGCGGCGCCGAAGAGCACCAGACCGATCGCCGCCGCCAGTCGGCCCCACGCGGCCCAGCGCGGCTGAGTGCGGGGTGGGGAGTGTCTGGTCGAGGCGCTCGTCTCCGTCGGAGGCGAGGGGAGTCGCGCGGCGATGCCGGTCCAGAGATCCCGCGCCGGCGCGACCGACTCGGGAAGTTCTCCCGCTTCGGAGAGAATTGAGCGGAGCGCCGCCTCCTCCGCCCGGCACTCGGGGCAGGTGGCGAGATGGACCACGATTTCGTCCCGTTCCGCGGGGGGCAGTTCGTCGTCGAGGAAGGCATCGAGCCTCGCCGAGCAGTGGTCGCAGTCGATCATCGTCCCAGCCTTTCTCTCAGGAGCCGGCGCGCCCGGAAGAGCTGCGCCTTCGAGGTTCCTTCGGCGATGCCCAGTACGCGGCCGATCTCCTCGTGCTGGTAGCCCTCGACATCGTGCAGCACGAACACCGCACGGGCGCCCTCGGGGAGCGACGCGATCGCGTGGCTCAGGTCGGGGGAGGGCGCAGGTGGCTGCGTCACCCGCTCGAGGCTCGCCGGGTCGTCGACCAGCGTGACCCGGGCTGAACGGCGCCCGGCGGTTCGCCGGGACTGCAGCACCTCGTTGACCGTCAGGCGGTGCAGCCAGGTCGAGAAGGCGCTCTCCCCGCGGAAGCTGGCGAGCCGCTCCCAGGCCCGGACGAAGACGTCCTGGGTGTGCTCCTCCGCCTCTTCCCGGGATCCGGCCAGGCGGAGACAGAGGGCGTGCACCCGCCCGACATGGGCGTCATAGAGCTCGCGGAAGGCGGAGGGATCGCCCTGCTGAGCACGGCTGACGGTGTCGTTCACCGGGGGCGGGGGAGGGGCGTCATCGGGGAGTGGGATGCCGCAGGGGGCGGCGGGGTTTGAACCGGCCGACCGGCCGGACCCCTCGCGGCCTCTCCCAATCCTCAGCCGCCGATGCGGAATTGGCCGTCGGATGGGGGAGGAATCTCCCTGGCAGCTGGGGCGCGACCGGGACCGCCAGAGATTGCTCGGCTCTCATTCCGGCTTCACGGTTCGTTCATCGCGATGGTTGTGTATTGGCATCCAGCCGGAACACTGCTCCAGGGGGTGCCGATGCGCGTCGCCGATGTGATGCAGACAAACCTCCGGACCATGAACTGCAGGGACACCATCGGGGAAGCGGTCAGTCTGCTCGCGGAGACACATGTCTCCGGGGTCCCGGTCCTCGACGATCATGGCAGGCTCGTGGGAGTGCTCTCCAGCAGCGATATCCTGAGCGCGCTGGCCGAGCATACCGATCCCGAGGCCCGCGAGAAGGTGTTCGAGGAAACCCTGGTTCAGGAAGTGATGACCCCCCGGCCGCAGACAGTGACGCCGGAGGCGCTGGTGAAGGATGCCGCGCAACGGATGCTCTACCTCGAGGTACATCGCCTGTTCGTGGAGCACGAGGGGCGCCTGCTCGGAGTGGTCTCGACGACCGATCTGGTCCGGGCGGTGGTAGCAGCCAGAGTGTAGGGCCGTGAGGAGGGGTAGGTAAGGGAGGGACCGGTCTGAGGGGACCGGTGTAGGGAAGCCGGTCTGAGGGGACCGGTGAGAGGGCAAGGAAGCCGGGGACGCCAGTTCCCGGCTTTCTTGTGCCCGTACGTCTCGTGGTGCATCGCGCGCCCCGCGCGGTGGTCGGACCTGCCCAGCCATGCAACGTCGTTCCCGCAGGGGCAGCCGCCGGAGTTCCGGGCGGCTCTTGACGCTCACCGTCGATTGTCTTAGTGTATCACAACAACGATACACTAACGAGTGACCTGGAATCCCATGTTCGAGCAGATCGATCCGCGGAGCGCCACTCCGCTCTACGCCCAGATCGCCAACCGCATCAAGGTCGCGGTGGCCTCCGGGGAGCTGCGGGCCGGCGCCGGGTTGCCGTCGGTACGGCAACTGGCCGGGCAGCTGCGGATCAATCCTGCCACCGTGGTCCAGGCTTATCGAGAACTCGAAGTGGAGGGATTCGTGGAGATGCGACAGGGCGCGGGCACCTTCGTCCGGGAGATCGAGGCCAGCCGCCGGAGTCGTCAGCGGGACCAGGAGGCCCGTCGCCTCGTCCGTGCGATGCTCGCGGAGGCCGGGAAGCTTGGCCTGAGCGGGGAGGACATCCGCGAGGCGGTGGAGCGGGAACTCGAAGGGAGGGCGCGATGACCTTCGCCATCGAGACCCGCGGGCTGCACTACCGCCCGGGGAAGGACTTCGAACTGCGGGATGTGTCGCTCCATGTTCCGGCCGGCGCGATCTACGGCTTTCTCGGTCCCAACGGCTCCGGCAAGACGACATCCATCCGGCTGCTGATGGGATTGCTGAAGCCGATGGCGGGGGCCATCACGGTGCTCGGGGTCCCGGTGCCGGCCGAAATGCCGCGTGCGCTGGTGCGGACGGGGTATGTGCCGGAGCGGCCGCAGCTCTACCTCTCCCTCACGGTGCAGGAGTCGATCCGCTACCACGCCGCATTCTATCCCGGCTGGGACCGGCGCTGGGCGGATGAACTGCTCGCCCGGTTCGGCCTCCGGGAGGCGACGCCTCTCGCCCGGCTTTCCAAGGGCGAGATGGGCAAGCTGATGATTCTGCTGGCGCTGGCGCAGACCCCGGACCTCCTCATCCTGGACGAGCCGACCGATGGGCTCGATCCCGTTGTCCGGCGCGAGGTGCTCACGGCGCTGCTGGACTATGTCGCCCGTCGCGAGGCGACGGTCTTCATCTCCAGTCATCTGGTGCATGAGCTCGAACGGATCTGCGACTGGGTCGGCGTGATGGATCGGGGCCGCCAGGTGGCGGAGCTTCCGATGCAGAGCTTCAAGAACGGGATCAAGCGGCTCCGGGTGCAGGGCGCACCGGCCCAGCTCGGCGACACACCGTTCGTGGTGCTGGCACGGGAGAATGGGGACGCCACCGGCGAGACCTGGATCGTCCGGGGATGGCAGTCCCCGATGGACCAGTACTTCGGAGGCGTGGGCGCCTCCCTCCGCGAGGTGATCGACCTCGATCTGGAAGAGGGCTTCGTCGAACTGCTGCGCACCGCGCGTGCTCCCGGGCAGGAGGGCTGATGTTCAACGCCGTGCTGTATACCCAATGGAAATGGGCGCGGATCCCGCTGCTCGTGCTCACCCTGGCGAGCTTCGCGCTTCCGGTCCTGTCAGTCCGGAGCCAGTACGACCCCGCCATCCCGGCGGTGGCGCTGCTCTCGCGGATTCAGAGCTGGGGCCTCGTCTACCCGCTGCTGGCGCTCTGCACAGGCCTGCTCATCGCCCTGCTCATCTGGATGCCGGACCGGAACGGTCGGCACATCTACGCGCTCAGCATGCCGGTGCCGCGCTGGCGGTTCGTGCTGCTTCGCTTCGGCGCCGGCCTCGTCCTGGTCCTGGTGCCGGTGGCGCTCCTCGGCGTGGGAGCACTCATCGCGACCGCCGCGACGCGGATGCCGCCCGGGGTGAATGCCTATCCTGGCGCCATCACGCTCCGGTTCCTCCTCGCGACCCTTGTGGCCTTCTCGCTCGCCTTTGCGGTGGCGGCCGGCACCTCGCGCCTCACCCGAATCGTGCTGAGCCTGCTCTGCCTCGTGATCGCGGTCGAGATCGCGCTCTCCCTCGCCGGCGTCACCGGTGTCGACCCCGTCCTGCGGCTGCTCGAGTGGATGGCCTCGCCCACCGGTCCGCTCGACATCTTCGCCGGGCGCTGGATGCTCCTCGATGCGTGATCGGATGCGGGTCGTCCTGCTGGGGCTGAGTCTCCTGACGCTGCCTCACACGGTGGTGGCGCAAAGCGCGGCGGAGGCACGCGTCGCCGCCGAACGCCTCCTCGAGACCTACCGGCGGGAGCAGGCGGCCAGTGCGCGCGTCAATCAGGCCGAGCAGCGGCTTCGCCAGTCGGACACGGTGGAGGTCGGGGCCCTTCGGCTGGTGGTTCGTCAGGCGGATCGGCCGATCGCGGAGGCCGCGGCCAGTCTGGCGTGGCCGGTGCTGAGGAGCCGCTACGGGACCAGGGCCGACGCGCTGCGGCACTCTCCGATCATGGTCTACTCCTTCGACAGCACCGCGAAGGAGTACGGTGCCGGGGTCTCGCTTCCCGACGGTTCCGTCACGGCCCAGAACTTCGGTGCGGGCCCCGCGCGCGTATCGGCCGGGTTGATTCGCTACGGCGACATGCTGCTCTGGGCGAACGCCGACAGCGCGCTCCGGGCCTGGTACCCCTCGTCTCCGGATCCGGGAATCGACTCGAACGTGACCGCAGAGCGGGTCTACCTCGAACTGGTCACCTCACTCTGGGTGCAGGCGCGCTCCTGTCTCATCGGGGACGACCGGGCCTGCAGCGAGGCGCTGGGTCTCCGGGCGGTCCGCGATCCGCTGATCGAATCGTTCGACCCCGCTGGCCGCCGCGCACTCGCGGGGCGACTCGCCGAATCACGCGAGGGTCAGCGAGTCGTCATGCGCCATCAGGCCTGCCTGGACGACGCCGACGACGGTGCCTGTGTGGCGCTCCTCCGTGCGGCGCTCGGTGATTCGGGGCGGTACGATGCGTTCCGGCTTCCCGATGCGGTGGGCGACGCGCCGCGGCGCGCGCTGGTCGCCGAAGTAGAGCATCTCGGCGGTCCGGAGGCGTGGGACCGGCTGATCGCCTCCGCCGGGCAGCCGCTCGAGGCCCGGTTCGCGCTGGCGGCCGGCGTCCCGACGGATTCGCTGATGCGGGTCTGGCGCCGTACCCTCATCGCCGCGCGCCCGGCGAGCGTCAACGTCTCGGCCGGCCATCTCCTGATGGCGCTCCTCTGGTTCGCGCTCGGCCTCGCCTTCGCGATGAGATTCAGCCGATGGTACTGACACCCGCGCGCTGGCTTCTGCTGGCGCTCCTGGCCTGCGCGGTCCTCGCCGCGGCTTATCTGCCGCCGGGGGATATCACCGAGTCGCAGCGCTGGTCTCGCTACGCCTGGGCGTCGCGTCATGAGAGCACCCGGACCCGCCTCGCGTTTGCCGCGGAGCGGTGGGCGGCACTCAGCGAACGCGACGCGCTCCTCCGGTCGCCGGTGGCCAGCGACGTTCCGGTCCTCATCCTGCGCGGCGGCATTCGGCCCGAGGTGGGTGAGGCCGTCGATTCCCTGATCCGGAGCATCTGGCGCCGGGCTCCCCGCGCCGATTCAGCGATTCGGTTGCGGGTCGTGGCGTCCGCGTACGGTGAGACGATCGACCTCTGGACCGCGGCGCTGGTCCCCGAGGTGGTGCTGCCCGACCAGACCGATGGCCGCACCTGCCTCGTGGTTCTTCCCGCCATTCTCCAGCACGGCATGGAGTCACAGACGACCCAGGGCTGGTGGCGCCGCAACCTGCGACGTCAGGTCGAATGGGCAGTGGCGCCCTGCGTGCTGCGCGCGGTGCTGGGACAGCCGGGCCCCGAGATCGCGCGGTGGCTCGCAGCCCGGAGGTACGACCTCGGGAGCTCCCTCAGCTGGGCCGTCGGTGGTAATGCCGGGGTGGAGTATCAGGGGCTCTGGGATGAGCGGTTCGCCCTCGAACAGACGGGGATGCCCCAGCTGATGCTGCGCATTGTCGGTGAGCTTCCCGGCGCGTATCAGTCCACGGCGGCAGCACGTTGCGCCGGCGATGGTCCGGGGCATTGCGCCGAACTCATCACGACGCTGCCCGGTCGGTCGCGCGGGTCCGGACCGATGATCCGATTGCGCTCGCTCGACTGGGGTAGTTCGAACTCGTTCGCCCCCGATGCCGAGTCGTTCCTGTCGGATCTGATCGAGGAGCGGGGACTCGAGACCTTCCGCCGCTTCTGGACTTCGCCATTGCCCGTGACCGCCGCGTTCAGCGCCGCCTACGGCACCTCGCTCGACGACTGGACGCACGACTGGATCAGGCGCTCGGTGGGCTCGGTCGAACTCGGGGCGGCGATCCATCCGTTCGGTGCCATCGCGGGCATCCTGGCATCACTGCTGGTCGTGGGCGCCTCCGCCGCGGCGGCGGCATCCCGGGAGATTGGCTGAGCGGGCTCAGGCTGAAGCCACCCCCGCCTCCACCCGCGCGCGCAGCCGCACGCGGACCCGCTCGATCTCCGCCTCCAGCTCCGTGATGATCTGCTCCGCGCCGGCCAGGTTGCCGACGCGGCTCTGCTTCTCGAGCCTCCCGCAGAGCGTGGCCGCCCGGACGGCGCCCAGGTTGCTGGCACCGCCTTTCATCGCGTGCGCGCCGCGGGTGACACGCTCGGCATCCCGCTCCGCGGTGCCCCGCCGCATGTTCTCGAGACGCGCCGGGACCTCGGCGAAGAAGAGGTCGATCAGGTCGCGCACCAGCTGCTCTCCCCCCTTGCCGGCGAACTCGAGCACTTCATCGAGGATCGTGTCATCGACGCAGCCGTCGTCCTCGGCCGCGGCCGCGGGCGTGACCGGTGGCGTGGCAGGAGGTACCTCACCCGTGTCGACCTCCCAGCCGATCCAGCGCCCCAGCGCCGCGTACAGCTCCTTCACCCGGATCGGCTTGCTGACGTAATCGTCCATGCCGATCGCGAGGCAGCGTTCCCGGTCGCCCGCCATCGCGTTCGCGGTCATCGCGACGATCGGGGTGTGGCGCGCGGCCCCTTCCAGTCTCCGGATCTCGGTGGTGGCGACGTAGCCGTCCATCTCCGGCATCTGGCAGTCCATCAGGATGATGTCGTACGGCAGCTGGCGGGCGGCGTTCACCGCTTCGAGACCGTTGCCGACGACATCCACCAGATGGCCCAGATTCTCCAGCATGCGCGCCGCGACCTTCTGGTTCACCGGATTGTCCTCGGCGAGGAGCACGCGGGCCCGGGCGCGCGGGCGGGCGTCCGGCGCCGGCAGCGAATGCGGCAGTGACCCCGATTCCACCGAGACGCTGAGGCCGAGTGCCCGATACAGCGCCTCGTGCAGCGCGTGATGGCGGACCGGCCTGGTGATGACGGCGGCGATGCCCGCCTCACGCGCCCTCGCGGCCAGGTTCCGCTCCGTCAGACCGGTGAGGAGGACGATTCTGGTCCGCGAGAGCTCGTCCAGCTCGCCCAGGGCGCGGGCCAGCTCGAGGCCATCGGTATCCTGAAGCTGGCCGTCGAGGATCACCAGATGGAACGGCGTCCCGCCCCGCGCAGCCTCTCCGAGGCAGATGAACGCGTCGGCGGCTTCCTCCGAGACGGTGACGGTGACGCCCCACGCTTCGAGCTGGTCCACCAGGGCGGCACGCGCGGTCGGCTGTGCCTCGACCAGCAGCACGCGAATGCCGGCGAGCGCGGGGTCGGGGTCCAGCGGCCCGGGCGTGCGCACGGCCGCGAGCTGCAGCGGGAGCGTGAACCAGAAGGTGCTGCCGACGCCGGGCTCGCTCTCGACGCCGATGGTGCCGCCCATGAGCTCCACCAGCTGGCGGCAGATCGCGAGGCCGAGACCGGTGCCGCCGTACTTCCGGGTCGTGGACGAGTCTGCCTGACTGAACGCCTGGAAGAGCCGGTCGCACTGCTCCGGGGTGAGGCCGATCCCCGTGTCCCGCACTTCCCAGCGGAGCATCGGGGTGCCGCTCGACGGGGGGGCGGCGTGGACGTGCACGGTGACCGAGCCCCGCTCGGTGAACTTCACCGCGTTGGACACGAGGTTGGTGAGGATCTGCCGCACCCGGGCCGGGTCGCCACGCACGCCGTCGGGGACGGCGCGCGGTACGAACGAGGCCAGCTCGATGCCCCGGCTGTTGGCCCGTTCGCAGAGCAGGTCCAGTGTGTCATCGACGACGCCGCGCAGCGAATAGTCCACGGTCTCCAGCGTCAGCCGTCCCGCCTCGATCTTGGAGAAGTCGAGGATGTCGTTGATGATGCTGAGGAGCGCCTCACCGGAGGCGCGCACCGTCTCCACGAAGGTGCGCTGCTCGGCGCTGAGCGGCGTGTCCAGCAGCAGGCCGGTCATCCCGATCACGCCATTCATCGGGGTGCGGATCTCGTGGCTCATCATCGCGAAGAACGCCGATTTCACCCGGACCGACTCGAGCGCCTGATCGCGCGCGCGGCCGAGCTCCTCGGCCTGTTCCGCGAGCAGCGATGCCTGCTCCTCGACCCGGGCGCGGGAGTCCTCCACGTCCAGCGAATAGCGGTAGAGATCGTCCTCCTGGCGCTTCCGGTCGGAGATGTCGGTCAGGGTGCCGACGTACGCGGTCGTGCGTCCGCGGTCGTCGACCACCGCCCGCGCCATCGCACCGAGCCAGCGGATGGTGCCGTCAGGGTGGCGGATCCGGAATTCCGCCACGAAATCCCGCTGCTCCATCGCCGCCGACTGCCATTCGGCCCGCACCGCCATCTGGTCGGCCGAGTCGATGGCGCCCATCCACCCGGCGCCGAGCGCCTGGGCCTCGGAGAGTCCCGTCAGCTCCGTCCAGCGCGAATTGACGTAGCGACAGCGGCCGGCCTCATCGGTCTCGAACATGCCGATCGGGGCGCAGTGGGTGATGCGCGCAAAGCGGGCCGCGGCCTCGTTCGCGGGGTCCGCGACCGCGTCCGCCGGTGAGGGAATGGGGCCGAGGGGTGCCATGGCGACTTCAGGCGGGCGTGGCGCTGCGGCGGGCCAGCAGGTAGCTGGTCGCACGCTCGGCTTCGCTCTCGAGATCGGCACTGCGCCGCACGGCCGTCACCAGGTCGTTGCCGCGCGCGGCCATCTCCACCTCCTTGCAGAGCCGGGCGAGCTCCGCGGCGCCGATGTAGGCGGCGCTGCTCTTGAGGGCGTGGGCCGCTGCGCGCACCCGCTCGGCATCGCCGTCGCTCAGCGCGAGCAGGATCGCCTTGCGGCGGGCCGGCAGGTCGCCGAGGAAGAGATCGATGAACTCGATCACCACGTCGGGCTGGCCCTCCTCCTGCAGCTGCCGGAAACCCTCGAGGACCGCGGTATCCACCGGCGGGGCCGTGGGTGCCGGAGGGTTGTTGTCAGGCGCCCAGCGGTTGAGCGCCTCCTGCAGCTGGTCCTGGCGGACCGGCTTGCTGAGGTAGTCGTCCATGCCGGCGGCGAGGCAGTGCTCCTTGTCGCCCTGCATGGCGTTCGCGGTCATGGCCACGATCGGCGTGCGCGCCACCGGGCCCGGCATCGCGCGGATCGCGGCCGTCGCCTCGTAGCCGTCCATCTCCGGCATCATGCAGTCCATGAAGACCACGGCGTAGGGCAGGCGGCGCACCATCTCCACCGCCTCCAGGCCGTTCGCGGCGACATCCACCTGGCAACCGATCCGTCCCAGCATGCGCGCCGCGACCTTCTGGTTGACGCTGTTGTCGTCCACGACGAGGACACGGGGCCCCGTCGGTCGCGCCGGGGTCGCGACCGCCTCCGGGGCTCCGCTCGACGCGGCCGGTGTCGGGTTCGGCAGGGCGGTCGGCGCGCCGGTGTCGCTGAACGCCTGCTGCAGTGCCAGGGCGAGGTCCTCGATGCGCACCGGCTTCTTCAGGAACGTGACCACACCCAGCTCGCGGAGCCACTCGTCGCGGGGCCGGTTCAGCATGCCGCTCACGAGGATGATGCGCGTGGCGGCGAGCTCCGGGTCGGCGCGGATGGCGCGCGCCACAGCTTCGCCGTCCATCTCCGGCATCATGAAGTCGAGCAGGAGGGCATCGAAGTGCTGACCGGCGGCGACGGCGGTCTTGAGCCGCGCGAGGGCCGCGGTGCCGCTCTCGACCGCGTCGGCGCTGAGGCCGAGATGCTCGACCTCCTCTATCAGGACCCGGCGGGCGAGCTCCACATCGTCCACCACGAGGATCCGGCGGCTGGACGGCAGCGCGGGAACCGCTTCCCTCGCGCTATCGGCGATCTCAGGCAAGGGCAGCGTGAACCAGAAGGTGCTTCCCTGGTCCCTGGTGCTGGTGACGCCGATGGTGCCACCCATCAGGCGCACGAGCTGGCGCGAGATGGCGAGGCCGAGTCCGGTGCCGCCGAACCGGCGCGTGGTCGAGGAGTCGGCCTGCATGAACTTCTCGAACACCTGGCCGAGCTTGTCTTCGGCGATGCCGATGCCGGTGTCCCGCACGTCGAAACGCAGCTGCGCGACACCCTCCACCCCCGGTTCCCGGCTCACCTCGACGAGGACGTAACCGCGCTCGGTGAATTTCACCGCGTTGCCCACGAGGTTGGTGAGGATCTGCCGGATGCGGCCCTGGTCGCCCACGACGCGGCGCGGCACGCCGGGCCCGTAGCGGAGCGCGATCTCCAGCCGCTTGTCCTGGATCTTGGGCATCAGCAGGTCGGCCACGTCCTCGACGACGCGGTGGACCTCGAACGGCACCGGTTCGATGACCAGCTTCTCCGCTTCGATCTTGGAGAAGTCGAGAATGTCGTTGATGATGGTGAGCAGCGATTCCGAGGAGGCGCGGATGGTCTCGGCGCACTCCCGCTGCTCCTGGGTCAGCGTCGTGTCGAGCAGCAGTCCCGTCATCCCGATCACGCCGTTCATCGGCGTCCGGATTTCATGGCTCATGCTGGCGAGGAAATCCGCCTTGAGCCGGGCCGACTCGATCGCCTGCTGCCGGGCCCGGACCAGGTCGGTGACCACGTCACTGACCATGATCATGCCGCCGATGCTCCCGCCGGCGTGCCGCCAGGGGTGAATCGCCCAGCGCAGGTAGCTGGTCTCGCCATCCGAGAGCTGGAAGATGTCCTCGGGGTTGGACAAAGCCTCGCCGGCCAGGGCGCGCTGGTGCAGCGCCTTCCACCGCTCGGGGATCTGGGGGAAGACCTCGTAGTGCGACCGGCCCACCAGGTTCTCTCCGACGAGCCCGTAGTCCTCGAGCCACTTCCGACTGTAGGCGAGATACCGCATCTCGGTGTCGAGCATCGCCATGGCGATCGGCGCATTCTCGATGCTCTCGGTGAGCACGAAGTGTTCGTGCTCGAGCAGGTCGTTGGCCCGCCGGGCACTGGTCACGTCGTAGGAGGTTCCGACATACCCGCCGAAGCTGCCATCGGCGTGGTACCAGGGTGCGCCATTGGCCACCAGCCAGCGGTACTCGCCGTCGTGACGCAGCGTCCGGTATTCCATCGAGAAGGGCTGCCGCGCCTCGATCGCCTCGCCGTAGGTCTTGAGCGCCGCGGCGACATCGTCGGGATGCACCCGGTCCCAGCGGTCGCGCAGCGTCTCGTCCATCGGCGTGCCGGTGAAGGCCTGCAGCTGGGCATTCCCGTAGGTGGCGATGCCGTCCGGGCCGGTCATCCAGATCATGATGGGAGCGTGATCGGCCATCTGGCGGAAGCGCTCCTCGCTCGAGCGAAGACTCGCTTCCTCCTGCCGTCGCAGGGTGACGTCGTTGACGATCAGCCAGAGCCGGCTCGCGCCATCGGCATCGCGGACCTGCACCCCGTCCACCACGACCGGCACGCGGCTGCCGTCACGGCGCAGGTACTCCTTCTCGTGCGGACCGTAGCGTCCCGTCTCCGCCAGCCCGCGCAGCCACTCTTCCTGGAGCGGACGGAACTCGGGCGGCGTGATGTCCCAGTGACTGCGCAGCTTCAGTTCGTCCCGCGAGTAGCCCAGCATCGCCAGATAGGCCTCGTTGGCGTCGACGTAGCGGCCATCGAGTTCACACAGCGCCATGCCGAGGGGGCTGAGCTCGAAGAGCCCGCGCAGCTTCGCCTCCGAGGCGCGGAGGGCGTGTTCCTGCTCGCGCTCGTGGGTGATGTCGGTGTGGGTACCGGTCATCCGGAGCGGCCGGCCTTCGGCGTCGCGCTCCACGACCTTCCCGCGATCGAGGATCCAGCGCCACTGACCATCCCTGGTCCGAAGCCGCTGCTCCGTCTGGTAGAACTCCGTCTCGCCCCGGAAGTGCGCCTCGACCGCCGCGAAGACCCGCGCATAGTCGTCGGGGTGAAGGACTTCGGACCAGGCCGTGACGTGGCCGCGGATCTCGTGGGGTTCGTAGCCGAGCATCCGGCACCAGCGCGGGCTGAAATAGACTTCGCCGGTGACGATGCTCCAGTCCCATAGTCCGTCGTTGGTGCCCTCCACGGCGTAGGCCAGCCGTGTCTCGCTCTCGCGCCGCGCCGCCTCCGCCTGGCGTCGCGCCGTGATATCGATGGCGGTGCCGATCAGTCCGTTCACGCTTCCGTCCGGCCCGTGGCGCACGGTCGAGTGGGCTTCGACCCAGCACAGGCGCCCGTCCGGGCGCAGGTAGCGATACTCACTGTGGAACTCGCCGCCCGCGCTGGCCGCGTCGGCCCACTCCTGCGCGATGCGGGTCCGGTCTTCGGGGTGAATGGCGCGGAGCCACCCCATCCCCTTCGCATCGGTCTCGGAGACACCGGTGAGCTCGGTCCACCGCTCGTTCACGCCGGTGCACCAGCCCCGGCTGTCGCATTCGAACACCGCCGTCGGCAGGTCGCTCAGCAGGGTGCGGAGACTCATCTCGCGCTCCGCCAGGCGCTGGTTCGCCCCCTCGAACTCGAGCACCTTGCGCCGCAGCTCGAACTGGACCTCGACCTGACGGGCGACTCGCCGCAGCGCGTCGCGCTGCGCCTCACTCAGCTCGCGGGGGATCGTGTCCACGACACAGAGCGTGCCGAGCGCCTGTCCGGCCTCCGTCCGGAGCGGCACCCCGGCGTAGAACCGGATGTGCGGCTCGCCGGTGACGAGCGGGTTGTCGACGAACCGCGGGTCGACTCGCGCGTCGGGCACGACGAACAGGTCCTCCTCGAGGATCGCATGCGCGCAGAAGGCGACCTCCCGCGGGGTCTCCGAGGCGGTCACTCCCAGGCGCGCCTTGAACCACTGCCGGTGTTCGTCGACCAGGCTGATGAACGCCGTCGGCGTCTCGCAGAGCTGCGCGGCGAGGTGGACCAGATCGTCGTACCGGTCCTCCGGGGGCGTGTCGAGAATGCAGAGCTGCCGGAGCGCCTGCAGGCGTTCCGGCTCGTCGGCTGGCAGTCGGGCGGAGATCACAGGCCTATGGTCCGGGGATGAGACGTCATTCCTCGGTCATCGGCAGCCGGGGACGTTCTCTCAAGTGCCGCGGCTGGGCCAGCTTGGATGGCTCGCCCTCTCCAGGGCCTGTGGATCGGCTCGGGCACGGACGAGTCCTTGCACGGGATGGGAATGCGACGCCGACCCCGATGGGGGACCGGGGGGCTTCCTTATATTCGGTCACCCGCCGGGGTTGCTTGAGCCGAATTGTCCCATGGTCGAGGTTCCAACCAATCACGGCGGTCGGCGTGTCCAACTCGCTGCATGACCGCCACTTCAGCCCGGACCCAAGCCCTGCGCACCTTCGACGCTGTCGCCGCCGATACCGACGCCGTGGACGCCGCCCTCGCGGCGAGCGGGGATGCGCATGCCTTCGAGCGGCTCTACCGTCGGCACGTCAACCGGATCAGCACGCTGGTCCGGCGGATGATGGGGGAGGACGTCGACGAGATCACCCAGGAGGTGATGGTTCGGGCGTGGCAGAAGCTGCACACCTTTCGTGGCGAGGCAGCGTTCGGGACCTGGCTCCACCGCATGGGGGTGAACGTGATCCTCAACCGGCGCTCGGAGCGGGGACGCTGGCGGAAGCGGTTCATGGAGGAGCCGGAAGGCGGCCTCGAGTATCCCGACCGGCCGATCTCGCCCGCGCAGGGCGTGGATTTCGAAGGCGCGATCGCCGCCCTGCCTCCGGGGGCGCGCCGGGTCTTCGTGCTCCACGATGTCGAAGGCTACCGGCACGAGGAGATCGCCGGCCTGCTCGGCATCACCGCCGGCACCTCGAAGTCCCAGTTGCACTACGCCCGCATGGCTCTCAGAAAGACGCTGGGGTGAACCCATGATGCATCCAGCCGAGGAACGACTCTCCGACCTGCTCGATGGCGAGCTGCCTGACGAGGAGCGGAGTGCGCTGCAGGCGCATCTCGACGGCTGCGCGGAATGTGCCGCGCTGCTCGAGGAGCTGCGCCGGGTCGTCGGCCGCGCGAGCGCGCTGGAGGACCGGCCCCCGCATCACGATCTCTGGCCCGGGGTCGCCGCCGCGATCGGTGCGTCGCCGCCGGCCCGGCGGCGGATCGCCTTCTCCATGCCGCAGCTGCTGGCCGCGGGCATCGCCCTGATGCTCCTGTCAGGCGGCGGGGTGGCCGTCGCGCTCAGGGCGCGGGCCGCGCACCCGGCCGCCCCGGCGGTGGCGGGCCGCGGCACCCCCGCGACCGGCGAAGTCGCGGCGGCGTCCACCACACCGGCGGAACATGGCTACGACGCGGCGGTGCGCGAGCTGGCGGAGGAACTCGCCGCGGGCCACGGCCGCCTGGACAGCACCACGGTGCGGGTGGTCCAGCAGAAGCTGCAACTCATCGACCGGGCGATCGCCGAGGCCGAGCGGGCCCTCGCCGCCGATCCGGGCAATTCGTATCTGCACGGCCATCTTACCCAGACGCGCATGCGGAAACTCGAGCTGCTGCGGCGTGCCGCGCATCTCGCCCGCAGCTGAATCGAGCCGGAAAGGACTGTCATGCTGCTCCTCATTGCTACGCTCGCGGCGACGGCGCCGCAGGGCACCGACACCACCGTCACCGTGCGCGCCGGGTCGCGCCTCGAGCTCTCGAGCCAGGAGGGCGAGATCACCGTGGCCACCTGGAACCGGAACGCGATCCGGATCGAGACGGACAACGACGACGAGACCCGGATCGAGGTGGACCAGGGCGGCGGGGTCGTCAGCCTCCGCGCGCACCACCGCTACGGTCCCTCGGAGGTGAGCTGGAAGCTCACCGTCCCCGCCGAGATGGCGATGGAGCTGTCGAGCCAGAGCGGGGATGTCACGGTGGACGGCACCCGGGGCGAGGTGAACGTCTCGACGGTGGAAGGCAGGATCACGGTGCGGGGCGGGACGGGGTACGTCACCCTCCAGTCGGTCGAGGGGGACATCGGGCTGCGGGACGCGAGTGGCCGGATCTCGCTGACGACCGTGGACGGTTCGATCAAGGCGAACGGGCTCCAGGGCGACCTCAAGGCCTCCGCCGTCGATGGCGAGATCCTGCTCGAGGACATCGAGTCGTCGAACGTCGAGGCCAACACGGTGGATGGCGAGATCCGCTTCTCGGGCGCGATCCGCGACGGCGGCCGCTATCGGCTGACCTCGCACGACGGCGACGTGACGGTGTCGGCACCGGTGATCAACGCCAGCGTCTCGGTCTCCACCTTCAGCGGGGATTTCGATTCCGACTTCCCCGTGACACTCAGCGGCAATTCCGCCCGTAAGCGCATGAGCTTCACCCTCGGCAGCGGCGGTGCCCGGCTCGAACTCGAGTCGTTCGACGGCACGGTCGCGCTGCGCAGGACGACGGGCCGCCGGTAGGCCCCTGACCACGACTCATTCTCCGGAGCTGATCATGAAAGTGTCCCTGCTGCTGCCGCTCGGGCTGCTTGTCATCGCCGCGCCGCTCTCCGCCCAGGACTTCCGCTGGCATGGGGCCCTCGCCTCGGGCAAGCGGCTCGAGATCCGCGGCATCAACGGCGCCGTGCACGCCGCCCGCGCCACTGGCGGCGAAGCCGAAGTGACGGCGAGCAAGAAGGCCCGCCGGAGCAAGCCGGAGGATGTCGAGATCAAGGTGGTCGAGGACGCCGAAGGGGTCCTGATCTGCGCCGTCTATCCGTCCCGCCGGGCCTCGCGGCCGAACGACTGCCGCCGCAACGGGAACCAGAACGACACCGACGACAACGACGTCGAGGTGACCTTCGAAGTGAAGGTGCCGGCCGGGGTCGGTTTCGAGGCCTCCACGGTGAACGGGGACGTGACTGCCCGCGACCTCTCCTCGGATGCCGAGCTGACGACGGTGAATGGCGACATCGATGTCGAGGCGGGTGGCGTCGCCCAGGCCACCACGGTGAACGGGTCGATCAAGGCGCGCCTCGGCCGCGCCGACTGGAAGGATCGCGTCGACTTCACCACGGTCAACGGGGGGATCACCGTGACCCTTCCCGCGAGCGCCAGTGCCGACCTCGAGGCCACGACCGTGAACGGGTCGATTGACAGCGACTTCCCGATTACAATGCGTGGCCGCATGAACCCGCAGTCGCTGCGCGGGCGGATCGGTGACGGTGGACGCGACCTCAAACTGACGACGGTCAATGGTGGAATCACCATCCGCAAGGCGAGCTGAATCCGCAGTCCCGCCGGCTCCGTACGGGCCGGCGTGAAAATCCTTCCTGTCATCCTGATGCTGAGCCTGGTCGCGGCCGATGCCGCCGGCCAGGCTCAGGCGCTGGGGCCCTCGCCGAAAGTGGCAACCGCGCTCCACCTGCAGACCGCCGCTCCTCACATCGATGGCCGACTCGACGACGCCGCCTGGAAGAGTGCGCTGTGGTTCGGCGACTTCGTCCAGAAGGAACCGGTCGAGGGCGCCGAACCGGCGGAGCGGACCGAGATTGCCATCCTGTACGACGGGGACGCCCTCTACGTGGGGGCGCGGATGTGGGGCAAGCTGCCCGATGACGTCGCGGCCCCCGTCACCCGTCGCGACCAGCTCGGCAACGGCGAGAATCTCATCGTCGAGCTCGATACCTATCTCGACCGCCGGACGGCGTATGCCTTCGCGGTGACGTCCGCCGGCGTGCGCGCCGACTACCATCTGCCCACGGACAACGAGGACAACCGCGACGAGGGGTTCGATCCCGTCTGGGAGGCCGCCGTCACCCGTGATTCCGCGGGGTGGTGGGCCGAGATGCGGATTCCCTTCTCCCAGCTGCGGTTCAGCGCGGCCGCGGCGCAGCGCTGGGGCCTCAACATCAATCGCTGGATGCCGTCGCGTCACGAGGATGTCTACTGGGTCGTGATCCCCAAGAGCGAAAGCGGCTTCGTCTCCCGCTTCGGGACGCTGGAAGGGGTGGAGGGAATCCGGCCCTCACGTCGGCTGGAACTGCTTCCGTATGCTGCAGGAGAGGCCCAGTACAGCAGCGCGCCCGATCCGCGTGACCCGCTGCACGACGCGAGCAGCTATCAGGGTCGCGCCGGCCTCGACCTGAAGATGGGGCTTGGCCCCAATCTCACCCTCGACGCCACCGTCAATCCGGACTTCGGGCAGGTGGAGGCCGACCCCGCCGAGGTGAATCTCACCGCCTTCGAGACCTTCTTCGATGAGCGGCGTCCCTTCTTCACCGAAGGGGAGGCGCTGCTCCGGGGCAATGGTCCGGGCTACTTCTACTCCCGCCGGATCGGCGCGCCGCCGCGACTGACCGCCGGCGGCGACTACGTGGACACCCCCAACACCAGCACGATCCTCGGCGCGGCGAAAGTCACGGGGCGGCTCGCCTCCGGCCTCTCGCTCGCCGCGCTCACCGCCGTCACCGACGCCGAGACGGCGCGCAGCTACACCGTCGCGGACAGCACGCTGCGGAAGACCAGGGTCGCGCCGCTCAGCGGCTACGCGGTCGTCCGCGCGCAGCAGGAGTTCGGGGCCTCGACCTCCACCGTGGGGCTGATGCTCACCGGTGTCGAGCGCGACGTGGCCCCCGGCTCCGCGCTCGCCGCCGTCTACAGCCGCCGCGCCTACAGCGGCGGGGCAGACTGGACCCTCCGCTTTCAGGGCGGGAAGTACGAACTCGGTGGCTTCGTCGGCTTCAGCTATGTCGCGGGCGATTCGGCGCGGCTCATCGGGCTGCAGACCGCGAGTCAGCGCTATTACCAGCGGCCCGATCAGCACTACCTGCGGGTCGACCCGCGCCGGCGCTCGCTCGCGGGGTACACGGCGCTCGCCTACTTCTCGCGCAACGGCGGCAAGCACTGGCTGTACAGCATGTCGGCGGGGGTGGAATCTCCGGGCTTCGAGCTGAACGACATCGGGCGGCTGAGTGGCGCGGATGACATGGACGTCTCCGGAGCCGTCACCTACCGGGAGACCACGCCGGGGCGCCACTTCCATCGCTGGTCGATGCGGCTCGCGAGCAATGCCAATTTCGACTACAGCGGCGAGCGCCACAACAGCCAGGTCTCATTCCGGGTCTCGCAGACCTGGAAGGGCTTCCAGCAGACGCAGCTCCAGGGATACTACCGCCCGCGCTATCAGAGCGATCTGCTGACGCGCGGCGGACCGCTCATGGGGGCGCCCGCGGCATGGGGGGTGGTGGGCAGTTTCTTCAGCGGCGAGGCCGGCACGACCCAGTTCCAGCTGGGCGGCAACGCGCAGTGGGACGAGTTCGGCGGCTGGGATGCGGCCGTGGAAGCCACCCTCTCCGCCCGCCCGACGCCGCGGATGGAGCTCGCCCTGACCCCGGCCGTGCAGCGCGGCCGCGACGCCCGCCAGTACCTGACCACCCTGCCGGGCGGCAGCGCACCGACCTACGGCAGCCGGTATCTCTTCGCGGCGATCGAGCAGGCCACCATCTCGGCGCAGTTCCGGCTCAACTACGCCCTCAGCCCGAGCCTGACGGTCGAGGGGTACGTCGAGCCGTTCACCGAGAGCGGCGTGTATCGCGGGCTGGGCGAACTGCCGTCGGCCCGGAGCCGGACGCTGCGCCGCTACGGGACCGATGGCACCACGATCACCCGGCAGCCGGACCGGAGCTACCTGGTCACCGACCGCGGGGGAGCGGACACGCTCGCGGTCGCCAACCCCGATTTCAACGTGCTCTCCTTCCGAAGCAACCTGGTGGTCCGCTGGGAATGGCGTGCCGGGAGCACGCTCTTCGTCGTGTGGCAGCAGAACCGCGGCACCAGCGATCAGCGCGGAACCCGGGCCGCGCCACGCGACCTCTGGGATGCGCTCCGGTCGAGAGGAGACCAGTTCCTCGCCGTGAAGCTGAGCTACTGGCTCGGCGTGGGCTGAGCGCCGTCCGCTTCGTCGAGGGTCTCCCGGACGCGCCGGGCCAGCTGCTCGGGGGTGAAGGGCTTCTGCAGGAGCTGCCGCGCGGGCAGGCGGACCCCGGTGCGATCGAGCTCCGCCACCGGATAGCCGGACATGAAGAGGTAACGGGTCTCGGGCAGGATCGGGGTCAGCGCGTCGCGGGTTTCCGTGCCTGACAAACCTGGCATCACCATGTCACTGAGGACCAGGTGGATCGGCGCGCTCCGCTGGCGGGCGATCCCGATGGCCGCCGGACCGCTTCCCGCCTCGATCACCTCGTAGCCGAGCCCCCGCAGCACGGAACCCGCCAGCCGCCGGACCGCGGGCTCGTCCTCGATGAGCAGGATGCGCTCCGTGCCCCGCTGGGCCCGTCCGTTGGTGTGGCGCACGCCAGCGGCGGGAGCCGGCGCCGCCACCTGCGGCAGCTGGATGTAGAACGTCGTGCCGGCGCCCGGGGCGCTCTCGACGTGGATGTCCCCGCCGCTCTGCCTGACAATGCCGTAGACCGTCGCCAGCCCGAGCCCGGTGCCCTGACCGACTTCCTTGGTCGTGAAGAACGGCTCGAAGATGTGGGCCCGGGTGGCATCGTCCATCCCGATGCCGGTGTCGCGAATGACCAGTTGCACCACGGGCGGCGCCTGGGGTGTCCGGGGATCGGCGTCCGCCCGCTCGTCCGCCTCCCCCGCCGCGACCATGATCGTCAGGACGCCGCCGCGCGGCATCGCGTCCCGGCCGTTGACGGCCAGGTTGATGATCACCTGCTCGAGCTGACCGCGGTCGGCATGGGTCCAGGCCGGCGTGCCCGACAGGACCGTCTCGAGGCGGATCTGTTCCCCGATGACGCGGCGCAGCAGGCTCGCCAGACCCAGCACCACCTCCTGGAGCTGCACGTCCGTCGGTTGCAGCACCTGCTTCCGGCTGAAGGCCAGCAACTGGCGGGTGAGCTGCGTGGCGCGGTCGCCGGCGCGGCGGATCTCCTCGATCTCCGCCGAGCGGGGGTCGCCGGCCAGGGCATCCCGCAGCAGGTCGCTGTACCCGACGATCGCCGTGAGCAGGTTGTTGAAGTCGTGGGCGATCCCGCCGGCAAGCCGCCCCACCGCCTCCAGCTTCTGCGAGTGGCGCAGCTGATCCTCCCGCTGACGGAGCGCCTCCTCGGTGCGCTTGAACTCGGTGATGTCCACCATCACGCCGCGCAGCAGCGGGGACGCGCCCGCCGTCGCCTCCACGTTCACGAAGTTCCGCACCCACAGCGTCCGCTCGTCGGCGGTGAAGAGGCGGTACTCGAACGCGTGATCCCTCCCGGCCTTCGATTCCAGCAGCGAGTAGGCGGCGGCGCGGTCGCGGTCGTCGGGGTGGATGTGCCGCTCCCAGGACCCCGGCTCGAGCCAGGTGGAGACCGGAAGTCCGGTCAGCTGCTCCGCCTGGGGAGAGACGAACGTGAACGTCCCCTCCACCGGGTTCAGCTCCCAGACGATGCCGTTGATCGAATGGACCAGCTGCTGGTACTGCAGCCGCGATTGCTCGAGCCGATTCTCGGCCTCGCGCCGTGCGGTGACATCCCGGAAGCTCCACACCCGGCCGGTGATCGCGGAGCCGAGCCGCTGGGGCTGCGAGTAGCGCTCGAAGACCCGCCCGTCCTTGAGCAGCAGCGAATCGAAGGTCTCCGCCGCCGGATGCTCGTAGATCTCCCGCACGGTGCCGAGGAACTGCTCGGCATCCACCACGGCGTCCACCGCCCAGGCGAGGGCGTCGTTGTCGCGGCCGGAGCGCAGCACCTCCGGGGGAATCCGCCAGAGCTCCGCGAACCGCCGGTTGTACCCCTGGATCTCGCCCTCGAGACTGACGACCAGGAGCCCGTCGGTGGTCGATTCGAGCGTCGCCTCGAGGAGCGACAGGGAACGCGCCAGCTCGCGTCCCGTCTGGACCCGCTCGGTGACATCCTGCAGGGCGCCGACGACGCGCCGCGGCCTGCCGGACTCATCCCGCAGGATCCGCACATGGTCCACCACCGGGGCGTAGCGGCCGTCGGCCCGGCGCCAGTCGTACTGGATCTCGGAATCCTGGACGTTCGCGTGCGGCAGGGCGTCGTAGTACTGACGGACCCGCTGCTGATCGTGCGGGTGCACCCGGTCGAACCACCACTGCTCGTCGGTCGTGATCTCGGATTCGAGGTAGCCGAAGATCTTCTGGTAGCCCTCGCCCCGGTGGATGATCTTGTCGCCGAGGTCCTCGTACCAGATCGCCTCCCGCGTCACCTCCGCCGCGAGGCGGTGCAGCTCCTCGCTCCGGCGGAGGGCATGCTCCATCTGACGGCGCTCGGTCACATCCCTGGCGATGCCGAAGATGCCGATGGTGCGGCCGGCCACGTCGCGGTACGGCCCCTTCACGATCAGGTACTCTCGCGGCACACCCTGCAGGACGTGGCGCTGCTCGAAGGTCATCGTCCGTCCCGTCGCCAGGATCTCGGCGTCCTGACTCCGGAGCAGCCGAGCCTCGTCAGGCAGGAAGAAGCGCTCGTCGTGCAGTCCGAGGATCTCCTGCCGGGTACTCCCCATGACATTCGCGAGGGCGGAATTGACCAGCAGGTACCGGCCCTCCTGGTCCTTCACGAAGATGGGGTCGGTGATGCCCTCGATCACGCTCACGAGCAGGGTGTTGGAAGCGTCGAGCGCCGTGACCGCGGCGAGCCGGCCGAGTTCCGCGGCGGCGATCCCCGCGAGATCGGTGAGGGTGGCGCGGTCCTCTGCGGTCCAGGTCCTGGGGTCCGCATCGAAGACACTGAGCGTCCCGATGCTCTGGCCGCCCTCGGGGATCAGGGGAATCGAGGCGTACGCGCCGATGGCGAAGGCCTGCGCGAGCGGCAGCGCCCGGAAGGCCTCATCCCGCGTCGCGTCCTCGAGGAAGAGCGGGCGCTCGGACACCGCGACCATCGCGCACGGGGTCTCATTCGCCGGGCGGGGCCGGGGAGGCCCGTCCGGGAAGGCGGGCCCCGCCGCGCTCAGGAAGGCGAGGCGATCGCCACGAATCGCGGTGACGGTGGCGCCGTGCACCCGGAGCAGCCGGGCGGTCAGTCGGGTGACCGACTCCAGCGCCTGCCTGTTAGGTGTCGGCAGGGCACTGGCGAGGCGATCGGGCATCGCGGTGCGTTCCCGGAGTGTGAAGAAAAGGCTATGCTTGCGAGCGTGGGGTACGACGTATGAGAGCGGGTTGAGAATAACCCGGCACCGTCGCGGCCGTCAGGCCCCGGCCCGGCGTGCCCGCCAGAAGTGGAAGACCGGAACGCCGAGCAGCAGGATGACGCTGCCGAGCAGGGCGTTCTTCGGATTCGAGCTGATCGACCCCGCCACGACGTAGATCGCCGCCGCGATGAACAGCAGCGGGGTGACCGGCCACCCGGGGACGCGGAACGCGCCGGGCGGTTCGCTCACGCCGCGCGCGGCATCCCGCTTCCGCAGCACGAAGAGCGACACGACGGCGAGCCCGAAGAAGATCCAGTCGCAGAAGACCACGTAGTCGAGGAGCTGCCCGTACTGTCCGGTCAGCAGCAGCACGACCGCCCAGACGCCCTGCACCAGGATCGCCGTGCCGGGCGTCCGGAAGCCGGGGTGCAGCCGCGCGAAGGCGGGAAAGAAGAGCCCATCCGCGGCCATCGTCTGGTAGACCCGGGGCGAAACCATGATGACGAGATTCAGGAACCCGAACGTCGACGCGGTGATCCCCGCGCCGATCACCGTCGCGCCGATCGGTCCGAGGCGCAGGCGGAGCGCGTCCGCGGCGGGGGCGGTGCTCGCCGCGAGGCCGGCAGGGCCGAGCATCCGGAGATAGGTGACGTTCGCGAGCAGGTAGACCACGACGACGATGAGCACGCCCAGCACGAGCGCCCGCGGCAGGTTGCGCTGCGGCTCGACGATCTCCTCCGCGATGAAGTTCGTCTGCTGCCAGCCGCCATAGGCGAAGAGGACGGGGACCAGGGCCGCCGCCACCGCGAGGAACGGGGAACCACTGACGGCGACACCCGCCGTGGACGCGGTCGCTGCTCCATGCAGCGGTCCGAGCCCGACCACGATCAGAAAGACGAGCGCCGCGAGCTTGAGCAGGGTGAAGATGTTGGTGGTGATCGCGCCGGGCCTGATGCCGACGTAGTTGATCGCGGAGAGCAGCACGATCGCCGCACCGGCGAGCCAGCGGCCATCGGCGCCCGTCACGCCGGCGAGGCTGAGCGCGTAATTCGCGAAGGTGACCGCCACGGCGGCGATGGCGCCGGTGGCCATCACCAGCAGGAGCGCCCAGGCATACAGGAAAGCGGGCAGGGGGCCGAGGGCTTCGCGGATGTAGACGTAACTGCCCCCCGCCTGCGGCCGGCGCTGTCCCAGCTCGCCGAAGCAGAAGGCCCCGATGAGGGCCACGACTCCGCCCAGCACCCAGACCCCGAGGGTCAGGCCACCCGTGCCCACCCGCTGGGCGACGATCGCTGGATTATTGAAGATGCCCGAGCCGATGATGCCGCCGACGACGGCCATCGTGCCCGAGAAGAGACCGAGGGTCCTGCGATAGCTGACGGGGGTCGACATCGCGAGAAGGTAGCGCGCGCGGGTCCCGCTCGATAGACGTGCGGGGACGCGGGACGCTTCCGGCTCAGGCGATGACCGGAACTCCGGCGACGGAGGGGCGGCGGAGCAGGCGGCGGACCCGGGCCGTCACCTCGCGCATCGAGAAGGGCTTGAGGACGTAGTCATCCGCCCCGAGCTCGAAGGCGCGCACGATGTAGTTCTCGTCACCCATCGCGGTGAGCATCATGACCGGGATATGCCGGAGTTCGGGATGCTCGCGCAGGGCGCGCAGGAAGCCCAGCCCGTCGAGATTGGGCATCTCGATGTCACTGATGATCAGCGACGCGCCGGAGGCCGCGGCGTTGGCCAGCGCCTGCTCGCCATCCGGATAGGCCACGACGTCGAACCCTTCATGCTTGAGGTGCCGCGTCACCAGCCGGGTCACGTTCGGGTCATCCTCGGCGAGCAGGATGCGGCGCGAGGGCACGACGTCGTGGTTGCCGACGGTGACGACCCGGTTGCGTCCCGACGCCTTGGCCACATACCGCAGCCGGTCGGCCTCGGCGATGGCATCCTCGATGTCCTGCCCCTCCGCGATGTCCATCACGCCGGCGGAGAAGGTGACCGTCAGCGGCGAGTCCTGTCCCGGCCGGAAATCCACCCGCCGGAGTACCGCGAGCGCCTGCTCCAGCGCCGCGCCGGCCTCGGCGGCGCTCCGCCTGGCGAAGAGGGCGATGAACTCGGCGCCGTCCCAGCGCGCGAAGATTGCCGCCTGACGGAGCGCCATCGCGAGGCGCACCCCGGAGCGGCGCAGGACGTTGTCGCTGAACTGGCGTCCCCAGGTCTCTTCGATCCAGCGGAAGTGGTCGAGGTCGAGCACCGCGAGCGAGAAGCCGGTGCCGGCCGGCGAGGTCTCCCGCAGCCGGGCGACCGCCTCGAGGAAGGCGGCGCGATTCGGCAGGCCGGTGACCGGATCACGGCGGGCGGTCTGGGTCTGATCCGCATGGCGCTCGAGCCGGGCGCCGACCGCGACGGTGAACGCCTCGATGTCGAGCGGCTTGTCGAAGTAGGCATCGGCGCCGAGGGCGAAACACTCCGCCTTGGTGTGCGTGCCGAGCCGGGCGGAGACGACGAAGACCGGCATCGCCGCGGTGCGCGGGTCGGAGCGGAGATCGAGCAGGATGCTGCGGCCGTCGCCGTCGGGCAGGATCAGGTCGAGGATCAGCAGGCTGATCTGTTCCATGCCGATCTTCTGCCGCGCCTCCGCGGCCGTCGGCGCGATCAGCACCCGGCACCCCGCGGCCGAGAGGGCCGACTCGATCCGCTTGGCAAAGAGCGGGTCGTCCTCGATCACGAGCACGGTGTCGTTGGCCTTGGAGGTCTGCGCCCGGGCCGCCCGGGTGAGCAGTCCCATGAAGTCGCTGAGACCGGCGACGAGGCCGACCGGCGATTCCTCGACCAGCCGGCCGGCGGCGAGGAGCAGTTCGGGGCGGGACTCGAGCGCCCCGCCGTCGATGAGCGAACGCAGGATCCGGCGCGCCGACTCGACCGCTTCCTCGGCCAGGTCGGGGTCGCGCGCGCTGCGCACCACCGCCTCGAGGGCGGCGAGCGCGCCGGCGACACCGGTGCGCCGGGCACCGCCGGTGCGAACGGCAGGAGGGTCTGGGGGCAGGGGCGTGTTGCTCATCGCTCTTTATTATCGGCGGAACTCGGGCGGGGATGAGCGCCGTCCGATTGTCGTCGGGTGCGATTGCGGGCTGAATATTCGTCTGATTATCTTGTTTTTGACCGAATAAACGTTGCTCTGCATGGGGTTTGTCCGATGCTCGATGCCACCGATCGCGCCATTCTGGAGCAGCTCCAGGCCAACGCCCGGATCAGCAACGCCGACATCGCCCGGCAACTGGACATGGCCCCGTCGGCCATCCTCGATCGTATCCGCAAGCTGGAACAGCGCGGCGTGATCCAGGGCTACATGGCCCGGATCGACCCCGTCGCCGTCGGCCTCGGCCTCACCGCATTCATCAATGTCAGCACCGAGGAGCGGATCGGTTCCGGCGCCATCGGTCACGCCCTCTCCCGGCAGCCGGAAGTGCTCGAAGTCCACCATGTCGCGGGCGAGGACTGCTACCTGGTCAAGGTGCGCGTCCCCGATACCGAGGCGCTGAGCCGACTGCTGCGGGAACGGTTCGGCCGGCTCAAGGGGGTGCGCAGCACCCGCACCACCATCGTGCTGTCGACGGTGAAGGAAGCGGCGGGGCTGCCGCTGACCGTGAAGCCGGGAGCCGACGGTGACGCCTGAGGTCGCTCGCCGGAACCGGCTCCAGCTGATCGCGGCCTTCGCGGCGGTCTACCTCGTCTGGGGGTCGACCTATCTCGCGATCGCCTTTGCGATCAAGAGCATCCCGCCCCTGCTGATGGCCGGCGCCCGCTTCGTCCTGGCCGGCCTCCTCATGTATGGCTGGGCCTGGTGGCGCGGTGCCAGGGCCCCGCGCGCGTCCCAGTGGCGCTGGGCCTTCCTGCTCGGCGCGCTCTTCTTCCTCGTCGGCAACGGCGCGGTCGTCTGGGTCGAACAGCACCTCTCCTCCGGGCTCACCGCGCTCATCGTCGCAATGGTGTCGGTCTGGACGGCGCTCCTCGAATGGGGGCGCCCGGGTGGCGTGCGGCCTCCGGGCGTCGTCCTGCTCGGCATCGTGCTCGGGTTCGCCGGGGTCGCCCTGCTGGTCCTGCCCGGCGGGACGAGTGGTGAGCATGCGGATCCCGCCGGGGTGCTGCTGCTCATGTGCTCGACCTTCGCGTGGGCGCTTGCCTCGGTGGTGAGCCGTCATGCCGACCTTCCGGCCAACACCCAGCAGGTCTCGGGCATGGAGATGCTCGCCGGCGGGGTGCTGCTCGTCGCCGCGAGCGGCATCGCCGGTGACTGGGGCCGCTTCGACCCCGCCGGGATCACCGCCAAGTCGCTGCTCGCTTTCCTCTATCTTGTGGTCTTCGGCTCGCTGCTCACCTTCACCGCCTTCGCCTGGCTGCTCACCGTCAGCACGCCCAACCAGGTGGCGACTGCGGGCTACGTGAATCCGATGGTCGCGGTCTTCCTCGGCTGGGCCTTCGGCGGAGAGGTGCTCGGGAGCCGGTCGCTGCTGGCCTCCCTGATCATTGTGGCCTCGGTCGTCCTCATCATCACCGGCCGGAGCTTCAGCGGCCCCCGCGCCGCGGTCCGCCAGGAGCCGGTCGATGACGGCGCCGCGCCATCCCCGGCGGCCGTCAAGCAATAGGCCACTTCGATGGCGACGATTCCGTT
>JBGASX010000028.1:0-53379 GCA_044229445.1 Gemmatimonadales bacterium | reverse complement strand
AGCCTAACGCGACGGCACCGAGCGCCATCACGAAGTCGAGATACTCCCTGCCCTCGGTATCCCACACCGACGCCCCCGAGGCCCGCGCGAGGCGAACCGGGAGCCCGCGCGGGGCGCCGGCGCCGAACAGCGCCTCCGGCCGCTTGCTGCCGGTCGAGGTGAAGCCTGGAATTCTCATGCGAGCGCCACCGTGCCGAGCCAGTCGGGATCCTGGCGATCGCCGCGCAGGTAGGCCCAGCCCCCGCCACCGGTCCAGCAGAGCTGGCCGAGGCGGCGGAGGCGGTCAGGCCGCATCTGGTTCACCACCAGGTCGAAGCGCGGCGAGGGTTCCCCCAGCGCCGGCGGCCAGCCCGGCACCGTGATCCGCGCCGTGATGCGGTAGCCACGATCGGTCTCCTGCCAGGCGCCGGTGGCGGAGTCCGGCGTCGCGACCGTCCCGCCCGCGGCGCGGATCTGCAGCGCATCGCTCCCCGGGTCGGGTACCAGCAGCCAGCCGTGCAGCGGCTGATCGGCGCGCTGGAGATAGAGCTGAATGCCGTCGGAGTGGATGAGGTCGGACTCGTTGTCGAGGCGGAGTGGCGCCGCATCGGGCGCCCGGAAGGTAAGTTCGGCCTTGGCGACTTCGACCGCGACGTACAGCGCCTGTTCGTCCCAGGCGAGCCACGCCTCGGCCGAGAACTCCTCCGGCCCGCCGTACGGCTCCTCGGTGCGGCGATACTGGTCCTCGTGATCGAGGGCCAGCGGGTTCTTCGTGTCGAAGCCCTCGAGCGTGCCGTCGAGCGCGGGAGGCTCGGCGACGTGATACGCCTTCACCACCGGCGGCACGTACTTCAAGAGCGCATTGTCCACCGTGGGGAGATCGAGCTTCGCCTTCAGCAGGTCCCGACGAAGCCCACGCAGCGGCGTGGAGACACCGCCCTCGGTCACCTCCCACCCCTCGCTGGTCTGGTGGTGAATCGTCTCGCCATCGGCGGTGACGGCCACGATCTCGGCGGCCGCGAAGCGCGCTCCGGTGAGGGCCGGGCCATCGAAGGCGAGCACCGAGGCGAAGCGGACGTAGCGCCCGCTCTGGCGGCGGATCAGGAAGCTCCGGCCGCCCGGCTGCCCGGGCCGTCCCGGACCGGCGGCGCGCAGCAGCTCACCGCTGTCGTCGAAGATGCCATGCAGCTCGCGCGCGAAGGGGCCGGCGGTGGACTTCCAGCGGATCGGGCCGGCCGAGTCAGGCAGGAATCGTTCGACCTTCGTGGCGAAGGGATCGGCGAGTTCGGCCGGTTCCCAGCGGCCGGGGGTGAGGATCTCGAGCTCCCCGTCGGGATGCCACGGCAGCTCGACGAGATGTTCCTGGTCGTCGGCATACTCGACCACATCCACCAGGTGCTTCGGGCCGGCGACGACGGTGCGGGTGAGCTTGCCGAACTTGCCGCGCACCCAGCCCCACGGGCCAGGCACATCGAACATCTCGGCGCGCGCATCCCCCATCGGCTGGGAGATCTCATCGACGCGCGGTGCGTTGTGCGCCATCGTGGAGCGGTACCACGGCAGGTCGGGCGTCACATAGGAGCCGGTCCCGGGGTCGGCAAGCCAGTGCACGCCGCGGGCATGCAGCGTCAGGTGCAGCCGGTCGGGATGGCCATGGCCACCGCCGTACTCGCCGCATTCGACGCTGGCGTAGCGATCGCCGTTCCGAAGCAGGGCGAGGCCCTGAGACTCGAGCAGGGTGCTGGCGGGCGTCCAGGTCGCTCCCGCCGGAAGCTCCGGCACCATCGAGAGCAGCATCCACCAGGAGAGGTGGGTGCGATCGCGGGTCTTCGGTGCGGGCTCCCCGGCTTCGTGCAGGTAGGAATCGAAGGTCTCGGCGACCGGGGCGGGGAGCGCGTACAGGTGGGTGAGCCATCCGGCGATGTTGCCGGCCGACTCCTGCTGCCCGCAGGCGAGCAGGTCGGCGACACCCCGCTCCCAGAGTTCGAGATACATCGGCTGCCCGAGGCTCACCCCGAAACGGGCATCCTTCCGCGCGGGGAAAGTGCCGTCGGGGAGCGCCGAGAGCGCCGGCGCACGGAGGGCGGCGGCGAGGCGCTTCTGGCTCGCCTCCTCCTCGAAGAAGTCGACGCCGGCGAGCCGCGCCCAGGCGGCGCCGGTGAGCAGTCCGCGCAGCGCGAAGAGGTGGTAGTTCTCCCCTTCGTACCACATTCCGTCATCGCCGAAGCCGTCCACCAGGTGACCGACCAGCCCGCGCCGGCCTTCGATCGCGCGCGCCGCGAGCGCCTCGTCCTCGAACCAGACCGCCGCCGCGATCAGCGCCGCGTTGTGCCAGGTCTGCCGGTTGGACAACCCCTCCTCGAACTCGCCGATGAGATTCGACGCTTCCTCGGCCACCGTATCCGCGGCCGCAATGCCATCCTCGTCGAGCACGCCCGCCTCCCGCAGCATGAACGCCGCGGCGAGGTAGCTGGTCAGCCAGACCGACTCGAGGTAGGTGGAGAAGAAGAGCCGCGCGGGCCCGAGCACGTTGTCGGCATTGGGATAGGAGCGATAGCGCTCGCCGTATTCCGTCACCTTGCGCGCCGCCCAGGCGAGGAGATGCTCGTCGCCGGTCATGATGCCGGCCGCCGCGGCTTCCGCGATCCGTTCGCCGAGCCAGAGGTGCTGCTGCCAGGCCCAGCGGCCGTCGTGGCGCTCGCCCGTCAGGCGCCGGTTGCACTTCGGGCAGGCGTGTGCGGACGGGCTCCAGGGATCGTAGGTCAGCACCGACTTGTCGTCGGGACAGAAGCCGCCATCGCTGGAGAGCATCCCTTTCTGCTCCGGGATGGCGGGGTCGCGGTCGACGACCGCCCGGGCCCGTGCGGCGAGGTGGTCACAGAGTCCCTGCAGATCCTGCGATTCGGCCACCAGCTCGCGCCGGGCCTCGAGTTCTTCACCGGTCAGCATCGTTCCACTCCGGCCATCGACCAGCCGGCCTCGAGCAGCTTCGCTCCGGCCCGGTCGGCGGCCCGTCGCCCCGCGTCGATATCGTCACCCATCACGAAGAACATGCACCCCCCCGCTCCTGCCCCGGCGGCCTTGCCGCCGAGGGCGCCGGCCTCGGTCATGGCCGCCTCCAGAGCGGCCATCTCCGCGGTACACATCCCGGCATCGAGCTGCTGCTGGCAGCGCCAGTTGGCCGCGAGCAGCGCCGCGACGCCGGGAAGATCGGATGCCAGGAGCGCTTCCGCCATCCGGTTGGCGATGCCCACCAGTTCATGCAACGCGGCGGTCACCGTGGCGTCACCCCGCTCGTAGGCGCCCATCACCCGCGCAATCGTGTCACCGGACACGCGCGAACGCCCGGTATAGCAGATGAGGGTGCGGCGCTCGAGTTCGGCGAGAAAGTCGGGATCGAGAGTGAGCCGGTCGGTCTCGACCTCGTCCCCGCGAAAGCCGAGCCGGTGGAAGCCGCCGAGCGCGGCGGCGTACTGATCCTGGCGCCCGCCGGGCATCCCCGCCTCGACGACTTCCAGATGGCATCCATACCCGGCGATCTCCGCGGCGCTGAGCGCCTCACCGCGCGCCGCCGCGAGTACCGAGATCATGGCGACGTCGAGTGCACCGGAGCTGCCCAGTCCCGATCCCGGCGGGACATCGGAGCGGGTCCGCAGCGTGCCGGGACCGGCGGGAAACATCCGGACGGCGGCCCGATGCAGCGCGAGATTCGGATCGGCGTTGAGATCGACGGCGGCGCTGACCCGCGCCGCCTGCCGGAGGTCTTCGGCGAGGAGCAGGATGCCGTTGCCGCCTGGCTCGAATGACGCCTTCACCCGGAGGTCGATCGCGGCGTTGACGACCACGCCGCCTTCGCGCACCGCGAAGGGCGGGACATCGGTCCATCCACCCGCGAAATCGAGCCGCACCGGAGCGCTCGCGCTCCATGCGGTCATGGCGCCACGTTCCATTGACTCACCGTCGCGAGTTCCCCGCGGAGTCCGAAGGCCACGCCCCTCACCCGGCGGTTGATCCCCTGCAGCCCCCGGGAATGGTACAGGAAAGTGGCCGGGAGAGAATCCCGGAAGAAGCGGAACAGCGCCGCGCGCTCCGCCGGCGGCGTGAGTCCGGAGAGTGCGGCGAGCGGCGCGAGGTAGCCGAGGCCGAGATCCCCCGGTGAGCCGAGCAGGGCCGCGTCGAAGTCGTGGCGCTGACCGTAGACCCGGTCGAGGAAGGCGGAGAGCTCGAGCTGGCGGATGGTCATCGTGATGCCGGCATGGGCCAGCTGGGCCTGGATCATCTGCTCGAGTGCCGCCTCGCCGGAACCGACCGTCAGCAATTCGAAGGCGAGCGGTCCGCGCTCGGAAGGCTGGGATGCGGGCGCCTCGTGGCCGAGGGAGCGTGTCAGGCTGTCCCACGCCGCGACACCGGGGGGCACCGGCCCGCTCGCGGGAGTGCCGAAGCCGTAGACGAAGCCGGCGACGAGTGCCGGCCGGTCGAGGGCGGAGGCGACCCGGGCCCGGGCGCCGGGCGCGTTGAACGGTGCCCGTCGGGCGTTGAAGACGATGCCGTTGGAGAGCAGGAGCGGATAGTCCAGCACCGCGAGCCGCGGATCGCGGCGAACGAAGTCAGCGTGCGCGGGCTGGATCCCGGCGACATCGAGTTCGCCCGAGGTGAGCGCGGCCAGCTTGGTCATCGGCTCGTCGACGACCGCGATCACCAGGCGGTCGAGCTTCGGGGGGCCGCCCAGCTCGGCGGGAAAGTCGGGGTTCCGTTCGAAGACCCAGCGGCGATTCGGCTCGTGCGACACGAACCGGAACGGCCCGTTGCCCACCGGATGCTCCTGCCACGCCGCCTGACGGAGGCGCGAGGGCGGGACCGTATCGAGCAGGTGCGACGGGAGGATGGCGAGGTCGGTGAGCACGTCGGGGATGCCGCCCGGTGGCGAGCTGAATTCGAGCTCGAGGGTCGTGTCGTCGAGTGCGCGGGCGGCGACGAGCGTGCTCAGGTCGGACTGGCGGGGGTAGCCGGTCGCGGGATCCCGCGCGCGATCGAGGGTCCACGCCACATCCCGGGCGGTGGTCGGCGCACCGTCGTGCCAGCGGAGTGCATCTGTGAGCTTGAGGGTGAGCCGCCGACCCTCCGCCGACCAGCTCCAGCCTCTCGCCAGGTACGGCTCGACCCGCATCAGGCTGTCATAGCGGACGAGGGTCGTGAGCAGCACGTAGCGCTGCACCTGGCGCGCGAGCGGATGCAGCGTGAAGAGAGGATTGATGCTCTGGAGGTCGGCGCCGGAGGCATACATCACCGTGCCGCCGCGGCGGGCGGCCGTCGCGCCGCAGCCTTCGAGCGCGAGGATCAGGAGCAGACAGGCGAGGCGCGGCCGCATGGCGGAAAGGTGCGCGCCACCCGGCGGAAAGCAAACACCCGCAGGGAGGACCCTGCGGGTGCGTCTCCGGAAGGCACTCAACCGGTCAGGAGGCGGTCGGTCCGGTGACGAGGGTGATGGTCGGCTGAACGCCGCATCCATTGAAGACGATATCGACCGTCGCCGTGCCGCGGGCGTCGGTGTGCACCACGTGCAGTTCACCGCTGACCACGCGCTGGTCGTCGGCGCAGGCTGCATCGTGGTGCAGCGGGGTCACGGTCGTGATGGTGAACGACTTGTTCTCGGTACCATGGGTTCGCGCGGTGCTGCCGTTGATGGTGAAGTCGCCGCTCGGCAGGCCGTGGTCGTGCCCGAAGACCTGGCCGGAGTCCACCACGAAGTTCACCTGCCACGCCTTGGTCAGCGTCGCCAGCCCGCGCTCGGTCGATTCGTGCTCCGTCGTGGTGCTGTCGGTGGCCGCGAATCCGGTCGAGTCGGAGACCAGCTGCCAGACGCCGTCCTCGGACCGGCGGAAGAAGTGCCCGTTGGCGAGCGTCGCCTTGTGCTGGAAGGCCGCGAAGCTGACCCGGACACCCGGATTCACCAGGGAGGGATCGGTGATCGTCACCGCGCCCGAGATCTCGAGGGTATTGCCGTCGTGCCCGGTGTAGGTGCAGGTCGCTGGATCGAAGGTCAGCGTCAGGTTGTCCGGGACGTGGTCCCCATCCGCGTCGGTCGGCGGAAACTCGGAGAAGGTCGGACAGTTGGGCGGCGGAGTGAAGTGCAGTGGACCTCCAAATGCGCGTACCGCCGCGGGCGGGGCCGCGAAGCTTGGCGTGAGGAAGTCCTGCAGGGACGATCCCGATGTGATGCCGGCGATCTCGCCCTGCATCTCGACACCGACCGCCTGGGCCTCGGCCTGCGTCAGCGGCGCCGCGCCGCTGGGCGCGATCGTATCTCCCTGGCAGGCCGCAAGCCCGAGCGCCAGCGTGGCCAACAGGGCGCCGGTTCCTGCCGGACGGTATGACAGCCGCATGCGGTACCTCGGGTTGGAGTTGACCCCTGAAGCTGGACTGGGCCGCGAGGGCCCGCCGTGACGAACCTCACCTGGTGACACCACTCACGCCCGCTGGCGGCGATCCCCGCCCGGGCCCACATTCACGCCATGCTTTCCCGCCTGCTCTGGCGACTCCTGGCCGGCCTCGCCGTGCTGCTGGGGGTGGTCACCCTCACCTTCGTGCTGCTGCACCTCGCGCCCGGCGATCCGGCAGTGCACCTCGCGGGGCCGGAGGCGACCCCGGCGCAACTCGAGGCGGTCCGGCATCAGCTCGGGCTCGATCGCCCGCTGCCGCTGCAGTTCGTGGAGTGGCTGAGCCGAGCCGCCCGCGGCGACTGGGGCACCAGTCTCGCGACCGGACGCCCGGCGAGCCGGATGCTCGGCGAGGCTTGGCCGGCCACCGCGCTGCTCGTCCTCCTCTCGCTCGGCTGCAGCTATCTGCTCGGCCTCGCGGTCGGGCTGCTCCAGGCGCGGGGACGTCCCGCGACGGACACCTCGCTCTCGGTGGTCTCCGTCACCCTCTTCGCGATGCCGAGCTACTGGCTCGCGGTCATGCTGGTGTGGCTGTTCGCCTATCAACTCCGGGTGCTGCCCGCCTTCGGCGCGACGGGCCTCGACGCGGAGTTCCTGTCGCCCGCCCTGCGCGTGGTGGACCGGCTCCGTCATCTCGCGCTGCCCCTGCTCACGCTGACGCTCATCGGCTTCGGCGGCGCCGCGCGCTTCGTGCGGGGCGCGGCCTTCGACATCCGCTCCGAACCGTTCATCCTCGCGGCGCGTGCCCGCGGACTGGGCGAGCACCGGGTGCTCCTCCGGCATCTGCTCCGCGCGGCGCTCGGCCCGGTCGTCACGCTGCTCGGCCTGTCGCTCCCGGCGCTCTTCTCGGGAACGGTCTTCGTCGAGGGGATCTTCGCGTGGCCGGGCGTTGGCCGGGTGCTGATCCAGGCGGTCTCCGCGCGCGACTATCCCGTCGTGATGGCGGCGACGACGGTGAGCGCCGCGCTCGTCGTCGCGGGCAACCTGCTCGCCGACGGGCTCCGGGCCTGGGTGGACCCCCGGGTGCGCGATGCCTGAGCGGAGCACCGGCTGGCGCCTGACGGAAGACGGACGAGCCCTTGCCGGACTCGCCATCCTCACGCTCCTCACCGTCGCGGCGATCGCCGCACCGCTCCTCGCCGGGCATGACCCGCTGGCCCAGCCCGACGTGGTCGCGACCCGATTCACCGCACCGCTGCATCGCGATGGCCTCGGGGCCTTCCATCTGCTCGGCACCGACCGGTTCGGCCGCGACGTGTGGAGCCGGCTGCTCTACGGTGCGCGCGTCTCCCTCGCAACGGGGCTGCTCGCGACGCTCATCGCCATCTCGCTCGGCGCGGCGGTGGGCCTCGCGGCGGGCGTCTGGCGAGGGCGGATCGCCACCGTGCTGCTGGCGATCACCGACTTCGCCCTCGCGATCCCGCGCGTGGTGCTCCTGCTCCTGCTCGCGGCGCTCTGGAAGCCGGGGGCAACGCTCGTCGTGGTGGTGCTGGGCCTCACCGGCTGGATGGGAATCGCGCGGCTGGTCTATGGAGAGGCGACGGCGCTCATGGCACGGCCGTTCGTGCTCTCGGCGCGCGCCCTCGGGGCCCCGTCCGGGCGGGTGGCGTGGCGCCACATCCTTCCGAACACCTGGACGCCGATCATCATCGCGGCGGCGCTGGGGGTCGGGAACGCCATCACCCTCGAGGCCGGGCTCTCGTTCCTCGGACTGGGCGTCCAGCCGCCCGTCCCATCGTGGGGCGGGATGATCGCCTCGGGCCGCGACACCCTCGTCAATGCGCCCTGGGTGGCGGTCGTGCCGGGCGTCGCGCTGGTGCTCGTCGTGGTCGCCTGCACCCTCGTCGGCGATGCGCTCAGGGACGGGCTGGAGCACCCCGCCAGGGACTAGGGTGACAACCTTCCACGCGACCGCCATGCGACAGGACTCGGGAGCCTGCTACACTTCGGCATGAACCCGCTGCTCGACCGCTCCGCTCATCCGGTCATCGGCCACCGCGGTGCCGCGTGGTACGCGCCCGAGAACACCCTCGAGAGCTTCCGGCTGGCGCTCGCACAGGGGGCAGACGCCATCGAGTTCGACATCCGCCGCTCCGCCGATGGCGAGGCGATGGTCTTCCACGACGCCACGCTCGATCGCACCACCGACCAGACCGGGCCGGTCGCCTCCCGCACCGCGGCGGAGCTGCAACGGCTCGACGCCGGCTTCCGCTACATGGAGCCCGGCGTCGAGGGGACTCCGTATCGCGGCACAGGCGTGCGGATTCCGCTGCTGCGCGAGGTGATCGCCGAATTTCCGGGTGTCCCGCTGCTGATCGAGGTGAAGGAAGTCGAGGTCGCGGGCGCAATCGCGCGGGCGCTGATCGAGGGCGGCGCGACCGATCGCGCGGTGGTGGCAGGGTCTTCCTGGGAGGCGCTCACGCCGTTCAGGGCCGCGCCGTTCACGCTCGGCGCATCCCAGCGCGATATCGCCCGGCTCTACTTCGGCCTCGGGTCGCCGGACCCCGCCTGCCGCTGCTACGCCATCCCCGACGCCTATTACGGCCTCCCGATCGCCACGAAGCGCTTCGTGCGCCGGGCCCATGCGCGGAACGCATCGGTCCATGTGTGGACCGTGGACGACGCCCGTTCGGCGCTCGCCCTCTGGAAGAACGGCGCGAACGGCATCGTCACCAACAAACCCGACGTCATCCGCGCCGCGCGGGATCGCTGAGCCTCCTCCTGCCGGACTCGCCCATGCCCGATGCGCTGGAATCGTCGCTGCTCGCCATCCTCGGCCGAAGCCTCACACGGCTGGACGCCGGCTTCGGCGATCATGCTCCGGTCGCGCAGGTTCACCTCGACCTTGCGGCCATCGAATCCGTCCTCGGTGAGGTCGCGCTCCGGATGCGCGACAACTTCCCCTACTTCCATCCGCTCTACGCCGGCCAGATGCTCAAGCCGCCGCATCCGGTGGCCCGCCTCGCCTACGCCCTCGCCATGGTGATCAACCCGAACAACCATGCGCTGGATGGCGGCCGCGCGAGCTCGGCGATGGAGAAGGAGGCGGTGGCTGTCCTCGCCGCGATGTTCGGCTGGTCCTCGCACCTCGGCCACCTGACCGGCGGTGGCACGATGGCGAACCTCGAGGCGCTGTGGATCGCGGGCCAGCTCAGGCCCGGCATGACGGTCGTGGCCTCTGATCAGGCACACTACACCCATGCCCGTATCAGCGCTGTGCTCGGCCTCCGTTTCCGCACCTGCCCCACCGACCGAGATGGCCGAATGGACCTCGAGGCGCTCGACCGGATCCTGTCGGAAGGGCAGATCGGGACCGTGGTCGCAACGATGGGGACGACCGCCCTCGGCGCGGTGGACCCGCTTCCCGCCCTGCTCGAGCGACGGACCCGTCACGGCTTCCGGGTGCACGCGGACGCGGCCTACGGTGGGTATTTCACGCTCGCGCGAAACCTCGGGGCGGCCGCAACGACCGCCTTCGCCGCCCTGACCGATGTGGACTCACTCGTCATCGACCCGCACAAGCATGGACTGCAGCCCTATGGGTGCGGCTGCGTGCTGTTCCGGGATCCTTCCGTCGGGCGCCTCTACAGGCACGAGTCGCCGTACACCTACTTCAGTTCGGCGGAGCTGCATCTCGGCGAGATCAGCCTGGAGTGTTCGCGACCGGGGGCGGCGGCGGTAGCGCTCTGGGCGACGCAGCGGCTGCTGCCGCTGGTCCGTGGGGGAGAGTTTGCGGGCATGCTGGAAGCGGGGCGGGAGGCCGCCCTCGACCTCCATCAGCGATTGAGCGCCGACCGGAGAATGCTGACCGGCGTGCAGCCGGAGCTCGACATCGTCGTGTGGGCGCCGCGTGCCGGGTCGGCGAAGGCCGCGTCGCTCCGCGCGCGGCGGATCTTCGAGGAGGCGGCACGGCGCGGGCTCGATCTTGCGCTGGCCGAGCTTCCGGTCCGCTTGATCGACCCCGCCGGCACCCGCCTCGAACGCGATCAGGAGACCGTGACCTGCCTTCGCTCGGTCCTGATGAAGCCCGAACATCGTGCGTGGGTGCCGCGGATCGCCGGGATCATCGGCGACGCGACCGATGCTGCCGACTGATCCCGTCCGGCGCTATTTCTGTCGGGCGGTCGCCATGCATTCGATCTCGGTCCGCGCGCCGAGGGCGAGGCCGCTGGCGGCGATCGTGGAGCGGGCCGGCGGATCCTTCGGGAAGACGCTGGCGTAGGCCTGATTCATCTGGTCGTAGTCCCCGATGTCGGCGAGGTAGACCGTGCACTTGAAGATCCGGTCGAGGGAGCTGCCGGAGGCTTCGAGCACGACCCGGATGTTCTCAAGCGCCTGCAGCGTCTCCGCCTTGATTCCTCCCGGAACCAGATTGCGCGTGCCGCGGTAATTCCCGATCTGCCCGGACAGATAGATGATGTTGCCGACCTTCACCGCCGGGGAGAACGGCAGTCCCTCGACCGTGCCCGGCACCTTGAGGACTTCCTTCTCCTGGGCGGCGAGCCCCGTCGTCACCACCGTGGCCAGCAGCATCCCCATCACGACGCTTCGCATCGGCTTCTCCTCGATCAGTCGGTGAATTCCAGCAACATGGAGACGATCGCCCGCGGACCGGCGGTGAACGGAACCTCGTGCCCCCCGGCGCTGAGCGCCAGCGGCGCGACGTCGGTCTCGTCGGCGCGCACGAGCTTCGCGCCGGCGATGGCTCGTGCGCTACGCCAGCGGCCTTCGGTCGCGCGACCGAGTGCGTTGTAGCAGCGCAGCACCACACCACGTCCGCCCTTCGCGCGGGCACACGCCGAGAAGACGAGACTGGAACCTTCGAGCGTGAAACCGGTCTGCTCGAGGGCGGGTGGCGCCGCCTCACAATAATCCCGGACCCACTGCGCCCGGAGCGGGACGAAGGCGTCCTCCCACATCCGTTCCAGGCGGTCCGGCGCGGCGAGATCCTCCGCCGTCACCGGCGCGACGCCCAGGGTGACGCTGTCGGGGCCGAGGCACTGGGCGTCCGGCGTCGGCGTGGGCCAGCCGGCGTGGCCGGGCCGGGTCCGGAGATCCGAACGAGACAGTTCTCCGACCGCGCGCAGCAGCGTCACCAGCAGATCGCCGTTCGGCGTCCACTCATACTCGAAGAAGCCGGGCATGAAGACCGCGAGTCCCCGCGCCCCGCGCGCGGCGGCCACCCAGCGGTGTGCTGGTGCGGTGGGGACCGGGGATTCCGCCGGACAGCGGCCCCTCCGTTTGAGCGCCGCTCGCTCGATGGCGCCAAACTGCGCGCCCGCGAGCACGGGCCGGCCGCGGAGCCCGGTAGGAAAACGCAGTCTGAGACGATGGTCCCGGGCCTGATTGTCGAACTTCACCGTACACTGGAGAACGGGAGAGTCGCCCACGGCCTCGAGCCGCACCCGCGCATCGACACGTCCCTCTCCCTTCCCCGCGCCCAGGCCACAACGAAGGGCCATGGGCCACTCGAGTCCGGCGACGAACGGCCCTTCCGCCACCACGACCGGCTTCCCCGCCCGAAGCGGACGGCGGGTTTCGTTGCGCGGTACGGGGCAGAAGGTGTAGGTGTCCCCCGCATCGCGCTCACTCTCGAGCGCGAGCAACCCCTCGAACATCGGTCCATCGCCGGCCGCGCGAAGGGTGACCGTCCCATCCCTCGCGACCTGTGATTCGACCCGGCCGTTCCAGAGATTGCGGCCGGTGGCCGCGGCGAACGGTTCGAGTGGCGGGGCGGAGCCTTCCACCAGCTCGAGCAAACGGATGCCGAATCCGGGAAGCTCGCTCGGCAGCGGAAAGGCGATGCGGAGCAGGTCCACCTCATCCTGATCCGGGTAGTGCCGGGGCGCATCGATCCGCTCGAGACCGACCTCGGCCGCCAGCACCTGCGGTGCGACCTCGTGCACCGTGCCGTCCGGTGCGAGATACCGAACGACGAAGGGCTGCACTCCGGGACCGGTGCGAGGGAGGCGCGCGCCGGGTGGTCCCACCAGCACGTCGCGGCGGAAGACGCTCACGTCGGCCAGCACAATTCCGCCGCGCGGCCGGGGCGCGGGATTCCAGAGGGCCAGACGCGGCGTGACGGCGCCTCCCTCGCGCGCACGATCGGCATCGTGCCCGGTCAAGCGGTGCAGGGCGCTCCGGACGACCTCCCGCACGGCGGCTTCGGCATCGTCGTAGCGGACGGCCATCGCACGGGAGACCGCATCGGCCGCGCAGCCACCGATCGCGTCGTGGAAATGGCACGCGACCACCTCCCGCCACGCCTGGGTCACCACCGCGGCCAGGGCGCCCGTCTCGCGACCAAGCAGGGCGGACATCGCCACCAGCGGTTCCGCCTGCCGAACGAGCTCGAGTTCGACGGAGCTGTTCCTTCGCTTGATCGCGGCGCGGGTGCCGTGCACCCCCTGCAGCGTCCAGGTGTAGCCGTACGACCAGCGCTGCTCACCGGTAAGCACCGCGAGATCGGGGGCCGCGTCTCGGGCCTCTCTCAGGAAGCTGTCGAGCCGCGAGAAGCGGAAGTCGAGGCCGGGGACGCGCGCGGCGAGGCGCATCGCGAGACCGCCCAGCCCGGGCGATGGCGCGTGGTGATCGGCCCCGACGAAGACGGCGACGTGCCGGGTCGCGGCGCGGGGCAGGACTTGTGAGGCGACCTGGGCCCAGGCCGCGGCCAGCCGGTCGTCGTCCACAAGCAGGGCGGAGCCGATCTCGTAGCCATCGGGCGGCAGGTGGTAGACGAGGACACGCCGGCCGTCGGGCGCGTCCCACCAGGCGAGGTCGCGCTGTCCGGTTCGCTCGCCGTCGAGCCCGCGCCAGAGGGTACCAGACGAGATGCCGAACTCCGCCCCGAGGGCCGGCCAGATGGCCGGATGACCAAAGGCATCGGGAGAGTGCAGCACATCAAGCCGGCCTCCGAACTCCGCCGCGTCGTCGCGCCCCGCGGCGAGATTCCGAAGCAGGGATTCGCCCGAGGGAATCTGCTCGTCGGCGAGCACATACCAGGGCCCGAGTTGCAGGCGCCCGGAGCGGACCAGCGCCGCCACCGCCTCGCGCTGCTCCGGCCGCACCGCGAGGTAGTCGCGGAGCAGGACCGTCTGGCCATCAAGGAGGAAAGTGGTGAGCCGGGGGTCGGCCTCGAACTGGGCGAGCAGCGCGTCTACGGCCGCGACCAGACGAGCGCGGAAACCGCCAAGCGGCAGGTACCACTCACGGTCCCAGTGGGTGTGGGGAATGAGGTGGACGATCGTGGCTGGCATCGCGAGGAATCCTACCCCGCTTTGGCGTGACCGGTAGTCATGTTCCGGGGATTCCCCTTCCCTGCATCCGCCCTGAGGGGCATTTTATCCTGTCCCTCGACTCGAGAACCGCCGTGACCTCCACCGCCTGGAAGCCCAGAGAACTCCCGACCCACGGTCAGATGACCCTGCCGCGCCGCTATTTCACGGCGCCGGAGATTCTGCAGGAGGAGATGGACCGGCTGTTCACGCGACAGTGGCTCTGCGTCGATCGCGAGGATCGGGTCGCCAGGCCGGGCGACTACTTCCTCCTCGAGATCGCGGGCGAGAGCATCATCATCCTGCGCGACCAGCAGGGCGTCGTCCGGGCGTTCTACAACGTCTGCCGGCACCGGGGCAGCCGGTTGTGCGAGGAGCATTCCGGGCAGCTCTCCGAGACCATTCAATGTCCCTACCATGCCTGGACCTACGGCCTCGACGGCCGGCTGATCGGCGCCCCGGCGACCAATGACATCGAAGGCTTCCGCAAGCAGGACTGGCCGCTCCACCCGGTCGCGATCGCGCTGTGGGAAGGGTTCATCTTCATCAACCTCGCCAAGGAGCCCGTTTCCTTCGAGGAGAGCCACGCCCCGCTGCTCGGCCGGTTCAGCCGCTTCAACCTGGCGAACCTCAAGGTCGGCAAGACGATCGAGTACGACGTGCATGCCAACTGGAAGCTCGTCGTGCAGAACTACTCCGAGTGTTACCACTGTCCCCTGGTGCACCCGACGCTGACCAAGCGCACCCCGCCGCTGCTCGGGGAGAATGATCTGAGCGACGGCCCGTTCCTCGGCGGCTACATGGTCCTCGCCGACGACGCCAAGAGCATGACCATGAGCGGCCGCGTCTGCGGCCTGCCGGTGGACCCGGCCCTCCCCGTCGAGGATCACAACCGGGTCTACTACTACTCGATCATGCCGAACATGCTGCTCAGCCTGCATCCGGACTACGTGATGTTCCACGTCCTCTGGCCGGTCGGCGTGGATCGCACGACGATCTTCTGCCACTGGCTCTTCAACCCGGCCTCGCTCGCCAATCCGGCCTTCGACATCGAGGACGGGGTGAAATTCTGGGACATGACCAACCGCGAGGACTGGCATGTCTGCGAGCTGAGTCAGGCCGGCATCAACTCGCGAGCGTACACGTCGGGACCCTACTCCCGCCGGGAGACCGTCTCCGCGGCGTTCGATCGTGACTACCTGCAGGCGATGGGGCATCCGATGAACACGATCTTCCCGAACCACGCCGGCTGATCGTCCCGGGCACACCGCTTCGGAAACGACAGGAGGGGCGGGTCAGCTGACCCGCCCCTCCTCGTTTGTCATCCACCACGTCGCGTCAGCGGGTCGCGCCCAGGAAACGGGCGATCGGGTCGCCCACGTGCTGTCCCTCGAACTGCGGATGCTGGGGCGCCTTCCGGAAGTCGATGGACATCGTGTTGGTCTGGTCGACGATCTTGTTCTGCAGATCGGTGAAGGTCATGTTCGCCGGCCCGTTCATGATGGTCTGGTAGATCATGAAGGTCAGCAGTCCGACGTTCGCGTGCCCGCCATCCGCCATGTCGATGGTGTAGTTCGCGGAGGTCTCATCCGCGGTCGAACCGGCGATGAGCACGTGGTTGGCCGGCTGGTCGTATTCCGCCTTGCTCGGCGCGCGGCCGGTCGTCAGCGACTTGCTCGGGGTCTGCACCTTCGCCGCGATGTCCCGGTACTTGATGAAGCGCGCCTGGGCGAGCGGCGGATTGGGATCCTTCCGGAACTGACCGGGCACCGGCAGCTTGCCGGCCAGGCTGCCCCAGGTGCGGACCTTCGGCGGGCCACCGCGGGTGCCGGTGCCGGCGTGGCACATGTCGAGCACGATCAGGGTGTGGCCGGCCTTGAGCTCGCTGGTCAGCACAGCCATCTCATCGTCGAGGATGTAGCCGTACAGGTCGCCCTGCGTACCCCAGGTCGCGATCGCCTCGTCCTTGCCATCCGGTTCCGGATCGTCCGCCCCGGTCCAGCCGCGGTTGTCAGGCATCTGCATCCCGTGCCCGGAGTAGTGGAACACCGCCACACCGTTCGGCCCGGCCTGGCCCAGGTGCCGGCGAAAGGCCTCGATGATCTGGTCGCGGTTCGCTTCCACATCCTTGAGCATCACGATGTTCTCGGGCTTGAAGCCGTACTTCTCGATCAGCAGCTGGCGCATGAGCTGCGAGTCGTTGCTCGGACCACCGCCGAGGTCGTTGTCCTCGCCCGGATAGTCATCCGCGGCCACGAGCAGGGCGTAGCGCCCGTTCGGGTCCCCACCGCCGGGATAGAGGCGGGCGTAGTCCACATCGGTCACCGACCCCTGGGACTTGGTGGTCAGGGAGTAGGGTCCGCGGGACGTCGGCTGGGTGCCGACGACCATGATCTGGTAGTCGCCGTCGAGCGGCAGCTTCAGCTCCGACATCGCCTCGCCCTTGGCCACCTTCGACTCGGCGATCTCCTGGAGTTCCTCGCCCTTCTGGATCAGGACGACGACGAGCACTTCATAGTTGGCCTTCACCGTGAAGGAGACCAGCTCGTTCTTGCGGCCCTGGTAGCTCCACTGGTCGAGGATCCAGCCGTTCTGCAGCAGCCGGTCGCCGTCGGCGAGTTCCCCTTCGAGATACTGGTTCGGCCGGATGAGCGGGGTGTAGGCCATCCGCCGCTCGGCCAGCGTCATGCGGCGCCCGAGATGGGCCTGACGCATTTGCTGCCGCAGGGTGGCCCCCGGACCGGTATCCTGGGCCGAGGCGATACCGGCGGCCACGGACAGCGCCGCCATCAACGAGACTGCACCTATCGCGAACCGCATAGCTCCTCCATGAAGGGAACGGACTGCCATTGGAATCTCGATCTGCCTTGCCATCGGCCGGAGCCCCGTTCAGAGGACTCCGCGCCGCTTGAGCCAGTTGTACTGCTCCACCACCGCGGCACTCGCGCCGCCGGGAGCAACATCGAGCACCAGAACACCGCGGGCACGCATCTCGACCAGTGCCGCCTCCCGCGCCTGCAGCAGCTCTTCCGCCGCCGCCCGCTCGAACGCCGCGGTGGCCGTCTGGGGCCGGATCGTCGCCAGGCGCTCGAGCGCGGGATCCCGCAACGTCACCGCGAGGGGCACATGCCTCGGACGCAACGTGCCGACCTGCGCCACCAGTGCCTCGCTCGCCGTCCGGTCGATCACGTCGGTGAACAGCACCGTGAGCGCCCGTTTCCGGTTCCGGGCCGCCAGATAGGCAAAGGCGGCGGGATAATCCGGCTCGACCAGCTTGCCCTCGACCGTCGCCAGGGCATCCAGCACCGCGCGGAGCGCCCGGCGTCCGCGGGCCGGAGCGAGGAACTGCTGGACCTCGTCCGCGAAGACCATGAGCCCGATGTTGTCGTCGTGCTCGACCGCGCTGTGCGCGAGGTGCAGCGCCGCCTCGACCACCGATTCCAGCCGGGGCCGCCCCTCGACATCCGCCGTCAGCATCCGCCCCGCGTCGATCACCAGCAGCACCTGCTGACGGCGCTCGTCCTCGTACTGGCGGGCCATCACCTTGCCGCGGCGAGCCGTGGCCTTCCAGTCGATCGTCCGGGTGTCCTCTCCCGGGACCCATTCCTTGAGACTTTCGAACATCCGCCCTTCACCAATCCGGCGGACGCTGCGGAATCCCGCCTCGCGCCGGCGCTGTGCCTGGGTCGGAAGTGAGCGCAAAGACGCGCCAACCAGATTCGGGTACACAACGGGCTGCCAGGGCAGTTCCCTGCGGGCCTGGCGCCACACCAGACCCCACGGGCCGAGCAGCCGCAGATGCAGCGTGCCCCCCGCTCCCCGGCCCCGGGATTCGGGGCGGAGGGTGACGGTCTCCTGCAGGGCGTCTCGGGCCGGGATCACGATTTGCCGCTCGGGACCGCCTTCAGGCAGGATTTGGGCCGGAAACACTTCCCGCACCCGAACCGTGAGCCGGCGCCCCTCCGGATTCCCCCAGCGATAGCCAACGGGCAGGGGCCGGCCGACGGAGAAGGCCGGCGGGGCCTCCCGGATGATGGTGAGCCGGTCGAGCGGCATCGCGGTGGCACGCCACCCGTCGATCGCGAAGGCGAGAATCCAGAGCAGATCCGCCGTCAGCAGCAGTGCCCCACCGGCCGGCCACACCAGCGCCAGCGGCGCGAGGAGGGCCAGGGCCGCGGCGACGAGATACCAGCGGCGGTCCGGCAGCAGCATCAGCGGGGCCAGCGGTTGTCGGCGGGGTTGCGGTCGGGGAAGCGGCCCCCGGGGTCGAGGGTGATCCGCTCGATCTTCCGCTTCCCGAATGTCAGGTCCGCGACGAAGACCCGGTTCCCCCCGAACCAGACATCGACCGGCCAGGTGACCGTCGCCGTGTTGCCCGCGATGACCGCGTTCTTCATCCCCTTGAGCGGCGGCCCGTCAGCGGCGAACTCGACCCGGAGCACGACGGGCGACGGCATCTCCCCGTCCTGGCGGACCGTGACCCGGGTGTGACCACCCCGGGTCTCCACACCGGCGATCGAGCCGTCGACCGACTCGGTGGTGAACAGCCAGTAGTACCAGAACCAGCCGAGATCGCGGCCCAGTTCACGGTTCATGGCGAACATGAAATCCCAGGGCGACGGATGCCGGAGCCGCCAGTCGCGCGCGTAGACCGACATCGCGCGCTGGACGGCGCTGTCTCCCACGATGCCGCCGAGCATCGAGAGCATCATCGGCGCCTTGTCGTAGGTCACGAAACCGGTGAACGGGCCGCCGTAGTTGTTGTCCCACATCATGGGCGCCTGCGCCTCCATCCCGCTGTAGCGACCGAACGACTGCCCGACGCCCTCGAGGACCGGGACGGTGTCCGCGTACGCCGCTTCGGACAGGAGATTCATGTACTGATTGAAGCCCTCGTCCATCCAGCCGTACCAGGTCTCGTTGGTGCCGACCATCATCGGCCACCATTGATGCCCGATCTCATGATCGGTGACCCCGAAGCCTGCACCGCTGAACGTCAGCATCGGGTACTCCATGCCGCCCTCGGGACCGTCGGCCTGGGTGAACTGGGGGAAGTGATAGGGCATCCAGAGCGCGGAGTAGAATTCGAGTGCGTGCCGCGCCATCGCGCCAGTCTTGCGATAGGCGCTGTGTTCCGGGAGATAGAGGATGGAGACCGGGATCGGTCCTCGGCCCGGGATCGTGGCGCGGGTCGCCTCCCAGAGGTAATCCGCGGAGGTCGCCCAGGCGAAGTCGTTCACCGAATCGGCCGTGAAGTGCCAGGTGAGCCGATCGCCGCTGGCGGTGGCCCGCCCGGGCCCGCGCTCGTCCGCGGCGACGATGACGATCTGGCTGTCGCTCCCGGTCGCGCGTGCGAGCCGCGTCCGCACCAGCGGCGCAAGGACTTCCTCGGGATTCTGCAGCGTGCCGGTCGCACCGATCAGCCACCCGGCCGGCAGCTGCAGCCGCACGTCGAAGCGCGCGAAGTTGTTGTAGAACTCGCTCGACCCGAGGTGCGGTTCCATGTCCCAGCCCCGGAGGTCATCGTAGCTCGCGACCTGGGGATACCACTGCGCGACCTGGAAGACCCGGTGGCCCGAGCGCCCGCCGCGGGCGCCACCACGACGAGTCGGCGGAATCTCGACGACCTCGTGGCGCCACTCGGCTTCGAGCACCGCGGTGTCGCCGGGCGCGATCGGATGTGCCAGCGGCACCACGGCGATGGTGCCATCGGCCCAGTCACGCATACGCGCGGTATCGATGGCGGCGCCATTCACCAGCAGCCGGGTGATCGTCATCCCGCCCGTCACGGAGGGCGGAACCCGGGTGCGCGGACTCCGGCTGTCGAAGCGGTTCTGATAGAGCCGGAGCACCAGCTGGGTGAGCGCGGTGTCGCTGGCATTGGGAATCGTGACCACTTCGTGGCCCGTGATCATCGCGGTCGACGGGTCGAGCTGCGCCTCGATGCGATAGCCGAGTCGCAACTGCCAGTAGCGCGGTCCGGGGCGGCCCGTCGAGTCGCGGGTTCCGCTCGCAAGGCCGGCACGAAAGCTGTTGGTGATCGGAATCGTGCGCCGGATCGCCCGCGGCGGCGTCTGGGCGGTGCCCGCCGCCGTCGCGAGCAGCGACAGCACCAGGATCAGTCGATTGGTCATCTCGGCCACACGTTGTCGCTCGGGTCGCGATCGGGGAAGCGGGCGCCGGGATCGAGCGTGATCCGTTCGACCTTGCGGCCCCCGAAGCGGAGTGATGCGACGAAGGTCCGGCTGCCGGCGAACCAGACGTCCACCGGCCAGGTCACGGTCGCCAGGTTGCCCGTGATGACGGCGTTCTTCATCGGCCGGATCGCCGGTCCCGTCGGGGCAAACTCGACCCTGAGCACGACCGGCGACGGCATCTCGCCCGCCTGGCGGACCGTCACCTTCGTCGTCCCGCCCGCGGTCTCGACCTTCTGAATCGAGCCGTCCACCGTCTCGGTCGTGAAGAGCCAGTAGTACCAGAACCACCCCAGGTCCCGGCCCAGCGAGCGGTTCATGCCGAACATGAAGTCCCAGGGCGAGGGATGCTTCCCGCGCCAGGCCTGCGCGTACTCGCGCATCGCACGGACGGCGGCGGAGTCGCCGACCACCCCGCCGAGCGCGGAGAACATCATCGGCGCCTTGCTGTAGGTGACGTAGCCGTACCAGTCGCCGGCGTGGTTGGAATCCCACATCATCGTGGCCTGATCGTCGACCAGGGCGTCCTTGCCGTAGCCCTGACCGAGGGAGTCGAGGACCGCCGGCTTCTTCTCGAAGGCGGCGCCAGACAGGATGTTCATGTACTCGTTGAAGCCCTCGTCCATCCAGCCGTACTGGGTCTCGTTGTTCGCGACCATCATCGGCCACCACTGGTGCCCGATCTCGTGGTCGGTCACGCCGAACCAGGGGCCGCTCATGGTGAGCATCGGATACTCCATGCCGCCCTCGGGGCCATCGACCTGGGTGAACTGGGGGAAGCGATAGGGAATCCAGAGACCGGAGTAGAACTCGAGGGCATGCCGGGCAAAGGGGCCCACCGTCTTGTACTTCGGATGCTCGGGGAGGTAGAAGATGTTGATGGGGATCGGACCCCGGCCCGGGATCGTCGCGCGGGTGGCGTCCCAGACGAAGTCGCGCGAAGTGGCCCAGGCGAAGTCGCCGACGCTGTCGGCGGTGAAGTGCCAGGTCAGCCTTCCAGTCGTTGCGACGCTCTCGGCGCTCGGCCCGGAAGGACCGTTCAGCCCACGGATCACGATGTCGTTTCCGGTCAGTGTGGCCTTCCCCGGTCCTCGACCGTCCTTGCTGACGACTGAAATGGTGCTGTCGCTCTCGGTGGCATGACTGAGCCGCTGGCGCACCTCCGGTGCAAGCACGGAGTCGGGATTCTGGAGCACACCCGTTGCCCCAACCAGCCATCCGGCCGGCAGGCCGAGGGTCACATCGAATGACCCGAAGTTGTTGTAGAACTCCCCCTCCCCGAGATAGTCCGCCTGGTCCCAGCCGTGGAGGTCATCGTAGGCGGCCACCTGCGGATACCACTGCGCCAGCTGGAAGAGCCGGTGACCCCAGCGACCCATCCGCTCCCCGCCGCCCCGCCCGTCAGGCGATTCCGGCACCCGGAACTTCCACGCGACGACGAGCCAGCCGCTGTCCCCGGCGGCGATCGGCTTCGACAGTGGAATCGAGACCACCGTGGTGGTGCTCCACTCCGCTGCAGCAGAGTCGACATCGATCGTATCGCCATTGGCGATGAGACGGGTGACGGTGATCCCGCCAGTGATCTCCGGGAGTGTCGCGCTCTTCTTTGAATTCGGCGCGAACAGATTCTGATACAGTCGCAGCACGACGCGCGACAGCGCGGAATCGCTGGGGTTGTGGATTGTGACCTGTTCGAACCCGGCAAGCTGCGCCGATTCGGTATCGAGCGTGGCGACGATGTGGTAGTCGGTCGTGAGCTGCCAGTAGCGCGGCCCGGGGTGACCGGTGGAGTCGCGGGTCCCCGCGGCCAGGGCCCGGCCGAAGGCGCGGGAGATCGGAATGGTGCGCCGCACGGCGCGCTCGGGGAGCTGCGCCGAGACTGGCGCAGCCACCAGAAGGAGGAGGGCGGCGGCGAGCAGCCTGCGACTCATCGGGGGGCCTCGATCCGTTCGATGATGGTGCGGAGCGCCAGGTCCGGGGTGACGCCTTCGAGCTCGAGTTCGGGCGCGACCACGACCCGATGCCGGAGCACCGGCGTCGCGAAGCGCTTCACGTCGTCCGGAATCACATAGTCGCGGCCGTCCATGAGCGCCGCGGCCTGGGACAGCTTGAGGAGCGCCACGCTGGCGCGGGGACTCGCGCCTAACGTGAGCGCTGGCGCGTCGCGGGTCGCGCGCACCAGGGCCGTGATGTACCCGAGGAGGGTCGCTTCCACCCGGACCCGTCGGGTCGCGGCGCGCAGCGCGGCCAGCCCCGCCTGATCCATCACCTGGCTGACTCCGAAACTGGCCGGCTCGGATGCCTCGAAGCCGCCGAGCACACGCTCCAGCACCCCCTGCTCCGCCTCCGCGCTGGGATAGCCGAGCAGTCCCTTGATCAGGAAGCGGTCGAGTTCCGCCTCGGGCAGCGGATAGGTCCCCTCGAACTCGATCGGATTCTGCGTGGCGAAGACCGTGAAGCTCGCGCTGAGCGGATGGCTGGTCCCGTCCACGGTGACATGCCGCTCCTGCATCGCCTCCAGCAGTGCGGCCTGGGTCTTCGCCGGGGCACGGTTGATTTCGTCCCCGAGGACGAGGTCGCCGAACAGCGGGCCCGGGCGGAAGGTGAACCCGCCCTGGGCGGTGAGCAGGTTGACGCCGGTGATGTCGCTGGGCATCAGATCGGGCGTGAACTGGATCCGCCGGAATTCGAGACCCATCGCCTGACTGAGCGTGCGGACGAGCAGGGTCTTCGCCGTGCCGGGGGCTCCCTCGAACAGCACATGGCCTCGCGCCATCAGCGCGAGGACCGCCTCCCGGAGCGTCGCGTCCTGGCCGAGGATCACCCGCCCGAGCTGCTCCAGTAGGGCGCGTGCGGCCTCCGAGTGAAGCTGGACCTCATCCGGTGTCAGGGGCGTAATTCCTCCCACACATCCTCCACGGCGTTAGCGGCCCGGAGCACGCCCTCAGGCGATTGTCCCGGCCGGGTAAGTGTCTGCAGTACGCCGACCGCCTGACGGGCACGCGGCGTCTGTACATGTTCGGCGAGATGCTCGAGCCACTGGCGGGCCTCGCCGCGAGTCCGCTGCCCCGCCGGTTGCAGCCGGCGGCGGAGTCCTTCGACGATGCTCCGGATCGCGACATCGTGTCCGCGCGCGGCGGCGAGCGCCGTCGCGAGGGCGCGCAGGTGCTCCAGGGGCGAGCGGCGCTTCCGTTCGAGCACTCGCCGCGGCGGTCCGAAGCGGAATGCCCCGGCGGCGAGCGCGATCAGTCCCACCACGGCCAGTTGCCACATCCCCCAGCCCCACGGGGAGCGGGTGCTCCACTCGAGCGTGGCGCCGGCGAGCGAGCCGCCGGCCGTGAAGCCGTGATGCGCCTCCTCGAAGATCACCCGATCGTAGCGCCCCGTGAACAACCGGAGGGCGAAGGGGCCGGCGTCGGTTTCCCGCAGCGCACGATTCCGCAGCAGCCCGACGTCCGCCAGCACCACCACCGATCGGGGAACGTCGGCGCGGCGCAGCCGGAGCGCGAGGGCCCGCCCGCTGGTGCTCATGAGCAGCGTGTCCACCCCGGAGAGCGGGGCGACGGCGCAGCCAGTCACCCGGGTATCCGCCACCCGACTCGAGTCGGCGACGACCGTCTCCGTCGTCGCGGCGAGCACGGCCGCCATCGGCGGCCACTGTCCGTTGCCGGCCGGCGGGCGCACGGTGACGCTGTCGAATGGCCGCCATTCGACGGCATAGCCGAAGCAGCGCATCAGCGGGTTGGTGCTCGGACCGGCGAGGATGAGGTCGCCCCCGTCCTCGCGGCTGGCCCATTCGCGGATCGTGCCCGCCTCGCTGGGCTCGAGCGGCGCACTCGGTTGGAGCAATGCGAGCACGGTCCGCCCTCCCCGTACCGAGTCTGTCGGAAGCGCCTGGAGGCCGCGGCGGAACCGCACGACCTCGATCCCGAGCCGCCCCAGCGCCTCGGCGAGTCCCCGGGCCCCGCGCGGTCCGCTGAGGAGCGTGGACGGCCGGGGGTCCCCCTCGCCGCCGCGATTCTCCCGCTGGCCGAGCGCCGCCGCGAGCGCGACGAGCGTGGCCAGCGCGCCGAGTCCGAGCAGCGCCTCAGTGCGCGGCCGCATACTGCTCCGGTGCGGTGCGGCGACGCCAGTCGGCGAATTCGGCGGGGCCGCAGGGGACCCGCGCGAAGGCGTACCCGTAGAGGGCGCGCACCAGGTCGCGGAACGCGTCCCGGGACGCGCCCCGCAGGCCCGCCTCGCCGGTGTATTCGTTAGGCGTCTTGCTCGGATGGAACCGGACGACGCTCCTGGCGTCGAGTTCCAGCACGAGGGCGAGGAAGTCGGCCTGCATCGCCTCGGGGTAGAGGCCGAGCGCGGCGAGGCGGAGGGCTTCGCGCCGATACCAAGCGGCGCCGTGGATGTCGCGGGCCGAGGCGCCGGCATCGACGGAGGCGGGAGCGGACGCGGCACGGATGGTCTGGACCAGCACCCAGCCGGCATGCACCAGCACCAGCGCGAGCACGGCCAGAAGCCCCCAGAAGAACACCGTGAAGGCCTCCGGGTGCAGCTCCTGCGCGCGCTGCAGCCAGTCGGCCAGGAGCCGCCACCACCGGCTCAGGAAGGCGAGCGGGTTCGGCCGGTCGATCCAGCGATAGTCCGGCGCGGCGAACACCGAGTCGAGGACCGCGCGAAGCGAATCCGCCGGCACGGCCGGCCGCGCAGAGGCGAGGACCGCGTTCACGTCGTGGCGAGACCCGCCGCGAGCACCTCGAGGTCGAAGGCCTCCTTGCGCACGCGGAGGTCGTAGTAGGCCACGGTCAGGAGGCAGTAGAGCAGCGGGTAGATGAGGGTCTGCAGCAGCGCGGCGACGATCGTGAAGCCGAGGAAGCCGGTCAGCTCGACCATCCGGGGCGGGCCACCCGACGGCAGACTCGCGGCCGCGTACACGCCGAGCGAGAGGAAGGGCAGCGCCAGGAGGAAGATCACCACGGCGAGCGCGACGAAGAGCTTCCAGCGGAACCCGCGCGTCAGCGACCAGGAGCGGCCCATGGCGTCGCTTGCGACACTCTTGTTCTCGAGCACGAGCGCCGGGATCCCGAGCGAGAGCGCGGTCCCGATGATCAGCGCCGGGATGAGCAGCAGCAGCAGCCCCAGGCCGCAGAGCAGCGAGGTCATGATCGCCAGCGAGATCAGCCGGCCGACGAACGGCGTCGCCCGGCGAAAGGCCTCCCCCGCCACGATGCGACGGCCCATGTAATTCTCGGACACGATGAACGTCGAGGCGCCTGCGGCGATGGCGCTGAGGATGGCACTGAGGACGACGCTCGCGAAGTAGAGCGGCAGGTTTGCCAGGGCTCCCCCCGCGCTCTCGAGATAGACCGAGAGGGCGAGCGGCACCGCCCGCGTCACGATGGTCACCACGAGCAGCGGGACGAAGAGGTTCCGGTACAACCCGAAGGAAACGTCCAGCATCTCGCCCAGCGAGAGGGGGCGCAGTACCGGTCCGGACATCGAAGGGGGCTCCACGGAGAGATGGTACAAGATGGGCCTCCCGTTCGGCCTTGGGAAGTGAACCGGCGGCCCCCTACATTCAGGCATGAGCGCCCGCACGGACTTCCGGCAGCACCTCGAGGTGGAGACCCCGGAACACGTCGTTCTCGATTACGAGATCGCCGGACTGGGCTCGCGCGCGCTGGCCACGATCATCGACACCCTGCTGCTCGGTGTCTGGCTGCTGGCGCTGCTCATCATCATCACGACCCAGCTGAACGTCGGCACCTGGCTCGGCGCGGTGATGACGCTGGTGAGTTTCGTCTCGATCTGGGGCTACTTCACCTTCTTCGAGGGACTGCGGCGGGGGCAGACGCCCGGCAAGCGCCGCCTCGGCATCCGGGTCGTGCAGGACACCGGGCATGCCGTGAGCTTCAGTGCGGCCGCCCTCCGCAACCTCCTCCGGGTCGCCGACTTCCTTCCCCCGCCCTATCTCCTCGGTGCGCTCTTCGTCGGGCTCCATCCGCGGGGCAAGCGGCTCGGCGATCTCGTCGCGGGGACCGTGGTCGTGCGGGACCGCCCGGCGGAGGCCACCGCGAGCGCCCCGGGGCGCCCCGCCACCGCGGCCGAGGAGCCGGTCGGCGTCCCGGAGCTCTCGGACGAGGAATTCCGCTTCCTGCGTGAGTACGCGGAGCGGGCCGAGAGCCTGCCCCCCGAGGTGCGCGCCCGTCTGGCGGGGCGCCTGACGGAACATCTGGCCCAACGCTTCCCGACCCGCGAGAGCGACCCGGTCCGCTTTCTTGCGACCCTCTACCGGGACGAGCTCGCACGCCGGCGCGGACAATTCGCGGCGCGGAGCGGCGGAGAGCGGCGCCCCGACGCGGGGAGCGGCGTGGGGGAACGTCTCGTCGCGAGGAAGTCGGCCCGCTGGGACGAGTTCCGGGTGCTGGCCGAGCGGGCCGCGACCGAGGGACTCGACAGCTTCGCCGCGGCGGAACTCCCCGACTTCGCCGCGCGCTATCGCGAGATCGCGGCCGACCTCGCCCGCATGCGCACCTACCGCGCAGAGCCGGCGGTCCTCGCCCGGCTGGAACGTCTCGTCGCCGCCGGACACAACACCCTCTATCGGGACGAACGCCGCAGTGCGGGACAGATCCTCCGATTCATCTTCCAGGAATGTCCCGCCGGGATCATCGAGGCCCGTCGCACGGTATTCATCGGTTTTCTCACCTTCGTGCTCCCCGGCGTTGCCGGATTCCTCCTGCTCCGCGAACGCCCGGTGCTCGCCGACGAGATTCTGCCGCAAGTGGTCCTCGAGCGTGCGGAAGCCGGCACCGAGCGGCAGCGCGCCGGCCAGGGGTACTACGAGGCGGCGGAAGGCGCCCGTCCGCTGATGGCGTCATCCATCATGACCAACAACATCCGGGTGGCGTTCAGCTGTTTCGCGAGCGGGATCTTCGCGGGCGTGGGCTCGATGGTCCTTCTGGGATACAACGGACTCGCGATGGGTGCGATCTCGGGACACTTCGCGAATCGCGGCCTGCTGGGGTATCTGTGGACCTTCGTCATCGGGCATGGCGTGCTGGAGCTGTTCGCCATCTGGGTGGCGGGCGCGGCGGGCTTCCTGCTGGGGCGGGCGCTCATTGCCCCTGGCGACCTGACGCGGGGCGAAGCGCTGGTCGTCGCCGGGCGGCTGGCGGCGCGAATGGTGGGAGCGGTGATCCTGCTGCTGGTACTGGCGGGGCTGATCGAGGGCTTTGTCTCGGCGAGCACGGAGCCGCTGACCTATCGCCTCGCGGTCAGCGGCGGAAGCCTGCTGTTCCTGCTGCTCTACCTGGCCAACGGGTGGCTCTACCTGCGGACGACCCGTGCCGCGTTGGACCTGAGCGGGGCCGCGCGTTCGGCTGCCCGCTGACCCTCCCGCTCAGGTCTCCCGCAGGATCCCCCGCATACGGACCGCGAGCGCCTCGATCTCCCGGAGGCTCTGCAGCGTCTCCGGATCGATCTTCGATTCGTTGAGCAGGAGCAGCTGGGTCTCCGCGAGGAGTGCGGAGAGCGGATTGGACAGATCGTGACGGAGCTTGTGGAAGCGGTCGGTTTCGGTCGTCACAGCGGCGTACCTGACAGTAGGGGGAGGGCCGGCCCAGCGACGGTCTCAAAGAATATAAGGTTCGGTGGCGAACTGAGGAGGCCTCCCGCTCCGGTCCGGAAGGCCGACCGGCCATCTCCAGACACCTCGACAGCGCGGGGAGCCTGGATCTTGTCTCCCTCCCTGCCCGCCTGACCCAGACCCGCGTCGGCCTGGAATCCCGCGAGCAATCGTCGTCAAATCAGAGGCGGGCACCGACGGGTCACCGACCGGGCTACGGGCCGAATGGCACTGGCACAAAGGTCACCACCAGCACCACCACGCAGAGCCAGCCGAGCAGCGCTCGACCGGGTGGCACGTGGCGCTCGGGGCACATCACGGACGGATGCGTCCAGCGCCACCCGCCCACGACCAGGGTGAGCACCACCCAGACCAGCCACGGGGTCCAGTGCTGGGAGAGGTAGATGAGGCCCAGGAGCGCGGCGAGACCGAGCGGGGTCTGCCGGCGGCCGAGCAGGCCGTAGGCGACATGTCCCCCGTCGAGCTGACTCAGGGGCAGGAGGTTGAGTCCGGTGATCAGCGCCCCCGCCCAGCCCGCAAAGGCGGGGAGGCTCAGATGCACCGACGCCACCCCGGGCAGGAAGTGCTCGCGGAAGGCAGCGGTCAGCAGCGAGTCGCCGAGCGGCGCGACCCTCGTGCCGAAGTAGATGAAGGTCGGGGCGTTGTGATAGCCTGGTGGCGAGGGCTGGGAGACGGCATAGCCCCAGGCCAGGACCGCGAGGACCACGACGAAGCCGGCGATCGGTCCGGCCGCGCCCACGTCGAGCAGCTGGCGGCGATCGACGACCGGCGAGCGAAGCTTGAGGAAGGCCCCAAGGCTGCCGATGGGCGAAACGATCGGGGGAATGGGCAGGAAGTAAGGGGGTGACGCATCGATGGCGTACCGCCGTGCGGCAAAATAGTGCCCCAGCTCGTGCACGAGCAGAATGCCGAGCAGCGGCACGGCGAACGTCCAGCCGCTGAGAATGATGGCCGGAGGCTGTGTCAGGAAATCGGGAAAGAACCGGAGGCTTGCGAGCAGGAAGCCGATGAGGCCGGTGCTCTCGGGGGGCTCGTAGCGGCTGGCCAGTGTCGCCCCGGCAGCGAGGGCGCAGATCGCCGTCACCGTGAAGAGGGCGATGTGCAGCAGCCACTGCTCCCGCCGCGCGGCGACGAGGGGGCGGACCAGGATCAGTTCGGCGTGATCGGGCCCGGCCCAGTAGTGGGCATGCGGCCAGGCGCGCAGGGCGTCCCGGAGCGCGGGGGAGGGTCCGCGGTGCTCCGGGGCGACGAGTCCTTCCACGACTTCGCGCGGGCCGGCGTGAATGACGCGCCAGGCGTCGAAGCAGTCAGTCAGTGCGTCCACGGATGCCCTTGACGCTGGGAGGCCTGATTCCTATACTGAGGCGCTCCCTGTAGGTTCGCGATCTCTCCCGGCAGTCCCATCACCACGACAAGTCATCGAGCGCCGGAAGTTCCCGGCTGAGTTTTCAATTCTGACCCCGATCACAATTGCCCGCCCCTAAGGCCCGCCCGCCGGTTGACCGGCGCCCCACTCCCGAGCGGAGTACGACTGAGCGGAGTACCACACCTGTGGATATCGCCGAGCTCAAACAGAAATCGGTGGCTGAGCTGCATGCGCTTGCCGAACAGCTCAACATCACCAACTACTCAGGCCTCCGCAAGCAGGACCTGATCTTCCGGATCGAGCAGACACTGCTCGATCAGGACACGGTCATCCGCGGCGAGGGCGTCCTCGAAATCCTGCCAGAAGGCTACGGCTTCCTGCGCAGCCAGGACTGGAACTACCTCTACGGACCTGACGACATCTACGTCTCGCCGAGCCAGATCAAGCGCTTCGATCTGCGCACCGGTGACACGGTCATGGGGCAGGTCCGCCCGCCGAAGGAGGGGGAGCGGTACCTGGCGCTGCTCAAGGTCGAGAGCGTCAACTACGAGGAGCCGGAGAAGACCAAGCACCGGATCGCCTTCGACAACCTCAAGCCGCGATATCCCGACCAGCGGATCCGGCTGGAGCGGACGACCGGCGATCTCTCGATGCGGGTCGTCGACCTGCTCTCGCCGATCGGCAAGGGACAGCGCGGCCTGATCGTCGCCCCGCCGAAAGCGGGCAAGACGATCCTGATGCAGAAGCTGGCCAACGCGATCAGCGAGAATCACCCGGAGTGCGTGCTGATCGTGCTGCTCATCGACGAGCGGCCGGAAGAAGTGACGGACATGCAGGAGAACGTGAAGGCGGAGGTCATCTCCTCCACCTTCGACGAGCCGGCGGACCGGCACGTGCAGGTCGCGGACATGGTGATCGAGAAGGCCAAGCGCCTCGTCGAGCACGGCCGCGACGTCGTCATCCTGCTCGACTCCATCACCCGACTGGCGCGCGCGCACAACGTGGTCGTGCCGCACTCGGGCAAGATCCTCTCGGGCGGTGTCGACGCCAACGCGCTGCAGAAGCCGAAGCGGTTCTTCGGCGCCGCCCGCAACATCGAGGGCGGCGGCTCGCTGACGATCATTGCGACGGCGCTTATCGACACCGGCAGCCGGATGGACGAGGTGATCTTCGAGGAGTTCAAGGGCACCGGCAACATGGAACTTGTCCTCGACCGTCGCCTCGCCGATCGCCGCATCTACCCGGCCATCGACATCCAGCGGACCAGCACCCGCAAGGAAGAGCTCCTCATGGACAAGGACGAGCTCAACCGGGTCTACCTGCTGCGGAACTTCCTGGCGGACATGCCGCCGGTCGAGGCGCTCGAGTTCCTGCTCGAACGCATGAAGCGCACCAAGAGCAACAAGGAATTCTTCGCCACGATGGCGCAGTAGGCGCGCACGGCCGTGCGCGCCTGCTGCGCCGTCGTGCGCCGCGATGAAGCGCGGCGCCCGCAACCACTATGATCCCGCACGCCGGCCGCATCATGGCACTCGATTGGGGCGAGGTCCGCTTGGGCCTCGCCCTTTCCGATGAGCTCCAGATCCTCGCCTCGCCGCTCGATACGCTGAGCCGGCGCCCCGGCAAGCGCTTCCCGATGCCCCCGTTCCTCGCACACATCGAGCGCCACCACCCCGTCGGGATCATCGTCGGCCTGCCGCTCACCCTCGAGGGCGACGAAGGCTCCAGTGCCCTCGCCGCCCGCGAGCTGTCGGAACTCGTCGCCAGCCGCACGGGGCTCCCCGTCGTCCTGGTCGATGAACGCATGACCACGGCCCGTGCCCACCGGGAGATCCACGCCCAGGGGGGATCGATGCGCGGACGGAAGGAGGAAGTCGACGCCCTCGCGGCGAGCGTGCTCCTGCAGGGCTACCTCGACATGCGGCGGGGAGGGGCGACGTGAGACGGCTCGCCGCGCTGACGCTGGTACTGGTCGCCGCGTGCGGCGCCCCGCCGCCGGGAACGCCCCCGGTGCGGATCACGATCCCAGCTGGCGCCTCCTTCCACGCCGTCACCGACTCGCTCGCGGCGCACGGCCTCATCGGCTCGCGTCTCTGGTTTCGCGTGCTCGCGCGGGTGCGCGGGGTCGATCGCTCCGTGAAGGCGGGCATCTACGACCTGCCGGACGGGGCGGGCGCCTGGCAGCTGCTTTCCGCGCTGGAATCGGGGCGGGTTGCCATGGCGCGCTTCACCGCGCCCGAGGGCCTCACCCTCCTCGACCTCGCGGACCTGGTCCGCGACCGGCTCGACATCCCGCCCGATCAGTTCCTGTCGGCGGCACGCGACTCCGCGCTCCGCACGTCCCTCCGCGTCGAAGGTCGTACGCTCGAGGGCTATTTGCTTCCGGAGACCTACAACCTGCCCCTGCCCGTCACGGCGGAGGCGCTGGTACATGCGATGGTCGCGGAGTTCGAGCGGCAATGGCGCCCGGAGTGGGACCGGCGGCTCGATTCCCTGGGGATGACCCGCAACCAGCTCCTCGCGCTGGCGGCCATCGTCGAGGGAGAGGCCCGGCACGCCGAGGAGCGCCCGGTGATCGCCGGGGTGTACAGCAACCGCCTGCGGCTCGGCATGCCGCTGCAGGCCGACCCGACGGTGCAGTACGCCATCGAACTCGCCACCGGGGAGCGGAAGCAGCGCCTGCTGTTCAAGGACCTGGAGATCCAGTCGCCCTACAACACCTACCTGCACAACGGATTGCCACCCGGGCCGGTCAATTCACCCGGCATCAGCAGCATCGAAGCGGCGCTCTATCCCGCAACCGTCCCCTGGCTGTACTTCGTGGCCGGCCCCGACGGCCACCACGTCTTCAGCCGAAGCCTCACCGAGCACAACCACGCCATTGACTCGGTGCACCGCGCCCAGCGGAACGCGCGTTAGCGGAACCCGGCGGCTGCGGTTACTGGCGCCACTCCTCGAACTTCCGCGCGTACGCCCGCGCCGCACTCTCGACATCCGTCTCCCCCAGTATCCCTGACACGACCGCGACCCCGGTACCGCCCGCCCGCAGTACCAGGGGCACATCCTCCGGCCGGACCGCGCCGATCGCCACACAGGGGCGCCCGCCCGCGAGCGCGACCACGCGGCGGAATCCCTCCGGGCCAATCGCCTCGCCGGCATCAGCCTTGGTGCTCGTCACCCGCCACGGACCGACACCCCAGTAGCTCGTGGCCGCGAGTGCATCGCCGAGCCGAGCCGCCTCCACCGGTGTGCCCACGGAGGCGCCGATGACGGTCCCCGGCGGGAGGATGTGACGAGCCAGCGAGGGAGGCAGGTCCTCTGGACCGAGGTGCACGCCGCACCCCGCGGCCGCGGCGACGTCGGGACGATCGTTGACGAGGACCGGAACGGTGAGCGCCTCACGGAGCGCGACCGCCAGGCCGAGCAGCGTGCGCGCATCGACGGTCTTCAGGCGGAGCTGGATGCAGGTCACCCCGCCCCGCACGGCCTGCCGGGCGAGGTCCACCAGGTCCCGGCCGGCCACGAGCCGGTCGTCGGTAACGAGCATGAGGCGAAGCTGTTGCGCTAGATTAGTGTCCATGACCGACCAGCATCCCATCCGGTTGCAGGGCATCCGCGGCGCGACCACCGTGGAATCAAACGACGCGCAGCAGATCCTTGAAGCGACCGACGAACTCCTGCGCAATCTCATCGCGGCCAACGACCTCACCCCCGATGACGTGGTGAGCGGCCTCTTCACGATGACCAGCGACCTCAACGCCGCCTTCCCGGCACGGGCCGCCGAGGTCTACGGCTGGAATATCGTCGCGCTGCTGCATTCGACGGAGGTGCCGGTACCCGGCTCACTCCCGCGGTGCATCCGTCTCCTGGTGCACGCCTACACCCGGCGCACCCGCGAAGAGATCCGCCACGTCTACCTGCGCGGCGCGACGGTGCTCCGCCCCGATCGCGCCAAGGTCTAGGCCCCCCGCAGCTCATCGCGGTCCGGTGCTGAGCCTCGGCGACCCAGGATCTTCATGACACTTTCCACCGCCCGAGTCTCCGACAAGGGCGCAGCCCGCTGGACCCGGGGACATCCCTGGATCTACCGCAGTGATGTGATGGCCGAGCCCGAGGGCGCCGGCTGCTGCCGCGTGCTCGACCGCCGCGGCAAGTACCTCGGCACCGCGCTCTACTCGCCGCGGTCCGAGATCCGGCTCCGCCTGCTCACGACCGAAGAGCGTCCGATCGACAGCGACTGGTGGCGCGAGCGGATCGCCCGCTGCATCGCGCGGCGCGCCGGCATCGACGCCTCCGCCATGCGCCTCGTGCACGGCGAGGGCGATGGCCTGCCCTCACTGGTGGTGGACCGGTACGACCGCTGGCTGGTGGTGCAGCTTCTCTCGGCCGGACTCGAAACGATGCGCGCTGAAATCCTCGCCGCGCTGAGCGACCGCTGCGCGCCAGAGGGAATTCTGCTGCGGAACGATGTCGGCGTACGGAAGCACGAGGGCCTGAAGGAAGAGATCGTGCTGGCCCAGGGCACGGTCCCCGAGCAGATCGAAGTCCGCGAAGGCGGTGTGCGCTACCTGGCGGCACCCTGGACCGGGCAGAAGACCGGCGCCTTTCTCGACCAGCGGCCGAACCGGATGCTGGCAGCGAGCCTCACCCGTCCCGGTGGCACCGCGCTCGACTGCTTCACCTATCACGGCAGCTTCGCACTGCACCTGGCGACGCGCGCCGGCCATGTAACTGCCCTGGACGTCAGTGCCGAGGCGCTCGCGCGGGGACGGGAGAACGCCACGCTCAACGGCCTCACGAATCTCGAATGGATGGAAGGCGACTGCTTCGAGGTGCTGCGCCGCTTCGAGCGGGAGCGACGGCGGTTCGATACCGTGGTCGTGGATCCTCCCGCCTTCGCCAAGACGAAGAGCAGTGTGGGCCAGGCAGTGCGCGGGTACAAGGAAGTCAATCTGCGGGCGATGCGTCTCCTCGCACCGGGCGGCAGGCTGCTGACCGCCTCCTGCTCCTTCCACCTCCGCCGTGATGCCTTCATGCAGATGCTGGAGGATGCCGCCGCGGACAGCGGACGCCGCCTCACGCTGACGCACCTCCTCGGGCAGGGCGAGGACCACCCCGAAGTGATCACCATCCCTGAAACCGGTTACCTCAAGGGTGCGGTCCTCCAAGCTGAGTAGCGGCAAAGAGTTGACACCCTCCACCCCAACGTACGACTTTGTAGCAGCAGGTTGCCCCCACGTGAATCCCGCAAGGCGGACCTGGGCTTGAGCCATTCATGCTGACCGCCCTCCAGCTCCAGCAGCAGCGCCGACGCCGGGCCCTCCCGTCGCTGAAACAGCAGTACCATGAGTACATCCTCCAGCGCATCGAGAGTCACAAGAACAGTCTCTCGCGCCGGGAACTGCTGGAGCTGGGCAACGAGGCCGTCGCCGAGATGGAAACGGCGCAGGGCGATCAGTTCCTGCTCACCGAGGTGCTGCTCACCGACTGGGTGGACCGGCTGATCCACAAGCGGTTGAGCCTCCAGCCGTACAGCCGCTGGGCCAAGCATTTCAAGGCACTCCGCGCCGCGCAGCGTGAACCCACCCACTGGGGCATCGACCGGCGGAGCCCCATCGTGCGGGTGCTCGATCGGCTCGAGCCGGGTGACACGGCGCTGGTGATCGGCAACGATGCCGCCCCGGTGGCCTTCCTGCTGGCGGCGCACGATGTCGAGGTGGTGTTCACCGGAAGCGACATGACCTTTGTGGACCAGGTCGAGTCGCGCGTCTCCGAAGAGGCCCTGGGGCACTACTGCACGACGTACGTGGCGCCCGCGGGGCAGTTCGGCTGCGGCATCCCCGAGAAAGTGCACCTCGTCGCGATCGACACCGGCACGCTGGAGACCCATCGCGCCGGCGAGCGGCGGACCATCATCGACCGGCTGATGGCGCGCACCCATCCCTGCGGCGTCCACCTGATTCTCCCGAGCGAGCACGCGCTCGCCCCCGAGGCCTACCTCTCCCTCTACACCGAGTGGGCCCGGGAGGACCCGGCACCGGAGAAGAAGAAGCCGGCCCGCTCCTTTGGCGTGACGTTCGGCAAGCCGCCCGAAGTCGCCAATACCGAGACCCCGGCGATCCGCTCCCGCGACGTGCCCGCCTGACAACGGCATCGGGAAACAGATCCGGCCGCCCCCCGGGAGACTCGGGAGGCGGCCGTTCGCATGGTGCCAGGCCGGCGGCAACGGTGCGCGGTCGTTAGCTCGTCAGTCGCTCCGGATGGGTATAGACCGTGAACCGCTCCGGCCTGCAGAAGCCGACCAGGGTGAGTCCGCTCTGCTGGGCCAGCCGCACGGCGAGCCCAGTCGGCCCCGAGATCGCCGCCATGAGCGGGGCGCCGAGCACGGCGGTCTTCTGCACCATCTCGAAGCTCGCCCGGCTGGTCACGACGACGAAGCCGGAGCGCGGCGCAGTCCCGGCCCGGGTCAGCGCGCCGATGAGCTTGTCCAGCGCATTGTGCCGCCCCACATCCTCCCGCACCAGCGCGACCTCGCCCTCGAGGGTGGCCCAGGCGGCGGCATGCACCGCGCCCGCGGCGGCATTGAGCGCCTGCTGCGCCGGGAGCGCCGCCACCGCGCGGTGAATGACGGCCGCGGAGATTGACGGGCCGGCCGCAACCGGATGAATCTGCTTCATCACCGCGGCGAAACTCTCGGCGCCGCAGATGCCGCAGCCCGTCCGCCCGCTCAGCCGGCGGCTCCGTGCGGCAATCACGGCCTGGCACTCGGGCGCGACCGACACCTGCAGTTCGATGCCCTGCCCGTACCGGACCACCTCCACGCCCAGGAAGTCGCCCGGGGAGCGGATCAGCTCCTCGGTGAGGCTGAAGCCAAGGGCGAACTCCTCGAGGTCCTGCGGCGTCGCCATCATCACGACGTGGGCCTGCCCGTTATACGCGATCGCGACCGGCGTCTCCTCCACGATCGATTCCACGCCGGCACGAGGTCCGTCGAGCCCCCAGCGGATCGACTCCTTCTCGAGCAGCGTCCCGGCATAGCCGAGCCGGAACAGCCCGAGCGGATCCTGGATCTGCTTGAGGTCGGGAGAAGGGCTGGTCTCGGACATGCGTGCTCCGTCAGCGGAAGAGATGCTGGAATCAATATACGAGCAGCGCCCCGGCGCACGGGCACCGGGGCACTGCGGCAGCTCCGCACCAGGGTCAGGCGCCCGCGACCGCGGCCAGGTCGGCGCGCTCGATGCGCGCGATCAGGTGTTTGAACCCGGGTGTGCCCGACCGCGGGTCGACCGTCCGGTCCACCAGCCGGTTCACCGCCGCCTCGCGGAAGTGCATCGGCAGGAAGATCTGTCCCGCGTGCACCCGCTTGCTCGCCTCGACCCGCAGCGTGATTTGCCCGTTCGGGGAGGAGATCGTCACCCACTCCCCCTCCGCAAGCCCCAGCCGCGCGAGGTCGTCGGGATGCAGCGCGGCCAGCGCGTGCGGGTCGCGGTCGTTCAGATCGGGACAGCGGCGCGTCGTGGTCGCCGTCTGCCAGTGAAACCGGGTCCGGCCCGTGAGCGCGACGAACGGGAACTCCGGATTCGGTTCGAGCGCCGGCGCCTGGGTTGCGATCGCGAGGAACTGCGCCCGGCCTGACGGCGTCATGAAGCGTGTCTGATACATCATCGCGGTCCCCGCCGGCTCCTCCGCCGTGACCGGATGCTGCAGGCTGCCCGCCGCCCGGAGTGCGTCGTAGGAGACGCCTGCCCAGTCGGGACAGACCGAGGCGATCTCGTCCATCGTCTCCGCCGCGGTGCGGGCGCGAACCGGCAACCCGAGCCGCTCGGTCAGGTCGATGAGCACGTCGAGTTCGTGCCGGGCCTCGCCCGGAGGGGCGACCGCGGGCTCGGCGAGCTGGATGCGCCGCTCCGCATTGGTGTAGGTCCCCTGCTTCTCGGCGAACGCGGCACCCGGCAGGATCACATCGGCAAAGCGCGCCGTCTCGGTGAGGAAGATGTCGTGCACGACCAGGAATTCCACGGCGCGCAGCCAGTGCTCGATCTCCCCGGTCGCGGGACCGGAGAGCGCCGGATTCTCTCCCATGACATACAGCCCGCGCACCGGCGAATCGGCGTGACTCATCGCGGTGGAGCGGCGACCCGGCAGGGATGCGAGCCGTGCTTCGGGCACCCCCCATGCCCGCGCGAACTTCCGGCGCACCTCGGCATCAACCACCGGCTGGTGGTCGGGGAAGACGTCAGGCAGCGCCCCCATGTCGCAGGCGCCCTGCACGTTGTTCTGCCCCCGGATCGGCATGATCGCGGCACCGGGTCGCCCCACCATGCCGCAGGCAAGGGCGAGGTTCACCAGGCTCGCGATCGCATCGGTGCCGCGCAGATGCTGGGTGAGACCCATGCCCCACATCACGGTGCTCGCCGGACCGCGCGCGAAGAGTTCCGCCGCCTCGGTGATCTGGGCCAGGGGTACGCCGGTGACCGTGCTCGCCTCCTCCAGCGTGATGGCAAGCGCGGCCTGGGCGATTTCCTCGAATCCCTCGGTACGCTCCGCGACGAAGCCGGTGTTCACCAGGCCGAGGTTCATCACGTGGTGCAGCATGGCGAGGTACAGCATCGCGTCGGTGCCGGGCCTCGGCCGCAGATAGAGATGCGCCTTCTCGACCAGCTCGGTGCGGCGCAAGTCGACCACGATCAGCTTGGTCCCGCCCTTCACCGCCTTGAGGAGCCGAGTCCCCAGCACCGGGTAAGATTCCGTCGGATTCACCCCTGCGACCAGGATCACGTTTGCTGCCTCGAGATCCCCGTAGGACCCGGAGGCCGCGGCAGTGCCGAGCTGACGCCGGATCGCAGCGACGGAGCCGGCATGGCAGAGGCGCGCGCAGTTGTCCACGTTGCCGCTGCCCAGCGCGCCGCGCAGCAGGCGGACCTGCGCATAGGTCTCTTCGTTGGTGCACTTGGCGGAACCGAGCCCGGCGAGCGCCTCGCCGCCGAAGGTGTCGCGAATGCGAGCGAGCTCCTGGGCCGCGAGACTGAGCGCCTCCTCCCAGGTCGCGGGGCGGAAGGGGAGCTGCCATTCCTCAGGGGCGGCCTCGGGATCGAGCGTGACGCCGCGCGCGGGCCCACTCCACTCCCACCGCCCCTCGGCCGACGCCCATTGCCATTCCTTGCGAATCAGCGGAGTGGTGAGCCGGTCCTCGTGGTGAATGAAGGCCATCCCGGAGCGACCCTTCACGCAGATCTGACCGCTCCCGCCACCATTGCCGGAGGGGGCGGGAATGGTGCGCACCAGCTTGCCGCCAACGGTTTCGAGCAGCACGGCGCAGCCCACACCGCAGTGGGGACAGACCGAAGGAGTGCGGACAGGGGTGGTGGGTTCGGCCATGACTGGCTCCAATCGAGGTTGTCTATGACTATATAGACAACCCAATGAAGCGGATGGGAAGGAATCGTGAAGAGTGCTGGGCGCCGTCCCCGTCCAACCCTGACGCCGCGCCAGTCGCCGGTTATGCTTCCCTGCCAGTCCACCCTCCGCCGATGCAGGGACATGATCCTCAGAAACCTCCAGTACCTCTTCGCGCTCGCCCAGGAACGTCACTTCGCCCGGGCGGCCGCCTCGTGCCATGTGACGCAGCCGACCCTGTCGGCGGGCATCAAGCAGCTGGAAGAGGAACTCGGACTCCTGATCGTGCAGCGCGGGCACCGCTTCGAGGGCCTCACGCCGGACGGGGAGCGGGTGCTGATGTGGGCGACGCGGATCCTCGCCGACTGCGAAAGCCTTGAGCAGGAGGCGAGCGAACTGCGCGCGGGACTCGTGGGGCGGCTGCGCATCGGCGTCATTCCGGTCGCGCTTCCGATGGCGTCGCTGCTCACCGCTCCCTTCATCGCCCGGCACCCGCAGGTCAACGTCACGGTGCTGACCCACACCTCGGCCGAGATTCAGCGCGGCCTCGATGGCTTCAGCCTCGACGCCGGCATCACCTATCTCGACAACGAACCGCTCGCGCACGTCGCCACGGTCCCCCTGTACCGCGAGCGCTACTACCTCTTTACGCAGCTCGGCGGCCCCTTCACCGGACGAAAGTCCGTTGGCTGGAAGGAGGTCGCCAGCCTCCCGCTGATCCTCCTGACCCCCGACATGCAAAACCGTCGCATCGTCAACGGGTATTTCCAGGAGGCGGGGGCGCAGGTGCGGCCGGAGATCGAGAGCAACTCCGTGCTCGCCCTCTGGGGCCATCTGGCCGGCGGGGGCTGTTCCAGTGTCCTGCCGCAGACGTTTCTGCACCTCTTTGGCGTCCCCAAGGGCCTCGAGGCGATCCCGATGGACGGCCCGGCGGAAGGGCACCTGATCGGCCTGGTCGTCCCGGACCGTGAGCCGCTCACCCCTTCGGCCCGGGAGCTGAGTCGGCTGGCCGCCGAACTCGATCTCGCCTCCCAGCTTTCCGACCGGGCTTCACCCGCCCCGACCCGCTGATCGATTCCCCCAATCGGGGTGGCCAATCGTCCCATCGGACGGGTCGATTTGCGTGGAACGTGGTGCTCTCAAGAGATTGCAGCATCGGCCGATAGCCGGACAATCGGTCGGGTGACCGGCTCGCTGGATCCAGCCGCCGGCGCAGAATCCCGAGCGAACGTGGTGCGATGAGCGAGCGAGCCCGTACGACCCCGCTGCCCCTGCCCGTCATCGGCTTCGTGGGATGGAGCGGGAGTGGCAAGACCACCCTGATCTCGGCCCTCATTCCGCTGCTCGCGGAGCGGGGCCTTCGGGTCGCGGTGCTCAAGCACGCGCATCACGGCTTCGACATCGACCGCCCGGGGAAAGACAGCTACCGGGTTCGTGAGGCGGGGGCCGTTCAGGTGCTCGTGGCCTCGCGCGATCGCTGGGTGCTCATGGTCGAGGAGACCGGTCGCGAATTGGCCGAGCCACCCTTCGCCGAACTGCTCGGCCGTTTCGATCGGGGCCAGGTGGACCTGGTGCTTGCGGAAGGCTTCTCGACCGAGGCGTACCCGAAGATCGAGATCTATCGCGCCGAACGCGGTGAGCCGCCGAAGTGCTGGCCACACGATCCGGATCTCATTGCGCTGGCCACGGATGGTCCGCTTCCCGGCCCGGTGATGGTGCCGGTGCTCGACCTCAACGACCCCGCGACGGTCGCGGAGTTCATCGTCGAGCGCCTGCCGCGCCTCGCCTCGCCGGTCGCCTACTCTCATACCGCCTGACGAGACCATGGAAACCCGCACCGCCTGGACCGATACCGTCGCGAGCGTGCTGTCCGAGCATCAGGACCGGCCGGGTGCGCTGCTCCCGATCCTGCACGGGATCCAGGACGCCCTCGGCTACGTGCCGCCCGACGCCGTGCCGACGATCGCGCAGGCCCTCAACCTTTCGAGGGCCGAGGTGCACGGCGTCGTGTCCTTCTACCATCACTTCCGCGAGACCCCGCCGGGTCGCCACACGATCCAGATCTGCCGGGCCGAGTCCTGCCAGGCGGTCGGCGCCGAAACCCTGATCGCGCATGCCAAGCAGCAGCTCGGAATCGGATTTCACGAGACCACCGCCGACGGGAAGATCACCCTGGAACCGGTCTACTGCCTCGGGAACTGCGCCCTGTCGCCGGCGCTGCTGGATGGTCACGCGATTCATGGACGGGTGACACCGGAGCAGTTCGACGCCCTCGTCCGCACGATCCGGGAGGAAGCATGAGTATCCGGGTCTTCGTCCCGCGCGACTCGAGCGCGCTTTCGGTCGGGGCCGAGGCGGTCGCCCGCACCATCGCGGCCGAGGCGGCGATGCGCGGCGTGGCGGTCACTCTCGTGCGCAACGGCTCGCGCGGACTCTACTGGCTGGAGCCGATGGTCGAGGTCGCGACACCGGCCGGTCGCGTGGCCTACGGGCCGGTCACGCCGGCCGATGTGCCCGGCCTCTTCGACGCCGGATTCCTGCAGGGGAAGCCGCATGCGCTGGCGCTGGGGCTCACCGAGGAGATGGCCTGGCTCAAGAAGCAGGAACGGCTCACCTTCGCGCGGGTCGGCATCACCGATCCGGTGTCGGTGGAGGACTACGTCGCGCACGATGGCTACCGCGGGCTGCGGAACGCGCTCGCGATGACCGGGGCCGGGATCGTCGATGTCGTCACACAGTCCGGCCTGCGGGGTCGCGGCGGCGCGGCCTTCCCGACCGGCATCAAGTGGAAGACCGTGCTGGGAACCACGGCCGGACAGAAGTACGTCGTCTGCAATGCGGACGAGGGCGACTCCGGCACCTTCTCGGACCGGATGATCATGGAGGGCGATCCCCTCGTCCTGGTGGAGGGGATGACCATCGCCGGCGTCGCCGTCGGCGCGACGATGGGCTACATCTACGTCCGCTCGGAATACCCCCACGCCTTCCAGGCGCTGAACGAGGCGATCGCCGCCGCCTACGCGGCCGGCTACCTCGGCGCGAACATCCTGGGCAGCGGCAAGCGATTCGACCTCGAAGCCCGGCTCGGTGCGGGCGCCTACATCTGCGGCGAAGAGACCGCGCTGCTCGAGAGCCTCGAAGGGAAGCGCGGGATGGTGCGCTTCAAGCCACCGCTCCCGGCGATCGAAGGGCTGTTCGGCAAGCCGACGGTCATCAACAACGTCATCTCGCTCGCCTCCGTACCGATCATCCTCGACAAGGGCGGCGACTACTATCGCGACTACGGTCTCGGCCGCTCCCGGGGGACGCTGCCCATCCAGCTCGCCGGCAACATCAGGCACGGCGGCCTGGTGGAGAAGGCCTTCGGCGTGACGCTGCGCGAACTCCTCTACGATTTCGGCGGCGGCAGCCGGAGCGGCCGCCCGATTCGCGCGGTCCAGGTTGGCGGCCCCCTTGGCGCCTATCTACCCGAATCGCAGTTCGACACGCCGATCGACTACGAGGCCTTCGTGGCGATCAGTGCGATGCTCGGGCACGGCGGTATCGTCGCCTTCGACGACACGGTCGACCTCGCCCGGATGGCGCGCTACGCCATGGAATTCTGCGCCATCGAATCGTGCGGCAAGTGCACCCCGTGCCGCATCGGCTCCACCCGTGGCGTCGAGGTGATCGACCGGATCATTGCCGGCCGCGATCGCGAGGCCGGGGTCGATCTCATTCGCGATCTCTGTGACACCATGCTGAACGGTTCGCTCTGCGCCCTTGGTGGCATGACTCCCTACCCGGTCCTGAGCGCCCTCAACCACTTCCCCGAAGATTTTGGCCTGCCTGCCGACGCCATTGCGTCGGCCGGCCGCTGACCCCCGGAGCCCGTCCATGACCGCCATCGCCGATCTCGACTACGGCACCCCGCCCTCAGCCTCCGAGAAGCTGGTCACCCTCAGCATCGACGGCGTCGCCGTGTCGGTGCCCGAGGGAACCTCCCTGATGCGCGCGGCGATCACCGCCGGTATCGGCATCCCCAAGCTCTGCGCGACGGACAGCCTCGAACCGTTCGGCTCCTGCCGTCTCTGCCTCGTCCAGGTCGAAGGCCGCAAGGGTTTCCCCGCCTCCTGCACCACGCCGGCCGAGGCGGGCATGAAAGTGATCACCCAGAACAGCAAGCTGGCGGACCTGCGCCGCGGCGTGATGGAGCTGTACATCTCCGACCACCCGCTCGACTGCCTCACCTGCGCCACCAACGGCGACTGCGAGTTGCAGGACATGGCCGGCGCCGTCGGCCTGCGCGAAGTACGCTACGGCTACGAAGGCGAAAATCACCTCAAGGCGGTGAAGGACCACTCCAACCCCTATTTCACCTTCGATCCGAGCAAGTGCATCGTCTGCTCCCGCTGCGTCCGGGCGTGCGAGGAGGTCCAGGGCACCTTCGCACTCACGATCGACGGGCGCGGCTTCGATTCCAAGGTCTCTCCGGGCCAGATGGAGTCGTTCATGGAGTCGGAATGCGTCTCCTGTGGCGCCTGCGTCCAGGCCTGCCCCACGGCGACGCTGATCGAGAACAGCGTGATCGAGGCAGGCGTGCCGGACCACAGCATCATCACGACCTGCGCGTACTGTGGCGTGGGCTGCGCCTTCGAAGCGGAGATGAAGGGGTCGGAGGTCGTGCGGATGACGCCGTACAAGAACGGCCAGGCCAACCACGGCCACTCCTGCGTGAAGGGGCGCTTCGCCTGGGGCTACGCGACGCACAAGGACCGGATCACCAAGCCGATGATCCGCAAGAAGATCACCGATCCCTGGCAGGAAGTCTCCTGGGACGAGGCGATCAACTACGCCGCCTCGGAGTTCAAGCGCATCCAGGCCCGCTACGGGCGGGAAGCCGTCGGCGCCATCAATTCCTCCCGCTGCAGCAACGAGGAGACCTACCTCGTGCAGAAGCTGGTGCGGGCCGCCTTCGGCAATAACAACATCGACACCTGTGCCCGGGTCTGTCACTCGCCCACCGGCTACGGGCTCAAGCAGACGCTGGGCGAATCGGCCGGGACCCAGAACTTCGACTCCGTGCAGCACTGCGACGTCATTTTCGTCATCGGCGCCAACCCCACCGACGGGCATCCCGTCTTCGCCTCCGCCATGAAGCGGCGGCTGCGCGAGGGCGCTCGGCTCATCGTCGCCGACCCGCGCAAGATCGACCTGGTCGAGTCGCCTCACATCAAGGCCGACTACCACCTGAAGCTGCGACCCGGCACCAACGTGGCGCTGGTGAACTCCCTGGCCCATGTGATCGTCACCGAGGGGCTCGCCAACGACGCCTTCGCGCGGGAATTCACCGAGGTCGACAGCTACGAGCAGTGGAAGGCCTTCGTGGCCCAGGCGGATCATTCACCCGAGGCGATGGAGCTGGTCACCGGCGTCCCCGCGGACGTATTGCGCGGCGCGGCCCGCCTCTACGCGACCGGCGGGAATGCCGCGATCTACTACGGCCTCGGCGTCACCGAGCACAGTCAGGGCTCCACGACCGTGCTCGGCATTGCCAACCTCGCGATGGCCACGGGCAACATCGGCCGTGAAGGTGTGGGCGTGAATCCGCTGCGCGGGCAGAACAACGTGCAGGGCTCCTGTGACATGGGCTCCTTCCCGCACGAGCTGCCGGGCTATCGTCACGTGCTCGACGACGAGGTCCGCAAGGAGTTCGAGGACGTCTGGGGCGTGCATCTCGAGCCGGAGCCGGGCCTCCGGATCCCCAACATGTTCGAGGCGGCGCTCGAAGGAAGCTTCAAGGGCCTCTACTGCGAGGGAGAAGACATCGCGCAGTCGGATCCCAACACCCAGCACGTCACCGCCGCGCTCGAGGCGATGGAGTGCATCGTGGTGCAGGATCTCTTCCTGAACGAAACTGCGAAGTTCGCTCACGTCTTCCTGCCCGGCTCCTCCTTCCTCGAGAAGAACGGCACCTTCACCAACGCCGAGCGCCGCATTTCCCGCGTCCGCAAAGTGATGCCGCCTCTCGGTGGACTGGAGGACTGGGAGGTGACCGTGAAGCTCTCCAACGCGCTCGGGTATCCGATGCACTACACCCACGCGTCGGAAATCATGGATGAGATCGCCCGGCTGATGCCGACGTTCACCGGCGTGAGCTACGCGCGACTCGATGAGCTTGGCAGCATCCAGTGGCCCTGCAATGAGGAAGCCCCGACCGGGACACCGACCATGCACGTGGGCGGCCACTTCGTTCGCGGCAAGGGGAAGTTCTTCGTGACCGAATACGTGGCGACGACGGAGCGGGTGAATGCGAAGTACCCCCTCATCCTCACCACGGGACGCATTCTGTCGCAGTACAACGTCGGTGCCCAGACCCGCCGGACGGCCAACGTGGACTGGCACGAGGAGGACCGGCTCGAGATCCATCCGCATGACGCGGAGGATCGCGGGATCAAGGACGGGGAGTGGGTGGGGATCGTGAGCCGCGCGGGTGAGACCACGCTGCGCGCGCTCATCACCGAACGGGTGCAGCCAGGCGTGGTCTATACCACGTTCCACCATCCGGAGTCGGGGGCGAACGTGATCACCACCGAGAACTCCGACTGGGCGACGAACTGCCCCGAGTACAAGGTCACAGCCGTGCAGGTCTCGCCCGTCTTCCACACTTCCGAGTGGCAGAGCCGATTCCGCCGGTTCACCGAAGAGCAGCTCGCGCTGCTCGGCAAGCACCAGTAGGTCGACCGATGGATATCCATCATCTCGTCGAGATGGCCAACCAGATTGGCGACTTCCACCGCTCCTTCCCGGACCACGCGGAGGCCCTCAAGGGGACCGCGATGCATATCCGGCGAAGCTGGGAGCCGCGCATGCGTCGAGCTCTCCTGGCCCATCTCGATGGCCCCACGGCCGGGGAAGGACTCAGTCCCTTCGTCCTCGAGGCGATCGCCGCCTATCGCCGTGAACTGACCCCACCCGCCGTCACGCCACCAGCGGCGCACTAGCGGCGGGGGTGACCGTGGTCCCAGGGGCGCATGTCCGCCGAACCCAGGCAGGCATGCGCCTCGAACATTTGCGGGACCTGGCATCCGCCCCACCCTGGTGCATGTTCATGCACTCCGGCAAGGGGATAGAGGACCGGTGCCGGACGGGTTAGGTTATTCTCGCCCTGTGTCACCCCTGTCCGGATCCCTGATTTCCCCGTTCCCAACCACATGCGCGCTCTCGTCAAAGTCGCTCCCGGCCCCGGCATGGAAGTCCGGGATGTCCCCATCCCGCCCTGCGGTCCGAGCGACGTGCTCATCCGGGTCCACCATGCCGGCGTGTGCGGTACAGACCTGCACATCTGGGAGTGGGATGCCTGGGCCAGCGCGAGGCTCAAGCCACCGGTGGTGATCGGCCACGAATTCGCTGGCGAGATCGTGGAGATGGGCGCCGAGGCCCGGGCCGAGGGACTGCTCGGCGTCGGCGACCTGGTGACCGCCGAGGGGCACATCGTCTGCGGTCACTGCCTCCCCTGCCGGACCGGGGATGCGCATGTCTGCCGGCGCACCAGAATCATCGGCGTCGACCGCGATGGCGCCTTCGCCGAGTACATCGCGATGCCGGCCTCGAACGTGATGAAGCTCGATGGGATCCCGACGGAAATCGGGGCGATCATGGACCCGACCGGCAACGCGGTCCACACCGTCCTCGAAGGCGGCAACGTGCCGGGGAGCGCGGTACTGGTGCTGGGCTGCGGACCGATCGGCTGCTTTGCGGTCGGCGTCGCGCGCGCGGCGGGCGCCTCCCTGGTGATCGCGAGCGATCTCAATCCGAAGCGCCTGGAGATCGCCCGCCGCATGGGAGCGCACGTCACGCTCAACCCGGCCGAGGACGACGTCGTGGCGCGCTGCCGCGATCTCACCGGAGGCGACGGCGTGGACCTGGTTTGCGAGATGAGCGGCCATCCAGCGGGCCACCAGACCGCCTTCAGCGCGGCCCGCCTCGGTGGCCGGGTCAACTTCCTCGGCACGCCGGCGAAGACCACCGAAGTGAACTTCGCCCGCGATGTCATTTTCAAGGGACTGACGCTCTACGGTGTCACCGGGCGGCGCATGTACGACACCTGGCAGCAGATGTTCCGGCTGCTGCGCGCGGGCCAGTTCGACCCCCGCCCGGTGGTGACGCACCGATTCAAGCTGGAGCAGATCGCGGAGGCGGTGCAGGTCATCAAGGACGGTCAGGCCGGCAAGGTCATTCTGGAGATTGGCGCATGATGGACGCACTCGAGCGACGCCTGACGGCGGACCTGGATGGATTCCGCCGGGACGGGACCTACAAGCATCTCCTCTATCTCGACAGCGCCCAGGCCCCCCGGGTCCGCATGGAGGGCCACGGCGACGTCATCGTGCTCTCCTCCAACAATTACCTCGGTCTCTGCAACGCTCCCGAAGTCATCGATGCCGGCAAGGCGGCGCTCGATCGCTACGGCGCGGGGACGGCGTCGGTCCGGTTCATCTGCGGGACCTTCACGGTGCATCGCGCCCTTGAGGAGGCCTGTGCCCGACTCGTCGGCACCCCCGCCAGCCTGAGCTTCGTGAGCTGCTGGAACGCCAACGAGGCCGTACCGGGGACCCTGCTCGGCGAGGACGACATCGTCATCAGCGATCAGCTGAATCATGCCTCGATCATCGACGGCATTCGGCTCGCGAAGGCGATCACCAAATGCCAGACCGGGGTCTATCGTCACGCGGATCTCGCGGACCTGGAAGAGAAGCTCAAGGCAGCCAGGGACCGGCGCGTGCGGATGGTCGTCACCGACGGTGTCTTCTCCATGGAAGGTGCCATCGCCAAGCTCCCGGACATCGCCGAACTGTGCCGGAAACACGATGCCGTGCTGGTGGTGGATGACTCGCACTCGACGGGTGTGCTTGGACGGACTGGCCGCGGCACCGCCGAGCACTTCGGCATGATCGGCGAGGTCGACATCATCACGTCCACTCTGGGCAAGGCGCTGGGTGGAGCGGCCGGAGGGTTCGTCGCGAGCACAGTATCGGCCTGCGACTATCTCACGCAGCGCGCCCGGCCGCAACTCTTCTCGAACGCGCTTCCACCCACCGTCGCCGCCAGCGCACTCGCGAGCATCGAGTATCTCGAGCGGCACCCCGAGCGAGTGAGCACGCTTCGCCAGAACGCCACCTACTTCCGCGAACGGTTGCTGGAGCATGGGTTCAAGCCGCTGCCCGGCGAGACACCGATCATCCCGGTCATTCTCGGGGAGACGGCAAAGGCGATCGAGATGAGTCGGCTGCTGCTGGCGGAGGGAGTGTTCGTTACCGGCTTCGGCTTTCCGGTCGTCCCCCAGGGCCAGGCCCGCATTCGCTGCCAGATTTCCGCGGCCCATACCAGGGACGACCTCGATCAGGCCCTCGCGGCGATCAGGAAGGTGGGCCAGCACCTCGGGATCGTGTGAGGGGTGTCACTCTTTCGGCTTATGTTCGGCAACCTCCCTTCTTGTGGGATCGACCGACTTCAAGTAGTTTGGTAGCTCAACGCTACAAGCAAAAGCTGGAAAAGCCCATAGCGGCTCAACGCACTCTCTCTGGAGGCATCGCGATGCGCATGCTCGGCCGCACCGCCTCGGTGCTCGGTCTGGCTTGCCTGGCTCAGGCTACCTCCCTCTCGGCCCAGACGACGGGATTCGAGACGTTCAAGTGGTACCTGGGGGCCCAGGTCGGAGCCACCATCTTCGAGACTCCCACCCAGACCAAGGGTGCGATCTTCACCGGCGGCGGCCATTTCCTGGTGACAGCCAAGAGGACGGGACTCCTCCTCTCGGTTGAACAGGCATTCGGCAAGAACCAGAACAGCTCCTACGCGGATGCGTCGGTGCTCGGTGGGTCTCGCGCGGTCACCTTCACCGACCTGCGGAAGTACTCGGCGACGATTCTGGCTTTTCCCTTCAAGTCAGCGGCGCAACCGTACATCGGTCTCGGATTGGGGTACATCCACACCCGCACCGAGAATCCTGCCGGCCCCTTCGCCACGGCGGCCGAGCAGCAGAACGCCGTCGCTACGGCACACCGTCTTGGCGGCTACGGCTTCGGGTCGGCGGTCGGCGGCGTGCAGTTCCGCGTCAATCGCTTCGTCCTCTTCGGCCAATACCAGATCACCTCGTCGCCGCCGTCAGGGAAGCTGCTGACGGGCGCGACGCACACCTTCACGGGTGGAATCCGGTTCAGCCTCGGCAATGCCCGCGAGGGCGTGAACGGCCAGGGCGGCAGCTGAGCGTTCGGCAGACCTGGGAGCACCAGCGAAACCGGGGCGGATCACTCAAGATCCGCCCCGGTTCTCATTTCAGCCCCGTCCCCCGGGAGACCCAGGGAGAGCCGCGCAGCATCAGCCGGAGCGGCCAGTCCGCCGCGCGACTGATCCCGATTCGCGGCGTCGCCACGACGTCCTCTCCGGTCAACTCCTTCCCCCGCTCCACCCGCACCACGGACCGGCGCATCGGCGTTCCATCCAGCGCCCGAGTGATCCCGAGCGCCTGACAGAGACGACCGGGTCCCGCGCAGAGCACTCGCGGCTCGGTCATTCCACGACGGCGACGCATGGCTTCCAGTCCCTCAAGCGGCTCGAGCGCCCGGAGCAGTACCGCGGCACCCCGGCCGGGCGGACCGGTCACCAGGTTGGTACACCAGTGCATCCCGTAGGAGCGGTAGACGTACCAGTTGCCCGCCGGACCGTACAACGCCTCGTTCCCGGGATGGCGGCGGAGGCGCCACGCATGTGATGCGGGGTCCTCGGCGCCCAGGTAGGCCTCAACCTCGACAATCCGGCCGGCGGTCACGCACCCTCGAACCTCCGAGACGACGACCGCCCCCAGCAGCCCGCGGGCGACCGTTTCGGCGTCCTGCCTGAAAAAGGCAACGGGCAGCGTGGCTGCCCGTCGTCTTCCACTCATTACTCGGCCTTCTTCTTGGCCCGCGGCCGTGGGGCCGCTTTCTTCTTGGCCGGTGCCTCCGCGGCGGGCTCGGCCTCGGCCGCGCCGGGCTTCTTCCGGGAGGGCTTGCTCTTCTTCGGCGCCTCTGGCGCCGGCTCATCCAGACTCACGACGCCGACCATGGCGATCGCCGGCGGTGCTGCGGCAGACCGTGATCCACGACGGAACCGGATTCCACCCCGGGCAGCGGACGCATCGCTCGCACTGACGGGAGTGCCTCCGGCATCCACTTCGACCGCGCGGTCTGCCGCCCCTGGCATCGCGAGGCTGAGTTGCGGCGCCGCAGGCTCGACTCCGCGAGCCACGACCTCGAACTCGTCATCACCGACTTTGCGGACGTCCGCGATTTCGGCATCATGGGCCTGGCGCAACAGGCGTGGGAAGCGCTCGGCATCAAGCATCGCATCCTGGCGGCCGAACAGCGCCGCCATCCTGTTCCGGAGCGCCTCGTGTCCGGCCGGACTCGGGAGTTCCGCCAGGGCGCTCCGCATGAGGTCAAAGGCACGTGCAAGGGTGAGCCCTTCCGACCGGCGATGCTGCGGCGCGTGACGGCCCGGTGCCTTGGGCGCTTCGGCTGGAGCGGCCTCGACGACGGGCATTTCCACCACCGGTGCGGACTCGGCCTCCCGGCCTTCCCGCGGCCCGCGGCCCCGACCCCGTCCACGGCCCCGGCGACCGCGGCCGTCACGGCCCTCGCGCGCGGCGGGTTCCTCCACACGTGCGGGCTCGGAGCGGGGCGAGGAGGCCGCGCTCCCGGCGGGTCCGACTTCGTACTGACCGTTGTCGAGCTTGGTCAGCCGGATGAGACCCTTGTGGCTCGCCTCGAGGACGAACTTGCTGAACCGGCTGAAGCCGGCGTTCTTCTCGTCGAAGTTCGGGTCGATCTGCTGCATCACCTGCTTCAGTCGATCCGAGCGCATCACGTCGCCCTCGCGGGTCATGAGCGCGACCGCTTCGCCGATGAGCTGCCAGGGGTCCTTCTGGGCCGAGGCCGGCTCGCTCTCCTTCGTGAGCCCTGCCAGATCCGAGTAGGAGAAGTACTCGTCGCAATTCTGGATCAGCAGGTCGCTGGCCGACTCCCGGATGCCGACGCCGATCACGTACTTGCCGTACTCCTTCAGCTTGATCACCAGCATCGAGAAGTCGCTGTCCCCCGAGAGGAGGATGAACGTCCCGATCTCCGGACGGGTGAACACCAGCTCCATCGCATCGATGGCGAGGCGGATGTCGGTCGCGTTCTTCTTGTTCGTGCCGAAGGCCGGCGCGAAAATCAGGTCGATCGACGACTCGGACAGCGGCACGATGTACTGGTGGTAGCGCCGCCAGTCCGCGTAGGCACGCGAGACGGCAACCTTCCCCTTGATGATGTCGCTGTTGAGCAGGTGCTTCAGTTCTTTGGTGAGATCGGAACGGATGCCCAGCGTGACGTTGTCGAAGTCGATCAGCAGGGCGGCATTCGGGGCGTGCGCCGGGGGTTCACCCGAACGCAGATGACGAAGGTGGGGCGAGGTCACAATCAGTAATTTTCTCCGCGTACGGTCCGAGGATCGTCTCGCCAACCTGCCCGGACCCGGTGCCGGGAAGTCGCGCGCGACGTGGTCCAGTCGGGCCGGACACTACGCTGCAATGAGGCGGGGGCGAATCGGCCCTCCGCGCGAGGAGCGCGTGGTCCCAGACCGGGCTTCCCTTCCTCATCCCGCACTGCCCGGAACTAGTCCGGGCATCCGCGGGAGTTGGAATCCCCTCGACCACCGGGTCGGGGCGTGGGGAGGCTGGCGGGAAGCGCGGCGACTGGCCACGCGCGACAGAAAAGTAAGTGGGGGCAGGACTTGCGGGTAGGGCTCAGCTCCGGTCAAGCAGTGCCACGATCCTCTCGCTGGCTCGGCCATCCCAGCCTTCCGGCCGGCCGGGATGGAATCCGCCATTGGACTTCAGACGGAGAACCTCCTCGACGGCCGCGTTGATGCCGGCCCGTTCGGAGGGCACGAGACGGTTGGTGCCCTCGGTGATGGTGACCGGCCGCTCGGTATTCGGCCGGGCGGTGAGACAGGGGATGCCGAGCACGGTCGTCTCCTCCTGGAGTCCGCCGGAGTCGGTGAGCACGAGGGTGGAGCGATCCACCAGCGAGATGGTATCCAGGTAGCTGAGCGGATCGAGCAGCGTGACCCGCTCGGCGAGGTGCCCCAGCCCGAATTCGCCGATGCGCTGGCGGGTCCGGGGGTGGATTGGAAAGATCACCGGCATCCGCTTCGCCAGATCGTCCAGCGCGCCGAGGATCGCACCGAGCGTGTCGGCATGATCGACGTTCGAGGGACGGTGGAAGGTGCAGAAGGCGTAGGCCTTCCCGGCCACGCCGTGCGTCTCGGGCGTCTTGAGCTCGCGGGCCCGCTCGCGCAGGTGGAGGAGCGTGTCGACCATGACATTGCCGACCAGATGGACCCGCTCGGCGGGCACCCCTTCGGCCGCGAGATTCTCGTTCGCATCCCGACTGGGGGTGAGGAGCAGATCGGCGAGCACATCGGTCACCAGCCGGTTGATCTCCTCCGGCATGCCCCGGTCGCGGCTTCGCAGGCCAGCCTCGACATGCGCCACACGCACGGCCTTCTTCGACGCCACCAGGGTACAGGCCATCGTCGAGTTCACATCACCGTAGACGACCACCCAGTCAGGCGCGAGGCGATCGAGCACCGGCTCGAACTCCGACATGATCCTGGCCGTCTGTACCGCGTGCGTGCCGGAGCCGACCCCGAGATTGACATCCGGGGCTGGGAGACCCAGGTCGGTGAAGAACCGGTCGCTCATCGCAGCGTCGTAGTGCTGTCCGGTGTGGACGAGATACTGACGCATCCCGGGGATGGCGGCACCCGCGCGCAGCACCGGGGCCACCTTCATGAAGTTGGGGCGAGCCCCGACCACGTGGAGCAGGCTCGTCATAGCCGGTCGGAAGCGAGCGGAAGGTCGATTTCGAAGAAGAAGCGGGTGCCGGATTCGGCGGTGGTTTCCACTTTGAGTGTCGCGTGCATCGCCTCGACCAGTTTGCGGCAGATGGAGAGTCCGAGTCCCGCACCGGAGAACGCGTACTCGCCCTGCTTCTGGCGCCGGCGAAAGGGTTCGAACAGCGTCAGCATCGCATGGGGGGGAATCCCGCGGCCGGTGTCCCGGACGGAGAACTCGATCCGCGTTCCGTCCCGGGGCTCGCCGCGAACCTCGACGTAGCCTTCCGAGGTGAACTTGAGTGCGTTGGTGGTCAGGTTGAGAAGGACGCGCGAGAGCGCGACCGGGTGCCCCACGCGGAAATCCTCGCTCGGCATGTGCAGTCGCACCTGCAGACCCTTCTCTTCCGCGATCGGCTGCACAATGTCCCGCACCGATTCGAAGATGTCGGCGACGGAGAATGGCAGGGGATCGAGGTCCACCAGCCGGTCGCCGCCGCGGGCGAGTTCGATGACGTCGCTCGCGAGCGAGGAGAGGCCGAAGGCGGCGGAGTAGATCAGGCCAAGCTGGCGCTCCTGCACGCTGTTGATCGCGCCACTCCGGCCCCGCTGCAGCGTTTCGGCGAGGAAGAGGATCGAGGTCAGGGGGGAGCGGAGGTCGTGAGCGACTTCCACGACGAGTTCCATGCCATCCGGCCCGGAGAGCCGGTCCGCGAAGTGCTGCGCCCAGTCCGGCTCAAGGGCGCGATTCACCTTTTCAATGGCGCAGAAGATGGTGAGGAGTGCCTGTCCATCGGGCAGCGGCGACACCGATTCTGCCGCGTCCACGAAGGCGCGGCGCAGCAGCTCCACGAGACGGCGGGCGAGCACCGTCCGCGGCAGACCATCGACCGGCGCAGATTCTCCCCGCGCCACCTGCTCGATGGCCCGGCGCAGCAGCACGAGCTGCCCACGGACTTCGTCCTGGGATGGGCTGTCTTCGGCGACCTGCTGCCAGCCCGCTTCGGCCTCGGCGGTGGCGCGATCGAGGGCGGCAAAGAGCGAGGCTGGAACGTCGGAGCGTGCCACAGGCGCGCCGGAAACCGCGCCGACCGGATTTGTCACTCCGCCGGCCCCGTCAGTTCGTCGCGCTGGAAGTTGTGCTTGTCCATCAGCCGATACAGCGTCGTCCGATCGATGTTGGCCAGCCGAGCTG